>NC_014501.1:1627500-2370000 GCF_000147335.1 Gloeothece verrucosa PCC 7822
GTTTGGGCTGGTCCCCTTTCGCTCGCCGCTACTTAGGGAATCGCTTTTGCTTTCTCTTCCTCGGACTACTAAGATGTTTCAATTCGCCCGGTTGGCTCGTTTCAGTCTATGGATTCAACTGACCGTTTCTAGGGTTGCCCCATTCGGATATCTTCGGATCACTGCTTGCTTCCAACTCCCCGAAGCCTTTCGTGGGTCGCCACGTCCTTCTTCGCCTCTGTGTGCCTAGGTATCCGCCGTTAGCTCTTGGTAGCTTGACCAGATTCTCTAGTTTCTTTGACTCTTTCTCTTTCTTATGCAGTTTTCAAGGTGCTGTTGACCGGACTTTTCAAGTCCAGCATTCGCTTTTGTCGCTCAAAAGTCGCTGCTGTCCTTTTTAGTTCGGGGCAGGTGGGCCATCCTGGACTTGAACCAGGGACCTCACCCTTATCAGGGGTGCGCTCTAACCACCTGAGCTAATAGCCCGATTCCCACAACCTCGACTATAGTTTGAAAGCCTCTACCTTTTTCCTTGTTCCGACCTTGGGATTTCCTTAACTTCAACGGTTATAGAATTTACCAGTTGAGTTAATCATTGGTCTCCCTTTAAGGAGGTGATCCAGCCACACCTTCCGGTACGGCTACCTTGTTACGACTTCACCCCAGTCACTAGCCCTGCCTTCGGCATCCCCCTCCCACAAGGGGTTAGGGTAACGACTTCGGGCGTGGCCAGCTCCCATGGTGTGACGGGCGGTGTGTACAAGGCCCGGGAACGAATTCACCGCCGTATGCTGACCGGCGATTACTAGCGATTCCTCCTTCATGCAGGCGAGTTGCAGCCTGCAATCTGAACTGAGGCCGGGTTTGATGAGATTCGCTTACTCTCGCGAGTTTGCTGCCCTTTGTCCCGACCATTGTAGTACGTGTGTCGCCCAGGACGTAAGGGGCATGCTGACTTGACGTCATCCCCACCTTCCTCCGGTTTGTCACCGGCAGTCTTCCTAGAGTGCCCAACTTAATGCTGGCAACTAAGAACGAGGGTTGCGCTCGTTGCGGGACTTAACCCAACATCTCACGACACGAGCTGACGACAGCCATGCACCACCTGTCTTGTAGCTCCCGAAGGCACCCCAGAGTTTCCCCTAGGTTCTACAGATGTCAAGCCCTGGTAAGGTTCTTCGCGTTGCATCGAATTAAACCACATACTCCACCGCTTGTGCGGGCCCCCGTCAATTCCTTTGAGTTTCACACTTGCGTGCGTACTCCCCAGGCGGGAGACTTAACGCGTTAGCTTCGGCACAGCTCGGGTCGATACAAGCTACGCCTAGTCTCCATCGTTTACGGCTAGGACTACAGGGGTATCTAATCCCTTTCGCTCCCCTAGCTTTCGTCCCTCAGTGTCAGGTCCGGCCCAGTAGCACGCTTTCGCCACCGATGTTCTTCCCAATCTCTACGCATTTCACCGCTACACTGGGAATTCCTGCTACCCCTACCGGCCTCTAGTCTTTCAGTTTCCACTGCCTGACCGTAGTTAAGCTACGGGCTTTGACAGCCGACTTGAAATTCCACCTGCGGACGCTTTACGCCCAATAATTCCGGATAACGCTTGCATCCTCCGTATTACCGCGGCTGCTGGCACGGAGTTAGCCGATGCTGATTCCTTAAGTACCGTCACTTGCTTCTTCCCTAAGAAAAGAGGTTTACAACCCAAAGGCCTTCCTCCCTCACGCGGCGTTGCTCCGTCAGGCTTTCGCCCATTGCGGAAAATTCCCCACTGCTGCCTCCCGTAGGAGTCTGGGCCGTGTCTCAGTCCCAGTGTGGCTGCTCATCCTCTCAGACCAGCTACTGATCGTCGCCTTGGTAGGCTCTTACCCCACCAACTAGCTAATCAGACGCGAGCTCCTCTTCAGGCGATAAATCTTTCACTTCTCAGCCTATTGGGTATTAGCATTGGTTTCCCACTGTTATCCCCATCCTCAAGGCAGATTCTCACGCGTTACTCACCCGTCCGCCACTAGGTATTGCTACCCCGTTCGACTTGCATGTGTTAGGCACGCCGCCAGCGTTCATCCTGAGCCAGGATCAAACTCTCCATGGTGAACATGAATGTTCTTTTTCTCTAGCTCCTTCTATAAACTTAAAGCCTATAGAAGTTTTTTCTTGTTTTTTTGTCTTGCTCCTAGACAAACTAGGCATCAAGACTTATAATTTTTTTTAACAAGGGTTTGGCTTATTAAGGCTTTCAAACTATTGTTTTGTCTAGGTTCGGGGCGCGTTCAGAGTGGTTTCTCTCAACCGCGCATTTACCAATATACTCAATTGCACAGGGGTTGTCAACCCTTTGGCAAGTTTTTTTGGGAAATTCTTGTAACCTCCTCCCAGCAAGCTTTTGAGCTTTTGCCTTCACCTGATCCCCTCCGACCACCTCTCATCAGGGGAAAATTTTTTTAGTTTAAGACTAGATTTAACTTGAAGTCATTCAATATTAAGTATTTTTACTCAAAAAATTGAGTCAGAATGTTGCGAACTGGGGAAAATTGGGAAAATAATAAGGCTGGCTGCAATCTTAACTACTGGGCAGATGCCCAAAAATTTTATTAAAGTAGTTAACAACTGTCTTCTTTAACCTTTGTGTATCAATGTCAACAGCAACAGCCGCAACTCGAATTAGAAATACTTTAATCGCCATAGTCGCCGTTGTCCTTAGTGCGACTATATTTCTCGGTTTTCAAACACAGGCTAACTCAACGTCTTTAGAAGCACAAGCTCAAAAAGCTACGCCGTTAGAGGTTGCCCTCACCAACGGAAAACCCACCTTAACGGAATTTTATGCGGACTGGTGTACTAGCTGCCAGGCTATGGCAGACGATCTGGCCGCCATTAAAAAGAAATATACCGAAAAGGTAAATTTTGTTATGCTTAATGTCGATAACAGTAAATGGTTACCTGAAATCCTACGTTATCGAGTAGATGGAATTCCCGAGTTTGTCTATTTCAATGGTCGTGGAGAAGCAATTGCCGAAAGCATCGGGGAACAACCTTCATCTGTGATAGAAGCCAATCTGGATGCTTTAATTGCAGAAACCTCTTTACCTTATGCTTATTCTAGCGGTCAAACCTCGACTTTTAGTCCTCCTGTTAACGCAGCTACCACAGCACCTCGCACTCATAGTGCCCAACAGCAATAATTAAAATTAGCACTTCAAAAAGTAAGGAGTAAAAAATAGAACATAAGCGTCGATTAACAACTGACTACTGACGAATTAAATCATGACAGTTATCATCAAACATCTCGATTCAGGAAACGAATATATTTTATTGAATGCAGGCTTGGGAGCATCCAAAAGTTCCCTTCCTTCAAGAGTTTTAAATGATCTTTTCACCAGTGATAACTCAGATAAAGTTATGATGCTGGTTGCTTGTGATGTTAAAGGAAGAATAGTCTGGTTGAGAAGTAATGAGATTATCGTGACAGAAATAGATGGGAAAAAGCCTTCGGAAATTTTACCGGAGATCATTTCTACCCCGGTTCAACCTCTTTTAGATAGTCCATATATAGAAGGAGAAGAACAAGAGCAAGATTTTAATGAAGATTTTAATGAAGACTCTGATGAGGAGGATGAAGACTGGATTTAGTCTAGAAGAAAGCTATGGAGAAACAGGAATTAAAAAAAACGGAATAAAATACCATAAAAAAGTCTTCAGTCAATGTTTAGAGATAGGTAATCTAATTAACAAAATCTCTAATTAAATATTAAATTTAAATAAAATTTAATATTTAAATCAAATCAATAATTCTTAGTGATAATAAATTCTAGCTAATCAAAAATCGCCACCGTTGGATGCGGTTTTATTTCCCTTTTAATTATGCCTATTTACTTAAAAGAAAAAACACCTCAATAAGTGTCACACCAAAGAGGCTATTTAAGACTTAATGGGTTATGATGAAATAGGCAAGAACTAGCTTGCTACTTATGTATTTACCGGGTGTGGTGTGAGATGTTGAAAAGATTATTTTTAGCAGGGACAATTACATTTCCCCTTTACTTATTAGTTCATATCGATGGAGCGGCAAAAACATCTGCTTTCCTACAACCTCAGCTAACCCAAAAAGCTAGTCAGGTTGTCAGTGAATTACAAGAAGACATCAGTCAGTTTCATCAAGAGTTATCCAAATTAAAAACAACTTTTACAGAATCTGAAAATCTGTTGATGAAATAACTGATTAATCTGAGAGATGAGAATTTATGGGCTTTACAGTCTAACTCATCTCTCATCAGCTTTAAAAAATATGAATAAAGATAGCTCAAAGAATTAGGCAAGCAATCTAATCTAGTCATCACTAATGCCCAGTTGACCTCGAAAACCTGTAATAATACGGCTTCCATCTTTGAGAATATGAATTTCTATCTGATCGCTGGCCCAACTAATTTTATCTTCAAAAGCTGGATTAAAAATTCTTACTTTTTGATTGCGGGATGAAACTGGAGACTCAGGAGAATTAATCGCTAAAGACTCTACATAAGGACCATCGATTAAAATATCTAGTTGAGCTAATAATTCTTTGGCTGCTGGAGGAGCATACTCAGATTGTAATTCATTTAAAGTTAATCCACTAAAAGACATAACATTTAAACCTGCGGCTTTAACCCTTTTTGCTAATTCGGCCAAAGCAGCCGCTTGCCAAAAGGGTTCACCCCCAGAAAAAGTTACCCCCTCATTGCGTGGGTTACTGATAATTTTTTGGGCAAGTTCTTCTACACTAATTAATTGATTAATCTCAAAGGACCAAGAAGCCGGATTAAAGCATCCTGGACATTCTCTTTTGCATCCCTGAACCCAAACCACTGCACGACAACCAGGTCCATTGACTTGTGATTCATCTACATAACCCATAATATTGAGATATCCAGAGGGAATATTAACAGAGGGATGGGATAGATTATTGATTACAGTGGTCATGGGCATTTCCTCATCATAATTTCTTTCCTATGATATCTAGATTATTGATGTTGTCCTTTTATCTACACAAAAATATAGAGAAAGTTTTAAGTTTTGTTTTTTTTAGCTCCCTCAAAAGGCTGATGAATTTCCGATTTACCTGTGAGACTTTAAAAACAGTGCATCAAACAGTTAAGACGATCAGCTTTTAGGATTTGAAAAAGGAGAAAATCATTCATGAGTCAAGATAATGCTGATTTAGGGGAAAAAGCATTAAGTAAAGTAGCAGAAATGGGCATTAAAAGTCAACTTGATGAGGTGGAAGATATTAATGTTGACGTTAAAACTGACCCCCTCAAAGCTATGCAAGGGCAAGTTGATGCTGTATCCATACAAGGAAAAGGTATGGTCATGCAAGAAGACTTAAGAGTCGAGAAAATGCGGCTTGAAACCGATTCTATTGCTATTAATCCCTTAAAACTTGCTATTGGTCAAATCGAGTTAACACATCCTACTGAAGCAAAAGCTCAAGTAATTTTAACAGAAGTAGATATTAATCGGGCTTTTAACTCTGATTATCTTCATCAGAAATTGCAAGAAAATTTAAAAATAACTGTGGATGGTAAACCGGTCACTCTAGATGCTCAAAAAATAGAATTCCGCTTACCCGAAGATAATAAAATTTTTCTCGAAGCCCAAATTGTTTGGCCAGAGACGGGAGAAAATCGAGAAATTGCTTTTACCGCAGAGCCTCATATTAGTAGTGACCATCAACAGGTAAAATTGGATCATATCGAATATACTAAAGGAGAAGATCTTTCTTCTGAAGTAACAGATGCTTTGCTTAAACAGACTCATGACCTTTTGGATTTGAGCAATTTTGAACTTGAAGGTATGCAGCTTTATTTAACAGAATTAAAAGTATCTCCAGGTAAAATGACTCTTATTTGCCAAGCCCAAATCGAAAATTTTAACTCAAATTAAAGTCGATTTGATTAATGTAAGGGCGTAGAAAATACGCCCATCTAAATAACTTTTCTTTTCATCACAAGTCTTGAAAAGTCAATAGCTTGACCTTACATTCGTTGTTTTTGTAGTTGATTGACTGCCTGTTCAATATACCAATCAATACACTTATCAGGATATTGGCCAACTAAATCACTGAGTATGGCTTGTATTTGAGCGCGATCGCCATTAGTCAAGATGACGAGTTCTTCTGCCATTTCACGAGCGGCCTTTCCGGGAAGAGAAAACTTTCGTGAAGGTCTGCGCTGAATGAACAAACAAACATTAAGGTCTTCATCCATGAGTTTTATCACTCACAAAACTACAGACTTATTGTTCCCAATATTTTTCAACTAATAACGCCTAAAATCGTCACAGTTTAGGGTTTTTAACTCGGTTGTAGGGTGAGTGCTTGACAACAATCTTCCTAAAGGAACTTGGTCTATGGATTAGGTTCTCTAATAATGTAAGATAAAACCCAGTTTTTTACCCTTATCACAGTAATAATAAAAAATATCAAGACATTCAAAGGGCTATAAAACTGGATTATCAAGCAACTTTAGCCCTATTCATTCCCTATCAATTTTTAAAGGTTATGACCATCTTACTGGCCGGAGATATCGGCGGAACCAAAACCATTCTTAGATTAGTCAACTCACAACCAACCGAGACTCCTAAGCAGTTGCCTAAACAAACAACCCTATGGGAAAACAGTTATGCTAGTCAAGAATTTCCCGATTTAGTCCCCATTGTACGTTTATTTCTTCAGGAGGCAACTGATAAGCTTAATACAGCAGTAACCATAGAAAAAGGGTGTTTTGGCATCGCTGGACCAGTGATAAATAATACCTCAGAACTGACTAACCTCAGTTGGTCACTATCGAGTGATCGCCTTGCTAGAGAACTGAGTATTGGGAAAGTTAGCTTAATTAATGACTTTGCCGCCATCGGTTATGGAGTAGTAGGACTGACAAAAGATGACCTATCGACTTTGCAGGATGTGCCGGCAGACGAAAATGCGCCTATTGCTATTATCGGGGCAGGAACAGGGTTAGGAGAAGGTTATTTAATTCCTCTGTCTGATGGAAGTTACCGGGTTTGTTCGAGTGAGGGTTCTCATGCCGATTTTCCCCCTCGCTCCACTTTAGAATTTCAACTCCTGAGTTATTTATTAGAAACTCTTAATATTGACCGGGTATCTGTAGAAAGAGTTGTGTCAGGACAAGGAATTGTCAGCATTTATCAATTTCTTAGACATCAAGACCCGTCCCAAGAATCTTCTTATTTTGCTCCGATTTATCAGACTTGGGAACGGGAACTAGGAAAGAGTCATAAAACCATCGATCTAGCCGCAGAAATTTCTAAAGCCGCCCATGAAAAACTCGATTATCTGTGTCAACAGACGATGAAGTTATTTGTAGAAGCTTATGGGGCAGAAGCGGGAAATTTAGCTTTAAAATTGCTGCCTTACGGGGGGTTATATGTATCAGGGGGCATCACGACTAAAAATTTATCTCTGATGAAGCAGGGGAATTTTATGAAGGCTTTCTTACATAAGGGAAGAGTCAGTTCATTACTCAGAAAAATTCCGGTTCATCTGGTACTCAATCCTAAAGTGGGTTTAATTGGGGCGGCATTACACGCGGCACAACTTTAGTTAAGACTTATCAGTTATTGAGACTTAAACAAATTTTAGCGGCTAAAAAGGTTAAAGGGCTTACTGATCAAGCTATGTAGCTCACATGGGGTAAAATACTCGTGATCATTTTGGTACTAAAGTCTGTAAACAAACTAACAAAACTTAAAATTCCGACATGAGGATGGACATTGTTAATTAATGGTGTCATTTACTTGCGATCATTGCCAAAACTTAACGCTCAATCACTAACTGACCAATTAACGATAAGATCGAATCATATACAGATGTGTAGTCAAATGGCTAGGGATATCTATGGTTAGCGTAGCTCAACCTTCCTACTCTAACGAGCAAATTGCAACATGGTTAAGAGGTTTATTAACGATTGCCTGGTCTGATGGGGATTATAACCCTAAAGAGCAGGAAATGATCGCTGATATTACTCATGAATTGACTTTTGATGATGAGTTTGTTCTGTTTGAATCGATTACGCCAGAGGAATTAGTTGCAGGATTAGGTAAAGATAAAAATACGGCTGAAAACTTTTTGAGGACTGCTGTATTAGTAGCGATCGCTGATGGAATTTTTTCTACCACAGAAGCGGACCTTCTACGTCAATATAGCGAAGCTTTAGAGCTTAAAATTGAAGCCCTCGAGTCTCTTGAACAAACCCTTTGCCAACCGGCCGAACCTGTAAGCGATCCTTCACAACCTCCGGCTAAACATTCTTTAGTAAGTCCACCTCAACCCCATCCTAATGTCCTAAACCCGTTAAAACAGTGGTTAGATGGGATGGAAATTCATGACCCTCGCCTAGCGAGATTTATTTGTAAAATGGTTCCTCCTCAATGTCCATTTGAAAGGGACATTACCCTTTTTGGCCATAAAATAGTACATATCCCCCCCATGTGTAAACTGAATCCTCTTTATGATCAGTTAGTGGGTCTTCGTTTTCGCGCTTTGTCTTACCTGGCCGATGACTGTAAGGAGGATATCACGCCTTATATCTAACATTCTTCTTACAGGAGAACACTCTTTTTTATTAGCAAATCATGCAATTTATTGATCAAGCCGAAATTGAAGTCGAAGGAGGAAAGGGAGGCGATGGAATAGTCGCCTTTCGCCGGGAGAAATATGTACCTGCCGGCGGTCCTTCGGGAGGAAATGGGGGGCGGGGAGGTTCCGTTATTTTAGTGGCGGTTGAACATCTCCAAACCCTTTTAGATTTTAAATATAGTCGTCATTTTAAAGCTGATGACGGTAAACGCGGCGGACCGAGTAACCGTACAGGCGCAAATGGCCAGGATCGGCTTATTCAAGTGCCGCTTGGTACTATGGTTTATGATGCTGAGACTGAAGAAATTTTAGGAGATTTAGTTGACAAAGAGCAAAAGTTGTGTATAGCTAAAGGCGGTAAGGGCGGCTTAGGAAATCAACATTTTTTAAGTAATCAAAATCGTGCGCCAGAATATGCGTTACCGGGTTTAGAGGGAGAACATCGCCACATCCGTCTAGAGTTAAAGTTACTGGCCCAAGTGGGCATTATTGGCTTACCTAATGCGGGAAAATCAACGCTAATTTCTGCGGTTTCTTCTGCTCGTCCGAAAATTGCTGATTATCCTTTTACAACTTTAGTCCCCAATTTAGGAGTTGTTCGCAAACCAACGGGAGATGGTACGGTTTTTGCTGATATTCCGGGGTTAATTGAGGGAGCGCATGAGGGGGTAGGATTGGGTTATGATTTCCTTCGTCATATTGAGCGTACTCGATTACTGTTACATTTGGTGGATCTGACGGCAGATGATCCCATTAATGATTATCAAATTATTCAACAAGAGTTAGCCGCTTATGGGCGAGGTTTAATTGATCGTCCCCAAATTATCGGACTTAATAAGTTAGATGCTATTGATGAATCTGTAGCACTCAGGGTTAAGGATGATTTAGCACAGCTAACACAAGACCCTGTTTTTATGATTTCTGGGGTGGCTAGAATTGGTCTGGAACAGTTGTTACAAGCTGTTTGGGATAAGTTGGAGGGCAATAATGCCAGGGATGAATAAAATTTAGCTTCTCCTGCGAGAAGCTAAAAGGTGAATTTTCGATAAAAATACCCACAAATCACCGTGAGACGGGGCTTTTAAAGGGGCGAAGTAATTCGCCCCGCAGCCCCTCATGAATCGCGGAGCATAATTGTGACACAAACCAAAAACTATATGCTATACTCTTTTATGGTAAATCCATGTTTACTCTAAATATGTTAAGAGTTGTCAAAGTAAGGTTATATCGTGCGATTCGTTCTTACCAAAAGTCTAACAGACGTGGGTAGGGTAAGGTGATAAACCTTAACAACTTAATAACCGTGATGGTGAAAGCCCATCCCTCTAGATGTTGGAGTGACAGCATAACCCCTTCCTATGAAGAATGGTCATCAAAATGGGAAAAGCGGGGTTAAACGGCGGTAATAAGGAATCTGACCTTAAATCCCGTCTAGAATCTAACTATGTGTATGAATAAGAACTTCCGATAGAAGTATCGTTACTTACAACCAGCCTACGCAGATTATTGGCTGGAGACAAAAGTCAAAAGACTAAGGTACTGAAAGAAGATATAGCTTAATCAGGAACATCTACAAAGTCTCGGTATAGAGGAAGACACTAAGGTTAGAAATACGGTTATTGGGAACGAAATAACCCCTATAGACCTCTCAAGAAAAGGTCGAAACTTGAGAAGTAACCAGCGCAAGGTATATAGAGGGAAGGATTGTCTAAGAAGCCAAAGCCTTAAATAACAATAAGGATAAGCTGACGTACACACTGTCTAATGGAATGTATAGTTGCTAGTAGAAGCGTAAAAGTTATGAACACGGTGTTAAAACCGATGTATGAATGGAAGGACATTAATTGGCGAAAAGCCGAAAGATGTGTCTTTAAACTTCAAAAACGAATATACAAAGCCAGTCAACAGGGTAATGTCAAATTAATCCACAAATTACAAAGGCTACTCCTAAAAAGTTGGTCAGCTAAATTATTAGCAGTAAGACGAGTTAGTCAAGATAATACTGGCAAGAAAACCGCAGGAATTGACGGAGTTAAATCATTAACCCCATCTCAAAGAATGGCACTTGCTAAGGAATTAAAAATTGGCAACAAATCAAAACCAACTCGTAGAATATGGATTCCGAAACCTGGAACGGATGAAAAAAGACCTCTAGGGATACCGGTGATGAAAGACAGAGCCTTACAAGCTTTAGTTAAACTCGCCCTAGAGCCTGAATGGGAGGCAGTGTTTGAGCCAAACTCTTATGGATTCCGCCCAGGTCGTTCAGCCCATGACGCAGTCGGAGCAATATACATAAGCATCAATAAAAAGCCTAAATATGTGCTTGATGCGGATATATCAAAATGCTTCGATAAAATTAACCACCAAAAATTGTTGGCAAAACTCCACACTTACCCCAAGCTAAGACGACAAATCAAAGCCTGGTTAAAAGGGGGAGTAAAGGTAATAGAAGTCCATACGATGGGGATTTAATCTACTGGAGTAGTCGAATGGGGTCACACCCAGAAATGCCAGCCGAAAAAGCCTATCTATTGAAAAAACAGAAAGGACGATGTGCTGAATGTGGATTACACTTCCAAGAAGGAGATTTAATAGAAACCGACCACATTATCCCCAAGTTTAAAGGGGGTAAAAACTCAAAAGATAATAAGCAGCTACTCCATCGACATTGCCACGACCTGAAAACTGCACAGGATATAACTGGTACTCATGACAAAGAGCCATTAGAGAGAGGAGCGTAGTGAGGTGAAAGTCTCATGCTACGTTCTGAAGCCGAGCTAGAATGGTGACATATCTGGCTTAGGGCAACCAGATACAGACCAGCAACAATCGTTGGAGCAATCTTTCGGTAATTGTCGCTGGCTATGGAATCATTGCCTTAACTTGATGAATCAAACATATAAAGAGACGGGGAAAGGATTATCGGGATATGATGTCAAAAAGATCATCCCAAAACTTAAAAAAGAGTATGAGTGGTTGTCTTTGGCTTATTCTGCTTGTTTGCAACAAGTCTGTCTTAATCTAGGAGTTGCTTTTACTAACTTCTTTGAGAAACGAGCCAAGTATCCAAGATTTAAGTCAAAACATGGTAAACAATCCATTCAATACCCTCATAACGTTAAGATCTTTGATAATTATTTGGAAGTTCCTAAAATAGGAAAAGTCAAAGCAGTTATTCATAGACCTATTAAAGGAAAGATTAAGACTGTAACTATTTCAAAAAACCGTTCTCAGCAATATTTTGCTGCCGTCTTGTTTGAAGAGCGCTCCGCGCCACTGCGTGAGGGCAAAGAGAAACCATTATCATCTACAGAAGGAAAGGCAATTGGTATTGATTTAGGGTTGACCCATTTTTGTATAACAAGCGAAGGATCTAAGTTTGATAACCCTAGATTTGGGAAAAAACATGAAAAGAATTTAAAAATTAAACAGCAACAGTTATCTAGAAAACAAAAAGGTTCTATTAATCGTAACAAGTCTAGATTAAAAGTTGCTAAAGTTCATAGAAAAATAACGAACTGTCGTGAAGATTTTCTGCATAAGCTATCACGTAGAATAGTTAACGAAAACCAAGTCATTATTGTAGAAAATCTAGCTGTAAAAAATATGATGCAGAATCATAAACTATCTAAAGCAATCCATCAAGTCGGTTGGGGAATGTTTATGACGATGCTTAAATATAAGGCAGAACAAGAAGGAAAAGTTTATCAAGAAGTAGATAGGTTTTTTCCTAGTTCTAAAACTTGCCATGTCTGCTTAAATCAAGTAGATAGTTTACCTCTTGATATTAGGGCATGGACTTGTGAAAACTGCCAAACAACTCACGACAGGGACGTTAATGCAGCTATTAACCTCAGAGATGAGGGACTACGAATCTTGACCTCTGGAACGGGGGGCAAAGCCTATCGCCAAACTGTAAGACGTAGCGGTGGACGTAAAAAATCCACTGTTCCGCTTGTTTCTGGGTATGGAAGAAGCCCACAGCGTAATCTTTGATTCGCTGTGGGTTGTTCACTTAACTGTTTGTTTGATGTAATATTAAGCGGTTGTCTTCGGCATCATAAGCATAAATTTCTCGCCCGTGATTTTCGATGATTATTTCTCCTGGCGGCGGATATCCCATCTGGGTTAAATGATTAATGGCGGCTTCTAAATCTTCTACTTCAAAACATAAGCTCATCCGAGTTTTGGCAGAGTGATAAAATTCGGACTGATGACTTTTTTTAGGAGAAAATATTCCGAGTTTTAGACCGCTTAGCCTAAATTCAGCATAATTATTGGGCAGGTATGGATTGGGTTTTTGGTTTAATAAGTTGCTATAGAAGTTAACTAATGTTTCAAAATTACTGGCGGCTAATGCAACAAAAACTTCTGTATATTTTAAAGTCATTGTTTTCTAGTAAGAAGGTTTCAATCCCTCATAAAGATTCAATGGAGTGGCCCGACTTTTCTATCTCGATGCCTCTCAAAGCCTTAGCTGATGAACTATACAGCCAAATTTTGTTTAACCGCTTTTTCTACACCTACATCGGGCCGCACAAGATTAAACAGCAACCTTAACTGCTAGTTTTATAAGTCGTAGTGGTTTTATGAACCGACTGAGTAACCTGAGCTTCTTTTTGGGAAATTTGCTCAATAGTTTGCGGGTTTTGTGTCACCGACTCTACTATACTACTGAGATCCACCTGTCCACTATCATTTAATCCTTGAACTAGCTGCTTACCCAAATTAGTCATCATAGGACTTTGTAAAAGTTTAGTGAGCAAGGTTAACCCACTGGTGGCTAATAAAATTTTAGTCGGATCACCGTTATTATCACCCTGTCCTCCTGCTAAAATAATCGGATTATTCCCCAAAACTCCCGGCTGAGGCGCTAAGGCTTTCATCACTTGAGGTAGAGTAGCAATTAACGTATCCATGTGTTGATCAGCGAGTTGAATCGTCAGCGCTTTAATGGATAAGGTATTTTGTGCCGCAATTTTAGCTTTTTCCCCTTCGGCTTCTTTAAGGGCTTTTTCGAGTTCAGCCGCCGCTATAGTGGTAATGGCTTCTGCTTCTTGAACAGCCATTGTTTTTTGGTTTTCGGCTGCGAGTCGTTTTTGTTCTAATTCCCCTTGTTTAGCAATTAGGGCGGTTTCTTTTTCTTGTTGGGCTTTAATTTTAGCTAGTTCTTTTAAGCGGTCTTCTTCAGCCATTTTAATCGCGGTTTCTTTATCGGTTTCGGCTAAGGCAACAGCTTTTCGAGACTCAATTAACGCTTTTTCTGCTTCGGCAAGTTGTTGATTTTTCTGATTAATAGCAATGCCTTTGGCAATTTCTGCTTCTTGAATGACTTGCTGTTGTTGAATATGTTTCTCTCGCAGTTGTTGTTGAGAAATAATCGACCCTTCTTCTATTTCTTGTTCTTTAATCACTTTGAGGATTTCTTGTTTTGCCCTTTCTGTCTGTTTAACTTCTAGAACTGCCCGTTCGTTTTCTGAGGTCATTCGTTCTATTTGGAGGGTATTTTCTAATTGTTTTTGTTTCAGTTCTCGTTCAGCATCAAGTTGTTTTTGGGTTTCTAATAACTTTAATTGAGCAATTTCGGTTTTAGTTACTTCTTGAACTTTTTCTAGTTCTTTTTTGTTTTGTTGAACGATAGATTCTCGGGTGACGACGGCTTGAATATCTAGATAATTATCTGGGTTGTAGTGATTTAACTCATCAATATTTGTGATAGCAATATTTAAAAGTTGTAGTCCATAACGCGCTAAATCGGGTTCTACTTTCGATTTTAAATAGTTAGTGACGGTTTCTACACTGCCTTGTAGTTCCCCTAGACTCGCTTGAGAAGCGGCATCCCGTAAATGGCCCTCGAGAATATCATTAACCCGCTTTTTAATTTCGTCTTCGGCGACAACAATTTCTTGTTCTCCTTTTTTTCCCGCCCCAAGTAACATAGCGGCATTACGAACACTATCTTGATCGGGATTAACTCGCACTTGAAGACTGCCATTAAATACGGCTTTTAAATAGTCTTTGGTTCGCAAAGGTTTTTCAATCGTATTGCCGCGTACAACGGTCACGGTAACTTGATTTAAAGATACAACGGTAATGGTTTCAAATCCCGGAAAAAATAAGGTAGAACGGGTAACCACTTGCTTATCACGAGTGGGACCTGAAATTACAAAAGCCTCATTGGTATTACAAACGCGATAAAATTTAGAAAAGAGAACATAAATAGTGATTAAAACTGTAATCAGACTGCCCGAAATAATTCCTACTGGTATTAGCCAGCCTAAATCCTGACTGGTGGGCATTTGTGCTAATATAGGTTGTTCGTAGGTGGGATTAGCAGAAACTTCTATAAAGGTCTGAGTATTTTGTTGTTCAAAGAGATGATTTAACAAGCTGAGTTGAAATTTAGGATTCATAGTCGCTCCAAAAATAGTAAAAGGCAAGAGGCAAGAGATAAAAGTTTTTCAGATTGCCTTAACCGTCTTGGCGGTTGTTATAGCTGAAAAAAATTAATAAGAATCGGAATTAGAATCATTTTGCGGTGGTAAAGTTTGTTAATAGTTGGCCATAGTTCGCATTTGATCTTCACTATCAAACTTAACAACTGAATAGCGCCTCGGAGCAATTAAGTCCACAATATAAACTTGATCTCCGACAGCAAAGCTTTTATCTGTGGCATTTTCCCAGGGAAGACAATAAATTTGAACGAGGCATTTTCCTAAGTCATCATGAACCCCTACTTCTAGCATTCCATTCCCCAAAACTGCTAAAACCTTGCCTGTTATGCCAATAAAACGCTCAGGGATCATTTTTTCGGCTACGGTGTGGGTTTTTAATAAGCGCCTGAGTCTACCAGCTATAAAAGTAAACCCTCTAGCAAGGACAACCCCTATAAGACGAACGACCCACCAACCGGGGGAGGTGGTAGGATAGACGTTATAATACCAATGCCAAAGTAAATTCCCACTCCATCCCACAGTTCCAATCATAAAGGGGTAAATTCCTAACAGAAACAAGATAGGCACTTCCCCAACACCTAACAGAGCCAGTAAAGGGCCAATTAAGGGAATACGAAGAATGAACAGTCTTTTTTCGCCTTCATCTTCGATCAAATCTGGTGCAGCCCCGGTTAAAACTGCTACCATCAAAAGCATTAAGCCTACAATGGCGATGATAATAAACCCACGATTGATCGGATCGAAAGGGGAAGTCATTTTTTTATATAAAATAATTGTTGGTGTAGTCCGTGCTTTCGCTGTTATTTGTATTCTAAGTTACCCATTAAACTTATGTATGATTTAGATTGCTCATCACACCTACAGGAAAAGCTTTTTTAGCTCTAGAACTTTATTTAATCTATAGTGTAATCGATCAGTTGTTCATTGGCAATATGATGTTAAGTTTAGTATCTAAATTAATTGTAAATTTTAATGATTATCTGTTCATTTAAATTAGATAAACGCCAATGAATTGGAAAATAATAATCAATAAAATATAGCAATCCCAAATAAGTTATTAAGTGGTTAAGATACAGATTTATCTGTTTTCATCTGTGGTTATTACTTTTTTTTGTACAGGAGTGCTTGTCGAAAAAGGCAATAACTCATATAGGATTGCTATATAAAACTAAGGCAGAGTTAGAATGTCAACGCCATCTTCAGTAACCGCAATGGTATGTTCAAACTGAGCCGATAATTTATAGTCTTTAGTAATGGCTGTCCAACCATCCTCTAAAACTACCGCTTCATAAGTCCCTTCATTAATCATCGGTTCAATGGTAAAGACCATACCTGGACGAAGTCGTTTGCCTTTTCCTTTTGTCCCATAATGGGGAACTTGAGGAGCGGTATGAAATTCTCTACCGATACCATGACCGACAAAATCTCTAACTACCGAAAAGCCATGTCCTTCCGCATATTCTTGGATAGCCGCGCCAATATCACCAATTTTTGTTCCAGGGCCAACGGCAGAAATTCCTCGTTTTAAACATTCTTCCGTCACTTCTACTAACTTTTTAGCCACTGGGGAAGGCGTACCGACAAAAAAAGTCTTAGAGCTATCGCCGTGATAACCGTCTATGATTGGGGTGACATCAATGTTAATAATATCTCCATCTTGAAGAATTTGCGCCTCATTAGGAATTCCGTGACAGATGACATGATTAACACTGGTACAAATCGATTTAGGAAATCCATGATAGCCTAGAGGTGCGCTGATAGCTCCATGAGCTTGTGTCCAACGTTCTGCTTCATCGTTAATTTCTAGGGTACTAATTCCTGGTTGGATCATGGGTGCTAGATGATCTAATAGTTCGGCGGCTAACTGTCCCGCTCGACGCATTTTTTCTATTTCCCGTTTCGATAATAGTGTAATTGTTTCGTTTCCCATTCGAGTTTATAGAGACAATTAAGAACAATTGCTTAAAATTTTTCAGATAGGTCTAGCTTTCCTATATGATTATAGGATTTGCTATATAGTTAATCCTAGCAAATTGCAGAGATTAGACCTAGTTCTTGATCCTGATACAAATTTAAGCAAAAGCTGAAAACCCTAGGTCTGGGGGAATATCCTGCCAGCGTCCATCTCCTATGGCTCGAATTGCTTCTGATAAATCTACTTCTCCAGTATATAAAGCTTTTCCCACAATGACTCCGGTTACACCTGAAGGTTCTAAAGCGAGTAAGCTTAATAAATCAGTTAAAGAACTAACTCCCCCAGAGGCAATAATAGGAATATTCACTGCTTTAGCTAATTCTCGCAACGCAGGTAAATTGGGACCGCTTAAGGTTCCATCTCGATGAATATCAGTATAAATAATCGCTGCCGCTCCTAAATCTGCCATCTTTTGAGCAAGGTCTTTGGCCTCTACTTGGGAGGTTTCTAACCATCCTCTCGTAGCGACTTTACCATCTCGGGCATCAATACCCACCACAATTTGATCGGGAAATTCTTGAGCAAGTTCTTGAACTAGCTGAGGGTTTTCTACCGCAACTGTTCCTAATATGGTTCGATTTACCCCTAAATTGAGTAAGGCGGCGACACTGCTACGATCACGTAATCCTCCTCCTACTTGTACAGGAATAGATACCGCCCTAACAATCGCTTTTATGGCTGATAAATTTACAGGTTTACCGGCTTTAGCACCGTCTAAGTCTACTACATGAAGGCGGGTTGCTCCCTGTTCTACCCATTGACGCGCCACAGCGACAGGATTATCGTTAAAGACTTGGGATTGCTGATAATCTCCTTGATATAAGCGGACACAGCGTCCTTCGAGTAAATCAATTGCGGGGATAATTTCCATAATTCATTTTTTAGCTTTAGATTGGTTTATCAATGATCATAACCAGTATTGGGTAAGGCGTGAAGCGTAATGCAAATGGGTCTTTTGTTTTCACGCAAAGGGCGCAAAGAAGAAGGGATTTTCTACAATTATTGTAGATTGGCTTTTTTTATGATTCAGTTGATTAACTGAGTGGAAGCTTGCCAGAAGGTATAGCCAATAAATACAAAAAAGATCGTAACGCCAAGACTCCAGATATAGCCCAAACACATTAATAAGCCATCTGATTCTAGGGTGGCTATTGCTAACAGTAAAATCCCTACACTAGGTAAAGGATTAGTAAAAGGGACCGGTAGGATCAATAATATCGCTAACCAAGTCATCAAATATCCGTTAATTTGCCAAGTATAAGCATGATTAGCCACGATCAACCAGCGAGGACGAGTAACTTTTTCCACCAGTTTGAGTAATCCTTTCACTCGTTTGAGCAATTGTCGGCTTAATCTTCGAGGAAATTGAACTTGAGCAACTTTTTTGGGTAGCCAAGGTTTCCGTTTACCCAACGCCATTTGTATTGATAATAAAATGCTGGCGGAACTAAAAAAAACCGGTAATCCTGGAATCGAGGGAAATAGGAAGGGTAACGCTAACAAACCAATCATTAAACTAAAGCCGCGTTCTGAAGTTTGTTCTAGAATGTCTTTAAGCGTTAGCGGATCAAGGGCTAACCGCCTTAGCAGAGAATCTAAATCTTGAGAAAACTTCAGGTGCATAAGCTTTCTTAATTACGCTAAAGAAGAAAGAAAACAGTGATATAAATAGTCGAGGTTACCAGTTGCATAAACATGACGGGAATTCCGTATTTTAGAAACCTCTTGAAGGAGATGCTTTTACCATGTTGTTCAGAAATTCCAGCCGCGACAATATTAGAAGAGGCTCCTACTAATGTGCCATTTCCTCCTAAAGTCGCTCCAAACATCATAGCATAAAATAATGGCAAGACTTCGGGGGCAAATTGGCCATCAAAAGCTGGGGTAAGCACTTCGGGAGTAGCTAAGCCCACATTGACTAAATATTGTTTTAATAAAGGTACCATAGCGACTACTAGAGGAATATTCGGCACTACAGCCGACAAAAGTCCGACTAAAAATAATAAACTGACCGCTCCTAAAGCAATATTTTTTCCTAAAATTGCTGCCAGCACTGCCGATAATTGATTGACAACTCCGGTTTTTTCTAATCCTCCAATCAAGACAAAAATTGACATAAAAAATATTAAGGTACTCCAATCCACATCTCTTAAAATATTATTCACCGTGTCAATTTTACTTTGATGGGCTAAGAGTAGGGCTAAAGCCGCACCTAATAACGCTACTGCTGCCGGAGAAATCGGCACCGGAAAAGATTCCCCCACCACAAAAAAGGTCAAAACAAATAAAACAATTAATCCTCCTAGCATTAACACTCTTGGATGATTAATTTTTGGATGAGGTAAATCTTCTAAGTGACTAAATTTCTTGTTCCAAAGGTCAGAAAATAGGAAAGGAACCATAACCACAATGGTAATAACAGCAAGTCCTCCGCCTAAACTCAAGCGAGATAAATAGTCATTAAAACTAATATTAATAGCGTCTCCCACAATAAAGGTGGCGGGGTCTCCTACTAAAGTCATTAAACCCGAACTATTAGCCACAAATACCATTAAAATTAATAAAGGAACAAAATCAACGCCAATATCTTGAGCAATTGGCGGAATTAAAGGAGCCAATAACATCACCGTCGTAGCATTGGGTAAAACGGCACAAATGGGGGTTGTAATAGCCACTACTCCTAACAGTAAAAATTTTCCTTCTCCCTTAGCTAATAAAATCATTTGGGTGGCTAAATAATCAAAGATTTTAGTCGGTTCAAAAGCTCTCACTAAAACCATTACGCCAAAAAATAAGGCTAGGGTGGCATAAGAAGCACTAATATAGTTGATCGCTTCTGATAACGTCATTACATGGGTAAAAACTAATATTAATGCTCCCAATAAAGCGGCTACTGTCAGATGTAATGTTTCTGCCATGATGATGCCGATGACACCTATAAAAGTTAAGGCAGCAATAATCGCGGGTAAGTTTTCCATAAGTAAAATAGCAAAATTTACAAAATTTAAAAATCCGTTTGCATAAGTTAGTTCAAAACTAAAAAGATAGCAGATTGAGGAGGAGAATTTAAAAAGGCACTCAGGCAAAATACCATCAGGTAAAAAGCAAAACTTAAAAGAATTGAAGTAAACTTGAATTAGACAAGAGTTCTAATAATTTTAGAAGATCTGAGCGAAAGCGTTTTTCATAGTAATGCCTCAACTGGATAGATTAACTAAACAATCAATTAATCGAGTAGCAGCGAAGCGGACTGAAGAAATTTAGACATTACTGAAAATGCTGTAATTTTTCAGGCTTCTCCCAATGCCGACGAGGTTAGCTGATGGGCTAGGACTGAGAGATGTCCCTCTTAGCAGAAACTAGGATGCTTTTTCTGTCAAAATACGCCCCAAAGTTGGTTCCCCCGTACCTCTATCTTCTATCTCAAGAGGATTAGGCTGACTTACTCATTTGATATTCAAGCATAGCACAGTCCCAAAGAAGGAGGGAATTTTATCTAACCGTTAAGTCCGTAAAGCAAAACAATAAATATGGGTGTGATGACTATCATCAATAAATTTAACGGCCCACCCACCCGAGTAAAATCTAAAAACCGATAGCCGCCAGCACTATACACCATCGTGTTTGTTTGATAACCAATGGGAGTCATAAAACTATTAGAAGCGGCAAAAGTAACAGCCAGCATAAAAGCGTAAGGACTCAGATGCAAACTTTCTGCTACTTTTACAGCAATGGGCATCATTAAGACTACAGAGGCATTGTTAGAAAGAATTTCTGTTAGTATAGAAGTAATGATAAAGAAAAAGAGTAAAATCCAAAAACCTGATAAGCCGCCTCCTAAAGTCACTAGATTATCAGCTAACCATTGAGTAGCCCCCGATTTATCCATTGCTATTCCCAAAGGAATTAATCCAGCTAATAAAAAAATCACATCCCAACGCACTGCACCATAAATTTCTCCGGGTTTGAGACAGCCAGTCAATACCATTAAAATCACACCGATTAAAGCTGTCACTAAAATGGGGAACCAGTTCATAGCGGCTATCACCACAACCCCTAAAATAATCCCTAGAGCAATGAGGGCTTTATCTTGTTTTAAGGTTTCTACATCTCGTTCTTCAATAACTAGAAGTTCTCGAGTGGTTTGTAAACCGATAAAACTTTCTTTCGGCCCCTGAACCAGTAATAAATCTCCGAAACGTAAAGGGATTTTTCCTAAGCGTTCTCTTGCCAATTCTTGTCCACGACGAATGGCGAGAACTGTGCCATTATAACGCTGTCTAAAGCGCAAATCTTTTAAGGTGGAACCGATTAAGCGAGAGTTAGAAAGAATTAACACTTCAGCGACTTTTTCTTCTCCGGTTGTTAGTTCAGATTCTAACGTTTTTTCTGCGAATTTCAGGTCAGGTAAAATTTCAATATCTTTAGCATCTCGGACTTTTAGCAAATCTTTTCTCGTTCCTCTCACTAATAAAATATCTCCCGCCGATAAAGTTTTATCAGCTAAAGGTTGAGGAAAATGATTGCCATTATGAATAATTTCTAGAACATCTAAGTCAAATTTTCTTTGAATTCCGCTTTGTCGTAGCGTTTGCCCAATTAAACTTGAGCCTGGCGTAATAATGACTTCAGTAACATAATCTTCTAATTTATAATCTTGACTTAATGAATCAGAACTTTGTTCTCTTTTTGGCAAAAGAAGAGGAGCAATAAAAGCTAAATAAATTAAGCCAACTGAAAAAGTAATCATTCCTAGTGGCGTAAACTGGAATAATTTAAATTCTTCATAACCTAATTGTTTAGATAATCCACTGGCTAAAACATTAGTTGATGTGCCTATTACCGTGAGCATTCCTCCTAAAATCGTTACATAGGAAAGAGGAATAAACATTTTAGACACAGCAATTTTTTGTTGATTACACCATTCTTCGATTATCGGCAAAAAAACAGCAACAACAGCCGTATTATTAATAAAACCACTAATCGGGCCAATAATTAAGCCTAGAGCTAAAATTTGGTTAGAGATAGTCTTGCCTCCCCATCGAACCAATAAATCTCTTACCATTTGCATGACTCCTGTGCGGCTAATGCCGGTGCTGAGAATAAACATAGCCATCACGGTAATGGTAGCGGAATTACTAAACCCAGAAAGGGCTTCATCTGGAGTCACTAAATTTAAAACAATTAAAATAACTGGAATGCACAGGGCAATAAAATCAACCGGCAACCACTCACCAATAAAAAATATTAAAGCAACAATAACAACGCCTAGGGTAAGAAATACTTTGTCCATAGATATGCTAGACCACCGAGCCTGAAAACTCGGATGTAATACGGCTCAAGGGAATCTTTATAACTAAATTATATCAAAATAGTGTAAATAATAATATGGATTAGTCAAATCTGTTGAAGCAGGAGTAACTAAAGCACAAACTGATTGAAGTCCGCCAGATCTGAGGTATATTAAAAAATATTAAGCAAACGGCTAAATTTGACCAGCAACTCAAAAAACTGAGCGATGGAGGCTATGAATATTGAACCTTTTGTCCTTATATGCTCGTCTAATTAAAGCAAACCATCTGAGAAGGCCATTATGATTAATCAGCTATACAGTGCCTTCACACTCTTTCTGAGTCTGTTAGTCGAGGCTATCCCCTTTCTTTTATTAGGCGTGATGCTATCCAGTGCGTTGTTAATCTTCATTGATGTGGATAAGTTAATCAAGGTCATGCCGCGAAATCCTATTTTAGGGGCCATTGTCGGGAGTTGTATCGGCTTTTTATTCCCTGTGTGTGAATGCGGGAATGTTCCTGTGGCTAGGCGTTTATTATTGGAAGGAATGCCGACTTCAGTAGCGATTGCTTTTTTATTGGCAGCCCCGACTATTAATCCTGTGGTAGTCTGGTCTACTTGGGTAGCTTTTCGAGACCAACCAGAAATCGTGATCGGGCGCGTGGTATTTTCTTTAGCTATTGCCATTTGTATCGCTTGTGTGTTTAGTGTACAAAAAGATCCCCGTCCTCTGCTACAACCGGTGTTAGCTAAACGAGTTCGCTGTTTGAGTTCCCCAAGTCCTCAACAACTCGCTACGGTAGTGGCACCATCGCCCACTGTACCCAGTCTATTGCAATCAGGAACCTATTTAATCGGCTCTGGAGGGCAACCGCTACGGATGGATGATCTGGCAGCCAAGACAAATTTTTCTGCTTCTAACTCAAAATATCAAGTTTTTCTAGATAATGTGGTGCAGGAGTTGCGAGAGTTGGGAGGAATGCTGGTTTTAGGCAGTGTGATAGCCGCCGGAATTCAAATTTTTGTCCCCCGAGAAATTATTCTCAGTTTAGGTCAAGATTCTTTGACCTCAATTCTAGCGATGATGTTATTAGCGGGCATTATTTCTATTTGCTCGACCGTAGATTCTTTTTTTGCTCTTTCTTTTGCCGCTACCTTTACCTCTAGCTCATTGTTAGCTTTTTTGGTATTCGGCCCAATGATTGATATCAAGTCTATGGGGTTGATGTTATCCATTTTTAAGCCTAGAATGCTGATTTATCTATTTGCTTTAGCGGCACAATTAACCTTGATTTTGACTTTGTGTCATAGTTACTTCTTTTAATTTCTGGCATCGGACTAATGATTTCCCAAGCTAAACTCAAATCCCTAAATTTCAAATTTCTTGTACCTGTATTAGATATCCTAGCCTTATTAGGATGGGGAGTATTATTATTCAAATATTGGCTCACAGGGCAGTTAAAATTACTCATTCATCCGAACTATTTTGGGCTGGTGTTTGGTACAAGCATCATTCTGTTAGTGTTAGGAGGGTTAAAAGGATGGCAGTGGTTCAAATCATTGAGCAAACGTTCCCATAATGGCCGCGAAACCGTGCAACATATCACTATTTTCCCTCCTGGTTGGGCCAGTGGGTTGCTAGTCATGGCTGCATTAGCAGGTTTTTTAATTAGTCCAGGGGTCTTAAATTCTCAAGTAGCACTACAAAGGGGAGTCAGTGAAACTTTACCCCTAACCCGAGAACAACCCGAAGCTTTCCAAGCGACCATTAAACCTGAAGAACGGACTTTAATTGACTGGGTAAGGACCCTCAATGCTTATCCTGAACCTGATGACTATACTGGTCAAAAAGTCAATGTTAAAGGATTTGTAGTTCATTTACCCCAATTAGGTGATAATTATCTGCTTTTAACTCGTTTTATTTTGACTTGTTGTGCTGTGGATGCTTATCCTGTCGGGTTACCCGTTAAACTTCAGTCAAGCCGCTCTCAATATCCCCCGGATACTTGGTTAGAAGTTCAAGGAGAGATGATGACAGAAATTTTAACGGTTAATAGTCAAACTTTACAAGCTACAGATAGCGGCAAACGTCAATTGGTGATTAAAGCTAATTCAGTTAAACCCATTCCCACTCCGGCAGATCCTTATGGATATTAGTCATTAGTCATTGGTCATTGGTCAATAGTCAATAGTCATTAGTCATTAGACTTTTTGTCTTTTGCAAGTGCCCCTGTTCCCAGATCCGGTGTTCCCTGTTCCCTGTTCCCTAAAATCATTAGTCAAGCTTTTCATCAGACTGTAAAGAATTTTATAAAATTATGAAACTGAACCATTAGACTGCGCTTCAATGGACAATAGACCGCTAACTCCGGATTTAAAAATTATGTTTAAACAGTTTATTGTTCCCCCTGGTCAAAAAATCAGTTTAAAAGATTATAACCCCAAAGACAAAAACAACTTTTTCGATGCAACAACCATTGAGAGGATCAAAGAAAGCAATTTAGAGTATAGCGGAGAGCTTAATAAAACTCTGGCTTCTGAATTGTTGACCATTGGTATTGAACAGTTAGCCAAATACCAAGATATGCTTTATGCTCAAAATAATTATGCTTTACTGGTAATTTTTCAAGCGATGGATGCGGCAGGTAAAGATGGAACTATTAAGCACGTCATGTCAGGGGTAAACCCTCAAGGATGTCAGGTATTTAGCTTTAAAGGTCCTTCAGCAGAAGAGTTAGATCATGATTATTTGTGGCGCTCGATGAAAGCCCTTCCCGAAAGGGGAAGAATTGGAATTTTTAATCGTTCCTACTATGAAGAAGTATTAGTGGTCAGGGTACATCCAGAAATTTTAAATAAGCAACAACTCCCTCCAGAAGCCAAAGGGAAAAAAATTTGGCAACATCGATTTGAAGAAATTAATAATTTTGAAAAATATTTAGTCAATAATGGTATTATTATTCTAAAGTTTTTTTTGAATGTTTCAAAAGAAGAACAAAAAAAAAGGTTTTTAGATCGTATTAATAAGCCAGAAAAAAATTGGAAATTTTCGGTAAATGATGCTAAAGAGAGAGCTTTTTGGGATGATTATATGAAAGCTTATGAAGAGGTTTTTAATCATACCAGTACAGAATGGGCACCCTGGTATATTATTCCGGCTGATCGAAAATGGTTTACACGCTTGGCGGTGGCTTATATTATCTATAAAACCTTAGAAAATTTGGATTTGAAATATCCTACAGTTACCGAAGAACACAAACAGCAGCTTTTATTAGCCAAAGAACTTTTAGAACAAGAGGAATAACTTTTTGCCTATAATCTTTTGCCTATAGCCTCCTGCCTTTTGCTATAAGTAGTCGGACACCCATTAAAGTTAACTGTGTGATCACCGGAACAGGGAACAGGAAAGGCTTTTAAAGCTTTTACATTTCTTAACATAATGTACACCCAATGGCGCGGAGCTAGGCTTTATTTATGTCCAGGTACTTAATCAAAACAAAAAGTGAGGCCTCATGAGTAACTTGACGACTTTAAAGTATCAGGGATAACAACTTTTAAAATACTTAAATTCGCCAAGCTAATTTTATTGTCGTGATGGAAAAAGGGCAAATAGTTGAGATAGGTATCTATACTCAACTAATCGCTAATCAGAGTTTATTTGCTCAACTTCACGCTCTACAAACTTTATGATTAAGGACTAATGTTAAAAATAATTTCAAATCCAGTTTTATTGCCAAGCTATAGTGGACACTATAAATAGTAGTTGTAGTCTATTAAGAAGCAATCAAGCCGGATTTAGCCAAAAAAATTGCAGAAATTTAACTATAGCTTAATTGCGGTTTAAATTATGAGGCTCGTTGGCTGACCACAGCTTCAAGCTGCCTAGCGAGGGAAATTGTTTCAAACTCTTCCATAGAAATCTTTACATGACATTTTTTACATTTTAAGCAAGATGTTATTTCATCTTGGTGTCCATAATAAAAACCGTTTAGGGAAGAACAATTAGGACAAAACCATTTTAAAATCATAAGGATTTCGTTTAAGTAGTTTTTTAATTAATCTTTATGGCTCTAAGCCACCACAGGGTTCATGCTTAGAAACTAAAATTTATTAATTCGCTCATTGTGTAATGTTACACATAATTAACCTCATTTCAGATAAGTGGACTCACTTACCATAACCTATTTAGGTAAAATTTCGGTAAACACTAAGACAGATTATAGCAGCAAACTTTAAAATCTTAATATTTTATTTATAATTATATGCCTTGCTCAAAATGGTTTCTAGAAAAGCATTATATTATATCATTAAAAAAAAATATGTCAATCAAAAAAAACAATATTTAAACTTTTAAATGATGGCTATATTCTTCTTGTAATAGCCAAAAACCCGAATAAGTCATTCCTGAAGAATCAGGTTGAATTGTTAAAAAATGTAATCCACGACACAATTGTTTTCGCTGTTCATATTTTTCGGCTGCCACAACCACTTCAGGATCTTCAAAAGTAGCGAGAATCCAACGGTTGACCAAACCAGACTCTAAAACTAAACCTCCAGATTTACCAACCTCAGTAGAAATATAATTAATAGCTACAGGATTTTCTTGGTTTAACCAACGGGCTAAATACATAGAAGTTCTTCCCCCATAAATAACCATACCCGGAATAGGAAGAGTAGAAGCCAACCCTAAATTAATAGGAAGTAACTCTTCAGGAATATTTAAAAGAGGAATAGGACGGTCCTTAAAAAATTCAATTAAATCGCCAGCCGCTACATGAGCAAAGCGCCATTCTTCCCCCCATAGGTTTGCCGGCAAAGGTTGTGGAGGCGGCTTATCTAAAATATCTTGAGGATCTTTTGTGGCGGCTGCCCGTTGTTGTAAAACCTTTTTTAAAGCCCATGTGCGCCGAGTAGCCACCACCGTTAACCCCAATTTTTCGGCACAGGAGGTCAACAAAGCCAGAGATTGAGGGCGAAATACTTGAATTACATCCGGAGAAAATTGCTCAGTTGCTTGCTGTAACTGTACCAATAACCAATCGCTATTAGCCATTGATTGAGGACATTGACGCTCATAAATAATTTTTCCCAAAGAGTCGGTGATCAACAGTTCCCACAGAATTTCTCCTGCTTGATTCATTTGCTGCCGCTTATAAAAATCAGCTTGCCAAATCAACATAAACTTAATAAAGCTAAACTATAGATTAGGAAGAATACAATACTTATGAGCTAAGACTGACAATGGATGATTGGTTAGAAATAGGAACAATTGTCGCGCCCCAAGGATTAAAAGGAGAAGTCAGAGTTTCTTCTGAGTCGGATTTCCCAGAAAGATTTGAAGAACCTGGAAAACGCTGGTTAGTTCCTCCTAATAGTGTACAAGTTCAAGAAGTAGAATTGCTCTCGGGCAGATATATTCCCGGTAAAAATATCTACGTGGTACAATTAGCAGGCATTGAAGACAGAGAGGAAGCTGAAGCCTTACGGGGATATAAACTTTTAGTCCCACTCAGCGATCGCCCGTCACTTTCCGAGGATGAATATCACGTAGCGGACCTCATTAATCTAGAAGTCTATAACCAACAGACCGGAGAGAATGTCGGGATAGTCACTGAACTATTATGGGCCGGCAATGATTTACTAGAAGTCACACTCCATCAACAACCCGAAATCAAACCAACACCCGAACTGGATTTATCCAAGGTGAGAAAAAGCAAGCATCGCAAGCTAAAACCCAAAGTCAAAAAACCCTTAACCGTCTTAATACCCTTTGTCAAAGAAATTGTTCCTGTAGTAGATCTCCAAAGCAGACGCATCGAAATTAACCCCCCTGCGGGTTTATTAGAAGTTAACAGCGAGCAGGCGGTTAACTAAGCATAATTACTGGTCACTAGGTCAAACTTTTAACTAAAGGTAGGTTTTGCTGGCTAAAAAGAAGGTGTCATAATAAAAAGACAAAATTTCCTGACAGTAAATTAATGGCGTTCTTTCCCCCTCCCCCACCAGACAGACAAGACAGACCTAGACCTCCTAGACCTCGAGAAAACGACTGGCGGCTGATCTTAAAACTACTGCCTTATACCCGTCGTAGTCGAAAATTATTACTGTGGTCAATTTTGTTATTACTCCCTGTATCAGTGGCCGGGGCGATCCAACCTCTCATCATCGGTCAGGCCATTTCACTGCTACGATCTGAAGCCGCTTGGCCGTATCTAGAAAAGATGACCTTAGCACAAGGGCTAAATTTTTTAGCAGTTCTTTTGCTAGTGACAATTATTATCAGAGTAATCTTTAGTGCTACTCAAGGATACATTATTCAACAAGTCGGACAGGATATAACCGCACAAGTTCGACAAGACCTATTTACTCACATCACCTCTTTGTCAGCGAGTTTCTTTGATCGCACCCCTGTAGGACGCTTAGTTACTCGCATCGCCAGCGATGTAGAAGCCTTGGGGGATGTATTCGCCAGTGGGGCCATCGGAGTCCTGAGTGATTTTGTGTATTTTGTCGTCATTTTAATCACCATTTTTAGCCTGCAATGGCAGTTATCCTTGATGTTATTTTTAATGCTTATTCCGGTTACCGGATTAATCATTTATTTTCAGCAGCAGTATCGCAAGGCTAATTATCAGGTACGAGAAGAATTATCCCAACTCAACTCCATGTTGCAAGAAAATGTCATGGGGATCAATGTGGTGCAATTGTTTCGCCGAGAACGTTTTAATAGCGATATGTTCCGCACCATCAATAAACGTTATCGCATGGAGGTAGATAAAACGATTTTTCATGATTCGGCGATTTCTGCTACTTTAGAATGGGTAGGATTAGTAGCCATTGCAGGAGTTCTCGGGTTAGGAGGAATTTTTGTTGTTAAAGGCATGATTACCTTGGGAACCCTATCAGCTTTTATCCTTTATGGTAGGCGTTTATTTGACCCGATACGGCAATTTGCCGACAAATTTACCATGTTCCAAGCGGGTTTTACTGCCATTGAACGAATTAGCGAATTACTCAGCGAACCCATCGAAATTCGAGACCCAGAAATTTATCAAAATGCCATTTCTCCAGGGCAAATAATCAGCAATAACCAACAAGGCGGAGAAATACGCTTTGAAAACGTTTGGTTTGCTTATAAAGCTCATGAATATGTCCTGAAAAATTTAGATTTTACCATTCGTCCAGGCGAAAAAGTCGCTTTAGTTGGTCCTACCGGTGCCGGCAAAAGTTCAATTATCCGTCTATTATGCCGCCTTTATGAACCGACAAAAGGACGGATTTTACTAGATGGAATTGATATTAGAGATATTCCACAAGCCCAGTTACGCCGATATATAGGGGTTATTCTTCAGGAAAGCTTTCTTTTTGCCGGTGATATCAAACGCAATATTACTTTAGGAGAAGACTATTCTCTTGACCAGGTAAAAGAAGCGGCTCAATTAACTAACATTAACCAATTTATTGAAGAATTACCCCAAAGTTATGACACGGTTTTAAGAGAAAGAGGGGCAAATTTATCTGGGGGACAAAAACAATTATTAGCTTTTGCTAGGGTAGCGATTCGTAAGCCGCGAGTTTTAGTTTTAGATGAAGCAACGGCGAGTTTAGATGTAGGGACAGAAGCATTAATTCAACAAGCTTTAGAAGAATTATTAAAAGAACGAACCGCCATTATTATTGCTCACCGACTATCGACAATTCGAGATGTAGATCGAATTTTAGTCCTTAAACGAGGGGAATTAATCGAACAAGGAAGTCATGAAAAATTATTAGAACAAAAAGGTTTATATGCGAGTTTGTACCGATTACAAATGTTAGGAGCGGCTGAATTATTGAGTTAATAAATTTACCTATTTAGCCAGATTTTATCAATCCTAAATTTATCAAAAAACTCCTTGGCATTCTCTTGGCGGCTTTGCGCCTTAGCCCGAACTATAAAACTCCTCAGAGTACGGAAATTTCCCCGTAAACCGAGAGTAAGAACCGATCCTAACCGGCTTGACAACTTGTTACCCTATAATAAGGAGAATTATAAATAATCCTAAACAAGACGCACTAAATATTAACAGTTCGGAACTCGTTCGGTCCCCCAGTCAAAACACTATTGTAAAACTTAGCAACCCAAGAGGAGAGAGATATAGATGGCTTCCACTGACTATAAAGATTATTACGCGGTTTTAGGGGTCAACAAAACTGCCAGCGCGGATGAAATTAAAAAAGCCTTCCGTAAACTAGCTGTCAAATACCATCCTGATCGCAACCCAGATAACAAACAAGCTGAAGAACGTTTCAAGGAAATCAGCGAAGCTTATGAAGTGCTTTCAGATGCAGATAAACGCAGCAAGTATGACCAATTTGGTCAATATTGGAAACAAGCCAGTGCCGGTGGTGGGTGGTCGCCGAATGGTGCAGGGGTTGACTTTGCTGACTTTGACTTCAGTCAATTTGGGTCTTTTGAAGAATTTATTAATGAATTACTAGGACGTGTTTCCTCGCCGGGTGGACAAAGAACTCGAACTTATAGTTATCGCACTAGCACCAACCCTTCAGGATATGGGAATGTAGGAGGATTTAAGGATTTTAACAGTGGATTTGGCAATCAAAGTCCAGTTTCTTTGGATAGAGAAGTCAATCTGCGCTTAACCTTTGCTGAAGCCTTTCAAGGAAGTCAAAAACGCCTAAAAATCGGCAATGAAATGGTGGATGTTCGTATTCCTGCGGGAACAAAATCCGGCAATCGTCTGCGGGTTCGAGGGAAAGGGCAAACTAATAGCTATTCTTCTGGGCGAGGGGATTTATATCTCGTGGTTGAATTAGAACCTCATTCATTTTTCCAATTTGAAGGAGATAACCTGATCTGTGAAATTCCCATTACGCCAGATGAAGCGGTTTTAGGGGCTTCTATTGAAGTTCCTACCCCAGATGGAATGGTAACGATGAGAATCCCCCCTGGAATTCGTTCCGGTCAAACGCTACGCTTGCGCTCTAAAGGTTGGCCCAACCCTAAAGGAGGACGAGGCGATCAATTAGTTCGCATTGTCATAGATACTCCTAAAACCGTTAGTGCGGCTGAACGAGAATATTATGAAAAAATCCGCGATAGCCGCAGTTATAATCCTCGTAGTCATTTGCAACAGGTTCGTCTTTAACTGACTTCGGGTAGAGAACAATTGTTTTGATGACTGCCTTGGTCTGGGTGTGGAAGTTGTTCCACTCTCAACTATTTCCCACCCGAAGGCTGAATTGTCATTGCTAAAAATACAGGCAGGTAGCAATAAGTATAATTAACTAAGAGTTATTACTAATTTTCACCCGAGAAATTTTAACGCCACTGACCTTGAAATACCAACTCAAGAAAAACTAGATAAAAAAGAGGAGCATTAGCTTCATAATAAAAAATAGCAATAGTTGAAGAAATAATTCTATGAGTTGGACAAAAGTGCTTTCTGTGGATGCTCTTGCCCCTGGACAAAGAAAAATTGTTACAGTTGGTCAACAAAAAATTTTATTAATCAATCATAACGGACAGCTATACGCCGTTGATAAAGCTTGTCCTCATCTGAAACTTTCAATGAAAAACGGTAAGATCACTGAAGAGGGATCAATTATATGCCCTTGGCATAAAAGTTCATTTGATCTTCGTAGTGGGGAAGCAACAGACTGGACTCCTTGGCCTCCTGTAGTAGGAAAAGCAATGGCTATGGTTGCTAAACCCAAACCTTTACAAGTCTTTCCCGTTCGAGTAGAAGAAGACAGTATTTGGGTTGAAGTTTAAAAAAATTAATCTCAACTTTTAGATAGAGGGTTTTATGGTCAATGCTGGCTCATCTAAACCAAAAGTAAACTGGTTACAACGATGGTGGGGAACTTTAAATCCTCTTTCCCGTCTGCTGGCAATTACTCTAGCAGCACCCTTGACAGTTTTGAATGCTTGGGCATTCTCCACCATCTTTGGTTATTTTCAGTCATTATTTGTCATTATTCTCTTAGCCTCTGTGGTAGCTTTTTTACTGAGCTATCCGGTCAATTGGTTAGAAAACAAAGGCATCAACCGACCTCAAGCCGCCATCGGCGTTTTCTTGGTGACATTACTCATTTTTCTGGCAGTAGCTGTTACTTTAGTCCCACTGGCTTACAATCAGGCTCAGCAATTAGTGGCTCGTTTACCAGAATGGCTAGACTCCGGTCAACATCAACTGATGAGGCTCAATGAACAAGTGGATCTGTGGGGTTTGCCTATCAGTCTAGATGGGTTAATCGCTCAAATCAATAGCAGACTGGCATCCGAGTTACAAACTCTTGGCGGAAAAACCCTAAATTTAGCGGTTAGTTTGACAGTGTTTACCGTTGTCAAATCATTAGATGTTTTATTAACCATCATTCTAACCTTCTATTTACTCTTGCATACACGGGATATATGGCAGAGTTTAATAGAATGGTTACCTAAACCCATTCAAGGGCCATTTTCCCAAACGCTACGTAGTAGTTTTCAAAATTATTTTTTGGGACAAATTATCAGCGCAACCTGTATGGCTGTGGGTTTAGTGTCTAGCTTCTTAGTGCTAAAAGTCCCCTTTGGCTTGTTGTTTGGCTTAACTATTGGGGTTATGGCTTTAATTCCCTTTGGCGGATCGGCGGGAATTGTTACAGTGACTTTACTCATAGCACTGCGGGATATTAAATTAGCCCTACAGGTATTAGCCTGCGCTCTGGTGGTTCAACAAGTGGTAGAAAATGGCATTGCCCCCAGAATCTTAGGCAGTGTGACCGGATTAAATCCCTTTTGGATTTTGTTGGCTCTGTTAAGTGGAGCTAGAATCGGGGGATTATTAGGGGTGATCGTGGCAGTTCCTACGGCTGTAATGATTAAAGAAGCGTTAAGTGCAATTCGTACAGTTCCGACGGGTGATGATCTGCTCTCTAGCTTAACCCGAAATGAATCATCAACCACAGCTACTCAACGGTAGTAAATTAACAAGGATCAGAGATTAAGCAGAATTAAAGAGATTATAAACACACAAGCTCAAATTTTCCGTACAATTCACGATGTTCTAAACAGTTAAATTGACTATTGTGAAGGTGTTACCGGCTTGAGAGGTTCTTGAGTCTAAAAGAATCTAAGTGAGAAAAAAATGCTATCAGTTGCAGTTGTATACTATATTGTCATTGCTGTACTTGTTTTTAGCTTTTGGTTGAAAGTTTTTATGGCCGACACCACAACCGAGAAAACAGATCTTATGTCTTGGTTGGTTTTAATCATTGGAACAAGTTTGTGGCCGCTGGTTCTTCCCTTTGCTTATTTAGAAATTTCTAACAAGGTTTCTAGACAGAGACATTAAAAATTATTTACAACAACTTGATAAAAAAAATGACTCTATGACATTTCACTCTACCTAAGTAGATGAATCTGTCTCAATAGTGAGTTAATAATACTTAACAGAAAGCTGATGTAGGCTCTAGCGCAAAACCCATAAATTTAGTATTATTATTATTTGCTCGTTTGTTTGGTTGAGCTTATGCAACCGCGCACATTGCCTCGTCGAACTAAAATAGTGGCTACCATCGGACCGGCTAGCCAAGATAAAGAAACTCTCCGTCAACTGATTCAAGCTGGTGCGACGACGTTTCGGCTAAATTTTTCTCACGGAACCCATGATGATCATCAACGAAATATCCGTCTGATTCGTCAAACCGCTTTTGAACTTAATCAGCCGGTGGGGATCTTGCAAGACTTGCAAGGGCCTAAAATTCGTCTAGGTAAATTTCAATGTCAATCCATTCTGCTTAACCCAGGTGATTCGTTTATACTCACCAGTCGTTTAGAAGTAGAGTGCAATCAAGATATTAGTTGTGTTACTTATGAATATCTAGCTGAGGAAGTACCTGAAGGCTCTCGAATTCTTTTAGACGATGGTAAAGTGGAGATGCTGGTAGAAAAAGTCGACCTCCAGCAAAAAAATCTACATTGTCGAGTTATCGTGGGAGGCCCCCTTTCCAGCAATAAAGGGGTTAACTTTCCGGGTGTTTACCTCTCGGTGAAAGCTTTAACTGAAAAAGACAAAAAAGACCTTGTATTTGGGCTAGATCAAGGAGTAGATTGGGTTGCTCTCAGCTTTGTTCGTAATCCTCAAGATATCTTAGAGATTAAAGATTTAATTGCTAATGCCGGTAAATCGGTGCCGGTTATTGCCAAAATCGAAAAACATGAAGCCATCAAAGAAATGGAGGCGATTTTATCGTTATGTAATGGGGTAATGGTGGCCCGAGGAGATTTAGGGGTAGAATTGCCGGCTGAAGATGTACCGATTTTGCAAAAGCGTCTGATCGTCACGGCTAATAAATTGGGCATTCCCATTATTACAGCAACTCAAATGTTAGACAGTATGGTCAGTAACCCCCGTCCAACTCGGGCTGAGGTTTCTGATGTGGCTAATGCGATCTTGGATGGTACAGATGCGGTTATGCTCTCCAATGAGACAGCAGTAGGAAAATACCCCATAGAAGCTGTAGCCACTATGGCTAAAATTGCTGAACGCATCGAACAAGAAAGAGAACATTTTACCGCTCGTTCATACCCGAGCAATAAACATTCTATTCCTAATGCCATCTCGAGTGCCGTCAGCCAAATTGCTGAACAACTAGAAGCAGCCGCCATCATGACTTTAACTAAAAGCGGAGCGACAGCCCGTAATGTTTCTAAATTCCGTCCTAAAACGCCGATTTTAGCGGTTACTCCCCATGTGGATGTGGCTAGGCAATTACAGTTAGTTTGGGGGGTTAAACCTTTATTAGTGCTAGATTTACCCTCTACCAGTCAGACATTTCAAGCCGCCATTAATGTCGCTCAAGAAAATTATCTGCTTGCGGATGGGGATTTAGTGGTGATGACAGCAGGAACCCTTCAAGGGGTTTCAGGTTCCACAGATTTAGTCAAAGTGGAAATGGTTAAAGCCGTCCTCGGTAAAGGAATTGGTATTGGACAAGGTTCAGTGAGTGGTCGAGCCAGGGTAGCTTACAGAGCGCAAGATTTAAGCCATTTTGAGGCAGGGGAGATTTTGGTCGCATCCTCGACTAATAAGGAATTTGTAGAGGTAATGCGTAAAGCATCAGGAATTATTACTGAAGAAGCAAGTCTCACCAGTCATGCGGCTATTATTGGCTTACGCTTAGGGATTCCGGTTATCGTCGGCTTGAGTAATGCAACTGAACTGATTCGTGAGGGAACAATTGTCACGATTGATGCTCAACGCGGTTTAGTTTATTCAGGAGCAATGATTAATAATGCCTTAAAAGGGATGGAGGCTAATTTACCAATTCCTTAAGTTTTTGTTGAGGAATTAAAGCTCTGATTATATTTCTCAATGTAGAGACGTTGCCCTTACGTCTCTCCCGGTTTATGCTTTAAATCAAATAAATTTTATTAAGCAATCTTAATATGTTATTAAAACTACTAGAAAAACTAGGGCGTAAACGTATCATTTATGACCGAGAGGGAACCTTAGCCTATATGTATCGTTATTATCTAATTTTTCCCGATAAAACTACTGATAAAGAAGATTCTAGCAACATTCCCTTCAACCTCATGTTACACAAAATTTGTCTGAGTGATCCCGATGAGCTACATGATCACCCTTGGTGGTACGCTACCTTAATTTTAAAAGGCGGCTATTGGGAAATCACGCCACAAGGCAGATTTTGGCGAAACCCTGGTCATTTCAGAATTAGTAATCCTAAATCTTTGCATCGCCTAGAAATTCCTGATGGCTCTGATGGGTCTTGGAGCTTATTTTTCAGGGGACCTAAAGTTCGAGAATGGGGATTTATTTTCCAGGGAAAATGGATAAATCACAGACAATATTTACAAAGCCGCCAACTGAGTCAATCAAAATAATTTAAATTTATTTCACAAGCCTAGATCAAATCATCTAGGCTGCCCCTGAACGGCCTATACCGGTATTTCACTAATTTAGAGGGGCTTTGAGAAAACAATTGTAACTTTTCCATAGTTCACAATTTGAGCAATCAGAGCGATGACAATAAATTTTATTACATTCAAACTCACAAATAGCAAGCTCTGGCGGGACTTCTTGCGCGATATATTTTTTCAGCCATTCTTGGACAAAGTTTTTCATAATCTTTGCTTAATTGCTTTATATTAATTATTTTAAAACGAAACAGTATTAAACTTACTTCCTCCATTTGGATGAGCCAGATGGTTAACTTTTATTACACTTTTTATCCAGACGAATATTCCAACTCCCATCCGTATCAAACAGAAATAAACACTTTTTAGCAGTGGTTCCATCAGCAATCAAAACTAAACGACCGAGTTGTCCCCAAGAACCACCGAGTCCGGCGTTAGTATCAGCCCAACTAACCCGATAAATTTGTCCGCCATTGCCGGCTACAGATGATTGTGTTCGTAAAGTTGAATTAGCCTGATCAATACTGACTCCATTGGTTAGAGAAAGCCATGAAGTAATGGACTCACAATTATTTCCTAAAATCTGAGCAAACTGTACACCTTCATTTGTCTCATTCATACACAAAGTCATAGGAATATTTCCATTGCCGGTTGCATCCAAACGGGTCATTTTCCAGTGTTGGGCTAAAGTCCAAATCGCCAAATTCAGTCGGATTAATCCCATCAACTGCTGCAATAAAGGCCAAGCTATAGCCACTAAAATAGCCATAACGAGGACTGTAATCATTAACTCTAAAAGACTATAGCCTTTGATTCCCTGTTTTTGCCTTTTCATCCGAAAATTTGCTCTTTAATCGTCTAAAATAAATATTAACTTTGAGAATATCACAAAGAAAACATTGATCGCTATCAGTTTCATAAAAAATAAGGAGGCGATTTTACCGATGACAGAAGGGATGTTTAAAAATACACTAAATAAAAATTTTGGATCACTTGGAAGCCAGGAAAAAAAGGAGTCAAAATTGTCCATTGAACGTGCTTATTGGGTAGCTTGGTCCCAAATTTCAGGCATAGGGCCAGTATTATTAAAACGAATTTATCAGCATTTTCAAAGCTTAGAAATTGCCTGGAGTGCCTCCACAGCCGAATTAGGAGCAGTGGAAGGACTCGGAAAACGAATTCTAGCAGCCATCAGTGAAACGCGCTCAAAACTTAATCCTGAACAATTCCTACAACAACACATGCAGAAAAATCCTTATTTTTGGACTCCTGCTGATTCGGAATATCCTCAACTGTTATGGGAAATTCCCAGTCCCCCTCCAGTGTTATATTATCGAGGTCAAGTTAAAGCCGAAGAAAATCAAGGTATTACTCCGATGATCGCTATTGTGGGGACTCGTTACCCAACAGAACATGGCCGTCGCTGGACTCATAAAATTAGTTCTACCTTAGCTCAACAGGGCTTTACTGTTGTTTCTGGAATGGCAGCCGGAATTGATGGACAGGCCCATCGTTCCTGTCTTGAAAACGGTGGACGTACCCTAGCTGTATTAGGTACAGGGGTAGATATCGCTTATCCTTCCAGTCATCGCCAGTTACATCAAGAAATTCAACAACAGGGGTTACTATTGAGTGAGTATTCTCAGGGCACAAAAGTTGACCGCAGCAATTTTCCGGCTCGTAACCGCATTATTGCGGGTTTATGTCGCGCCATCTTGGTGATGGAAGCACCGCTTAAATCTGGTGCTTTAATTACGGCTCGTTATGGGAATGAATTTGGACGAGATGTTTACACTTTACCCAATTCTCCAGAGGTAGAAGAGGCAAAAGGCTGTTTAAAATTACTCCATCAAGGAGCAGAAGTTATTGTAGAAGTGGAAGAGTTACTCGAAAGTTTAGGTGCTATGCCCAATTTGGATACAGAAAAACAAAAACAGTTATCTATTTTTGAGCAAACGCCCATCAAAGCCATGCCAGACTTAAGTATTCAATTAACTGAGGTCTTGCAAGCGGTGGGCGTTGAACCTACTGCTTTTGATTTAATTGTGCAAAAGACGGGGTTATGTACTGGTGAGGTTTCAGCCGCTTTATTACAATTGGAATTATTCGGGGTTATTGCTCAGTTGCCCGGTATGAGATATCAAAGAACGTGAGGCTAACTAAGTAGTCGCAGATCAATAAAGTCGACTGTGCTTTTGAAAGATCAACTCACAGCAACAAGGTACCAATATCAGCACAGTGATCGCAACCTGAAGAAACGATCAGATGTTTCGTTTTCATCACAGATGAAATTAAGAAAAACAGAAGGGCAAAACTAATTACACCTTCTGCCCATTCTAGGAGATACTCCCAAGTTACAGCACTTAAAACCAGAATAGTCAATGCAGCGATGCTAAAGACCAGCAGAACAGGGCTATGTAATAATCTCATTTGATCATTAATCATGAGGTAGTTGTATTTATATAGTGCCCACAAACGCCGCTAGTTGTTACCACCTGAGTTTGACCGAAAATTTTTGGGTACAAGCCCCGTCCTTTTAGGCTTGTCCTGAGTGACAACGAAGGGACGGCTTTTCAAAACCTATGCTACAATATTGATATCCAGAAGTCGAGTATCAAAGTGTGTTTGTCATAGAGTGCAAAGTTAAACCAAAACCTCAACAAATTCAATCAATTGATGAAGCCATCAGGACATCTCAGTTTGTCCGAAATAAGGTGCTTCGCTATTGGATGGATAATCGAGGTGTGGGCAAAACTGAACTCTTTCGATACAACACGAGGTTGAGGAAAGAATACAAATTTGTTGATGATTTAAACTCCCATGCCTGTCAAACGGCGGTAGAAAGAGTGCTTAGAGCAATCAACAAGTTTTTTGATAACTGTAAAAAGAAAATACCCGGAAAGAAAGGCTATCCAAAGTTCAAGCAAAATACTCGCTCGGTAGAGTACAAAGTCTCAGGATGGAAGCTATCAGAAAATAGAAAGCATATCACTTTCACCGATAAGAAAAACATCGGGAAGTTAAAACTGATAGGGACTAGAGACTTAAATTATTACCAAATAGAGCAAATAAAACGAGTAAGAATAATCAGGAGAGCCGATGGGTATTACGTGCAGTTTTCAATTCATTTAGACCCTAGAGATAGGGTTGAACCGTTAATCCCTTCTCAAAAAGCCGTAGGGGTGGACGTAGGCTTGAAATATTTCTATGCGGATAGTCAAGGAAATATCGAACCCATTCCACAATTTTATCGGAAGGCAGAGCGTCAATTAAATAGGGCTAATAGAAAGAAATCTAAAAAGTTCCGCAAGGGACAGAAACAATCCCGAAACTATCACAAAGCGAGATGTCGATATGCTCGGAAGCATTTAAGGGTAAGTAGGCAGCGAGAAGAGTTTGCCAAGAGAAAGGCACTCCGCTTAATTCAATCTAACGATTTGATAGCCTATGAAGATTTAAATGTTAAAAGCCTGGTTAAAAATCGGCATCTAGCGAAGTCGATATCAGATGTAGGATGGTCATTATTTAGGCGTTGGTTGGAGTATTTTGGGTACAAATATGGAAAGGTGACGGTTGCCGTTTCTCCCCATAACACCTCTCTAAATTGCTCTAGCTGTGGGCAAAAAGTCCAAAAATCTCTATCAACTAGAACTCATGTTTGTTCTTGTGGCTGTATTTTAGATAGAGATGTCAACGCGGCATTAAACATTCTACAGAAGGGATTAAGTACCGTAGGGCATACGGGATCTAAAGCTTTTGAAAGTGAGATTCTTGAGGGCGTTAGCTACGGCTAATGGGGGAGAAGATGCCTCTACTTTGGTTGGAGCAATCCTGTCAGAGCAAGGATCTTCTGTGAACCAAGAATCCCCACGCATACGCGGCTGGGGAGTGTCAAATCTTTATTTAGGCAAGAGGTCTAATCTAGACATAATGTAAAGAATTGTAAATTTTTTGCAATCGCCCCACAGGCTCTGACAAAAAGTAAGCTTGATTTATGTCAAGGTACTGAGCCGATTATAAAGTTTTTAATTTATTGACTTTTTGATATGGATGATCTAAGAATAAGAAAGACAGCTATAGATCATAAGAGGGTATAGCTGTCAGCATTTTTCCTCGATTTCTTAGCCCTGCCATTTTAGCGGGGCTATTTGTTTGATGGGAACCAAGTAAAATCTATTGTTACCCTCATGATATGAAGGTTAACTAAAAAAAGCAGTGATCTCGATCACAAGCGAAAGCAATTTTATTCGACCGCAATTTCAGCTTAGAATCCTTTGTGTTTTAACCAAAGGAGATGTCAATTTTAGCGAGCTACTGACTGAAAAATTTAGATGCACAGACAGAGACTACCATTCGCCCAAGCATAAGTCTATCCTAGAAGATACAAATATAGCGGCGAACCTGATGAACACAATCGCAAGCGTTGACTATCACTATCGAGTCGGTGGAAGTCTAGCCTACAATCATCCTACCTATGTAGAAAGACAAGCAGACAAAGAACTTTTAGCCGCCCTAGAGGCCGGAAACTTTTGTTATGTGTTCAACTGTCGTCAGATGGGAAAATCGAGTCTGCGGGTGCGAATCATGCATCAATTGCAGGCAGCCGGCATGAGTTGCGCCTCGGTAGATATTACCAGTCTCGGCAGCGATATTAGTCGAGATCAGTGGTATAGCGGTGTAATTACCCAGTTATTTTTAGGCTTTAATTTAGTCGGAAAAATTAATTTAAAAGCTTGGCTACGGGAAAGAGAAGAATTATCGCCGGTACAAAAATTCGCTCAGTTTATAGAAGATGTTTTATTAGTTAAATGTCCTGGGAAAAAAATTTTTATTTTTATCGATGAAATTGATAAAATTTTGAGTCTTCCGTTTTCGCTAGATGACTTTTTCTCGCTCATCCGCTTTTGTTATAACCAACGCGCCGAAAATTCAGCCTACAATCGCATTACTTTTGCTCTCTTTGGTGTGGCTACCCCTTCAGATTTAATTCGAGAAAAAACGCAAACTTCTTTTAATATTGGTCAAGCCGTAGAATTAACCGGTTTTACTCTCGATGAAGTCCAACCTTTAGAAGCCGGATTGACTGAAGCGGCTGAATGTCCCTCATCGGTTTTAAAAGAAATCTTATATTGGACAGGTGGACAACCTTTTCTGACTCAAAAACTCTGTCAACTGCTCCTGAATTCTGTATCTTTAATTCCCCAAGGAGAAGAACAACTAGCGGTTAAAACTGTAGTGGATTCTCAAGTGATAGAAAATTGGGAATCAGTCGATGAACCTGTGCATTTAAAAACGATTAAAGACCGTCTGCTGCGAAATGAACAACGGGCCGGCAGACTTTTAGGAATCTATCAAAATATTTTAAAACAAGGATTTATTGAGGCTGATGATAGCCCTGAACAAGCAGAATTAAGACTTTCAGGGTTAGTGGTTAAACGAGAAGGACGCTTACAAGTTTATAACCCAATTTATCAAGCCGTTTTTAATCAAGAATGGGTCAATAAACAATTAGAAAAACTCCGTCCCTACTCAGAAGCGATAGCGGGTTGGGAAGCCTCACGGTTTACCGATGACTCTCGTCTTTTACGAGGACAAACGTTAAAAGATGCCCTAGCTTGGGCGATGGGTAAGAGTTTAACTAACCTGGATTATCAATTTTTAACCGCTAGTCAAAAACTCGACAAACGAGAAGCCGAACTCAATTTAGAAACCCAAAAAAAAGCCAATGAAATTCTGACTACAGCTAACGGGAAAGCGACCCGACGAATTCGGATTGGATTAGCGATTTTAATGCTTTCTCTAATGGGAGCCGTAATAGCGATCATCCAAGCGAAATCTGCCTCAGATAAACAACGGGAAGCGCAAATAGGAACCCAATTACAACGCAGTGGAGATACGGCTTGGCGACAATTTGAATTTGATGAAATTGAAGCTTTACTGTCGGCAATGCAAACCGGACAAGAATTAAAAAATACCGTCAAAGATGGCCGCCTATTAGAAAATTATCCCGCCACTAGCCCCTTAGTGACCTTAGAACAAATTTTAGAACAAATTACTGAAAAAAATAGTTTAAAAGGGCATCAAGATACCGTCTATAGTGTCAGTATTAGTCCGGATAAAAAGCTGATTGCTAGTGCCTCTAGGGATGGAACCGTCAAAATTTGGAATCCACAAGGAAAACAACTAGCTACCCTCAGAGGACACGAAGGAACTATTTATGGAGTTAGTTTTAGTCCTGATGGCCAATATATTGCTACGGCTTCCCGAGATAAAACCGCGAAATTATGGACAAAAGAAGGAAAATTAATCGCGACTCTACGAGGACATAAAGGCTCAGTTTATAACGTCACTTTTAGCCCTGATGGTAAATTAATTGCTACTACTTCTAGAGATTCTACGGCAATTTTATGGGATAAAAAAGGAGATAAAATTGCCATTTTGCGAGGTCATAAAAAATCGGTAGATGATCTGAGTTTTAGTCCTGACAGTAAACGAATTGCTACGGCATCACGAGACGGAACGGTAAAACTCTGGGATACAAAAGGAAATTTTTTAGGTAACTTAAAGCAGGATGATGTCGCTTTTTACAGTGTTGATTTTAGCCATGATGGTAAATTAATCGCCGTTGCTTCTAGTGATGGTGTGGTTAAAGTCTCTGATCTACAAGGCAATTTAATTGTTACTATTAAAGGACATCAAGATTTTGTTAATCGAGTTCGTTTTAGTCCTAATGGTCAATGGATTGCTACGGCTTCGAGTGATGGAACGGCTAAATTATGGAATTTAAAAGGAAAAGAACTCTTAACCCTTAGAGGTCATCAAGAATCAATTTATGATATATATTGGAGTTCTGATGGAAAAGAATTAGCAACGGCTTCTGGAGATGGAACAGTCAAGTTATGGCAAATTAATGAGAAAAATTTGACCTTAATTAGTAATGCCCAAAGAGGAATTACTAACGTTAGTTTTAATTTCAATGGCTCATTACTAGCTAAAGCTTATAAAGATGGAGAAATTTATTTAACTGACCTTCAAGGAAATTTAAAACATCAGTTTGATTCAGGTTTAGAGTGGATATATGATCTTCGCTTTAGCCCTGATGGTCAACAGATTGCGGCTGTTTCCCGAGGCGGAATGATTAAAATTTGGGACCTGACCGGCAAACCCTCTAGAGAATGGCTAGGAGATTCTAATAATATTTACAGTCTGGCTTTTAGTCCTGACGGAAAACTATTAGCAACGGGGAATCAAGAGGGTAAAGTTAAAGTGTGGAACCTAACCGGTAATCCCCCTCAACTCTTGTCTAATTTTTCTGCCCATAAAGATATGATTAATAGTCTGAATTTTAGTCCTGATGGGCAAAATATCTTAACGGCTTCTGCGGATGGATTGGCTAAATTATGGGATTTACAAGGAAATTTACAAGCCGAGTTGAAGGAACATCAAGAAGCGGTTTATGGGGCGATTTTTAGCCCTGATGGGAAATATATTGCTACGGCTTCTAAGGATGGTACTGCCCTTTTATGGAATCAAGAGGGACAACAAATAGCCGCTTTGCAAGGAGATTTATTTCCAGTTTATCGTATTGCCTTTAGTCCCGATGAAAAATATATTGCTACAGGTTCTAGTGATGGTACCACTCGGTTATGGGATATTAAGGGAAATTTGCGGGCAGAATTTAAAGGACATCAAGACACAATTTATGGTGTTAACTTTAGCCCGAACAGCAAAATCGTGACAACGGTGTCTCGGGATGGAATGTTGCGGCAGTGGCAAGTTCAAGAAGAATCTGCCCGTCTAGAAACTTTGCTAAAACAAGGTTGTCAGTGGTTGGGAGATTACTTTGTGACTCGTCGGAGTGAAAAGGAAAAGTTAGGGGTTTGTAACAAAAATTAATCATCATTTTGCTCGATTTTCCCGCCACCCGTGTATTTAGCGAGATAGTTTACCGGTGGGGACTTCTGCCCACATTTTTGTTAAATGTTCAATTCTCAAAAGAGGCTCTTTTACTGTAAAATGTGTATAGAAATACAGTTTTTTTTGAGTTGCCGTGTTCCAAATTGCTCAAAGTCCAACTTTATATTTAATGTCTCTCATCCTGCCGACAGGATGCAAATGTACCATCGTCAAAAATGTCACCTATCGGATAGTCTGCCCTGATTTTGCTACTGCTTTACGGGTTTGGAATAGACGCATGAGATGTATTTATCCTCTTCTACAATCCGGAGATGTGGTAGAAGTTATGGGGGAAGGCTTCTATGAGATTAGTAATCCTTTGCCATAAGTGGCGATGGGTTTTGTCGCGCACTCTTATGGGTTAAAAAAAGGATTAATATGATTATATAGTCTAAAAAAACCATTAGAACTTACTAATAAATTTCCTTCCCTCCTTTTGACAAGCGCATAATATTCCCACTAGAGACGTTGCCTACAGCAGACCTCTTGCATAAATCCAAAATCAAATCACTACAGTAAAGAAAGCCTAAATTTTTCTGACTTTTAAATGAGTGACTTTTGACTTACTTGTGCAAGAAGTCTACCGTCTCTAGGACTCAGGGGAAAAATTCCCATCAGCAAGAGAAAATAATTAATGATAGATGAACACAGATAAAGGTGTATCTTAGCTTTTAAATCCTTTTAAAATTCCATAAACTGCCCAAATAGCCATTGCCCTAAGATAATGACTAGCCCGAAAAGTTCCCACTGCCGTTATCGCTTCTGGAGTCCGAAATTGTAAGCCATTTTCATACACCTGTTTAACAACCGCTTCAGTAATCTTAAATGCTTCTTCTTTCATCCCCATTTGTATCATAAAAGCCGCTAAGCCAAAATTAATTCCCGTCCATACTTCTAGGGGATGAGTAGCATCAGGATTTTCTGGCGTTCCATCGGGTTTAACGCCATTAGCCGCCCCATATTTTCCCCCATGAAACTTTAAAAAACAGGCTTCATAAATCTTTCTTAAAGCAGAGGTGGTGTATTGAGGTTCCACCACATCCGGCAACCCTAACAAACGGGCGTAAAATTGACCACAAAGTTGATCACTCATCACCACATCCGAACCACTCTCACTATCGAGGCGGTAATATTCCCCATTCCAGAGAGTATCATGATATAAAGACCTCGCCTGTTGTAACCAATGACGGTAAGTCGTGATGGCTTCCTCGATCGATTCTGCCGCATTTTGCGGTTGTAATTGGGGGTTCATGGGGGGACGTTGCAGCAAGATTTCACCCATTTTTATGGCAGCTTCTAAGGCGGCTATCCACAACGCGCCACAATAAGCACTAATTCCCCGTAATTGCCAATCATCAAAAGTTTGATCGGGTGCCCCGGAATTTTCGGGTATCCCGTCCCCATCTAGGTCAAATGCTTTGAGATAAGCTAAAGTTTCAGTAACCGAATGCCAATGTTCCCATAAATAATCTTGATTATTGCCTCCGGTCCACAAAAAAGACCGATACAGCAGTAAAACAAAATCCGACCCTAAATCTTTCCAAAGATTGCAATCTTGATAACTGGTGTAATTGGTTTTTTCCCAAGGATGTTCATTGGGGGCCCCTAAATCATGGGGAGTTGCCCCTTTAGCTTTACGAATCGCTTTTGCCCCGTTATAACCGATAATTCTCGGGGTATCATCGGCTTGAGGAATTGCCCTAGCAAACGCTTCCATTACTGCTTTATCTAAGCGGGGCCATAACATCCCTAACGCAAATGATCCATATAAACGCACATCGAGGCTTTCATACCAACGATAATCTATACATTCAAGAACAGCAAACTGTCCTACCGGGTCATCTTCTGTAGCGGCTGTCCATAATGTCCCCCCATCGGCGAGTAAATATAATTCATTAAATAAAGCCATTTTGAACCAGTCAGGTAAGTCTTGGTCCTTGAGAATAGGAGACTGCCAGTCTATAATCCGATCCCGCCAGATATCAACGTTTTTTAGGGCTGTCCGCACCACTGACCAGACATTTTGCCCGTTGCGTCCGAAAAAGTCGGTATAGCGGCGATAATAATTAATTCCTTGGGAAAATTCGGTAATGGGTAAGTCCCAAGCGAGGATAAAAGGAATGAGGCGAGTTTTACCCGGGGGGATAGTAAAACGAATGGCCATGGCGGCGGCAATTTGTTCACCGGGTGCGGCAGCAGATTCATTTTCATAATCTCCTAGCATCCCATTCATAGCAAAATAATCCCAAATTTCTGATCCATCCCCCATTGGGTTCCAACGGGTATTATAAAAAACTTCTACACTGGGGTTAAGGATGCTGGCGATGCACAGTTGTCCTTCGCCTTCTTGGACTTGTGGGTGGGGTTGAATGCGGTTGAGTAAACAACCCACTCGAAAATTATCGACTATCCACTGATTATAGTTGCCGGTACTATCGCCCCATCGGGGTTGATATTCATAGACGGGACTTCCATCATCTCTGACTTTAACTTCGGGGGTTTTGATAGCATTGCTAAACCAGCCTACTGTATTTTGCCACGACATCATGATGCTGAGGGTGATGGGGCGATCGGTAGGGTTATGAATAGTCCATGCAAAGATAGCTACCGGATAGCTAGTTTCTTGATAGTTTCCTGCCCAAATGGGGGAATATTGCTCACAGATAATTTTTGTTTGAAAGACTCCCTCGTATTCATACCAACTGCGGGGATAGAGGGCGTGATAGGTTCCTTTTTCAGTAGGATACCAAGACCAACGCGAAAGGGTTCCGTCTTCTGGGGGTTCAGTGGAAAGGGCATAAGCTTGGGCCTCTCCGCCTTCAGGTTGTTCAAAGATGCTAAATTGACAAGCGGCAAGAGTGCGAAAGATGTGTTCGCCGCCGTCGAGATGCCAGAGGTTAAAATCTCCTTTTGGGGAACGTCCGATACAGCCGGCACCAAACCCACCAAGGGGCACTCCATGCCAAGGGCCATCGTCTAAGTTACTGTTGTAGCGAACGGTGTAGGGGTTGTCCCATGCTTTGCCGATGGGACGTTTCCAAGCGAAAGGGGGGATTTCGGGTAGGGTGATCAGGTTCTTCATGTGTTTTATTGTAAATTGAGAGTGGCGCTTTGAGAAAATATGACCTCTCCTTTTATTTACCCCACCCGGTCAAGTTTTGGCCGATAGCTGTTCTTTCAAGCAACGTAGAACTAATTTACAAGGCGGACAAAATTCTTTTATGTTATTAAGAATTATAGCGAAATCCCCTGAAAACCTGGTCCTATAAGATATTACAGGAAATGGAGTGATTGAAAGGGGAGTGAAACGTGAAAAAAATTTATCAATTTTGCTGGATATTACTCCTCATCCTGAGTCTAGGCGGCTGTAATCTAGTACAAATAGGATCGGGCGTTGAACCCCTCCCAGTCGTCGAATCCCTTCCCCTGCCTCAACTCCCGCAGTGGATAGAACAAATTAGCCCCACTGGCGACGCACAACCTTTATCTCAAATTCTTATTCGCTTCAAAGAACCCTTAATTCCCGTCGAAAGTCTCGACAGTACACAACAACAATCTTTACTGAATAAATTTGAAATCATACCCCCATTAGCCGGTCAATTTCGCTTTTTAACCCCGAGAATGGTAGGGTTTCAAGCAGACGAAGCCATTCCCAAAGCCACGCGAGTAAAAGTCACCCTAAAAAGCGGCTTAAAAGACTTAAAAAACCATCAACTCGACCAAGATATTGCCTGGACATTTCAGACAGAAGCGATTCAAATCACAAATTTACCGGGCAACCCTCCCAATTCAGAAGACCCCCAACCCATTGATATTAAACCCATCTTAGAATTCACCTCCAACGTAGAACTAGACCTAGCTTCGATTAGCGAACATTCACAGCTTATCCCAGAAGGAAAACAGCAAGGCATTAACCTAAAAGCCGCCTTAAAACCCGACGATAACACCAACAATAATCCCGAGGAAAAATTTGAGCCTTCAGGGCGTAACTGGATTTATACCATTACCCCTAACACCACCCTAAAAAAAGCCACCCGTTATCGTTTAGAATTTTCGCCAGGGTTGCGTCCTCTGCATGGCAATTTAGCGAGTTCTCTCAATTACTCCTCTCAAGTATTTACCTATTCACCCCTAGCCTTAAAAAGCCTGGATTATTACGGCCAACCCGATGCCGGGGGAACTTCTGGAAGATTTGTTAAAGGCAGTCCTCAATTAAAGTTTAATAATGGATTAGTTGCCCAATCAGCCCTTAATAGTATTACCCTTTCTCCAGCCTCCAAACAAAAAATAAAACTCTTTGAAGCTTATGATGATGATAATATCATTAACCTCAATCCTTGGGCATTAGAACCACAAACGAATTATAGTATTACCATCAACAAAGACCTAAAAGACAAATTTGGGCAAACTTTAGAAAAACCCGTCACCCTAACTTTTAATACTGGGGATGTAGAAGGGGATATATGGGTTCCCAGTGGATTAAATATTTTTCCGTCAGGCAATAATCTACAACTAGATATCTCTACCGTTAATTTACCGGAGTCTAACTATCAAGCGGCTTTTCAAGTGGTTAACCCAACTGATTTAATCTATACAGAATCCGCTTATCCCAGTGGTTCAGATACGGATTTATTGCCCAGTTCTCAACAGTGGTCAACCTTTCCCGTCAGAGGAACCAAAAACCAAACTTATGATAATCCTGTCCCCTTAAAAGAAAAACTCGGTGGGTTAACTGGAATGTTAGCTTATGGGGTAAAAGCAAAAACTTATACCTATCAAGAAAATAATCAAACCTTGTGGCGAGAACCCGAATTTTATGGGTTAGTTCAGTTAACGAATTTAGGCGTATTTGCTCAGTGGTTTCCTGAATCAGGATTAATTCGAGTCAATCATCTTTCTGATGGTTCGGCGGTAGAAAATGCCCAGATAGAAATTTATCAGTCTAAGTTAGAGCAAAAAACGAAAATAGGAACTAAACCCTGTGCCACTTCTCAAACAGATTTAAACGGAATCGCCATTATTGAAGGAGAAAATTGGCAACAATGTATAAGCCAAAACGGAGCAACAAAACTCTTAGTCATTGCCCGAGAAGGAGAAGATTGGGCATATACTCGCACCGATGAATACAGTGGGTCTTATGAATATGGAATTAATGCGGGATGGGATGAGGGGAAACCCATTTCTAGGGGAGTTATTTTTTCTGATCGGCAGTTATATCAACCCGGAGAAACAGCCTATTTTAGCGGCACAGCTTATTATTTAAAAAATGGCAGTCTTCAGCAAGATAAAAATACAGCCTATCAAATTACTCTAACTAATCCCGATGGCAAAAAAACAAATTTAGGGACTCAAAAGACTAATAACTTTGGGACATTTTCTCTAGAATTTACCATCGATAAAAATCTGCCGCTAGGTTATTATTCTCTAGTGGCAAAAAGCAAAGCAGGAGTAGAAATTAATGGAGAATTTCGCCTAGCCGAATTTAAGCCGCCTACTTTTGGAGTTGACCTCAATTTAGATAAAGAATTTGCCAGTATCGATCAAGTGGTCACCGCTAATACTGATAGTCATTATTTCTTTGGTTCTCCTGTAGAAAGCGGAAAATTAAACTACTTTGTCACGAGACAGCAAACCAATTTTATTCCGAAAGGTTGGGAAAAATTCACCTTTGGCCGTCAGTGGTTTTGGCCAGAAGAACCGCCGCAAGTTCCTAATGATGTTTTGCAATCTTCACAAAGCTTAGATAATTCAGGGAAAAATAGTCAACAAATTCCTATCGCAAAAGACTTACCCTATCCGATGACTTATCGGGTGGAAGCACAAGTGACTGATGTGTCTAATATATCGGTTTCTAATGTAAAAACCTTCACCGCTTTACCCGATGAAAAATTAATCGGTTTACAGAATGATTTTGTTGCCAATGCTAATCAAGCTTTCCCGATAAAACTGATTGTCACAAATCCTCAAGGCGAACCGATTTCAGGGGAAAAAATCCGGGTAGAACTGCAAGCGATGAAATACAGCAGTATCACTCAATTACAAGAAGGAAGTAGCACTGATCAAAATCAGGTAGAATACAAAACTATCACTCAACAAGAAATCGTTTCAGCAAACGAACCTCAAACTATTTCTTTTACCCCTTCAGAGTCCGGTTCCTATCGCCTTCAAGCTAACTTTGCTAACCAAAAAGACGAGGTAACCGCTACAGACACACAAATTTGGGTAACGGGAGAAACGGCCGTCGACTGGGGTGATAGATATGAGAATAATCGCTTAGAAATTGAACTAGATAAACAAAATTATCAGGTGGGAGACATCGCCACTGCTTTAATTCAATCTCCCTATCCAGAAGGGGAATTATACTTTGCCGTTGTGCGTCATAATATCCTCTATAGTACCTTAGAAAAAATCAAGAGTAGTGCCCCAAAAATTCAATTTAAAATCACGCCAGAAATGCTCCCTAATGCGGCAGTCGAAGCGGTTTTAGTGCGGCAGGGAAAACCCTTATCTGAAGTCGAATCCGGTCAAGTGTCTAATTTAATCCGCATTGGCTTTGCGCCTTTTAATACTAACTTAGATGATAAATATTTACAGGTAAAACTGACTCCTCAAACGACCCAACAACAGCCCGGAAAACAACAAACCCTAGACCTAGAATTGAAAAATGATCAGGGAACTCCCCTACAAGGACAATTGACATTAATGGTAGTCAATGAAGCCATTTTACAATTAACCGGTTATCGTCCTCCCGACTTAGTAAAAACGGTTTATGCTGATCAAGACATTACCACTCGTTTATCCGATAATCGTCCTCAAGTAGTGTTAAAATCGCCCGCTTCCCCCTTAGAAAAAGGATGGGGATATGGAGGAGGATTATCAGCCGCCCTCGGTAGTACAGAAATACGCACAAATTTTCGTCCTCTAGCTTATTACAATGGTTCTGTGTTAACCGATAGAAACGGAAAAGCCAAAGTTAGCTTTTATTTACCTGATGATTTAACCACTTGGCGAGTGATGGCGGTTGCAACTGATGGAAACTTTCATTTTGGGAATGGTGAAGCGACTTTTATCACCACTAAACCCCTCGCGACTAACCCCGTTTTACCGCCATTTGCGCGTAATGGTGATCGCTTTTCGGGCGGAGTTGCTGTCACCAATACCACAGGAAAAGGCGGTAACTTAACGATTGAAGGGTATGTAAATCAATTTCTCAAATTAACCAATAACTCCCATTTACGCACCGATGCAACGGAAGGAACACAAGCTTATCGTTTCCCGATGGAAGCGGTAAAAACGGGAACCGGCAATGTGCAATTTTTAACTCAATTAAATGGTCAACAAAGAGATGCTTTTTCTGTTCCTTTGGAAGTTGAAAAACTGGATATTACTGAACAAGTGATTACCTCTGGAACAACGAAAAATGAAATCAGAATTCCCATCAATATTGATCAGAATGTTGTCTCTGATGTTGGGGGATTAGACATCTCTCTATCGGGTACATTAGTTCCGTCGATTACCGTTTCAGCAGAACAAGTATTTGATCAAGATCAATTTCCCTTTTTAGAAACCTCTGCCAGTCAATTAAGCATTGCCGCCAACTTAGAACTTCTCAATCAAACCTATAAGCAAAAATTTACTGAACTCAATCTAACTGATGCCGCTAATAAAGCTTTAGAAAACCTACAAAAATTACAACTCGCTGATGGAGGATTTGCCACCATTCCCCGAGAAAAAACCGCTAATCCATTATTAACGGCTTATGCGGCCGAAAGTCTTTACCAAGCAAAAAAAGCCGGATTTTTTGTCAATCCTCAACTGATTAAACCTCTGAAAACTTATTTACAACAAAGATTAGCTAATCCGAGTCAAGAAAAATTTTGTGATACCATCGCTTGTAAAAATCAAATTCGATTAGAAGCTTTAATCGCCTTAGCCCAATTAGGAGAAAAACGAAGCGATTTTTTACAGTCTTTGTATGAACAACGCCAAGAATTAGACCGGGTAGGACAAATTAAATTAGCCCGTTATCTCTCTCAATTTACTGACTGGAAAACCGAAGCCCAAAGCTTAAGCCGCGAAAGAGAAGAATTTATTTATGAAACGGGACGGACAGCAACCGTTAACTTGCCCCAAAATTGGGATTGGTTTAATTCGAATACCACCGCCCAAGCGCAAACCTTACGCTTATTTATGGCGCAAAATGCCCAACCTGAAATTATAGATCGTCTCTGGCAGGGATTAGTTGCTATGCAGCGTCAAGGAACTTGGGTTAATAGTTATGATACCGCCCAAGCTTTAGCCGCTTTAGTTGAATATAGCCAACAACAACCCCCCTTATCTAATTTTAAAACCACTATTTTACTGGATAATAAAGTTTTAGCAAATGTTCAATTTAAACAGAATCGTAATGCGAATTATGCGTTAAAAATTCCCATGCAATCTTTGCCCAGAGGGCAGCATAATTTAATGTTGAAAAACTCGGGCAACGGAACTCTTCATTATTTAACTGCCTTGCACTATCGTCCACAAGGAGAACAAAATGGACGATTTAATGGACTGCGAGTCAACCGCCTAATTTTTGCGGCTAATCAACCGAAACTATTAGATAAACAAGGACTCTATCCATCCGAAAAAGCTTTAACCCTTTCTCCAGGAGAAGTCTTTGATATTGGTTTAGAAATTATTAGCGATCATCCGATAGATCATCTATTAATTATAGACCCTCTTCCCGCAGGATTAGAAGCCATTGATACGAGTTTTCAAACCGCTTCGAGTTACTACCAATCTCAACAGAGTAGTTGGGCTATTAATTATCAGCAAATTTATCGGGATAAAATAGCGGCTTATAGCGATCATTTAGAAGCCGGCGTTTATACTTTACATTATCTCGTTCGTTCTGTTACTCCTGGTAGCTTTGACTGGCCTGGTGCAACCGTTTCCTTACAATATGCTCCCGAAGAATTTGGGCGCTGTACTTCCTCAAGATTAGAGATTAAATCAACTCAATAACTTTAAATTATTATGACTTCTAACCCTACCCTTGAAGAAATTAAAACTTTAATTGATCAACTTCCGATTACAGAACAAAGCCTCCTTTTAGAAGACCTCAAACAACGAGTAACTTTATCTATAAAACCACCAGCAGAAATAAGCTTTCAAGAGCGGAAAGAAGAAGAAAATAAGCTTTTAAAGAAGCAGAAAAAATACTTCTTATTACTGGGAATTAGTATATATGAAGGTCAACAAATTGAAATTATTCTAAAACATTTAAGTAGATTTACCCCTCGCACTCCTGATGAATTTATTTTTCCTATTCCTAAAGAAGATTTTTTTGCCAGAGAAAAAAGTTTAGAAAAAAAAACTCTAGGGTTTATTTTTAATAAATTTAAAAACTGGGGAATGACTTTAAATGAAGATGCCCAATTTATGATTGATAAATTTATTGAGGAAAGAAATCAGGTTGTGCATCATATTTTCAAAGTCCCTGGCTTTCATCTTTATACAGAGGAAGGTATAGATACAGGAATAAAATTTTTAGAACAGTATAGAGAAACTATAGAATGTATTAATGAGCTTTTCGCTCCTATTTTATACTCTGTCTATATCATGCTTTATCAAAATGTTAAAGTTATAGAAGAGGAAGACTTTGAAAAGATTCAAAAAAAGATAGATTACCTTTACTCGCTTTTGGATGACTCTTTAAAAAAAGATAATGGTTTATTAAAAATAAGTTATCATGAGATGAACCAAAATTTTGATAAATATCTTGACAATTTACTACTAGAAAATTTTGAAACACATAAAATAGATAAATCTAATCTACAGCAAGAAAAACAAAAATCATGGCAAAAAACTAAAATAATTGAAGCAGTACGAGATGTTTCCAAAGAAATAGCCGATCAAGATGGATGGGTATCTTTGTCGGCTTGTTGTCAAGAGATTAGAAAAAAATACCCTGAAATAAAGCCTGAAAAATACGGATTTAATAAATTTCTTGAAATTATAGAAAGCTCAAATCTGTTTGAAATTAAAAAAAATAACCATAAAAATAAGAAAATCTACACAGTTTATTTTCGTTTTTTAGGAAAAAACATCATCTAATTTTCTTGATAAGCTTACTCTTTAAATAACCCTTCAACAGAACAACTAAACTGGGGTAATAGAGGACTGGTTAAAATATCGGTTTTAAACAAGGTTGCGACTAATTTTAAGATAGCCTTTTCCCGACGATAAATTTCTATTTTTTGTAGGTGACGATCAACAATCCAATATTCTTGAACCCCCTGAACTGAATAAAGCTTTAATTTCAACTGTCTATCTCGTTTTTCTTGCTTTTCTCCTGGGGATAAAACTTCTACAATCAATTCTGGCGCACCGATTAAATGTCCTGCTTCGTCCATAATTTCTGCTAGACGTTCACGGCTTGCCCAAATGAGATCAGGAATAACATTATCATCCTCAGAAAAAATAATTCCCGGTGCAAAAGCCGTTATTCCTAAATCAGTTTGATTTGACCAAATTTCTAACTGAGTCGCAATTCTCACACAAACTTGTTGATGTCTTAGGTGAGGCGCTCTTGTCACAAATAACTCTCCATCAATGATTTCATAACGTTTATCATCATCGGGAAATAATTCTAGATCGGCAGTTGTCCAGCGAATGGGCGAGGGTTCGGTTATTAGCATCAGTTTTACCTCCCTAGTGTTTTTATCTTATCTTAAATCTGTCCATGCCGGCAAAGGACATCTATCCTAAAGGTTCATCCGGGTGTTTCTCTTTCGATTTTAGAGATTATTGACTTAATTAGAGAAGAAATTTGTTAATCTGTAAGTTAACTACCCAGAATTAAAGCATCCTATGAAAAAGATTGGGTATGAGTTTATTTATCAACACCTCTGGCAACGACGCAGCAACAAAACGCGGCTAGGTTTAATCATCCTCTTATCCCTTTTTATCGGTCGCTTACTGCCCTATTTTGCCCCCATTCACCCTCAAGATATCCAACAAGAAGACCAAGCCGCCCAATTTAGCGACCGCAACGGTTTACCCCTCGGCACACTCCTCACGCGGGACCAAGACCATACCGTAGCTGTGAGTCTAAAAGCGGTTTCTCCTACCTTTATTCAAGCGATTTTAGCCACCGAAGATGGGGACTTCTATCATCATGGGGCCTTAGACTTAAAAGCAACCGCCCGTGCTATCGTACAAGCCATTAAAGCAAAACGGGTTGTCAGTGGTGCCTCGACGATTACCATGCAACTCGCCCGTATGTTAGAACCCGCTCCCCGTACTTTGACAGCAAAAGGCGCAGAAATCTGGCTTTCTTGGCGCATCAGTGCAGGAATGAACAAAGATGAAATATTAGCCGCCTATATCAACCGTTTACCGATGGGGAGCAATATTTATGGTGTAGAAGCCGCTTCTCGGGTGTATTTTGGCATTCCCGCAGCCGAATTAACCCTCGCCCAAGCCAGTCTCCTAGCGGCTATTCCCAACGATCCCTCTAGACTGAACCCTTACGAAAACTGGCAACCCCTCAAACGTCGACAGCGCTACGTCCTCAATCGTATGGTGCAAGAGGGTTATATTACCGACGCGCAACGAGATCGCGCCCTAGATGAAGCCATCAGCTTACAACCTCGCCAACAGGGAATTATAGCGGCTCCTCATTTCCTGTTTTGGGTAGCCAGTCAATTACCTAAACAACATCCTCCCCAAATTCAAACCACCCTAGATCGCCCTTTACAGCAGTTTGTAGAAACCCAAGTAAGGGAAGTGGTTCGCACCCTCGCCCCTCATAACGTTCAGCAAGCCGCCGCCATCGTCATTGATAATCATAGCGGAGAAATTTTAGCTTATGTGGGTTCGCTGGATTACTTTAATTCAGCGCAATTTGGGCGCAATGATGGCGTACAGGCATTACGTCAACCGGGATCGACCTTAAAACCTTTTCTCTATCAATTAGCCTTAGAAAAGCGGCTCATTCGCCCGAATACCGTCTTAGCCGATGTTCCCACTCATTATGCTATTCCGGGAGCCAAACTCTACAGCCCTAGTGATTATAGCGAAACCTTCTACGGTCCGGCTCGGGTTCGTATTGCTTTGGCCAATTCTCTCAACGTTCCGGCAGTGCGGGTTTTAGAAAAAGTGGGAGTATCGGTTTTTTTAGAACGCTTGCATCAACTCGGTTTTACTCATCTTAACCAGTCTCCCGAATATTATGGTTTAGGATTGACCCTCGGGAGTGGGGAAGTGAGTCTTCTAGAACTCGCCCATGCTTATCGAATTTTGGCACAACAAGGACAACTCAGAAAAGAGGTGGCCTGCAATGTCTGTACAAAAGTCAGTGCTTCGTCGGCTTTTCCCTCTTCTCCTACATGGTCCCTCATTACCGATATATTAAGTGATCGCTATGCCCGTGCAAAGGCTTTTGGGGTAGATTCTGTCCTCAATTTACCCTTTCCGGCAGCCGTAAAAACCGGAACCTCTTCCCATTTTCGCGATACTTGGACGGTAGGGTTTACCACTGACTATACAGTCGCCACATGGGTAGGGAATTTTAATGGGGAACCGATGCGACAAGTATCAGGCGTTATGGGAGCCGCTCCCCTCTGGAATCGGATTATGCTTCATTTGCATGAAAATCATCCGCCTGCGCCTTTCCCATCACCCCGAGGAATGGTAAAACGTCCTGTATGCGCTTTATCGGGATTAAAACCCGGTGCGGCTTGTCCCTTTATAGTACAAGAATACTTTTTACCAGCCGATCTGGCGGATTATGAGACTCATCCGGATAGGTTTTATCAGCTTGTCAGAGGGGGAAATTCACCTGCATACCGTCTCAATTTACCCCCTGAATATGATGAGTGGTTGGCAAAACAGCAAGATAATAGCACTTATGAGTCTGCGTCTTTACGCATTCTTTTTCCTCGTCAGGGTGATATATTCTTGAGCAACGGGGAAAATCAACGTTTAGCTTTTAAAGTGGGCGGCAGTTTCGATAAAGCTATAGAATGGCGTTTAAATGGGCAAAAATTAGGGGTAGGAACCGCTTCAAGTTTTTTCTGGCCGGTTCATCCTGGACAATGGACTCTAGAAGTTAGAAGTGGAGAGAGTGTTAAAAGAGTCAGTTTTGAGGTTCGTTTGGCGAGGATGCGTTCTTATCCGAGGGGGTTTTCTGTGGCTAAAGAGCGTTAAAGAAGTGATCGGTTAGTACATTAATTGTTTGAATAAAGTCAATTCACTTCTTTTTGAATTTCTAGCCGCTTCTGCCTAAAAATAATTGATTGATTTAGCTGTTTAAAGGTTTTATTTTAATAGGGTAAAACAGTTTGAGTTAATTAGCAATAAGTATTTTGTAAATGAAATTTAGAGCATCTATTTTTGGGATTATTCCTATAGCTGTGCTTTTATTGAATGGAACCTGTACAGCTTCACAGGCGGCTAGTCTTGTAAAATTTAGCATTCTTTATAATACAGAATTCAAATTTCCTTTGCTGGATGAGGATTTACAGCCGGCTTCTGTAGAAATTTCATCTTTAGTAGACAATTTACCTACTCAATTTCGGGAAGCTTTACCAGAAAATTTACCGCCAGTGCTAAGTTCACCGCAAATTTTAGATGTAAGTGTTACAGGTAGTAGTGTTGCTTTAGAGCCGCTATATGGATTGACTAATTTTACTAGCAAAACTTATGGCTTGCCTTTACCGCCACAGATAGACCCAGAAACGGGAAATGCTAAGCGCCAAGTATCTATTTTTAGGTCGAATCCGGCTGACTTAAATCTTAATTTGCCTACGCCAGAATATTCAGATGTTTATTTTGGGGGTGATACTAAGAATAAACTGTTTGGTTTTGCCAATGATCAAGCTATTTTTGATTATGTTCAAGGCACAGTTAGCGGCGGTGGTATCATTACGATTGTTGGGGGTGAAGGGATCTTTAAAAATGCTACTGGAAGAATTGAATTTATTCAGCAAGATCGATTAGGCCCTCCTAATGAACCGGTTAAAGGTCAAGCTAGACTTGATTTCTCTATAGAAGTTCCTCAAGCTGTTCCTGAGCCGAGAACTCAAGTAATGCTAATCGGTTTAGGGATTATGGGAGTGGCTCGATTTCTCAAGTCCCGTCTACATTAAATTGTGCTTCTAAGTGATAGAATCATCGTCGGTTTTCCAAGGGACTGAAGACTCAGCCGCACGAGGAATTTTCTTAGGTTTGTTGACCTCAGAAAAGGAAATTAATTCTAATTGTTGATGTTTGGGTTCCTCTTTCGGTTCGGGTTTGTCTTCTCCCCCTCGTCTCCGTTGTGATGTTCGTTCTTCACTGGTATCCTCGGCCACCACTTCATACAAAATCGCTAATTTATCAGGTTGTTTTCCTTTGCGTAATACTCGTCCTAGTCGTTGTACATATTCTCTTGCTGAACCGGTTCCCGATAAAATAATGGCTACTCTAGCGTCAGGAACATCTACTCCTTCATTAAGAACATGAGAGGTTACTAAGGTTTTATATTGGCCTTCTCGAAACAGGTTTAAAATTTCATGCCGTTCTTTAACCGGAGTTTGATGGGTAATGGCAGGAATGAGAAATTCCTGAGAAATACGGTAAACGGTAGCATTATCATTGGTAAAAATTAATAGAGATTCCGGATAATGTTGAGCAATTAACTCCGCTAAAACTCGTAATTTGCCATCAGTTCCCGAGGCAATTTCTTTAGCTTCTCGGTGCGCTAACATGGCTCGTCTTCCGGCTACTGAACGGGCACTTGCTTGTACAAATAATTGCCAACCTTCTAAACTTGAGAGAGAAATATTGGACTCTTTAAGAAAATTATTGCGAGTTTTAATAGCTTTTTCATAAGTCTCTCGTTCTTTGGGAGATAATTTTACTTTAATTTGTACAACTTTATGATCGGCTAAGGCTTGTCCGGATAAATCTTGAGGGGTTTTCCGATAAATCACCGGGCCGATGAGGGTATCTAATTCTCGATGAGTACCGTCGGTTCTTTCTGGGGTTGCTGTTAGTCCTAAACGATAAGGCGCTATGGCATCTTCGGCAATGCGACGAAAAAAGTCTGTGGGTAAATGATGACATTCATCAAAAATGATCAAAGCATAACGATTGCCCAATGTTTCTGAATGAATAGCGGCACTATTATAAGTAGCGATTAAAATCGGACTACGGTCTTTAGAGCCTCCTCCTAATAATCCCACTTCTAGGTCTGGAAAAGCCGCTTCCATTTGAGCGTACCATTGATGCAGTAAATCTAGAGTAGGAACGATAATTAGAGTAGTACGCGGTGTGGCTTGCATAGCCAGTTGGGCTAAATAGGTTTTTCCGGATGCTGTGGGAAGAACCACTACCCCTTTTCGGCCGGCTTTTTTCCAAGCTAATAATGCTTCCTGTTGATGCGGATAGGGTTCCATCTCTACACTGGGAGATAAGTCTAAAGATATAAATTCTTTCGCATCGTCAATAAATTCTATCTTGGCGGCTTGTAAAGTTTCTACTAACGGACGATAGTAAATCCCAGGAATGCGAAACTTTTCTACTCGATCATCCCAAGTGGCAAAATCTAACCATTCTTTTCCTTTTGGAGGAGGATGTAATATTAAAGTTCCTTTATGATATTTAAGGGTGGGAACGCGAACCATGAGGAAAATCTTAGTAAATGCTTAATAACTTGTAACAATTGTGACTTTTTTTCTAGTCTAAACCGACTATCTTGTACCAAATCGTTATCATTCAAAAAACTACCTATGTCCAATCCCAACATTCAAGTTTGTCCAGTGTGTGGTGTAAAAATAGAAAACGGTGATAAAGTGATTTTTTCAGTGGGGCAGCCAGGAACGAGAGCTAGACTATATGCTAGGGTTTGTAACTACGTCCAAAAGCCAGAATGTATTAATCAAGATGAATCCGCAATTGGTGTTATTACTACCAACGATTACTATAGACCAATTTAGCCACTATTGGTAAAACATTTATAAAGAGCTAGTAGGGATGGGGTAACCCCGCCCCTAATTTCTTGTTGTCTAGCTACTGACTTATTGTTTAATGGCACTGTAAGTTGAGACGCATTTAAATTTTATATTGTCTTTTAGCTTTTGCTTTCTGCCTTCTGTCTTGCCCTAACCTAAAATTAGGAACTCTGACCGCTTGTCTAATCGTCTATTCAATATTTTTATTTTAAAAGTGGCTTTGCACTATAGTTTACGCTATAGTTTTCATTTTACTTTATTTGGTTATCGTTATTATTAAATTTATATAAAGCTAGATGATCGTTATTATGAAATTTATGTAAAGAAACTTGAGCAACATTTTTATGACTAGCCATCAGATCACTGAGAATAAAGAATTCAATGCTATTAATACTATATAGAAATTGATGAAAATAAGGTTTGCTAAACGATCAAGCAAAGCTATTGACAATGAGTTTTTGTTCAGCTATATTAATTAATGAATTCTAATAGAATTAAAAGTTAACTCGTTCCGTATCCAGTGATTTAAATCACTACTAAATGGTGATATATGTCACAGGGCATTGAATCTCCAGATGGAACAATAAAAACCTAAGTACCTAACCTATAAATTGTGCTGCCAAGTTTAAATGACTTGTTAAATAACTGGACATCCATAGTTTTTACTCGTTAACAAAGGTTTTATCCCTGAAACGATTTCTAGTTCCCTTGCCAAGCAGTTATCTTTAATAAGTGCCTAATTACTGATAAAGAGCCAGAGTTTTGAAAAGCTAAAGCTTGACTAATTAAAGTTGATTTTTTTGCTAAAAAAATTTTGGCAAGCTCTCAATTCCCTTCAACAGTTGACAACTAACAGGAAAAAGCCACATTATGCTTGATGTAAACATTAATCAAATTATTAGTCTTGGTGATAGTCTTAGCGATAATGGAAACATAATTAATATAACTCAAGGATTACTACCAAATACTCCTTTTTTTGCGCCAGGGCGGTTTTGTAACGGAAGTAATTGGCTAGATTATGTGGCCAATGAGCTAGGTTTAGAGGTTACTCCGATTACCTCTTTTAATCCTACTCTGGCTAACAATTTGCCTAGCATTAACTTTGCTGAGGGGGGTGCTACTTCCGGATGTGACAATATAGGTTCACGAGACGGATATCCGCCCCTACCCGGTTTACAACAACAAGTAGATCAACTCACCGGTTTATTCGCGGCTCAAGTAATTAATCCTAATGCTAATGCCTTGTATTCTTTATGGGTTGGGGCCAACGACTATTTAGCTTATCTCGAAAAGGTCAGCCTAAATCCTACTGATCCTACGCTACTGACTCCTGCCGGGCAGGTACAACAGACAGTGGGAAATATATCAAACACTCTCTCAACTCTAGTTAATCAATTCGATGCTCAGAATATTCTGGTATTTAATTTACCTGATTTGAGCCAAACTCCTTTAGGTCACAGCTTTGGCGCTAATGGGGCAGCCGCTTTAGAAAACCTAACTTTAGCGCATAATCAGGCACTCAATGATCAAATTTATAATTTCAGTTTGGCTTTTCCGGACCGGCATTTTCTGTCTGTGGACGTTTATTCATTATTTAGTAATATCTCAGATAATCCAGCCGATTTCGGCTTTTGTAATGTAACTGATGCCGCCACGAATACTAATATCTATGATCGTCAATTTGCCTACAATCCCCAAAACCTGGTTATTAATAGTGACTCGGACAATTATTTATTCTGGGATAGTGCCCATCCAACCACTAAGGGGCATCAAGCTCTAGCTCAGTATGTGGTTGATATTTTATCATCAATTTATGGCATCGATTCACCACTTATTGGTAACCTTAATGCCTCTAGTGGTAATTTGCTTGTGTCTAACTCTCCACAGTCCGGACCCCAATCGATTAACTCAGAAGACTTATCCCTTTCTCAAAGCTCTGTGAACAGTGGTCCGATTGTATTAAATCTTGATGAAACAGGAAAACTCAGTGTTGTATCTTCTCAACCCCTTGAGCAATCAGCCAGCGAAATCAATTCTAGCACTTTTGAATTACCTGTTTTGGAATTAACTGCCGCTTAATTGTGTTTTAATCTTTAGTTGCTCCCTGGCCAGTGACGGGAGTAGCTCATTCTAGTCTGTACTCCAGTTTTCATCAGTTGAGGCTTTAGCTCAACTTTATAAAGTCTTTAAATTGCACTAAAGTCTCATCAGTGCAGAATTTAACTCTTTAATTATTAAGTAGCGCCAAAAATTTTTCGTTGGATCTTTACAAAATCTTTGCATAATTTGCTATGCTAATAATTAATTCGGGTTCAGTGAGCCGCTGCAACTCGAATCCGTCTCCAGATTTGTTGCTCGCCCCTTGAGGGGGCGATAATTTTTTGATTATAGTAGATCGCAGGTGGCCAAGACCATCGTGATTATACCGGAAACCATAACAAAACAATGACTCAAGCTGCGATCGCTCTGGGAAGTAATTTGGGTGAGTCCCTCTCCATACTAGAAAACGCTCTCCTAAAACTGACACAAATTCCCAAAATTCAAATAGTATCTCGTTCAAGTTGGTATAAAACGGCTGCGGTAGGCCCTCCACAACCTGATTATTTAAACGGATGCGTCATTATTAATCTAGAATTGACTCCTGACGATTTAATCAATAGGCTTTTAGACATTGAACAACAGTTTGGTCGGGTGCGTCGGGAAAAATGGGGGCCAAGAACTCTAGATTTAGATCTATTGTGGTATGACGATCTGATTATCAATACTCCGAGCTTACAAATCCCTCATCCCAGAATGAAGGAAAGAGCCTTTGTTTTGATACCATTAGCAGAGATTGCTCCTGATTGGATCGATCCTCTAAGCGGTAAAGCAATCACAGATTTACTTGCCGCCGTCGATCGTTCAGGGATTGAACTGATTCATCATTAATAAGTATTTATGTCACTTGGACAAGAACCCCCAGAATTGATTGAAAATCGCCTTTTTTATCGTGGTCGCAAGTTTAATTTTGAAGTCAGTAAACTTCGCTTACCGATGGGCGTTGAAGGATATTGGGAAGTCATCCGTCACCCCGGTGGCGCATTAGCGGTTCCGATCACTCCAGAAGGTAAATTAGTATTAGTGCGTCAGTATCGTTTTGCCCTCAAAGGAAGATTGTTAGAGTTTCCGGCTGGTACAATAGAACCAAACGAAGACCCCGCCGAAACCATTAAACGAGAGTTGGAAGAAGAAACCGGATATCGCGCTAACAGGTGGCAAACTCTAGGCAAATTTCCTCTAGCACCGGGTTATTCTGATGAGTTTATTTATGCTTTCTTGGCGCAAGATTTAGAAAAGTTAGAACAACCCCCCCAACAAGATGATGATGAAGATATTGAAGTAGTGTTAATGTCTTTTAAAGAGTTTGAGGCCGCCATCATGGCAGGAGAACCCATTGATGCGAAAACCATTACTAGCTTTTTTATGGCTCGTTTATTATTATCTGAATAATTAAATTATGACATTAACGTTTGTTGGTAGAGGTAGCTGATACAACCGTCAGAGTTGATCGCAAGAAAGCTTTAACCTATGCAGGGGCTAATATTCCTGAATATTGGATATTAGATATTAATCAGCAACAGGTTTATCAGTTCTGTCAACCTCAAGACAATAAATACCAACAAGAAAGGATTTTATCAGGAGATATTGTGGTTTCTCTTGTTAGTTTTCCTGAAATAGAAGTGCCAATATCTCGCTTATTTCCTTGAGGTATAATAGACTTAATTTAGTTGGTGATTAAATGTCTGATTTAATTCTGTTTTGGCATCGTCGAGATTTACGCATTAGCGACAATATAGGACTGAGTGCGGCTCGACAAAAAAGTCCTAAAATAGTGGGAATTTTTTGCTTAGACCCGAATATTTTAAATAAAGATGATGTAGCACCAGCAAGAGTCACTTATTTAATCGGTTGCTTACAGGAATTACAGCAACAGTATCAACAAGCCGGCAGCCAGTTATTAATCCTCCGAGGTGAACCGAGTCAAGCTATTCCTCGATTAGCCGCAACCCTTAAAGCTAGTGCAGTTTTTTGGAATTTAGATGTAGAACCCTATGCAAAAAATAGAGATGAACAGGTTATTAATGTTTTACAAGAAAAGGGAATTGCTAGAGAAAACTTTTGGGATCAATTACTTCATGCTCCCGGACAACTTGTAACTCAGTCGAAGGATTATTATAAAGTTTTTACGCCTTTTTGGAGAAACTGGAGTAAGCTAAAAAAACAATCTCCTTTGCAAAAGTTAGAAGGTCTTAAAGGGTTAACCGAAGAGGAACTAACCTTAACTATAAATGCAGGAGTTATTGATTTACCAACGGCAAAAAAACTCGGTTATGCCTGGGAAAATCCTCTATTATTAGACCCCGGTGAAACGGCAGCAAAAAAAAGATTAGAGGAATTTTGTTCGAGTGCGATTAATGAGTATCAAGAACAAAGAAATTTTCCGGCTGTAGATGGAACATCTCGACTGAGTGCGGCTTTAAAATTTGGTGCGATCGGGATTCGTACTGTTTGGAAAGCTACTCTGGAAGTGTATGAAAATAGCCGAAGTGATGAAGCAAGAAAGAGTATTGAAACTTGGCAACAGGAATTAGCTTGGCGGGAATTTTATCAACATTGTATGTACTTTTTTCCTGAGTTAGCAGAGGGGTCTTATCGAAAAGATTTTCGCTCATTTCCTTGGCAAAATAATGAGGATTATTTTCAAGCTTGGTGTGAGGGAAAAACGGGTTATCCGATAGTAGATGCTGCTATGCGGCAATTAAATGAAACCGCTTGGATGCACAACCGTTGCCGCATGATTGTGGCGAGTTTTTTAACCAAGGATTTAATTATTAATTGGCAGTGGGGAGAAAAATATTTTATGCAAAAGTTATATGATGGGGACTTATCTGCTAATAATGGGGGTTGGCAATGGAGCGCTTCTAGTGGGATGGACCCTAAACCATTGCGAATTTTTAATCCTGCGAGTCAGGCGCAAAAGTTTGATCCAGAAGGAGAATATATTCGTCAGTGGTTGCCAGAATTGCGTTCGGTGGATACAGAGTTTTTAATAAGCGGTAAAATTCCCAGTTTGGAACGTTATCAATGTGGTTATCCTGAGCCTATTGTGGATCATAAAAAACGTCAGGCAGAGTTTAAATTGCTTTTTCAAGAGGTGAGGGGAAAATAGTTAACAGTTAACAGTTAACAATTATTTTACAATCGTGCTATAGCCAAAATTATTTTGAAACTAGGCAAGGTAAGCAATTTTTGCCCTACAAATTAATTAGCGGTTACGCCATTTCCAATAAGCTTGTAAGGGACTTATCGAATTAGCTTGATTGTAATTATGCCCCTTATGTACTTCTAGATGAGTATGGGGGTACATCCAATAGCCTTGGTAAGAAGCTCCATCAAAAACTGTACCAATTATGCTTCCAGCTTCAACACGCTTACCAACTATTCCGTTAGTATAATTTTTCAGATGACCATAAATCCAAAGATTACCATCATCACCTTTAATACCTATGAAGTAGTTGCCAGAAATATTTTGAATTAGAGTAGCTGTACCACCAATTACAGTTTTTACCGTATTACCGGCCGTTGAACCCATATCAATACCATAGTGGATACCATCGTAATTAGTGGTATCCTTGTATCCAGCAGTCATAACTTTATAAGAGCCAAAAATACCATTCGAGAGATCAGAGTAAATCTGCTTTACGGATGCAAGACTTTCACCATTTTGAAGATTGCCATCAAAGAATAAATTATCACGACTTTGATAATTCCAATCATTATCGGTTAATGATGAAAGTTCACGATAGTAACCCGATTCTCCTACAACACTCCAGCTATTATCGGCAAAACCAATCCGGTGAGGTGAGGTAGCTTTTCCTTGCGAGTTGAGCAACCAACCATCAATATTTCCATCAGGAGCACGTAATACTAAATCGTCACGTCCGTCACCATTAAGATCACCAATGCCCACAACACTCCAGCTATTATCGGCAAAACCAATCCGGTGAGGTGAGGTAGCTTTTCCTTGCGAGTTGAGCAACCAACCATCAATATTTCCATCAGGAGCACGTAATACTAAATCGTCACGTCCGTCACCATTAAGATCACCAATGCCCACAACACTCCAGCTATTATCGGCAAAACCAATCCGGTGAGGTGAGGTAGCTTTTCCTTGTGAGTTGAGCAACCAACCATCAATATTTCCATCAGGAGCACGTAATACTAAATCGTCACGTCCGTCACCATTAAGATCACCAATGCCCACAACACTCCAGCTATTATCGGCAAAACCAATCCGGTGAGGTGAGGTAGCTTTTCCTTGTGAGTTGAGCAACCAACCATCAATATTTCCATCAGGAGCACGTAATACTAAATCGTCACGTCCGTCACCATTAAGATCACCAATGCCCACAACACTCCAGCTATTATCGGCAAAACCAATCCGGTGAGGTGAGGTAGCTTTTCCTTGTGAATTGAGCAACCAACCATCAATATTTCCATCAGGAGCACGTAATACTAAATCGTCACGTCTATCTCCGTTTAAATCAGAACTTTGAGATTTTTCTATTAAAATATTTTGCCCACCTACTGTAATAACTCCCGAATCATCCTCAAGCTTTAATAAAGCTAACTTCTCATCAGGTAAAAGCTTCCCTTGTACTAAATGAGAGAATATATCCCCCTCATCACCTGCCGCATCAAAACGATTAATTTGTGAATCTATATAATGTCCAATTTCTTCTGTTAATACCCCGGCTATTTCCTCAATATTGTGAGTCTTAACAAACTGATCCGATAAGAAAATCGTTTGAACTGAATTAGCATAAGCTCCATTAGCATTGCCTAAAATATCAGAACTGATAATTTCCACTTTAGGTAATTGACTAAAATCTCCTTGGGCTAGACTTTGGCGAATTGACTCAGCAATTTCTTGATTGTAATTTTCCCCAAAAGCTAAACCAAATTGATCATAAAACTCAGGCTGTGTGGCGAATCTTGTCAGTTGATCTTCGACTAAACAACCAGCTTCTTCTACTGGGTAAATAAGACTAATGTCTGTTAGTGAATTAATATTTAAATCACTAAAATTATCAACTAAGCCTAAAGCAGGAGTTTTTGAATTACCCAAAAAAGGATTTAAAGATGTTAAAGAAGGGTGTACAGGCTCATTCGTGTTGAGACCCGAAATAGAATCTATGGAATCAGCTTGCAAATCTGCGAGAACCTCAAACATTCAACCTCCTTAATTTATTTAATTAAACTTAAAATTTAGTAATAAAAATATAGACTAATACTTATCTAGTGTATGTGATATTAATCACTATAAAAGAGTGAGATTTATCACCTAATTTTTAGTAAAAAATTAATTTTATGTGTAAGTAATTTTGCTGAATTTTTCATCAATTCTTTGTAAAAAAAATAGTTTTTCACTTACCGACTGAGGACAGACATCCCCTAGCCTCATAATCATGGCTTCCTTACATTTTTCTGGTGCATAGTGGCCATATTCGGTTAAGGTATAAACAATCAAAGTTAATAAATCTTAACAATCTACCTTAACACTCCCTATGCAACAAACCAATCTTGTCCAAAACAGCTTACTCAGTGATATTGACTTTCACCTGTTTGGAGAAGGAAAACATTATCAGATTTATGAAAAACTCGGAGCGCATCTCGTTGAATTTGACGGGGTAACAGGGGTTTACTTTGCCGTGTGGTCGCCTAATGCTCAATCCGTTTCGGTGGTGGGTGATTTTAATGCTTGGAATGCTGACCAACATCCGATGGAACGTAACCCGATGGGTATTTGGGAGCTATTTATTCCTTCGCTGGAGGTGGGAGAAAAATACAAGTTCGTTATTAAAAATAACCAGCAAAAGACGACCTTTAAAACTGACCCCTATGGTTATCAACAAGAACTCCGCCCGGCTACGGCATCCATTGTGACGGATTTATCCTATACTTGGCATGACCAAGATTGGTTGACGCGGCGTTCTCAAAGTAATCCCCATACTCAAGCGGTTTCGGTATATGAGGTGCATCTAGGGTCTTGGTTGCATACGGGTTGGGATACGCAGATTGAAAATGGGGTTCCTGTGGCGGTTCCGAATAAACCGGGGGCACGGTTTTTAACCTATCGAGAACTAGCCGATAAGCTTATTCCTTATGTTAAAGAAATGGGTTATACCCATATTGAATTGTTACCGATAACTGAACATCCTTTTGATGGGTCTTGGGGATATCAAGTGGTTGGGTATTTTGCCCCAACTTCTCGTTATGGGACTCCTCAAGATTTTATGTATTTTGTGGATGAATGTCATAAAAATAATATTGGTGTTATTTTAGATTGGGTTCCGGGGCATTTTCCCAAGGATGAACATGGATTAGCCTTTTTTGATGGAACTCCTCTCTATGAATATGCTGACCCTCGACAAGGAGAACATAAAGAGTGGGGGACTTTAGTCTTTAATTATGCACGCAATGAAGTCCGCAATTTTTTAATTTCTAATGCCCTTTTTTGGTTTGATAAGTATCATATTGACGGAATTCGAGTAGATGCGGTTGCCTCGATGCTTTATTGGGACTATGCCCGGGAACCCGGTCAATGGCTTCCTAATCAATATGGCGGACGGGAAAATTTAGAAGCGGCTGAGTTTTTGCGGCAGTTGAATAATACGATATTTGAATATTATCCGGGTGTTCTGTCTATTGCTGAAGAGTCTACCACTTGGCCAAAAGTATCGCACCCGACTAATGAAGGCGGATTAGGGTTTAATTTTAAGTGGAATATGGGATGGATGAATGATACCTTGCGCTTTTTCCACACCCAACCTTCAGATCGCTCTAATGTTCACAATACCATTACCTTTAGTATTTGGTATGCCTTTACTGAGAAGTTTATGCTGGCACTTTCTCATGATGAGGTGGTGCATGGGAAGGGGCATTTATTCCAAAAAATCCCTGGAGATGACCGGCAAAAGTTAGCCAATTTGCGGCTACTGTTTGCCTATATGTTTACTCATCCCGGTAAGAAAACGCTGTTTATGGGGATGGAGTTTGGTCAGACCCGTGAGTGGAATGTTAATGCTGATTTAGATTGGTGGCTGTTAGAAAAGGATTCTCATCAGCAGCTTAAACAGTTGGTGCAGTATTTGAATTATTTGTATCAAAATGAGCCAGCACTTTATAGTGATGATTTTACAAATGACGGGTTTGAATGGATTGACTGTAATGATGTGGCACGCGGCTTAATTTCTTATATCCGTAAAGATAAGTATTCCGGTGAAATGATGGTGACAATTTGCAATTTTAAGCCGAATGCTTACCAAAATTATTGGTTAGGGGTACGGGAATCAGGAACTTATGTTCAATTGCTGAATACGGATTCACAAATGTATGGCGGTAATGGGTTAGAAAATTCTTTGAAGCTTCCAACCCATCAATGGAATTCTCAACCTTGGCCTTATGCGCTTGAGGTGAATGTTCCTCCGATGGCGGCTTTAATTTTTAAAAAGAGTGAAGAGTTATAAACCAATAAACTGACACGGACCCCCCTGAATAAGGGCCCAGGGCTATTTCATTCTCTCAAATTCCCTAACCCTGAAGGGTTGGGCTATACGAACGAAGCCTGCCAAAGCAGGCTAAAAGGCTCATAATTCGTCGCAGGCGGGCTTGGTTCGTGAGCTAGTGGCTTCAGCCTGAGAGCATTTCAAAAGAACGAAACAGCCCTGGGGGCCCTGAATAAGGGGGGAGTAAAACAGCTAATTTATTCACCCTTTTTTTGTCGCGAACGAGATTAGGGGGTTAGGTCTTTTTTTATGGATCGACCCAGCGCCCATCAGCTTTAATTAAATTAATCAACTCTTCAACGCCTTTATCTTCCGGTACCTTTTTAATTTCCTCTCTTCCTCGATACAGAGAAATATAACCCGCTTGCTTACCTACATAACCGTAGTCAGCATCGGCCATTTCACCCGGACCATTAACAATACATCCCATCACAGCAATATCCAAGCCGGTTAAATGCTTAGTGGCTTTCCGAACTCGATCAAGGACTTCTTCTAAATTAAACAAGGTACGACCGCAAGAAGGACAAGCAACATACTCTACCATCGTCTTGCGTAGTCCCAAAGCTTGAAGAATACTATAGCAGACCGGAATTTCCTTTTCTGGCGCTTCAGTTAAAGATACCCGTATAGTATCCCCTATTCCCTCAGCTAAAAGCGTACCGATCCCCGCAGTGGATTTAATCCGTCCATATTCCCCATCTCCGGCTTCTGTAACGCCTAAATGTAGCGGATAATCCATGCCTAACTCATCCATGCGCTTAACCATTAGACGATAAGCCGCTAACATCACCGGCACTCTAGACGCTTTCAGGGAGATAACAATGTTATAAAACTCCAGAGATTCACAAATCCGGATAAATTCTAGAGCCGATTCTACCATCCCTTCTGGGGTATCCCCATAAGTAAATAACATTCTTTCTGCTAAAGAACCATGATTGACCCCGATCCGCATGGCTTTATCCTGTTCTTTCAGGGTGAGAACTAGGGGTTTTAAAGTTTCGCGGATTTTTTCCCCAATCTCATTAAATTCGGCTTGAGTATATTCACTGCGATCGTCCTTTGGTTTTTCAAACACGTATAACCCCGGATTAATGCGGACTTTATCCACGTGTTTAGCGACTTCTAAGGCGATTTTCATGCCATTGTGATGAACATCGGCCACCAAAGGAACAGGTTTATAAGTTTTGGCTAGTTGTTCTTTGATTTTGGCTAAGGCGACTGCATGGGCCATACTAGGAACGGTTACCCGCACAATCTCACAGCCAATTTCATGTAAGCGCCGAATAGCCGCCACAGAACCTTCTATATCTAAAGTATCTTCATTAATCATTGACTGTACTACCACCGGATAACCGCCGCCGATGGTGACATCTCCCACTTTTACCGGACGAGTTTTTCGTCTGTGGATGGTGGTATCAAAATCCGATGCGCTTGAAGTTGGTGTTTTCGGAGTGTCCAGAGTTTGCATAAGCTTTTATTTAAGGTTCGGTAGCGAATTTATCCAAATTCCATTTTTTATCTTACCGTCATTAGTCATTAGTTATTAGTCATGAGTCATGAGTCATGAGTTATTAGTGGGACATGGGAGAATAAAGTGCCGCTAAAAGGCTGGGGGAGAATGCGAGTTCCGCACTGAGAACTTTACTCGACAAGTAAGTACCCCAAAGAGGGTAAAATGCTTTCACATCTGGCTAAAAATTAAAGACCGATGACTAATGACTTATGACCCATGACTAATGACTCATGACTAATAAAATTATCCCTGTGATTACCATACAGAGAATTCCGGCTAGTCCGGCCAGAGGTTGTCCTCCTAAACCCGTTAACCAAGGTGAACCCTTGCCGCTATAAGATATTAATCCGGCTGTATCTAAAGAGGCCATTGCCCACACCCAACCGGTATGAAGTCCCCATGCTAACCCTAAATTCCCTCCCGCTACCCATCTCGCCGCTACTAATACTATCCCCATCAACCATAACCCCGGTAACTGTGCTAAAGTGTTTTTCCGTTCCCAGACTAAATGTAACAGGGCAAATATAGCACTTGAAAGGATAGCGGCTATCTCCCTTGAGTAATCTTGTTCTAATTTATTGAGAAATAAACCCCGAAACACCAATTCTTCTATTCCTCCCACTACAAGGGCCAATCCTAGCAAGGGAAAAATCACTGTGCCAAATTTGGGAAACTTTTCACCATGCCAATTGATCCATCCTAATAATCCCTCAGCCCCAAAAATAAGCCCTAAAATTCCTATCCCCAAGCTTATTCCCGTTCCTAAATGCCAAAAAAGCGGCGGATTAAAAACCATCCCATAATCAGCCAAAGTTTCTCCTTCTAATTTGGCCATTTCCCAAACCCCTAAAGGAGCCAGTAAATATAAAGAAATAATCAAGGGCAATTTTTGCTCTACGCTTAGGGTTAAATTTTTCAATGGATTCCATTTCAACCGCCAAGCTAAAGGAATAGCAATGGGAAACCAAATTATTACCCAAGCGACTAAAAAAATTAAAATTTTTAGCCAAGAATTTTTACTGATTACTAAGTCCGACCAAAAATTTGACGGGGAAACAAAGCTGAACCACATCTTGAGCCTGACAATTTTTAGCGGGTACAACAATACACAGTAATTAAGTCTATGGGCAAATTACTGTTTTTTTAATTAAAGATTTAGGGCAGGCCATCACGGGACAATCTACAGAGTCTAATCTCAATATCAGTTGTCCAATTCTCAACCTGTCCCCTTTTTTTTTACAGATATGGGAATTTTTTCAGCTTGGATTTAACACACCAAGCTTATGTAGTCGGTTATCTACGGAACATTTTTCAAGAAATAACCGACTTATCTTGTCTCTTAAGGTTTATCTAGGCCGACAGAGGTTGATCTTCGTCGACTCCTGAGCCTTCTCCTTCGAGTTGTTTCAAGTGAATATGTTTGTAGCCTAATTTAATTTCAAACTCATCACCTGGCTTTAATCCCATTTGCTCAGTGTAGGTTGAACCAATGACAATTTGGCCATTTTTGTGAACACTGACTCGAAAAGTCGGTTCGCGTCCACGACCATCTTTTACCCCTCCTGGATCAAGGGGAACGCCTTTAGCACCTAAGACGGCATCATAAAAGTCTGTTAAATTGACTCGTGTCTGACCGTCTTTGGTTTCTGTGTAATAGCCACACTGTTTCGCGGTTTCCCTACGAGGTAAGTGGGATAGCTCTTTCACTTTTTGAAGTAGTGCTTTTCCAGTTAAAGGATTAGGTTCTGGCATAAGACTAATTTCTTCCTTGATTTTCTACTAACTGTTATTTCACTTTTATCTTAACAATATATCTTATCAAAAAGACAACAAAAATTTCTAGAACTTGGACAAAAATTTTTTCTCTAATTAGGTGGGGGGCAATATAATGGTTAGGGAGGGCTTATAGCAATGAAGTTTCAAGGGCAAAAATTTTGACGGGGAAGTTTTTGAGGATCAACAAGCTGACCTCTATCTGCTTAAACGACTACAAAACAAAAAAAATAAACTTTAAGCACTAACCCTTAAGATGCTTACCTCTTGGTTAAGTTGAGTAAATCTACTTGCATAAAAGGTAACAAATGTCTATTGAGGTAAAAAAGGCACTATAGACTTAAGTCAAAAGGCGAATCCGCATAATAGAGAATTAGTAGACTCATGGGGTTGCTCGTATTTTGAAACTCGAGTGATGAGTCGTGTTTTTGCTGTACCTGCTTAGGTGATCATCTACAGAAGAAAGTAAGTAGTCAAACATAATTAAAATTAACTCGGGTTAGCACCCTATAGAGAACAGGAATGAGAAGGTAAATTGTTAATTTTTCTTAACATCGCCGGGTTTATAGAGGTTCAAGTACGAAGTAAATCAGTAAATCTCTTATCATTGAGGATGGGGGTGTTTTTAGGGGGGACAGGCAAAAATCCATCATAGTGGCTAGATCAATTAAGCTGTAAAATCTCCTCACCTGTCATCCTCAAGTACCTAGTGCGGAACTCGTTCCGCACCCCAGTCGGGAACCCGTTCCCGACCCCAGCCCATTAGCTTTGAATTAGATGCAGCCGGTATCAAAATGCAAGTTATTTTTAAAGTTCTTCGACAAAAACCCGACTCTACAGTCCGTGTTCAATCTTATACTCTAGATGTAGAACCCGGAAATACAATTTTAGACTGTCTTAATCGGATTAAGTGGGAGCAAGACGGGACATTAGCGTTTCGCAAAAACTGTCGTAATACTATTTGCGGCAGTTGTGGGATGAGAATCAATGGACGTTCGGCCTTAGCTTGTAAACAAAACGTCGGCCAAGAATTAGAACTGTTTGCATCCACTACTAACGGGGGCATACCTGAGATTACTATTGCTCCTATGGGCAATATGCCAGTCATTAAAGATTTAATTGTGGATATGAATAGCTTTTGGAATAGTCTGGAAGCGGTCGATCCTTATGTAAGTACAAATGCCCGCTCAATTCCTGAACGAGAATTTTTACAAACGCCTGAAGAAAGAGAACGCTTAGATCAGATGGGCAATTGTATTCTATGCGGCGCTTGTTATTCGGAATGTAACGCCAGAGATGTTAATCCGGAATTTGTGGGTCCCCATGCTTTAGCTAAAGCTCATCGGATGGTGATCGACAACAGAGATAGCGAAACCGAAAGCCGCTTAGAAAAATACAATACAGCTAAAGAAGGGGTTTGGGGATGTACTCGCTGTTATATGTGTAACACGGTTTGTCCGATGGAAGTGGCACCAATGGATCAAATCGGCAAAATTAAACAAGAAATTCTCAGACGACATGAAGCTAAAGATAGCCGCCCCATCCGTCACCGCAAAGTCTTAATTGATTTAGTAAAACAAGGGGGTTGGGTTGATGAGCGAAAATTTGCCTTATTGGTAGTAGGTAATTATTTTCGAGATTTAAGGGGAATGCTCAGTCTTGTTCCCGTAGGGTTACGGGTACTCGCTAGAAGAAAATTCCCCTTCACCTTTGAAGCTTCGCAAGGAACTCAAGAGGTGCGATCGCTGATTGAATCTGTCCAAAACAGCAAACAGTATAACGAATAAAATCGAGGAAAGGGTCAAGCTTAAAGAATTAGTCTTACCCTTTTCCGGCTCATTTTTTCAGATTTGAGTTTTTAGGCTATATGCGGCTAGTTTATTGGCAACAACTCTTTATTTACCGATACAAACGCGCCAGGCGATAAAACCCGCAAAAGCGATATAACCGAATACCGTCAACCATTCCAGCAAACCATCAGAAACCATCTTTGATACTTTTTTGTACAATCAAATATAGTTTATAATGCCTGCACTTCCTTGTCCAAACAAAGATTAGATAACCGATTAGTTGAGCTTAACCTCTGTGATTCTCGCCAACAAGCACAGAGATTGATCCGCGCAGGAGAAGTAAAAGTCAATCAACAGATTATCGATAAACCCGGTACAGAAGTTGATCCAAGCGCCGAAATTGTACTGCAAGCTAAACCGCCTTATGTGTCTCGAGGCGGTGAAAAGCTCAAAAAAGCCCTAGAAGTCTTCCAAATCCCTGTAGAGGGGCGTATATGCCTTGATGGTGGCATTTCTACCGGGGGGTTCACCGATTGTTTATTACAAGCCGGAGCTAAGCGGGTTTATGGAGTAGATGTGGGTTATGGACAAGTGGCTTGGAGTTTACGCTCTGATGAAAGAGTTATTCTCAAAGAAAGAACCAATTTTCGTTATTTAACTTACTCAGATTTGTATCTTGACCAACCGCCGGCTGATTTGGGCGTGATGGACCTCTCTTTTATTTCTTTAACTAAAGTGTTACAGCCGCTTTGGGAGCTATTAGTGCCGCCTCGGGAGGTAATTTTATTGGTTAAACCTCAATTTGAAGTAGGGCGTGAGCGCGTAGGCAAAAAAGGAGTTGTCCGTAATGCCCAAGATCAAGCCCAGGCAATTTTTGGCGTTTGGCAAGCGGCTCAAGGGTTAGGATGGAGTTATGGCGGAATAAGCTGGTCCCCAATTACTGGGCCAGCAGGTAATATAGAGTATCTTCTCTGGTTAAAGATGACGAGTGAGAAAAATTGTCTTAGCTTAGAAATGATACAAGAGTTAACAGAAAAAGCACTCCAAGTTTTTTCCGGTTAAATCTTCATCTCTGTCAAGGTTGATGATCATTCTTGTTATCCCCTGAAGACTGATCGGGTTGCGTCCAGTAGGCAGGGTTTAAAAGAACTCTCTCAATATTGGCTGTAACTTCCGATAGCCTTTGTTTAATTTTCAGGCTGGCTTGTTCAGACCATAAGGTTAGAGGAAGATTTTTTTCTTGCCTGTGTTTCATAAACTAACAACTTTAAGACAACTTATCTCCTTATTTACAATTGTTTAGGATAATGGAGGATTTAACGTCTCTCTTGTGGCTGAAACTACAAGGAAGAAAATCTAAAGAAAATGTAAAGATTCAGTGTTCTTCAATAGCTTCAAGAATTTGAGCAGATGTATCATAAACTCGAGGCGGCAACTCGATGAAAAGCTTTAAAATTTTTTCATCTACACCTTTGTTTTCAGCATAGAGAACTAATTTAGGTTTGGAAATAGGATAGACAACATCCTGTAAAATTTTCTCTACTTGCTCTCGATTAATTTTGATTCGTCTTTTTCTCTGTGAAGAAAAAATTGCGCTTAGAGCTTCATCAGAGGTTTGATAACGTTGGGAGGGTAACTGAGTAAATAAACGGAGGACTTTCTCATCAATACCTTTATCCTCTGCATATTTAATCAAGTCTCGTCTAGAAATAGGATAGTCAACTTTAGACAAAGCCTTATTTAGCTGCACTAGGTTAATTTTAGACATAATTGTTCTCCTGTCGACTAAGTTGTCAAATTCGCCAATTTAATGAACAGCTAAAATTAGATGTTTAGCCTAAGAAGCCTCTATTTGCTATAAGCTAACTCGTCTAATGTTTTAATACATCTTTCTTATGGAACATTAAAAAAATCTTTGGGCATAATTAAACGACGAGCTTGGCATTAAGTCCATGATTGTTTTAGTGAAAAAGTGCGACATAAATTCAATCTGCTCTGTAAAGACTTATAAAATACCTACAAGGCTTTTCTCTTGCTTATTGCCTGTCGCCTGACTAATCTTAATTTTGTCGCTGGTACTTACAAATTGACCTGATAAGTTTTGCCATCAATAGTGACGCGATCACCACTCACCAGCTTACGTCCCCGCCGAGTTTCAAGAGTTCCATTCACTAAAACTTCTCCTCCTTGGATGCGTATTTTTGCTTCGCCTCCGGTTTGGACAAGTCCCTGCCATTTTAGAAACTGAGCCAGTTTAATGGTTACAGAAGATGCGGGTTCGTTTATTGTCATAAAAACTGCTATAGAGCAAAAGTGAATAATTCTGTCAAAGCCGCTACCATTACCCCTATTAGAGTAATTTTGACTAACTTGTTAAACGAGCGAAGACCTAAAAAGTAACTCGCTTGTCCTCCAGTGCTAAATTGAGCATAAAGGGGCAAAGCTCCTATCATAAAGAAGAACAAAGCCATAAGGTTCATTTTTGGCTGTTTTCCGGTCAAGTAAACTGTTGGCTTTTGTTGCTTTTTCATCAGGATTACTCCAAAGGCATTTCGTTAAAGATCTTAACTGACATGAAGTATTATTGCCAACTATTGACAAATTATTGTTTGTATGTATGGATAAAGAACCTGAGAACTGATGCCTGAAAATTTGTTAAAAATAAGTATCTTCAGCAGAAAAGAGCAAGATAATAAAGTTAGGAAACCCTAAAACTTGTTTTTGGTAAGTAAGATTTCCTCATTTAGCTAGGTAAACTCTTGAAAAGGAGGTCTATATGACGACTTATGTTACTCAAGAAGGGTTTAAACTGACAACTAATAGCTCAGTTGAGTTAATCAAACAACTTCAAGAAATAATGCCGCGTCTCTCAAGTGCTGTTGAGGATAGGAGCAATGCTGAATTAGCATCTGTTGGCTTTTGTGAGAGTTCTATGACGCTCAATGCCGATGATCCTGAAAACTCAGTAGCCGAATTGATACAACAAGGTTATCTAAGAGTGATTGATGAGATTGATGGCTAATAGAACAGTTCAATCAGTAGACAGTAATGAGGGGAGTTAGTAGACTGATTACTGTTTACTGGTCAATATCGATCGATGCGGCATTAGTAATAACTATTAATTATGTCTTATTCTTGCGATTTTGTGATTATTGGAGCGGGGATTGTCGGTTTAGCTCTAGCTAGAGAACTTAAACACTGTTACCCTCACAGTAAAATTATTGTTCTTGAAAAAGAATCAAGTTTAGGTCGTCATGCTAGTGGAAGAAATAGCGGAGTATTACATTCAGGAATTTATTATCCTGCAAATTCTATCAAAGCTAAAGTCTGTGCCCAAGGGGCTAAAGAAATGGCACAATACTGCCATCAACGACATTTACCCATAGCCCAAATAGGAAAAGTGATTTTACCCATTACACCAGCCGATGATTCCCAGTTAGACTTACTTTATGATCGCGCTCAAAGCAATGGAGTACGAGCAGAAATTATCGATCAACAACAGTTAAAAACGCTAGAACCTCTAGCATATACTATTACCGGTAGAGCCATCTATTGTCCGGATACATCAGTAATTGACCCCAAAGCTATTTTAAATGACTTAGCCGCTCAATTAGAACAACAGGGAGTCAAAATTCTTTTCAATCAAAAATTTACTCAACTTGATCTCGAAGAGAAATGTCTAAAAACTCCCACAGAAACTCTTTATTTTGGGCATTTATTTAATAGTGCTGGACTTTATGCCGATCAGGTGGCTAGAGCTTGTAATATAGGCAAAAGATATACTATAATGCCCTTTAAGGGGTTATATTACACTTTAGCCGCTTCATCAGGATTAGAGATCAACAGAAATATTTATCCGGTTCCTAATTTACAAGTGCCCTTTTTAGGGATTCATTTTACTAAAAAATTGAACGGTGAAATCTCCCTCGGGCCTACTGCTATTCCGGCTTTAGGAAGAGAAAATTATTCAGCTTGGGAAAAACTAAGCTTAACTGAGACTACTAAGATGATCTGGCAAATTAGCCAACAGTATATCCATAATAAACAGGGATTTCGGCGCTTAATTCATCAAGAAACTCCACATCTATTGAAACCCTATTTTGCCAAAGCGGCTCAAAAATTAGTTCGCTCCCTAAAACCTGAACATTTACAGCCAAGTCATCACGTAGGAATTCGGGCACAATTATTTGATCAAAAAAAGCAAGAATTGGTAATGGATTTTATCATTGAACAGGGGAAAAACTCAACCCATATCCTCAATGCGGTTTCCCCGGCTTTTACCAGTGCTTTTAGTTTTGCTCGTTTAGTGCTGAATCAAAATGTCAATATTTAACTTTATGGCTCAAAAATGAATCTTTCAGCATCTTGAGTCTTGAATAAGAATAATTCAAGAATTTAACGGTAAAAATATCAGCTTTAACCAGTTTTTCAAGATTTTAAATGGGATGTGATCGAAAACACAGGTAGAGGTGAGGCCGATCATGCCTCATTCAACGGATAATAGTAGAAGATCAAAATATATCTCATATCCAAAAACTTAACTCTCTCAAAAATTTAAGAATGTACAGTAAGCACAGTATTTTTTAGCAATTCTGATTCATAAAACCTGAAAATTATCCATGACTACAATTATTTGCGTCTCTAACGTTGTTCAACAACTCGAGCATCTTTTTGAGTGCTGGCAGTTTGATGAAGATGAGCTTTTGATTAAAAACGGCTATCTGAAGCCAGAATACTCAAATCAAGATTTCTCGGTGCAAATTTGTATTAGTGCAGAATTTGTCGTTGAGTTAGAAAAAGTCATTTTTCCAGAAATTGAACTGACTATTAACCATTTGCACTGGATTGAAGACAATTATGACAATTTTTTGGCCGTTGATGTGTTAAGTGGTTGGTACCATTGGATGAGTGAAAAATTATACTACCCCCAAATAGTCGCTTTTGCCCTCAATTTGACCAATCAAATCAGATCGGCTTTGTCGATACCGCCATTGGTTCAATTGGTTGAGGATGATTGTGCTTTTTTAAGTGACCTGTAAACCCATCTGAAGAATTCTTGCGGGATCACTGAAAAAGATGCCGCAAGAAGCAACTGTATCGTCACTTTGAGCAAATAAGTCAACAGTCGGCCATCCAATTGAATTCCCCCCGAGTCAAATAAGTACATAAATACTAAAAAGGGGGGAGCGGCTTTTGAGAGCCAACTCGTCAACCTCAAATTAATCTGATTAAAGAGCGGCTTGATAATCGGCCATTATCTGAGAACAGATGCGGAATATTTGAGTCTGAGGTTGAAGATAAATACAGAACCACGAAACCCATGATTTTTATGACACAGACCAAGCTTGTAAAATGGACCATCAGCTATACAGTGCAAACTGCTATGACTTTAACCCTAGGCATTTTTCTGATTAAACTGATCAGTCATTTACCATAGTTAAGAATAAGATTGAGCAAAGGCTGTGTAAGTCTGCTTATATAGCGCTCCTAAACTTTCTCTAGAGTAACTCTGCCAATTCATTGGTATTTAGACAAGATTTGTACAATTAAGCAGAGGATAAGCTACCCATGTCATGCTTGATTTCTAACTTCAGTAAGCTAGAATAATTGAAAAACCTAGAATTTACAACTCCCCAGGTAGGATTCGAACCTACGACCAATCGGTTAACAGCCGACCGCTCTACCACTGAGCTACTGAGGATCGTTAGCCACAGTTATTTATTATAGTCATAAGACAAATAATTTGGCAAGCCTTTTTTGAAAATTTTTTTTGTCCTCTTCAAAGTTGAGCCAAAAGTGCTATCTGTAAAGTGATCAGCAAAAAAAGCCGCTATCCCTTAAAACTTAGAGAAGGTACATTGTGCTTGACACCATCTAAGGCTAGAGTAGAAATATCCCCACGCAAAAATTCCTCTATGTTAACCCATCATCGTCGCCCTGTAAATTTGTCTTTGATGTCTGTGGACCTGCCTATCCTTTCAAGTGTTGAAACAAGCGCCACCCTCTACCAAAAAGATTCTAACTGGTTTCATGTTCTGCTCAACGAGTCAGAAATTCCCCGCTCGATCGCTGAATTTGAACCATCTCCTATCCATCCCGGAGAAAATCAATTATTGTGGTTAGAAATTTCTCCCTATCGGGTAATCATGACCATGCAGGGAAAAGGGAAATTTGCCTATCGTCATTACTGGGAACAGGGAATTTATGGGGTGAGTCGTTATTGGTTAAATGGAGATGACCCAAAAGAAACCGATAGCTTTCGTTTAAGAAATTTTACTCGCTCTCTTCAGTTAAAAGGCGGCTCTCTACCCGAATATTTACGAGTAGAGTATGAATTATGGTCTTATCAAGTTCGTCTAGGCCATTATGTTCTGCATCTAGAAATTTTTAACTAACTTGTTCGGGTATATTTTTCTGCCGTTGTAAAATCACCATTTCTTCCCCCACAACGGGACTCCGGGCAATGGTTATTCCTTGTTGATCAATCAGTTCTAACTTGCGAAAATCTAAGCCTCGACTGCGTTCAAAAATAGCATTGGCTAAACTATTTTGACGCGATGGACTCAGAGAATACCATTCATTGCCCATCGTCACAATTAATTGACTGCCCAGAAAATTCGCCTCGATGGTGGCAATTAATGCTTCAGGATATTGACGGGTTAGCTCGGTAACTTGTTCCTGTATAGAGGCAATTAAACTTTGCTCAGGCGTTAATTCCGGTTCCGGAGGCGGGGCAAATTCTACCGGTACAGGATTACCCGGTGCTTGTATTTCCGGTGGCGTTGAGATCACTTCTGGGGTTTCACTCGGTGAAGCAGTGACAATAGGTTCTGAAGTTTCACTCGGTGAAGAAGTCACGATCGGTGCCGGAGTCTTGGGTATTGGGGAAGTTTGAGCGATGTCTGAGGGGGTAGCTTTATTAACCAAAACCACAGAGACTAAGACGACTCCTACCACTACTATAGATAAAATTCCGGTGATAGCCCAATCCCCAAGCTGATTCCCTAAAGCGGCAGGTAATAAAGAGCGTATACTGTTGATGATGCCACCCCACCAACCTTTTGATTTTTTTGTCTTGGAACTTGTAATAGGTGGCTGGACTCTTACCGGTTCAGTGGGTTCGTCAACATCTATATCTATCTGTTGCCTATTAAACAAGATTTCTTGGGGAACCTCTTCAGGAGCAACAATACGAGTAACATTCACCCCTTGCGGTTGCGCCGATACAGTCGCGCTTGCGGGTGCGTTGAATAACTCCGCTAATACCTCAGTATTAGAAGTTAAGGTTTCTACCACCTCACGAGGAGGTAAATTCTCGAGCGATTCTGTGCTAAGTTTATTGACGATGATCTCTAACTGCCCTATCGTCTTTTGCAGCAGTTGGGCCATTTCCCCTTGAGAAATCTGATTTGGATTAATTGATGACGGTTGTTTTGGTTCCTCTGGCATTTCTACCCCTCTTGTGTCCAAACACTATCCCCATTGATCGATGTGCTTGTGTTTTGATTGGCTGACTATTCTCCTTTCACTTTATCAAACAAAAAACCCACTAATCACTCAAAAGGCAAAACGACAAAATATGATACCTGTCGGAGTTTTAGTAAGAAGATCTTTAAAAATATTGCTAGCGGCTGTCCTCATTTTAGTCTTAAATGCCTGTAGCAGCCCTACTCCTCCTACAGAATTTGCTCCTGAAGGAGAGATCATTCAAAAAGCTATCTTACTGCAACTCAATCAAGCAGAGCAACGTCTGAGTCAACAACTCAATGCCGCTCACCCGCAAATTGATATTAGTCAGATCAAAGTTAAAACCCTCGAACCTATCTATGTGGCCGAGTTACCCGCCTATCATCTTCAAGGAACTTATAACCTGAAATTAACCCTTCCTCATCAACAAGTGACTCAAAAAAATAACCGTTTTGAGATTTACCTGCAACGACAAGCAGAAGCAAAGACATGGCGTTTACTTAGACGAGATGTAACCCCCTCAGAAGAAGAACCTCAATGGTCTAGCTATTTAATTCGCTGAGTTGAGCGTATTTTTGCCACCTCCAATTTTAAGAGAGAGTTTGCAGGTAACGTCTCTACTTTTAACTCTTTATATTTTTATTTTAGAATTAACAAAAACATTAAAAAATACTTAAAATCGTCAGAAAACTATACCCTGTCAAAAAGAAAAGAAGGTATAGTTAGGGATGAATATAAATTTAATTAAACTGGCTCTAAGTTAATCGTAATTATCCGCCGCATAGAATCTTGCAATCTTTAATACTAGACTTGACCTAGGTAACAAATATGACTTTTACTGCACAAACCCAGATAGCAGAAGCTTTTCATCAACATCAAGAAACATTAGATCCCCTGAAAACAGCTACAGGGGTCTACGTAACCGTTCATGGACATTTTTATCAACCCCCTCGGGAAAATCCCTATTTAGATACGATAGAAAGACAACCCAGTGCCCACCCCTTTCATGACTGGAATCAAAGAATTCATCATGAATGTTATCGTCCCAACGCTTATGCAAGGATAATGAATGACAAGGGCGAAGTGGTGGGGATCGTTAATAATTACGAATATCTCAGTTTCAATATCGGCCCTACCTTAATGTCTTGGTTGCAAAACTATGATAGTGACGTTTATCAACGCATCCTAGAAGCCGATCAAAAAAGTGCCCAACGTCTCAACGGTCATGGAAATGCTATCGCTCAAGTCTATAATCATATTATTTTACCCCTAGCCAACGAACGCGACAAATATACACAGATACGTTGGGGAAAATACGACTTTTATCACCGTTTTGGCAGATATCCCGAAGGAATGTGGTTAGCCGAAACCGCAGTAGACTATCCCACCCTAGAAGCTTTAATTAATGAGGGGATCAAGTTCACCATTTTAGCCCCTTCCCAAGCAGAACGCTGTCGTCCTTTTGCCACTAAAAATGATCCCGAACCCGAATGGCACGAAGTTGGCGGCGGACAAATTGATCCCACTCGTCCCTATCGTTGCTTTATCGAAGATGGGCGCTACATTGATATCTTTTTCTATGACGGACCCATTTCTAGAGATATGGGGTTTAATGACCTTTTGGCCAGTTCAGACTTTTTTGTCGGACGCTTAGGACAGGCCGTAAAAGGCGATCACCGTCGTTCGCAGTTGATCAGCGTGGCCACCGATGGGGAAACCTTCGGACATCATAAAATGGGAACCGAAAAATGTATCGCCTACGCCTGTGCAGTCGCTTTTCCTCAACGAGGTTGGACGGTGACGAACTTTGCTCATTATCTCAGTATTTGCCCCCCCACTTGGGAAGTAGAACTCAAACCGGTTACCGCCTGGAGTTGTTTTCATGGGGTAGACAGATGGCAAGATGACTGTGGATGCGGTGGTGGCGGCGAATGGCATCAAAAATGGCGCAGACCCCTACGTAGCACCCTAAACTGGTTACGGGATCACTTAGCCGCTATTTATGAAGAAACGGCCCGCAATTATTTTAATGATCCCTGGTTAGTCAGAGATGAATATATCCATGTCATTTTAGACCGTTCACCCGATAAAGTAACAGCCTTTCTAACTCGTCATCAATGCCGACAACTGTCAGAACTCGAACAAATAGACGCTTTACGTCTCCTAGAAATGCAGCGTCATAGCTTACTGATGTTTACCAGTTGCGGCTGGTTTTTTGAAGAAATTTCCCGCCCTGAAGGCACTCAAATACTCCGTTATGCGGCGCGGGCGATGGAATTAGCCGCCGAAGTCAGTGGCGTACAGTTAGAAAAAGAGTTTATCGAACGTCTGGTTTTAGCGCCGAGTAACATCTTACTCTATCGAGATGGGTCAGAAGTTTACCGTAAATTAGTTATACCCGCTCAGATTGCCTTTGAGCAAGTGGCGGCTCATTATGCCATCAGTTCCCTGTTTACCCCTTACCCTCAACAACACCGTATATACTGCTACGATACCCAACAATTAGACTATCAGAAACAACAATTAGGCGCGTTAACTCTCGCTGTCGGACAAGTGCATCTGTTTTCTCAAATTACCTGGGAAAGTCGTCATTTAACCTTTGCGGTACTGCATTTAGGGGGTTGGGACTTCCATTGCTGTATTCAAAACTTTGAAGGTCGCAGCGCCTATACTAAGCTGAAAGATACCCTATTTGAGACTCTCAATCAAGCCAGTGTGGTGCAAACAGTTTTAGAAATGAGCCGCCTGTTTGGTCATCAGTCCTTTAGTTTACAACATCTGTTTGCCGAAGAACGCCACCGTATTATGCAACAAGTCACTGCTCGCACTAAGGAACGCTTGGATCAGTTATATACTCAGGTATATCGAGACAATTATGGCATCTTAGCCGCCTTTCATCGGGACGAGTTGCCGGTGCCTCAAGAGTTGCAAGTGGCGGCAGAAATAGCCTTATCTGATCGCTGTGTCAAGCAAATAGCCAAGTTAGAGTCTTCTGGCCATGATCCGCAAGCAATGATCACTCATTTAATGGAATTAGAAGCGATCACAACCGAAGCGCAGCCTCTACGCTGTAAGTTAACCCTTCCAGAAGGGAAAAAAACCTTAGAAAGGTTGGTTTTAGAGCGTCTCTGGCATTTATTAAACAATGGCGATCCAGACAAGTTAGAAGAAGATATCCAATTGATCGTTAAGATTATTGAAGTGGGAGGACAGTTAGATCTAGGGTTATGTTTGGATAAGGCACAGGAACTCTATTACAACTATTTGTATCAGCAAATTTTGCCCTATTGTATTGACTCTCAAAATGGAGTGAATGGAGGTGATCCTATCGGTTGTCGTTGGACAGTTTCACAACTGTGTCCTCTTCTCAAATTAGGGGAAAAATTAGCCGTTGATGTGAGTCCTTGGTTAAATTATTTGGATTAATATAAGGCTACGCGCAAGGCAAAACGCAAAACACAGATCTTGCACCAAGAAAGTAAATTATTTGTTCTGAACGAGGGGAAAGGAAAAAGGAAAGAGGATCAAAATTTTACTCTTACAGTATCTATATTGATTTCTTTCATTTCCGTGAGACAGTTTTTTTGTAGGGCTGTCAGATCTGAGCAAAAGGCACTCAGACAAGAAAATTGAGGAAAATTAACTATCAAACTGTTCCCTATTTTTCCTTTCCCCCTTCCCCTACTTTTTATTGCCTATTGCGTAGTAAGTACCTGGACATAAATAAAGTTAACTGCGAGGTTAGGGTGTCGGGTGTCGGGTAATTGTAGCCATTTTACAATTGTTTATATAGAGTGCTTTATTTATGTCCGACTACTTAGTCAAACTCGCCATAAACGAACTACCCCATCATTATCCGCAGAAGCAACAAAAGTCCCATCGCCGCTAAAAGCAACACTTTTCACATAATTGGTGTGACCGTACAACACTTGTATGAGTGACCCAGAAGCGGCATCCCATAAACGCACCGTCTGGTCATGACTGCCCGAAACAATTAACTTACCATCGGGACTAAAAGCGACACTGTTGACATAATGAGTATGGCCTTTTAACTTTTTCGTCCATTCACCCTTCATCACATCCCACAGTAGCAAAATCTGGTCTCGACCCCCAGACACCAAATATTGACCATCGGGACTAAAGGCCACACATAACACCGGACTAGAATGTCCTTCTAATTTTTGTACTTCTTGAGTAGAAGAGACTTCCCAAACTCGCACTGTTTGATCCCAACTTCCAGAGGCTACCAATGTACTATCGTGACTAAACGCAACACATTCGACTTCGCCGCTATGACCATAGAGAACCCGAACGCCTTTACTCGTTGTCAGAGGTAACCAAGGAGTAGACAGATCGCAAATTCTTACTGTTTTATCCCAACTTCCAGAAGCAATAAAGCGTTTATTGGAACTCACCGCCACACTTTTAATTAAATTTTGATGTCCTTGCCAAAAGCGCAAGGGTTTTCCCGTCACAACGTCCCACATTCGCACTGTTTGATCCCAACTGCCTGAAATTAAAAATTTGCCATCTGCACTAAAAGCAATACTAGAAACCGGATCAGTATGACCATTCAAACAGATTACTTCCCGGTTTTGAACACTATCCCAGACATGAATTAGATGATCACTTCCCCCACAAGCGATCAGTCTTCCATCAGGACTACAAGCGACACAATAGACCCAATTGGTATGTTTTTTCAGTTGTTTAATTTCCCATCCCTCCCGGAGGTCCCAAACCCGTAGCGTATAATCATAACTACCTGAGATCAAATAGCGACTATCACTAGAAATAGCGATCGTATTGACAGTATTCCAATGTCCTTTTAATTCCCAAATATTTTTTTTAGAGGCCAGGTTCCAAACGCGAATCGTTTTATCTTCAATTCCCCCAGCACCAGCGAGAAATTGCCCATCTGGACTAAAGGTAATGGACGTGATCCAATCTTGATGAGCTTCGAATTGAGCGACAATTTGCCTTGATTCTATTTCCCATAAACGGATTTTATGGTCTCGACTCCCCGCAGCAATCCACAAACTATCCAGGCTAAAAGCCACGCTTTCAACCCCTAAATTAGCCTCTTGTAATACGGTAAGTTCTTGGTATGAATAGGAGTCCCATACCCTAACACTTTCATCTCTACTTCCAGAGGCAATTAAACTCCCATCAGCACTAAAACTAACACAAATTACCGCTCCGCGATGACCATAGAGATGAGCGATAATTTTTCCAGAATTCACATCCCAAACGATCAAAGTTTCATCATTGCTCGCGGAAACTAATAACTGCCCATCAGCACTAAAAACTAGGTCATTGATCTCTTTCAAATGTCCTTTTAAACGTTGTACAACGGTGGCGGTTTCTAAATCCCAAATATAAATTTCCTGTTGAAAAACTAAAGCCAGCCGCGTCACGTCTGGACTGAGCGTTCCCTGAGCAGTCGGACATTCTATTTCCCATAAAGTTGCCCCACTCTGTAAATCAAATAAGGCGGTGCTTCCGGCGGCAATAACTACCGCTAAATTATCTTTAATGGAGAAGACTTTTTTAATCACGCCGCGCCCAAATTGTCGTTGCATTCCCTGTTCCTTGAGAAGCGGCAAAACAAAATGTCCTCGTAAAGTCATCCCTACCGGCGTGCCGGGTTTTCTATTCAAATTCAGTGGAACCGGCACTTTGCCCACTTTATTTCTACTTTCCCACCATTGTTTAGCACTGCTAGGACGCTCCTCCCGTTTAAGCTGTAAAGCCGTATTAACTAAATTTTTCCAAGGTTCTTCTAAGCCCACAGGCATAAAGACGGTTCCCTCAAATAAGCGGCTTAAGGCCGGTGTGGGTAACTCGCCTGTTAACATTTCATACAGAAGCATTCCCAGTTCAAAAACATCACTTTCCCTACCGATTTTTCCCCCTATAATGACTTCTGGTGCGGCGTAAGATTCGGTAAAAAAGCGGGTACGATTAATACTTCCACTTCCCACTTGTTTAGCCGAACCAAAATCGACTAAAATTAATTCATTTTTTCGGGTAATTAAAATATTATCGGGTTTAATATCTAGATGATAAATGCCTGCTTCATGAATGGCGGTTATGGCAGATACCAATTGTTCCATTAAGATTTCGACGCGCTGAGGTAATAATTTCTTATCAGGTTGAGAATCTAACTCTAGTCCTAGGGTAGATCCCTCGATTAATTCCATGACAATATAAGCAGTATTATTTTCCTCAAATAAATCCAATATTTTGACCACATTGGGATGATGCAGTTTAACCAATATCTGCCCCTCTTTGAGAAAGCGTTTTAATCCTTTTTGAAAAGTTGCTTCTTGAGTGACGGGGATACTTAATTCACCATTATTGGTGTTACGAGTCGCATATTCCTGGGGAAAAAATTCTTTAATCGCGACAGTACAGTTCAAAATGTTATGATAGGCGCGGTAAGTAATGCCAAAACTGCCTCGACCTAGAGCATATTCAATTTTATAGGTATTAGCCCTCAGTTGAGTTTCCCCAGGCAGAACTTCTCGTAGTAAGGAGGGTAAGTAAACGCCACAACTGGGACACAGTTCAGCCGCAGGGTTAATGGCTTCGTGATGGCAATGGAGACAACGCATAGTTTATGAGTGGGATCTCCCAAAAAACAGGGCTAAAGGTTAGAGAAAAAAAGGTCCATCATCTCCATCGAAGCTAAAATTTATCACATCGTCAAGTCTAGGGCCCTGAATTGATCATATCCGATCACAAGTGCAGAAACCATTACCTTAAAATCAAAGACCAGTAAACTAACATTTATGGAAAAATTCTCATTAGCCAAATGGGTAATATTTTTGTTTGGATTAATTATTTAGATAACCTTAAAAACTTACAGCAGGGAAAAACTGCTGTTATAGAACAAATGATCCTATTGCGGAATCACTTAGTTTTTGAATTGCGGTCACAAGGATGTAGAAGTTTTGTGGTTCCTGAAGACCTCAATTTATCCTGTGCAATTCAATGGATCAATGATCGTGCTGATAGCGGAGATATTGCTTTAGCTATCAGTGTGAATCATTCTAATAATTCTAGTCGTCGTGGCATTTATATTACTTATATTGCTAATAATTTAGAACGAAAAAAACACGCGGAAGTTCTCTTATTACTTTTATTACATCGTCTTCCTCATTTGAGTAGTTTAGGAAGTCAACCGGATACGATGACCCTCATGGGACAATTGCCTTTTTGCCGCCAAGTGATTATCCCTTCATTACAGATTACCCTTGGCTATTTGAGTAACCCTGACGATAAAAATATTATATTTAATGAGCATCCTAAACTGGTTCAAGGACTTGTAGATGGTTTAATGGCCTGGAGTCGTGAAGTAACTGGAATAGAACCGAATCAAGAAATTAAGCCGCTTAATTTGTCCCTGAATTATTCTAGTCTTGAAATTAGATTGAATAGTCGAATTTACCCAGAAAGAGGAATTGTTGTCTATGGCAATCCTTGCATACCCATCGATTTAGTTGATCGTTTAGGATTAGATTTGACTGACTCATCAAATTTAATTGAAGCTGGAGGGATAGTCTATCTTAAAGCCGTTGACCTCGAGGCGTTTAACATTAGTATTGAGTGGGAAAATTTGAGTCAAACTCTAATTTTACGCACTATTTTACCTTTTGATAATCACCAAATAAAACAAATTATGGGTCAGGGAAGAACATCAGAGGTGCAAATGATGATGTTTTTAAAAGTCAATAATGAAAAGGCGTTAAAAGAATTTCCCCAGATCGCTAAATTTTACCGAGAAGAGGGAGCAATTGAAGGTGTTAACTCTGACATTGCTTTTTGTCAAATGTGTCTAGAAACTGATTTTTTGCGTTTTGGACGAGAACAGGAAGCTAGAAACTACAATTTTGCTCACTTAGGCAGAGTAGAAAGCAAAGAAATTGCGGTTTTTAGCGATGTTCGTCTTGGGGTAAGATGCCACATACAACATCTAAAAGCCTATGCTAGTTTAGAACCCTTAGTTCAAGAAGTCGTCGATCCTCGTTTTTATCTGGTAGCGCGAGGAGTTGCCCCCTCTGTGTCTGAGTTATCAGGACGATGGTCAGCAGATTTATCCTATTCGAAAAAAATTCTTGCTATCTTAAAACGGTTGTATGAGTCTATAAATTTATTTTAAGAAGGTTGTAAACTGTTTATTTTTGAATTAAAATAGATAGGCTGGATAAGAACCAACCTACCTAATCAATCTAAAGACATTTACTCAACGTAACAGGACTTTAACTCAAATGATCTTGCTAAAAAAGCTAAACTCTAAGTATTTTTAAAGATCTTTTCAAAAGAAAGATATTTTTGGGCAGAGCTATACTCCTGATAAAATTTTACTCTTTATAAACTATAGCTGCCAAAAAAATAGAGTATAGCTCGAATTTAGCCAGATATTTGAGTTATTTTCATTTTAACAATAAAATATAAATTTTATATGAAGAGTTTATGAAGATAAGGATTTATACTATATATTCTTGCTCATGCGCTTAATCTTGGTTTTAAATGTATTGATTTCATGACTTATTAAGCCTGATTAAAACAATTGCTTTTTTAAAAAAACTTCACAAATAATTTTGAAGATTATATAAAGACGACAGAACTGAGAAACCTATACAGTTAGTTACTCTGAGATAGGACGAATATGTTACGATGTGTAAAGTTGGCCTGATTCTGGAACACTCTTAATGCTGCGACTAGAACATATCAGTAAAATATACCCCACAGGAGAAGTCCTTAAAGATATCAATTGGGAAGTCAAACCTGAAGAACGAGTAGGGTTAGTTGGGGTCAATGGTGCAGGAAAGTCCACCCAACTCAAAATTATTATGGGTGAAGTAGAACCCACGTCAGGGGAAATCATTCGGCCAGCTAGTTTACGGATCGCTTATCTAACCCAAGAGTTTGATGTCGATCCCACCCGCACCGTTAGAGAAGAATTTTGGACAGTTTTTACAGAAGCGAATCAAGTTCAACATCATTTAGCACAGGTTCAGCAGGAAATGGAAGCGGCTGATCCAGAAAAATTAGACCTCCTCATCAAAAAATTAGACCGACTGCAACGTCAATTTGAAGGGTTAGATGGTTATGCCTTAGAAGCGCAGATCGAGAAAATTCTCCCAGAAATGGGGTTTAGTTTAGAAGACGGCGATCGCAAGGTGAGTTCCTTTAGTGGCGGCTGGCAAATGCGGATGAGTTTGGGGAAAATTCTACTACAAGACCCTGACATTTTACTCCTTGACGAACCGACAAACCATTTAGACTTAGCCACCATTGAATGGTTAGAAAATTATCTCAAGGGGCTAAAAACTCCGATGGTGATCATTTCTCATGACCGAGAATTTCTCGACCGTCTGTGTACTAAAATTGTCGAAACAGAAAGAGGCGTTTCTACTACCTATTTAGGAAACTATTCAGCCTACCTTCAACAAAAAGAAGAAGCCAAAGTAGCACAATTAAGTGCTTATGAACATCAACAAAAAGAAATAGAAAAACAACAGGTATTTATAGAACGCTTCAGAGCCAGTGCCACCCGCAGCACCCAAGCGAAAAGCCGCGAAAAACAACTCGATAAAATTGAAAGAATAGAAGCTCCGATTTCCGACTTAAAAACCCTTCAGTTCCGCTTTCCCCCTGCCCCTCGTAGCGGTTTAGAAGTGGTAAAAATAGAAGATTTAGTCCATAGTTATAATGATAATATTCTCTTTTTAGGAGCCAATTTAACCATAGAAAGAGGAGATCGCATTGCCTTTTTAGGCCCCAACGGTGCGGGGAAATCAACCCTGTTGCGGTTAATTATGGGGATGGAAAAAAACGATGATGGAAACATTGCTCTAGGAAAACATAACGTTATACCCGGCTATTTTGAGCAAAATCAAGCCGAGGCTTTAGACCTAGAAAAAACCGTCATGGAGACAATTCATGATGAAGTTCCCGATTGGAAAAATGAAGAAGTCCGCACCTTATTAGGGAGATTTTTATTTACTAAAGATACTGTTTTCAAAAAAGTGGCAGCTTTAAGCGGTGGAGAAAAAGCCCGTTTAGCTCTAGCCAAAATGCTGTTAAGACCGGCTAATTTATTAATATTAGATGAGCCGACTAATCATCTTGATATTCCAGCTAAAGAAATGTTAGAGGAAGCAATCCGTCATTATGATGGCACGGTCATTATTGTTTCCCACGACCGTTATTTTATCTCTCAAGTGGCTAATAAAATTGTAGAAATTCGAGAAGGAGAGTTAATTGCTTATCAAGGAGATTATCATTATTATCTCGATAAAATAGAAGAGGAAAAAGAAAAAGAACGTCAACGCATTGAAGCCGAGAAAAAAGCGGCTAAAAAAGCTGAACAAGCGGCTAAGAAAAAGAAGAAAAAAGCGGCTTAATTTGACTGTTACTTTTTCCTACTATCAATCACTGGGGCTGATTTTCTATGAGAGTAATAGCCTCAGCCGGTGTCATACTGCTATAAATAACCTGCATGATACCAGAAAGATACTGATCCATCATTGCCACATTAATATATACTACCCGCTTAATTAAAGCTAAATCCAGATGGTAGTGTCACAAAGGTGTTGATCAAGGAATTTGTCAACTTATGAACGTCATCTATTAAAAGACCAAAGGATAGTAAGTAAATATAAAATGCAGAAAATTGAAAGAAAACATTTGACATTGAGAACAAGAATCAAAAGATTACAAAGAAAAACGAATTGTTTTTCTAAGATATCCCCAATGCACGATTTGGTAATCGGATTGTATATTAATAAGTATGAATTTCAGCGAAAAATTTAACCTATTTCAACACCTTTGTGATACTACCGCTTAAGCCGCTTGTACTCATCTTATTTTAAACTCTCCTTTAATAGGAGAAATTAGTTGAATGGAAACATGGCGAGCGCATTTTTGATTTAAGCATTACAAGATAAGCGCATCGTACTAACAACCTTGTTTAGAGGTTACATTACCAAGAAGTTTTGCACCACACAAATTAATCCCCTCTATCTTTTGTAACTGATCAACTGTAATGCCTCTAACCCTTAGATCTGTGTTACTGAAGTTTGCTCCTTTCAGATCCGTCCCTAAGCTTGCATTACTTAGATCTGCACCATTGAAGTTAGCATTCTCCAAGTTGGCAGCTAAACTGGCACTTCTCGCATCAACTTTTTGTAAGTTAGCATTACTTAAATTTCCAGCATATAACGACGCTTCACGTAAATCTGAACCACTCAAATTTGCATAAGCTAGATTAGCAGCGTGTAAATCAGCACCTCGTAAATTAGCATTGCTTAAGTCAGCATTAATCAATTCTGCCCCTCCTAGTCCTGCCTTTTCTAGATTAGCACCAGCCAATTTCGCATCTGCCAAACTAGCTTGATTCAATATAGCTTTGCTGAGATTAGCACCACTTAAATCAGCACCTTTCAAATCGGCTTTTTCTAAATTAACACCACTTAAATCACAACCTGAACATTGTTTAGTTGTCAGTAGTTTATCTTTAGTAGCCTCTTTATTTTGCTCCGTAGAATCAGTAGGTGAATTTGAAGGTGTTGGTGATGATGAAAATGGTGAATTCTCAACTTTTGGTGTGTTTGAAGGTACAGTTGGAGATTCAGATGGAGAGACATTTTTATTTGGTGGATAGAGTATATTTTTTATGGCAATTGTTGTTGCTCCGCCAATAGTCACAGCACCAGCAAGAGCTACAATTCCTAAAGGAATAGATAACTTAAAACTCTTCTTGTGGTTGATATCTCTTCCCGCTTTGCCACCTTCCGTGTAGTCACCACCAACGTTAAAGTTATCTCTACTACCACGTCCCTGTTGACTCATAAGTTAAACTCCAAAAATTATTGAGCTTTTAGAGGGCATTATAGCATAAGGTTTTTCAGTTTGATTGATATTCTTTTAGTGCGATCACTGATCTTGTAGTGGAAAGTATCCCTATTCTGTCACTCTCCAAGTTTTCCTATCAATCAAAGGTTTTAAAAAGCTTTCATCTCAATTGATTGAAGTATTTGTAGTAAAATTTTTGTGATTTGATCATCTTTTTTTTACAATGGTAAACTCTCCTTTAATAGGAGAAATTAATTGAATGGAAACTAAGAAATGGCTGTAGAGCGCATTCCTTCGTATAGTGCCATTAGAAGAATATTACTGAGGGTGGATTATCTTGAGTACGCAGGAAGGTTAGCAGACTTTTTTGGGGTCAAGCCAAAAAGAAAAACTTCTTTCTTAAAAGCGAGATAATATTCTCCGTTTCACTCGTGATCTGGCTCGATTCCCATTGCCCGCAATTGTTGAGCTAATTTTGCCGCGCGTGTTTCTGCTTGTTGTGCGCGTGTTTCTGCTTGTTGTGCGCGTGCTTCGGCTTGTGTGGCGCGTGTTTCTGCTTGTTGTGCGCGTTGAGCAATTTCGCTATAGGTTAAAAACCGACTCCCATCAGGATAAAAAATTTGCAATTCGGGACTAACAAGGTTGAAGCGAATTTTTAATCGAGGACTGATCCACTGATCGATCGGATCAATGACATCCAGAAAACCCTCAGTTCGCAACCAACCACTCAAATGATTTTCGTCAGGGTCATATAAATAGTATTCTTCCACGCCAAAACGGTCATAAAACAGGAGTTTTCGGTTCATTTCTGCCCGCCGATTTCCGGGCGAGAGAATTTCAAAAACCACTTGTGGCGGTATATTCGCTTCTTCCCACTGCTTATAAGAACCTCGATCGCCCTTGGGTCTTCCAACTACGACCATTGCGTCAGGTGCTTGACAAATCTTATTATTCCCTTCAACCGGATACCACAGCAAATCCCCGGCAACAAATACATTGGCATCATCAGCAAATAACCATTCTAAATTTTCCTTAATGGTCACAATCCAGCGAAACTGTTTCGTATTATCTGCCATCGGTTGACCATCGCTGTCGGGGTAGATTACTTCTGACTGAGAAGATGACTGTATTTGAACCATAGTCTTACTCTCTCCAAAAAGCTATTGCCTATCCCTATTTATAGCTGATTCTACCAAGAGGCAGAATGAATCAGGCTTAGTCTTGTGTATTATAAAAAAATGAAGCTAAGTAGGAGAAAATAAACGCTTATGACCTCCCCAACTCCGTTAAAGGGTAGTGAATTAATTGACTGTGCTAGAGCCAACGGAAACCAAGGGCTAGAAATAGCCGCCTCTCGCTCAGGTTATGGAGATGATCTTGCTGCTTTTGAAGAAGAACTCCGACAAGCTTGTCAAGCTATCGGCGTAGATATTAACGGTTTTGATGATTTAATTAATCATAAGCGAGATTCCGAGCGACCAGGAGTCATCATTGCTCCTGACACACCCAGCCAACTTTAAGCAACGGTTACAAGGCTTATTTTTAATTGCTCTGGCTTGTTTCGGGTTCAACTCGCTTAGAAAAGCCCCACATCAATAATAAACTCACAAAAGTTAAGACTATCCAGTCTGGCAAAGCATAAATGGGGAACAAAGCCTTAATCATTAATTTCAGCCCTATTCCCAAAATAATCATGTATGCCGCGTCTTGAAGATAAACATATTTGTCTAATAATTTGATAAACAAGCCGGCTGAAAATCTTAGGGTAATTACGCCGATAATGCCGCCAAAAAGAATCAGCCAAGTTTCATTAGAAATAGCGATCGCGGTAGTCACACTATCTAAAGAAAAGGCTAAATCGGTCAGGGCAATAATGGGAATAATTTGCCAAATTAAATTGGTATTAGATTGAGGATGAAACGGTTCTGATAAGGAATCTTCTTGATTTTCAGATAAACGTTCCCGGAAATATTTAGCCGTTAGCCAGATCAAATAAAGAGCGCCTAGAAATTCAAATTCCCAGAATTGAATGACCCAAGTAGCCAATAAAATCAATAAAATTCGCAAGCCAAAAGCCCCAACTAACCCCCAATTTAAGGCACGGCGTTGATGTTCCGGTTCAGGAAGATGTTGAACTAAAGCCGCTAAAGCCACTGCATTATCAGCCGATAAAACTGTTTCCATCGCCACTAGAGAGAATAAAATCCCCACAGTATTGAAAGATAATCCTTGTTCAATAAAATTCACTGACTGCTCTATCATATTGAATTTACCCAATCAAAATTAATATTTTTGAGAAAATTTTATTCAAAAACTACGCCACTTAAAGGATTTAAAGGGACAGTAAAGAAATAATAAATGACACCAGAGCCTAAAAGGATAATGGCAAGACTAAAAATCAGTACCCATCGATCAGGGGGTTCATAAGTATCTTCGTCAATCTCATGGCGAACATTAAAATAATGTTTAGTGGTGAGAATAACGGTACTTAATCCCAATAAAGCAAAGGTTAGCCCCAATTTCCAGCCATTCCCAGGAATGGGGTTCACAGGAATTTGAAAAACACGAAGACGAGCAATAACTACGCCAAATCCCATCAAAGCAATAGCCGTTCGCATCCAAGCTAAATAAGTCCGTTCATTAGCTAAATGATCTCGAACTCGAGAAGGATTTCTTTTTTTAGGATGAATTGATACGAGGTTATCCGCCTCAGAGTTAGGGTTTGGCACGTTTTTTGGGGATTTGAAGAGGAATTGCATTATAAAGATACCCAAAACTAACTAATCAAGTAACAAAAACAAATTTTTTATGATTTTAAAAGAAAGTCCTAGGCAGGACAGGGTTTTTTTATAAAACTTTGAACTTGAAGGCGGCAGAGGGGTGGGCACTGTGAGAGTTAACTCGCTCGAAGACAGCACCCACCCAAGAGCGTCAAGAAAGACTAATCAGTAGGAGCGTCAGGAAATGTCGTTTCTAAATCAGCTTGAGTTAAATCAGGAATTTCCCAGTTCACTTCGTCGGCTAAATAAACTTGGGTTGGAGGTAAATTTAATTCTAATACCCCAGTTTCCGGATTGCTGCTAATCACCAACTGACTGCCATCAATAATTTTTATCGCCACAGCAGTCCCTTCTAACCCTACGTTAGCGACTTGAACATCTGTAGGAATATAAACCCCATCACAATCGAAGTCTTCATCATCAGTGATTTCTCCATCTGGGAGAAGGTAGATGATCTCATCATAAGTTGATTCAGACTTCTTGGGCTTTTTCCCGTAAACGGCTAAAGTTTTTCCGCTCTGATTGTCACAGATTCCTACAGGTTCTTTGGCGGTTTCTAAAATGTATTTTTGATAGGTTAATTGCGTAATTTTTTGCTCAACATCTGCTTGTGTTAAACCTTCAGGATATTTGCCGGTATTAGTGGCTTCGGTGAGGTTTTCGAGAGATTGAGTCAACTCGATATAGTCAGCATTAGTGTCTAAAGGCGGCCGATCTGCCCAAGATGGTTGAGCAAAGAGCAAGTTAAAAAATAGCACTAAGGCAACTAAAAGAATTTGAAAGTAAGTCATGATTTTCCCTCCTTGATTGAGATAATCCATATAAAACAAAATTAAAAATTATCTTGTGGTGTCGCTTTTAAACAGGGGTAATAGCTGATAACTATGACTATCAATGAGAATAAAAATTCCTAAACCAATTAAAACAAACGGAACCAAACGCTTACCGAAACGAGTCAGGAATCGAGCGATTAATGGATAGCGAGTTAAGCGATAAGCCACCGCACACCAAACGCCAATCAAAATTATAAATACACTGACAATGACCATTAATTCAGGCAAGCTACTATTGGCGAATAGCGGCACATAAATTGCGATATTGTCTCCCCCGTTGGCGAAGGTGATAGCCGCTACACTGTAGGTTTGAGGGGCAAGTAAGCTAGACAGAGGCGATGGTTTGGTGGCTTCACTGGATACGGCTTGAGGGATTTCTTCAGAGTTATCTTGCTGGATTAACTGTCTAATTCCCAGAAAAATAGGCAGGAAACCTAATAAACCGATCCAAGTTTTCGCAATCACTAAACCTCCAAAAAAGCCTACTAGACTTGCTATCAGTAAACCCGTAAACCCCAAGTATTGACCTAAGAGAATATGGCGGATACGAAAAGAAGCATTGAGTTGAGAGAAGAAGAAAATCAAGATCACAATGTCATCGATATTGGTGGCCGTAAAGGCTGAAACACCAGCGATAATAGCTTCTATAAACCAATTCATGACGTGATCTACACAACCTCTATCAAGTTTGTTCCTCTTCTGCGGCTATCACTGGACAAGAATAAGACTCCGTTTTGCGGTTAAGGGTGATTAGACACCATCCACCAATAATCAGGGCTAACACGGTTAAACCGCGATGTTCTAAAGTATGAGAGTCAATTAAAATTAGAATGCCCAAGCCAATCAGTACGAATGGGATCAGTATATTACCATAGCGAGTTAGATTATCGGCAATCACCCTAAGACGGGTTAATTGATAGGCAATATAACACCATACCCCAACCAAAAGAAAGAACACGCCTAACATGACTAGCAATCTTTCCCAAGAACTATTGGCAAATAAAGGAACATAAATTCCGATATTGTCCCCTCCATTAGCGATGGTAATAGCCGCTACTCCGTAAGTTTGGGGAGATAAAATACTGCTGAAAAATGAGTTTTCAAGCGATGGGGTTTCGCTTAAAGTTTCTTCAGAATCATCATCATCAGGGTTAAACCAACGACTTAAGCCGATAGCAATAGGAACAATTCCTAATAAACCGATCCAAGGCCTCGGCAAAAACATACTGCCAAAAAACCCAGGCAGACTGGCTAAAACTAAGGCACTAAAGCCCAGATATTGGCCGGCCACAATATGTCTACGCCGAAAGGCCCCATTGACTTGAGCAAAAAAGAGCAGCAAGACGAGAATGTCATCGAGGTTAGTGGCGCAGAAGGCTGTCATGCCTACAGGAATTGCCGTTAATGTTTCTGTCATCGTTGTTCGTTTTTTCTTTGACTAAATGATGATGGGTTTAATGCTGTTTTATTTATAGCGGCTGGTTCTAGTGGGTGTTATAGGTTTAACAAAAGATGAAGGAACGATTTCCTCAGAAGATAAAAACCGATCATGTATCTCTTCTATTTGGTTCTCCATCGAGCGAACCATTTCCGGAAAACGAATTCGTTGAATGATAAACCACCCGCAAGTCAGCAGAATATAAATTAAAAACAGATAGGGAAAAAGATTATAAGGAGCTTCTGGCACCGGAAACCAACGATTTCCAGGAATCCCTATACTCCCCAAGACGGGGATGCTCATAAACCCAATAGATAACACCGAGCATACGATATCTCGCTGACGCAACTGCCCGATTTTGCGGAGATAAAGGGGAGCCGCTACTGCAACCAACACATAAACGGTCAGAAAACCGTAGCTTGCAATGGCTCCTAAATATCCCATACTTTGGTAGAGTTTAACATTGAAGAAAGCCAAGAGAGTAGGAATTAAGAAAGTCACCAAAGAGCAAAGGCTAACAGCGATGTGGGGGGTTCTGTGGGATGAATGAGCAGAACCGATAGAAGCGTGAAATAACCCATGACGCGCCATTGTAAAAAATATTCTGGCAGCCGGGTTAATACTCCCCAATACACAAGCAAAAAAGCTAAACAGAGCGCCAACAGCGATTAATTCACCAAGCCAACCCAGCCCTATTTGACGGGAGAGAAATCCGAGGGGTTCTTCTGCGGTGGTAATGGAAACTCCCGCCTCTCTAAAAGCCATCACCTCAATATAGGTAGTACAGAGAAAGAACAAACCGGCTAAAATCACACTTCCCATAACCGCCCTAGGAATAGTTTTTAGAGGACGTTTCGCTTCATCTCCTAAAGAAGTGGCACTTTCAAAGCCAGAAAAGCCAAACATCACTAATACAAGTCCTGTGGCGATATTGCCGGGTGAAACCCCTTGTAAGGTCAGTTGCGGCATATCCCAAGCAAACCCCAAATGACTCCAAATCAGCAAAGCCAAAACCGCTATTAAAACCAGGGAGAGTCCTTCTAACCAAAGCATGGCCATGGCTGAAAGCTGGATATCTTTATAGGCGGCGTACCAGGAAATTCCTGCGCCGATAGCTAGTAGGGTAATGCTGGAAGGATGAATACCGATGTGGCCGATTAATGCGCCGCTAAAGTTCGCAAAACCGCACAGAACAGACATACCGGTAAATAAATAAGCTAGTACCAAACTCCAACCACAGATAACCCCGGCTGTGGGGCCTAATCCCTTGACGATATAGGAATATAAAGAGCCTGGAGAGGCAGAACGACTAGCAAATTGATTAATATTGATACTCACCAAGGCTAATCCCACTAATCCGATTAGAAAACTTAGCCAAGTGCCATTTCCCGAGAGGGCGACAATTAAACCCAGATTTGAAGCGGGAATCGTAGTAGGGGCGATCACCGCGAAGGATTGAGCAAGAACTTCTCCAAAAGAAAGACAATCTGGCTTTAAACCATGAATACTCCGATGAGCGTTGGCTTTGCTGGTCATAGTTAGGATAAATTTCTAGGGTCTAGATTTTCAGGCAAAGATTATCTAGAGATAAATTTGATAGGGTTTGCTTATAGTTTTTTGTGGGCGTTAGTCTCTGATTTATCTATCTTTAGTGTATGCAATTGTCATCATAGAAGCAAATACTCTTAGTTGTTAAATTAATAAATAAAATTGATGAGTCGATTTTAATCTACAGTTTTTGACTAGGATTTGGGATAATAGAATGTTTATATTTATTCAACGTCGATGACCCTAGAGCAGTTAAAGATCTTTCTCGCTGTAGCTGAACATCTCCATTTCACCCGCGCGGCTGAAACACTCTATGTCACTCAACCGGCTGTCAGCGCTGCCATTCAGAGTCTCGAAAGCGAATTCGGTGTCAAATTGTTTCATCGGATTGGCAGACGTATAGAAATAACTGATGCTGGCAAGCTACTTAAACAAGAAGCTCAAAAAATTATGGCTCAAGTAGCACAGACAGAACGTGAGTTGCGAGAGTTAAATAATTTACAACGTGGAGAATTAAGGATCGGTTCTAGTTTTACGGTTGGCAATTATTGGTTGCCGGATAAAATTAGTTTATTTCAGCGTCAATATCCTCACATTAAAATTAATTGTAGTTTAGCGAATGCTGATGAAATTTGTGCCGGTACCTCGATGGGATTATTTGATATTGGTATCGTTGCCGGTGAAGTTAAAGCCGCTTTAGAAAGTGCTTTATGTCAGGAGGTGGTAGGTAGCGATCGTTTACTGATTGTTGTTGGTCAATCTCACCCTTGGTTTCATGACAATAAAATTCCTGTTGAGGATTTATTAAAAACACAATGGGTGATGAGAGAAGCGGGATCAGGAACACAACAAATGTTTGAACAAGCTCTACAACAATGGGGAATTTCTCTTGCTCAGTTAAAAGTTCTTTTAGTGTTAAATAGTAGTGAAATGATTAAAGAAGTCATTGAAAGCGGCGAAGGAGCGGCGGCTGTTCCGGAATTAATGGTTAAAAAAGAGCTTCTATTGGAAACTCTACGAGTGATTGAAGTTTTTGAACCTGAAACTAATACCTGCTTAGATATTGTGCGTCCGGTTTATAAACTCAAACATCCTCAACGTTTTCAAACTCGAGTTTTAGAAGCCTTTGAAGAGGTTTTAGAATTATTTCATGATTAACCGCTCACAAAGAAGATTAAGGCATCTTAGTAAATTGCTCTAAATTCAATAAATTCGCTCCTTTCTCAGTGATCACTAAAGGTAAATTTCCGTTCCATTTTTCTATAGCTTGTTTTTGCAGCAATTCTACAGATAAAGTTTCCTTGAGTAATCGTTGTGCCTCGGCTTCACCTTTCGCTAAGTTAATTTTTGCTTGTGCTTCTTGGGCGGCTTTTTGAGCTAAAAAACCGGCTTTTTTGGCTTCCTGTTCGGCAATTTGTTTGGCTTCTACTGCTGCTTGAAAATTGGTAGAAAAATAAAAATTCGTTAAGGAAATTTCATCAATATGCAAGTCATAATTATTTAATCTAGTGATTAATAAATCAGTAATTTCTTTTTTTAAGTCTTCGCGTCTTGTAATAATTTCTTGTACAGTATATTTTGCCATAATGCCTTTAATAATTTCTTCTGCGGCTGGCTCAATAATCCGCTCTATTACCTGATCAAGATTGCCAATTCGTTGATAAATAATATTAGCTCGTTCAGGGACAATGTGCCAATTTAAAGAAATATCACTTAAAAGTTGTTGTAAATCTTTAGAGGCAATTTCTGTATAAATATCATGTTTTTGAATCCTTATACTCAGTCTTTCTACTGTATTAATAATCGGAATTATTAAATGAATTCCTTCTCCTAAAATTTTATTTTGAACTTTGCCGAACCGCATTAATACCCCTCTTTCACCAGCGTTAATAACGACAAAAAAACTCGCCACTAAAGCTAAAATGACAAACAAAAGCATCAGGCGGCTGGCTAAGGAAATATCTTTAGGGGTTTTTCTTGTATTTTTATGCTCAATGGGTTTAACAATTACATCTGTTTTCATGTTATTATCATGATAATTTAGCTTATTTTTTATTATAATATTCTTGAAAAAAAATAATTTAAAAATAATAATTAATCATCGATCCTTAGACAGATAAGTCAAACAAGCCTCGATGATTTATGAAAAATTAGCCCTCGCCTACAGAGGTGGCCCGCCAAGCGGCTACGGCTATTGTATACTGAGTGTAAACAGGTTAATCAGTAAACACTTTAGCATTTTTCAGTTGAACAAATACCTGTTGACCAGAATTTAAATTAAGTTGCTCAAACTGAGAACGACTCAGATTGACAGAAAAAGGTAACCCCTCTGAAGTGATTAACTCAGCTTGAATATCTTTTCCTAAATGAATAATTTTCTCGATGTTCGCCTGGATGGCTTTTTCCGTTGGGTTAGTCAACAATTCAATATCATAAGGGCGCACAAAAATCTTTTGAGAACTATGTAAATTCTCATCAGTTAAGAAATTAGCATGACCTGGAAAAATATTCACTTGTCCGATAAAACTCATCACAAAAGCACTCGCAGGATTATCATAAATTTCGGCAGGTTTGCCGATTTGTTCCACCCGACCATGATTCATCACCACAATTTCATCAGCTACATCCATCGCTTCTTCTTGGTCATGGGTAACAAACACGGTAGTAATTTTGACCTCGTCATGTAAATTCCGTAACCAGATGCGAAGTTCTTTACGAATTTTGGCATCTAACGCCCCAAAAGGTTCATCTAACAGCAATACTTCAGGATGAACAGCTAAAGCCCTAGCTAAAGCCACCCTCTGTTTTTGACCTCCGGATAACTGAGAAGGATAGCGCTCACCTAACCCCTGCAACTGAATTAAATCTAGTAATTCATCCACCCGTTGCTGAATTTGTGCTTGGGTATACTTCCGAATTTTTAGCCCAAAGCCAATATTTTCCCGGATGGTCATTTCTTTAAACAGGGCATAATGTTGAAAACAAAAGCCGATATGGCGTTTTCTCACATCTAAATAGGTGGTATCCTGCCCATTAATAATAATTTGTCCACTATCGGGTGTTTCTAAACCAGCAATGGCCCGGAGTAAGGTAGATTTTCCTGAACCCGAAGGGCCCAGCAAGGCGACTAAACCTCCGGGTTTTACTTCTAAACTGACCTGACTTAATGCTTGGAAATTCCCAAAGTTTTTAGAAACTTCTTTAATAATAATACTCATGGCGCTGATTCCTAAATCTCATCAATAAACCAATTTCTTCCCCAATCGTCATTAATATGAAGATTTCTGGTCAATTGCATATTTCTTAAAAACGATAGGGATATCGTACTCTATTAGATTGAGTAATCTGTAATCTTTTTTACAAAAACTTAAGTTTTGTGTAACTTATATTAACACATCATTCCTCATCCTTTAGATAGAGGTTAGAAATTAGAGGAAGGGTAAAAAACCCTAAAATTTAGATTTAGCTGCCCAAAAAGTTCTTATAAAACCCCAAATATCCTCATCTGTGTTTATCTGGGGACAATTCCCTCAACTTGCCCTAAGTAACTTCAGTAAACGCTCACCCGCTTGAGCCAAAGTTTCTGGCTTTTTACTAAAACAGAAACGAATAAACTTATGTCCCCTTTCTGAAAGGGCAAAAAAACTTGATCCAGGGACAACCGCTACCCCGATGTCTTGAATGAGATATTCGCTAAAGGCTATATCACTGGGATAGCCAAAATCCGAGATATCCGCAAAAATGTAGTAAGCTCCTTTGGGAACAAAATAAGAAATCCCCACTTGATCCAACAGGCTGAGTAAATTATCGCGTTTTTGTTGATACAGTTGAGCCAGTTCAGCGTAATAACTAGGAGGAAACTGCATAGCCGCGACACCGGCTCTTTGTAAAGGAGCAGGAGCGCCTACCGTGAGAAAATCATGGACTTTTCGAATGGCTCGTGTCAATTGAGCATCGGCTAAAACATAACCCACTCGCCACCCCGTCACACTATAAGTTTTAGACAAACCATTAATGGTTACAGTTCTCTGTTTCATGCCGGGTAAAGTGGCCATCGCCACGTGCTTAGTACCGTCATAGAGAATATGCTCATAAATCTCATCGGTAAAGGCCAATACATCCCACTTCTGACACAGTTCAGCAATTAAAGTGAGTTCTTGCTCACTAAAAACTTTGCCTGTGGGATTATGGGGAGTATTAATGATAATGGCTTTGGTACGGTCATTAAACGCCTGTCGCAGTTCAGCTTCATCAAAGGTCCAATTAGGAGGATGAAGAGAAACATAACGAGGCGTGGCATTAGCCAGAATAGCATCAGGGCCATAGTTTTCGTAGTATGGCTCAAAAACAATCACTTCTTCCCCAGGATCAACAGTGGCTAACAGGGTGGCGATCATCGCTTCGGTGGAGCCGCAGGTTACCGTAATTTCTTGCTCTGGATCAATCTCTAAGCCTAAATACCATAAGACTTTTTCGGCGATGGCATGACGCAAAAGACGATCGCCCCAAGTAATCGCATACTGATTCACATCGTTTAATATCGCCTCACTAGCGGCTTGTTTTAACTCAGACGGACAAGGAAAGTCAGGAAACCCTTGAGCGAGGTTAATCGCGCCATATTTGAGCGCAAGCCGAGTCATTTCTCGAATAACCGACTCGCTAAACTGGTTTGCCTTTGATGAAATTTTTCCTCGGCTGACCTGAGTCACTGTTAAGCCTCCTTGTTTAAGGTTTGAGTAGCTTTTGTTATTATTCTATTATAATTATTTTTGAAATGTATTTCATTTATATTAGAATGCAATTACGATTTCACTCAAACTCAGAATTAACCCTTCTGATGATCACAAGCTAATCATTAAAACCTGTACTCAGATATGCAAAGCCAAATTTCCGCTCAAAAACCCTTATTTTCTCTAGATCTCCCCCTTAACGTTAAATATGCCCTGTTGGTGTTACTCGAGTTAGTCACTCACCCATCGGCATCAATTGACGAAATGGCAACTAAATACTTGATTTCCAAACCTTATCTAGAATGGATTTGCGCCAATTTACAACGGGGAGGCTTGATAGATAAGCCTAAAGAAGCTGAGGAAATTTATGCTTTAAACTTCCAGCCAAAGCAGATCACATTACTCGATGTTGTTAGAGCCATAGAAACTCAGGCTAATCCAGTCATGGGTTTTGAAACTTATAGCCCAGATAGAAGACTGATTCATCAAATTTGGCACGAAGTGAGGACAGCCGCTCAAAATACGCTACAGCAATACACACTGGAAGATTTATGCCAAAAACCCAATGCCTATGATTGGCATTAACCATAAAACATCAGTCATGTTCATTAGATGTGCCCCAAAAGTCAAATCCCAGCCAACTCTTGCCACTTAACCTTTTGCCTTTTTAGTAACCGAAACTACATTAATTATTTTCTTTCCTAAATTACACTTATCTGATATAATTTTAGTAAATTAGTCCAGCAAAGATCATGTTTATTTCTAAACTTCTCCAAATCCAAAAGAATCGTCATCAAAATCGTACTAGCCCAGTCAAGAGTCAAATAACAGTTAAACCTTTTATTGATCTATTTTTAGATACAGCAGGGTGGTATACTCTCGGACATTGTGATCGCAGAGAGTTTTTAGCGGCTGTTATCAAAAAAGAAAAATATCCCTATTCTAATTTTCGTCTTAAGGACGTTCAATTGGCTTGGGCAAAAGTAGATGCTAATAACTTTGAATTAGTGGATAAAGTCACTGACGACGCTCTACCGATTACTTTAGTTGAAGACATAGGACAATTAGGAGAATATTAATCAAACAAGTTACAATTTTGGCTCAAATATTCATTAAAAAAAGCAAAACAACTCCTAAACCAACAGAGTTTTTATATCAATTTTCTCTAAGATTGCATCTAGTCGAAACTGCCTACCCCCCCTCTTGGGGGGACGTTTCATATTTATCAGTCAATTCCTTTGCTAAATGACCCTAGATTTCATAATGCCAAACCTCTTCTTCACGTAGAACAATTCTGTGTAAAGGATAACGCTCGATTACTCCTTGTTGCTCCAATTGATTAATAGCTCGTGTAATAGTAACACGAGTTGAGCCTAATATTTCAGAAAGTTCCTGATGAGTTAAACGTAAATCAATTAATTGCCCTGTGGCGGCTACTCGACCAAACTTTTGAGCAAGCCAAGTTAATAAACTCATGAGCATAGGCTCAATTCTTTTATGACTACGGATAAATGCTAATTCTTCTAACTGCTGAATGTGAGATAAGAACATTTCAGTAAATTGATAACTGTCAGTGGTGGGAACCGAAATAGCTTTAACAGATGTTAAACACTCCATTTGATAAGGTTGAACTCGGGTTAAAGCTTGTCCGACAATATCCCCCGGCCCCCATAATCCTAAAATCACGAGATTACCGTCTTCATGCCATGAAGAAGTCCGCACCACTCCACTCTCTATTTTCCAAAGAACATCGGGTTTAAGAGGGATAAAAGAACGCCGCTTAAAAGACCAATTGTTTTTAGATTTGAATTGAGGTGTTACCGATAAAGAAGCAGAAAGAGTCATAATTTATCCCAAATAAAAATTAAATTCCAGAGCCATCGAGAAATTCTTCAATAACCTTATTATTCTGTGCCTTAGCTTGATGAGTTAATAGAAAGTAATGATCAGGTAAATTAGTCTCAAGCTGTAAGTGTTCAACTTGTTCCTCTAAAGCTTTAACCCGTTCAAATAAAGTTTTAATCACTTCTGCCGGTAAATCCCGATGATAATCCGAGGCTAAATTTTCTTCTGACAAATCCTTTCTTTCAATCACACGCCCAGGTATGCCGATGACGGTACTATTACTCGGTACATCTTGTAAAACCACAGCACCGGCACCAACACAGACATGATCTCCGATGTGGATATTACCCAAAATCTTAGCTCCTGCTTCCACAGTCACATACTCTCCTAAAGTAGGATGACGTTTTCCAGTGGTAGAAGATGTCCCTCCTAAAGTGACTCCTTCTCGAATCACGGTATAGTCTCCTACACAAGCCGTTTCTCCAATCACAATGCCCATCCCATGAGCAATAAACACTCCTTGACCAATTTTTGCGCCTGGATGAATTTCAATCCCTGTCAAAAAACGATTCAGTTGAGAAATCAAACGAGGAATTACAGGCAAACCCTTTTTATAAAGTTGATGACTAATTCGATGCAGCAGTATAGCTTGGAATCCAGGATCACAAAAGACTAGATTGAGCCAATGGTCAATTGCCGGATTATTTGGCTTTTCCCTGTAAGTTTTGCAGTCCGTTGACAACATAGTTAGTCTCACTCCTTATAGTGAGGCAAGGTTTAGGGATAGTTCCCCCTGCCTGTGCCAATCGATTTTCTCTGAGTAGAGTATTTTTTCAATTTCAGGGGCTGATTGGAGAACAACTCTCTGCTTTTAATATACATTAAGTTGATAAAAATAGTGTAATTTAGAAATAAGTTTTTGACATAAAGGCTCAAGTCGTCGTAAAACAAAGTAAGTTGCTCTAGAAATTGTTGTATTTTTAGATACAAAGTTGGATAGTCAAAATTACATTCTCTTGAGTTTGCCGTCAAAAGTTGAATATGCCTTACTAGCGTTGTTAGAAATGGCTTCTCAACCGGATCTCAAAAAACCTCTGACGGTCAATGAAATTACCGCCAAGCAACCCATTCCTGAACGCTACCTAGAACAAATTTTTGCTTCTTTAAGGCGTGGCGGGTTGCTTAAAAGCCAACGTGGTTCTAAAGGCGGCTATGTCTTAGCTCGTGAGCCACAGGATATTACTTTGTTAGAAATTGTCTCAATTATCGAAGGTAATCGACAAATTAAAGAAAATATGGATGTATCAACTGTAGAGATGAAACTGATTCAAGAAAGTTGGCAACAAGCTAACCAAGCCGCTCAATCAATCTTGGGGCAATATACCCTCTTAGATTTATGCAAGCAGCGCGAATCTTACATTCAACAGAGTTTGATGTATTACATTTAGTCAATGGTCAAGAGTCATTAGTCATTAGGCAACAGGGAGTGAGGAAGGGAATTGGGGTGGAAGCGAAGCACTCACAAGCGTCGCTATCCTTTGCCGCAAAAAAAAGGGAAAATTACGAGTGGCTAATGGCCGCAAGCAAGAACTACCTAGTAACCCATGACTAATGACGATTAACTATTGACAAACCTGTTGAAGTGTGCTAAAGAATTCTGGATAGGAAATCGAAGCGGCTTGAGCGCGGTGAATGGTTGTGGAATAACTAGCATTGAGGGCAGCAATGGCTAAACTCATGGCAATACGATGATCGGTATAACTATCGACTTGTGCCCCAACTAAAGAGCCACCGCCAGTGATTTCTAAACCGTCCGGTAATTCAGTAATCTTAGCCCCCATACGGTTCAATTCAGAAGCCATAACCGCAAGGCGATCGCTTTCTTTGACCCGTAATTCTTGGGCATCGCGGATAACCGTCGTGCCTTGGGCGAATACCGCAGCCACAGCCAGGATGGGAATTTCATCAATTAAACGCGGAATTAAATCGCCGCTAATGGTACAAGCTTGTAACTGGCTGTATTGAACCTGAATATCGGCCACCGGTTCGCCAGTGACTTCTCGCTGGTTTAAAAGAGTCAAATCTGCCCCCATCATCTCTAAAACGTCTAAAATTCCGGTACGAGTAGGATTAATCCCCACATTTTCAATAATTAACTCAGAACCCGGCACAATAGACCCCGCTACTAACCAGAAAGCCGCAGAACTAATATCGCCAGGCACAATAACCGTTTGTCCGCTTAAGCGAGTCGGACCAATCACACTAACACTATGGGTTTGAGGGTCGATTTCTAGATCAGCCCCAAACGCTTTTAACATCCTTTCGCTGTGGTCCCTTGATAAAGCCGGTTCAGTCACCGTTGTTTTACCGTCGATACTTAAACCAGCCAACAAAATACAGGATTTAACCTGAGCAGAAGCAATCGGAGAATGATAATGAATTGGCTTGAGTTGTTGTCCAGACACCGCTAAGGGAGCCAGAGAATTATTCTTTCTGCCCCAAATTTGTGCCCCCATTTCTTGTAAAGGTTTAACCACACGAGACATAGGGCGTGAGCGTAAAGAACTATCTCCAGTTACCGTAAAAAAGCGCCCAGGATGAGACGCTAATAGCCCTAACATCAATCTTAAAGTGGTGCCGGAGTTGCCCGCATCCAAAACATCAGCCGGTTCAGTTAGATTGCCTAATCCTATCCCAGAGACGACAATTTTTTCAGTATTTAGCTCGGAAATTTCTGCCCCCAAGGCGCGAAAGCAACTGGCGGTACTGCGGGGGTCTTCTCCTAACAAGAGTCCCTTGATGACGGTTTCTCCTGCGGCTAATGCGCCCAACATTAAGGCACGATGGGAGATAGATTTATCTCCGGGAACGGTTATTTTGCCCTTTAAGGATAAACCTGAACTCGGAGGAGTAATGATTAACTCTTGCTGTTGTTCGACGGATTTTAAGCTAACGATGGAGGATGACATAGTTTTTAAGTTAACAATTAACAGTTAACAGTGAACAGTTTTCAGTCATTAGTTAGATAATTGCTGATTCCTGTTTACTGCTTACTGATTACTGTTCCCTGAGCAGTGGTCAATTGTCAATTGTCTATTTTGCGTCTTCACTGAACACCGAGTAGGAGAAAGCCGCAAAGGGCAAAGGGCAAAGGGGAAGGGGCAAAGGGGAAAGGGCAAAGGGCAAAGACAACTATTGACTACTGACTACTGACTATTGACTAATAACTCATTAAACTAATTGCATCATATCTGTATAGTGGCTGATAAACTCCTCATAGGTGAGGCTATCAGATTCCTCTTGAGGACTCCAGATTAACTCCAACTTCATCAAATAGTCAGGGGGGACATTAGCCAATCTTTCGAGCGCTTGTTTTAACTCCTCTATGGAATGAATCTGCTTAAATAGAGGGCGAGTATCGGCTGTTCCTAACAAAAGAGTAACGATAATATAAGCCGCACTTTCATCAGCCGCAAGCTTAATGTCTTGATGTTCGATTTTGCCATTAATATTAGTCAGCGTCTCCGCACACAGTTTACTGCGTTCCTTTAAAGATAACTGGTTAAAATCTGCTTCAGCTTGATCAATTTTCATCGACTTCGAAGTAGCTAAACCATGACTCCAGTCTTCGGAATGCCTTAAAAGCACCAGCACCGACTCTTGTAAAAGTTCCCATAAACCCTGCTTACTATTGGGATCTACTCTAACAATTAATTCAGATAACTCTGATTGAACGCCTGTGGCTTTCGCTAATAAAGCTACCTGTAATTTAGTAAGAGTGACAATCTGATTATCCGCTTTGCGTGTGCCTTTTGGAGTAGCCGCTAAACTCTTGAAAATACTATAAATCACCGCAAAAAGAATTAGAGCCATCAAGCTCAATAAAATAATATTCACAAACAGCATTGCTCCAGCATTATTGCTAGTGCCGGCGGGGGCATAATGATCATCATCACCCATTTCAATCTCAATTTCAGTGTGAGAACCATGAGTTCGACGAGAATGATCATGAGATGTCGAGCCGCTACTTGAAGAAGAACTTGAAGAACTACTATGGCTAGAACTCCTAGAAAATGAGCCGCCACTACTGCGTCCCCCACTACGGCGGGCTTCAACTTGTGAACCAATATTAACCCAAGAGGTTTGTGAAGTGGTTCTTGATAAGGGAATATCTAGCTTAATAAGACTTAAGGTTAAAGTTGTGACGAGAAGAAGTTTAAGATTAATATTTTTGAACATAATCGAAGTACGAAAAACTCTAGTTATAGAGTTCCCCAAATTTAAACTAAATACGTCACAAAAATAAAAGATAAAGTCTCGTCCCTGGCTCTAAGTGCTATTTTAATGTCTCAACGCCCTAATCCGCACATAGCCTATGTAGGTGTGCCTTCGCTGTTGGTCAGTCCCTCGCGGTGCGAAATATCAGGCTTAGTTCGTATAGCTAGAGGCTTAGGCCTGTGGGAATTTAAAGCAGGATTATTTTACAGTTTAAAGACCTTTTTTAAAGTAGGAATTTTCGCTTTTCCAATGCCGCAGTTTAAGCTAGTAATTGGGTTTAAGCTTTTCCATTTACTTTTAGATTCTGTAAAAATAATATCGGCTATTTTGTCGGCATTAATCTTTTCAAATCCATCGATTTTATAAGTCGATAAATAGTTCAGCCGCTCAAATATTTCCTCTCTAGAGGCGCGTTTAATACTAATGATTTCTGGTGGGTGAGGTGGGGGAATTTCTGGCTCACTAGGAACGGGTTCGAGAAAAAATACTTGTTTGAGACTGTCTAATTTTTTGCCTTGAGTAATGCCACATTTTAATTTAGGAATTTCATTAAAGGTTTTCCACTTAGCCCGAGTAGGACTACTGGCTATTTTTTCACTGGCTATGAGGATTTTTAAGGCTTTTAGTTCACTATTTGGTTGTTCTTGTAAATATTTTAAAGCGGCCTGAATAGTTTCTCCAGAAGCAGTATTTAAGTTAACTTTGGGCGGCATTTCGCCATTGAGGATTTTGACTTGTTCGATGCTCTCTTGTTTCGCTTCTATTACAATACACCATACTCTCTCTAATACGAGTTTTTTAGCCACTACATAAATCAGAGGGTTACTCACTACTTGATATTGATACTCGGCTATTTCTTTGACAATTAAAGGTAGCCAGTTTCTTCCCTCTTCTTTTAATACGGCTTCTACGGCTCCCTGAATGATAAATTCTGAAGCATAACATTCATCATTTGCGGGTTCGATATCTTCTACAGGAAGATACATTAATTTACCGATATTATCAAAGTCACTCATTGATAAAATACTCCTTGGCTAAAGCTAAATAATATTGATAAGCCGTTTGATGACTAAGCGCGGCTGGACGACGGGAAAACGCAGCACTCGCTACAATGGCATATTGAGGAATATTAAAAACTGATTGATCAGCTAAACCATTAATAGATTTAGGATAAAATAAAGAAAATAATTCCTCATCTCTCAGCGAACCTCTAGGAGTTTCTATAGTTAGCAATTTTTTGATTTCTTCATGAGTTGTTTTCATTTGAGCTTCGGTAGAACTGTGCTGGTTAAAAAAGATAGGTAAAGCTATAGGGATTCCATATTCATGATTTTTTCGTCTTTCATCTTGAATTTCTGGGAGATATTGTTTAATCACTTTTTTAGCATTTTTCAAAGAAGCAAAATTATTAGAATTAGTAGGAATTAACACTACATCTGAAGCATAGACACAACTTTTACTCAAAAATGACCAGTTAGTCGGACTATCAAAAATAATATAATCATAACAATTTAACAAGGGATGAATCAGCCTTCTTAGCCGAGTATTTCCGCCTTGTATTTGAGCCATTTTTATTTCATTTGTCATGATTTCTTCTAATTTATCATCAGGACAAATCAAATCAAAAACATGAACTTGTTTCTGTTTTAGTTGAATAAAAAAAGGTTGAATAACATCATCAATATTGATTTTTGTATTCATTAACGCATCAGAAAATTTAACGCTTGCCTCTCCTTTTCCTAAAGAAGCGGTTAAATCTCCTTGTTGTGGATCAAAATCAATGACCAAAACCTTCTTATTGAGAATTCCTAAAACCGAGGCTAAATTAGCCACTGTTGTGCTTTTACCCACTCCTCCCTTGTCATTATATACACAGATAGACAAGGCTCTCGGAGTTTGATTAATAAAACGTTTTATTTGAGTAATAATTTGCTCTATATTATCTTTCTTGATTAGATAGTTTTCTGTAGCTGGAAAGACAACTTTTCCGTGTCGGCGAAACAGTTGGATATGTTCAGAATTAGTAATAATTCCCCATTGGGCAGTTTTACAGTTAGGTGAGAGTAAATAATCTTTGATTTGTATTTGAGCATCTTTGTATTGGGGTGTACCTGTGGCTAAATTAATCTTTGCGCCGCCATTGGTTTGTCTGCCTTTAGCTTCGATGAGAAGATAGGGATTAGTTTTAGCTTTGATAAAAATTGCCTTATGGTTATTTTTCCTAGCCGCATAATCTACTTTACAAGAACCCTTACCTGTAGAAAATTCTGGAAACCACTCTTGTTGACTAAACCCGAGTTCTGCTAAAAGAGGCTCTACGAAAAGCTTACAGACAAGGGGTTCATTAGCATTATATGGAATAGACTCTAAAATTTCTTGCCAATTGAGCCTAATTTCGTTGTCATCGAAGGATATAGGTTGAGCAACCATAATACTCTCTATAAAAGGTTACAGTTTTAAAGTACCCAGAAGCTCAAGCAAAAATAACACAAGCAGCCATTATTAGCCCTAAATTTCTGGCTCTAAACGCCCATAAGCTCAAAAACCGCTTTTTTGGCTCTCTTCAGTCTTGATGAAGGTTCTTAATAATTAATCGAAAAAAGATTTGTACAGAATAAAACAGCCGCCGAATTGGCAAGGGGTTTGCAGGATCTCTCTGAGTAGCGAACATTTAAGAAAATGATATAATTGCTATAATCCCAATAAAAATTATCAACAATTAAGTCTTAAAAGTCTTAACAAAACTCTCTACAGGAGAAATAGATTATGTATCCTTGGTTATGGTGGTGGTCCCCTTCTTTTAATTTTCCTTTCAGTGGTGCTGTCAATCAAGATATTGAGACAGATTGGTTTAGTGATGAAATTACTCCTGAATCTGGAGATGCTACCATTGAAAGAAAAGTATTCCGTGATGTCGCTTCCTATGGAACCCAACTTGGACTTCTTAATGAGGCAGTCTTAGCTCTAGCTCAAGAATTGGACTCCGATACTCTTGAAAATAACAAGGCTTTAAGACGATTAAAAACCCTGCAAGAGCAAGTCCAGCAAGTTAAAAACCAAACCCAAGCTCAGGCGCGAACGAGAGCTAAAAAAATCTTAGATCAATTGGTAGAAGAAGACCCAGATTATCTGGCTAGTTTACTGGAAAGTTATGCAACAAAAATTCGCGCCGCTTCCCATGCAACAAATAACGGTGATAATCAAGTTTCAGAAGTTTCTTAAAACTTAAGCATTACCAAAGTATCAAGCGACTCTTCGGTGATCAAGCTGCCTAAAAGAGAAAATTAATCTAAGATTTTTTAGGCAATTTTGGGCAGGAGTTATAAACTATAAATTAACCCACCAATACTGACGTGCTAATCCTTCCTTATTAGCAAAGATGTTGGTAAAAGATCACCACTCACAGACGAACATGAGACATCATCACATCACCACAGCACTACTCATCAGCTACCTATTAACCACTGGTTCGGCCCAAGCTTTACCCGTAAACAACGAGGTAAACTCAGTAGTAACCCATCTCGTGGGAATTATGGATACCTCTGCTCAAGCGGCTGAAAATCCCAAAAAATCTAGTGTCCGTATGACCACTTGTCAAGTCACCTTTAGGGGAGCTAATGATTCAGTGCAGAACTCGTTCGGTTCCCCAGTCTATCTCTATCAAGAACAAGCACTAACCCAAGAATTAAATAAACCTTACCGTCAGCGCTTTCTTGAAATTCAACCCAGTGTCGGCCAAGAAACTGTCGAATCTAAATCCTATAAACCTGCACAACCAGAAACTTTAATCGGGTTATGTAACAAACCTGAATCTGAGAGAGTCTTACAACAAAGTGACTTAGGAGAATTTGTTTGTAGAGTCTTTTTAAAACCTTCCCCTGATGGTTTTATTGGAGAAACCCCACCCGAAGGATGTCCGGCTAACGTTAGAGGAGCCGTAAAAATTACCAATACAATTATCCTTCATTCTCGAGGAATGGATACCTGGGATAAAGGTTATGATGCACAAGGTCATCAAGTTTGGGGAGCGAGAGAAGATGCTTACCAATATCGATGGGTTAACCAGCAAAGATAAAAAGACCTGTTGATTTTTAGGTAAATAATTTTTTTTTATGGCTAATTACGCAGCCAAACAGTCATAATAGTTATGGATGGCCTAAAAGGAGAACCACATGGCAATTTTACGTTTAGAAGATGGAACAACCTACACAGATTTAGAAAAAATTGCATCGGAATTAGCCGCCCTAAACATTCAATTAAACTATTGGAGCGTAGGCGATGCTACCAATACCCAACACTTACTCGAATTAGCCGCCTTATCAGAAGAAGAAAAAGAGCAAGTTTTACAAGCATTAGACCACTACTTTGAGCAACTTCAACAAAGTTATGGTTATCAATCTCGGGACTTAATCGTGCTTCATCCTAATATTCCCAACTTAGATGTTTTAATGAGCAAATTTGAACGCTGTCACACTCATGCCGATGATGAAGTCCGTTATATTATTGACGGTGAAGGAGTATTTGGATTTGTACGTCCTGATGGCTCTCAAGTTGAATTAACCGTTGAACCCGAAGAATATGTCAATGTTCCTGCGGGGACAGAACACTGGTTTCATTTAACAGAGAAAAAACGCATTAAAGCAGTACGTTATTTTATTACTACCGAAGGATGGGTTCCTGAATATACCGAGACAGAAATTCGCTTTCCGTCATTAGCTATAGCGGCTAACTAAAAAAGTGCTGGAGGATTTCTGGAATTGAAATCTGGCCAGCACTTTTGCTCGGTTGATCTGTATTTTCAAGATAAAAGACTCAGCTATTTATCAGACAACGAGGATTTTAAGGATTGAGAAATTTGAAATACATAGCTGCAACTAGAAAGTTAATCGATAAGAAAATACCCAGTCCCCACAAAACATCAGTGAGACGTGCGGCTCTTGGAGATCTAACGTTTTCATTCATCAGTAAATTTAGCTCCTTTTTAAATTAGTATGGTTAATCTATAGTTAAGTATTGGAGATAAACTACTGCCAGCGCATCAAACTAAAGGATTATTTTGATTAATCCTAAATTTTACTAAAATACTTAGCGTCCGTCGTCAAACAGATTTTTGGGACTTTTTTGAAATCGCAAAGCCGTGATCAACGGACTAAATCCGGACGCATCTGCTGAACATCAACTGGATCAACAAAAGGCAATTGATTGCCCGCATTTCTCAGGCGCTGAGTAGGCACAGGTAAAGGATTTCTCTGTCTTTCTTGGGGAGGATCTTCATCGATTGGGATTTGCTGAGGTTCAGGAGTTTGTGAAGAGGGGTTATTAGCGGCGGCGGGAGGTTGTCCTGCTTGAGGAGTTTGTGAAGCCGGATTTTGGTCATTTTGAGGGGGTTGAACAGCCGCATTAGGCTGTGCGGGTGAGACTCCAGGCTGATCAAAACCGAGCAATAATCTGCTATCTGTGAAATAAGTCGCCCAAGGTTCTACAGATGGTGAGTTGATCCAAGCTTGGCGGCTAACCTTAACCACCAATACCGGGGCGATGGCACCGGCATTTTCTCCTACGATCACCACTTTAATTTCATCTAAAGAGGGATCTTGTTTAAAGCGGCTATTGATAGTGCTGTAGGCTAAATTTTTAGACCGTTGCATAAACTGATTGTAAGATTCTTGGGGTTGGCGATAAATAGGCAAATTAAATTCTATGGGTTTAGCCAATGTTATTGATGGATAGATCCCTATAGTCGCTATCCAGGTGATAGCTGTACAACTTAATAGCGTCGTTAAACTGATGGGAATAAACTGTTGTTGGATGTTGAGTTTTAACATAGATTTTTAGTTAAATTAGGTAACTTGCTTTACATATTCTTTCTTACCAGCTATCGATCACATGAATGAGTGATGTAAATCACTAACTAACAGATATGAAGATCACTTTCCCAGATTATGGTTCAATTACAATAAAAACAAGCAAAAAAAACACTTGGAACAATGGCTAAGTATTCTGATCCCAATTTACAACCAAATCCCTTTGTTACTTATCGAGACCCTCAAACAGGCTTATGGGTGGTCGTTCAAAATGCCACAGTGGCTCACAATGCAAATCTTACTGCTCAGGAGCCTCAACCCATACAATCTAATGAAAAAAAAAGATCTAACCATGTTTTCTAAAAAACTTATATAACAGGGTATAATCTCTTGTAACTTGATTATATAGTTTGAGCGTTCTGCCCTGCTATGGCTTTATTACCGATTTCTGAGGCAGTTGTCAAAGATGACTTTACAACAGTTGCCCTCCTAGCCAGTGATTTTGATGGTACCCTCACACACCAGGGAAAATTAACAGCTACTGTCATAAAAAAATTATCCGCTTTAGCAGCAGCCGAAATACCTGTTTTAATTATAACTGGACGCTCTGCCGGCTGGGTGGAAGCAATTAATAGCTATTTACCAGTTACCGGAGCCATCGCCGAAAATGGCGGGTTGTATTATTCTCAAAAACGAGAGACTCCCGAAATTTTAACCCCTATTGTTGATTTCATAGAACATCGTAATTCCCTCAAACGAACTTTTGAAATTTTCAAGACACATTTTCCTAATCTGCAAGAATCAGCTGATAATCGTTTTAGAATAACTGACTGGACTTTTGATGTAACTGGGCTAACTTTATCAGACCTTCAAAAACTGATCAAGTTATCTCATCAATGCGGCTGGGATTTTACTTATAGCACTGTTCAGTGTCATATTAAACCTTTACAGCAAAATAAAGCCGATAGTCTGCTGCAAGTGATACAGAAATATTTTCCTCAGTTGAAAAGTGAGCAAGTTTTGACCATCGGGGATAGTCCCAATGATGAATCTTTATTTAACCCCCAAATTTTCCCGCTTTCTGTGGGAGTGAACAATGTTTTACATTACAAAGATAAGTTAAATTATTATCCAAAATTTGTCACAAATAAGAGCGAAAGTGAAGGTTTTTGTGAATTAGTAGATTTACTATTTAAAAACCAATAAATATCAATATAACTAATAACTAATGACTAATGACTAATGACTAATGACTAATGACTAATGACTAATGACTCAAAGTTCTTGCCTGTTTTACCATATCAATTAAAGTATGATGAGCATCTTCTGAATCTTTTAATTCATGAGCAAATTCAATGCGAACAGGAACGGTTTCCTCCTCAATTTGCACTGATAAATTCATCCCTTGCGGATCAATCGATAACATTTGAGCCGCTTGAGCATTAGGAATATTCCCAAAAGCTTTAGCATAGAGAACTATTGCATCTCCATGATCCTCATTCATGTGTTTACAAATGCGATCGCTAATAGTAGAAGTAATGGGATCTGCCATGTTAATTTCCTTGCAAGAGTTGACGACAAAAAGTAATAACTTCAGATAAATCGCTAGTAAGCTTAGGATAAACAAGCTGTGGCCTTGTAATCACAATTAAAGGGATATTTAATTGGGCAGCCACTAATCGCTTAATATCTTCTCCTCCTGCCTTTCCTGATGCTTTAGTAACCACCAGAGTAATGCCCCAATGTCGCCAAAGTGCCGCTTCTAATTCAGCCTGGATAGGAGGACGCAAAGCGATTAAGCGATCACTTGTAAATCCGGCAGCAATAGCCGCTTCTATTGAGTTTACAACAGGAAGAATCCGAGCAAACAGAGTTGAGCGAGTTTGCCAAAATTTAAACAGAGGTAAAACCTTATATCCAACTGTTAACAATACCCGTTGTTTTAAAAGATATTCCCCCGACAAAAGACGGTCAAAACTCTCCAACTCTAGAACTTTTCCCTCAAAAAGCGAAGAAATTAAGGCAGGACGTTCATAGCGTAGATAGGGGATATTTCTGTCGGTAGCTGTAGCGATGGCCATTTGAGATACCTGTACTGCATAGGGATGAGAGGCATCTACAATAGCCATGATTTTTTCTTGACTTAAAAAATTACTCAAATTTTCTGGAGTCAATTGACCAATATAGACCTTCAAGCCGGAAATTTGAGGATAAAGATTGACGGCGGTAGCAGTAGTCACCGTTACCGTACAGGGTAACTTGGAGTAAGCCAGTGCTGATGCAATTTGCCTACTCTCTTGTGTACCCCCAATTAACCAGATCCGGCCCATTTAGAGATGCGAAATCAGTGGACTAATAACTGATAACTGTACACTATTAACTGTTTTGAGCATTTAATCTCTCCCTTTAAGAGCTTTAGTAAAGTTTTGTCGAAAGGCCGGATTCATCACTAATAAAACAGGCCACAGGAGGGATAACATTAATCGAGTTGGTAAGCTACGGTTAAAGTTGGTGTTGCTATACCCCTTTGAAAATTTCCAGATACCCCCAAGATAAACTACTAGAACAAGGATACCAATGAGTTTGACCATAAGTATCTCCCCAAATAAACCTACTGTCTTTATTTTAGCTATCGCCGCTCTTATACCCCAGGCCGATTTTTTTCTCAATTAACAAATAACCTAAAAGCCCTGCTGTGGAGAGTTTAGGTAACAGAGGGAGCCAAGTTATGTTTAGCTTTTTGTAAAGCTCTGTAAACTCTTATAAATATTTCTCTAATGCTTGAGCTTCTAAAGCATCGGCTGTAAAGTTACCGTAATAGAACATACGATCAGCTTTCCTCAATCTGCTGTAATATCAACTCAGGTACTTAAAAAGCCTTGTGTTGAACTGATCACAGACCGACTAAAAAACGATAGGTTTGATCTCACAATCAAAAGCGTAATGCTGAGGTCAAGCAAAAATCCTTTGATTGAATGACTCTGTTGGGACAAAGCTAAGATATAGCGAAGGAGGACTTATGCGTGCAGTGCTGATGGCCGGGGGTTCGGGGACACGGTTACGCCCGTTAACCTGCGATCTACCTAAACCGATGGTACCCATCTTAAACCGACCCATAGCCGAACATATCATTAATTTACTCAAGCGGCATCACATTACCGAAGTGATCGCCACCCTTCACTATCTGCCTGATGTGATGCGAGACTACTTTCAAGATGGAGATGACTTTGGAGTAGAAATCACTTATTCGGTAGAAGAAGATCAGCCGCTCGGAACTGCCGGCTGTGTGAAAAATATTGCTGAGTTACTTGATGATACCTTTATCGTTATAAGCGGCGATAGTATAACAGATTTTGATTTACAAGCGGCGATCACCTTTCATAAACAAAAACGGTCTAAAGCCACTTTAATTTTAACCCGAGTGCCCAATCCGGTCGAATTTGGCGTAGTGATTACTGACAAAGATTACCGCATTAATCGATTTTTAGAAAAACCCTCTAGTGGCGAAATTTTTTCGGATACCGTTAACACAGGTACTTATATTCTAGAACCCGAGGTTTTAGACTATCTTCCCGATAACGAAGAATGCGATTTTTCTAAAGATTTATTTCCTCTGTTGCTGGAAAAAGAGGAACCGATGTATGGATATGTCGCTGAGGGATACTGGTGTGATGTAGGTCATCTAGAGGCTTACCGAGAAGCCCAATATGATTCCCTATACCGCAAAGTTAAATTAGATTTTGATTATCAGGAAAAATCGCCGGGGGTATGGGTAGGAAGCAATACTTATATTGACCCCTCGGCCAAAATAGAAACACCTGTTATTATTGGCAACAATTGCCGCATCGGTCCCGGAGCCATTATAGAAGGAGGAACCGTTATTGGTGATAATGTCACCATCGGAGCCGGAGCAGACTTAAAACGCCCTATTATTTGGAATGGGGCAATGATCGGCGATGAAGCCTATTTGGCGGCTTGTGTCATTGCTCGCGGAACGCGCATTGATCGCCGGGCACAAATTTTAGAAGGAGCGGTGGTGGGGCCTTTATCTACAGTAGGAGAAGAAGCCCAAATCAATACAGGAGTAAGAGTTTGGCCCAGTAAACGCATTGAATCCGGAGCCGTGTTGAATATTAATCTAATCTGGGGCAGTACAGCCCACCGAAATCTGTTTGGTCAGCGCGGCGTGTCAGGATTAGCTAATATTGATATTACCCCTGAATTTGCCGTTAAACTCGGGGCAGCTTATGGCTCTACCGTCAAACAAGGCGCTAGAGTGATTGTCTCTCGAGATCAGCGTAGTGTTTCCCGCATGGTTAGCCGCTCAATTATTGGGGGGTTAATGTCGGTTGGGGTTCATGTTCAAAACTTACAGTCTACCGCCATTCCCATTTCTCGCACCATGGCCCCTAAATTAGGAGTAGCAGGGGGTATTCATGTTAGAGTGCATCCGGACCGCCCTGATAGTATTCTGATCGAATTTTTTGACGAACAGGGGATCAATATCTCTAAAGCCAAAGAAAAGAAAATCGAAGGAGCTTATTTTAAAGAAGACTTACGAAGAGTTGGAATCCAGGAAATCGGCAATTTAGCCTATCCAGCAGGGGTAATTGACAGTTATCGACAAACCTTTGAAACCCAATTGAATGTAGAAGCTATCCGCAATAGTAGCTCAAAAATCATCATTGACTATGTTTATGGGGTATCTGGGGCTATATTACCGGAACTGTTAACTAAGTTTGGTTGTGATGCAGTAGTTCTCAATGCCAGTTTACGGCAAACGGCTGTTTCTAACCCAGAACGAGAGACTCTCTTACATCAACTCGGACAAGTGGTAGAGGTTCTTCAAGCAAGTTTGGGGGTTCAAGTATCGGCCAATGGAGAACAGTTGATTCTCGTGGATGAAGGGGGTTTAACTATTCGGGGAGAACAACTGACCGCTTTAATGGTAAATACCATTTTTGTTTCCTATCCGAGAAGTACGGTAGTAGTACCGGTTAATGCTTCTAGCGCTGTAGAACAAATTGCCCGTCGTCATGATGGTAAAGTCATTCGCACAAAAGCTAATCCCACTGCTTTAATGGAAGCCTCTCAAAAAAATCCTAATGTGGCTTTAGGGGGAAGTGGCGAAACCGGTTTTATTTTCCCTCAACTTCATCCTGGGTTTGATGGTATGTTTAGTGTGGCTAAATTGTTAGAAATGATAACCATTCAAGAGCGCTCTCTGGCCCAAATTCGTGCCGAGTTACCTCGAGTTTATCATAAGTCTTATACCTTACGCTGCCCTTGGAAGGTTAAAGGGGCTTTGATGCGTCATCTGGTCGAAATTCATCCGACAGAGCATTTAGAGTTGATTGATGGCGTGAAAATTATTAACCCTCATAATGATAATTGGGTGTTGATTTTGCCCGATGCCGGAGAACCTTTAGTCCACATTTACGCCAATAGCGATGATCGAGACTGGGTTGAACAAGCTCTTAAAGATTATCGCCATCAAGTTCAAGATTTTATTGAGCAAGAACAAGGCGAACTAGCCAATGTTTAGAGATTAGTCCTCTTGCAGAAGGAAGATCCTAATTTTTAATCGGGGAACAGGTTAAAGGAGGAACAGAAAAAACCTGTAGGGGCGCTGTTGCTTGCGCCCTTTGTTCCGTAAGCCAATACAAGCAATAAAGTTATTTTTCCTGGTGAGAAATTTAGCATAGGTTAGCTAGACTCATTTTCGAGGCTAAAATCGAAAGTTGTACAAATGTTCTATGATAGAGAGTAGGTTAAATAAAGCATTAGGAGTAATTAATTAAATGAACAGTTGTGTATTAATGGCTAAAATCATTAGTAATCCCCAGTTGAGATATACTCAAGACGGACAAAAACCTTTTACAGAAATGTTAGTGGAGTTTGCCGCCTTGCGCCCTGAAGAACCCCCAGCAACATTAAAAGTAGTAGGTTGGGGAAATTTAGCGACAGAAATGGTCGAAAATTATATAGAGGGAAATTGGGTAATTATAGAAGGTCGTATTTCTATAAACCGGTTTGAGCGGCGGGAAGGATTTAAAGAAACCAAGGCAGAATTCATTGTATCTCATATTTATCGAGTAGAAGGTCAAGTGATTCCTAGTGCATCTGTAACTTCATCTGGGGCAGCAAGTTCATCAACAGCGACAGCCGCTTCTCGTCGAGATAATGTTGTCCCGATGAATTCTTTTAAATCCAAACAGCCGGAAGTAGAAATGGCTGACGAGGATTTTGAACCCGTCTCTCCTCCCCCTCAAAAAGAACAACCTTCAAGACAACCCGTTACTTCTGCCGCTTCATCTTCCGATGATCAAGATTTAGATGATATTCCTTTTGTGCGACCTGTTAGTTTAAGAACCTGTGACCACCTCCAAGACTCTTGGGAATTGCTGGCTAACCGGCCTGGGAATTGGCTACATGGGGTCAGCGACTTATGGCGATAAACTTCTAAACGACAAGTCTTAGCTACCTCTGTTGGTTAGGGGCGATTGATTTTTGAAGCATTCCCCGTCTTGCATGGCGGGGATTTGAAAAATACCCCGATAATTTTCAGCTATGATTAGAAAAAGTTAGATTCTCACTCTGACCTAAAACCCAAAAATATTAAAAAACTCTGTACAATCTCAAAACTGTAACCCAAGAAACAAAGCCCCCACAGACAAGCTTTAAGATAGGTATCTCTGTTCAATCATTGAGTTCGCTAAAATCAGTCTAAGTCTTAGCCAGCAAGGGTTATAAATCTATCAACCCCCACATAACTCAAAAGTAATAAGTGTTTTTAACTATGTCTTATAATAGAAGAGAGAAGAAAACCTATCTAAATAGTTAAATTGACAAAACTTCAAGAAAGCAGTAATAGTTTTAACGGCAAAAATTGACCCGAATTAGCTCCCCATATTTTTTGTAACCTCACTCAACAGTTCTCATCCTCAGTGATCAACGTTCTTAAACAACCCTTATGAAAGTAACAAACATCCCAGAACTCGAAGTATTGATCCAAAGAACAAAAGCCGCCCAGGAAATTTACGCCACCTATAGCCAAGAACAGGTAGACGAAATTTTCAAAAAAGCGGCACTAGCGGCTAATGCAGCCCGTATCCCCTTAGCTAAAATGGCGGTAGCCGAAACTGGCATGGGTGTGATCGAAGATAAAGTGATTAAAAATCATTTTGCCTCAGAAATCATCTATAACAAATATAAACAGGATAAAACCTGCGGCGTAATCGAAGAAGATAAATCCTTCGGCTTTCAAAAAATTGCCGAACCCGTAGGACTTGTAGCCGGCATCGTTCCCACCACTAACCCCACCTCCACAGCTATATTTAAAGCCCTCATCACCCTAAAAACCCGCAACGGCATTATCTTTTCCCCTCATCCCCGCGCCAAAAACTGCACCATCGAAGCCGCGAGAATTATCCTTGAGGCAGCCGTAGAAGCAGGTGCCCCAGAAGGTTTGATCGGTTGGATAGATGAACCTTCGGTAGAACTCTCTCAGGCCTTAATGCAACATCCCCAAATTAGCCTCATTTTAGCCACAGGCGGCCCCGGCATGGTGAAAGCGGCTTATTCATCGGGTCGTCCCTCTTTAGGGGTAGGCGCAGGCAATACCCCGGCTTTAATTGATGATACCGCTCATATTAAAATGGCTGTTTCCTCGATTATCCTCAGTAAAACCTTTGATAATGGCATGATATGTGCATCGGAACAGTCGGTAGTGGTGGTAGATTCCATTTATGAACAGGTCAAACAAGAGTTTATTGAACGGGGTGCTTATTTCCTCAACCCCCAAGAAAAAGAGCAATTAGGAAAAGTTTTAATCGTTGATGGTCACCTTAATGCTAGTATAGTGGGCCAATCTGTGCAAAAATTAGCCGAATTAGCCGGTTTAAACATACCCGAAGAGAGTCGCGTTCTCATTGCCGAAATAGAAGAGATTGGTTATAGTGAACCCTTTGCTTATGAAAAATTATCTCCCGTTTTAGGGATGTATCGGGCCAGTGATTTTATCGATGGAGTCAAGGTTGCCGAACAGTTAGTCGAATTTGCCGGTAAAGGCCATACCGCCGTTTTATATACTGCACCCTCCAATAAAGACCATATCCGACGTTTTGAAGAAAAAATTGAAACCGCCCGGGTTTTAATTAATACTCCCTCCTCACAAGGGGCCATCGGAGATATCTATAATTTCCGTTTAGATCCCTCTCTTACCCTCGGATGCGGAACTTGGGGCGGTAACTCCATTAGTGAAAATGTCGAACCCCGTCATTTACTGAATGTTAAAACCGTAGCCGAACGACGGGAAAATATGCTCTGGTTCCGAGTCCCTCCGAAGATTTATTTTAAATATGGGGCCTTACCGATTGCTATTCGAGAATTAGCCGGAAAACAACGGGCCTTTATTGTCACTGACAAACCGATTTATGATTTAGGCATGACCCGTTCCCTAGAAGAAGTCCTCGACGAAATCGGCTTAAGATACAATATTTTTTATGATGTGGAACCCGATCCCTCTTTAGAAACCGTCAATCGTGGTTTAGCCCTGATGCGGGATTTTAACCCCGATGTGATCATCGCCATTGGTGGAGGTTCTCCGATGGATGCGGCTAAAATTATGTGGCTGTTGTACGAACATCCAGAAATAGAATTTGATGGGTTAGCGATGCGCTTTATGGACATCCGTAAACGGGTGTATGAATTGCCGCCTCTTGGACAAAAAGCCCTCTTAGTCGCCGTTCCCACCACTTCCGGCACCGGATCAGAAGTTACCCCCTTTGCAGTGGTGACTGATCGACGCAAGAATATTAAATATCCTCTGGCAGACTACGCCTTAACCCCCTCAATGGCCGTTGTCGATCCCGAGTTAGTCTTAAATATGCCTAAGTCCCTTACCGCTTACGGCGGACTGGACGCGCTAACCCATGCCACAGAAGCCTTTGTCTCGGTATTAGCCTCAGAATATACCACCGGACTCGCCCTAGAAGCGATTCGACTCATCTTTAAATATCTCCCGAGTGCTTACCAAAACGGCGGCAAAGACTCGAAAGCCCGCGAAAAAATTCATTATGCGGCTACGATGGCCGGTATGGCTTTTGCGAACAGCTTTTTAGGCATTTGTCACTCCATGGCCCATCAATTAGGGGCAGTGTTTCATGTGCCTCACGGGTTAGCTAATGCCATGTTGATCTCCTATGTCATCCGTTACAATGCAACCGATGCGCCCTTTAAACAAGCTACCTTCTCTCAATATAAATATCCTAATGCTATCTGGCGTTATGCCCGTATTGCGGATTATTTGGGATTAGGCGGCGTAACTCGTGAAGAAAAAGTAGATCGCTTAATAGAAGTGATCGAAGACCTCAAACGTCGGTTAGATATTCCCACAGCCCTCAAAGACGTTATTCCGGTGGGAGAAGCCGAATTTTTGGTTAAAGTGGATGAAATAGCCGATCAAGCCTTTGATGATCAATGTACAGGTTCCAATCCTCGTTATCCTCTAATTCAGGATTTGAGAGAACTATTACTAAAGGCTTATTATGGAGAGTCTCCCATTAATACCAATGGCGACGAACGCAGACATCTAACCTTAGCCGATGTCAAAACCGATCCTCAACCGATCGCCTAAATTCTAATTTCTTCCTGTCTTCTTTTACCGCCAGAGGGCAGGGGGAAACTTGGGCAAAAATCATCTCATCTGCCTTTTGTGAAAAATTATGTCTCAAACTACCCCCACAATTGTTGTTATGCACGGTGATCAAACCGGCGAAGAACTGTTATTACAAGCTTTGCGGGTATTGCAACCATCAGTCATTCGTCAACCCCTACAATTTCTCGACTATGACATCAGTTTAGAAAACCGTCGCGCCACTCAAAATCAAGTGGTAAAAGAAGCCGCCGAAAAAGCTAGAAACACTGGACTCGCCCTCAAAGCCGCCACCATTACCCCAGAAATTTCCCAAGATGTGGGAAGTCCTAATGCTATCTTACGAGAAGCAATAGACGCTAAAGTGATTCTCAGAACCGGACGACGTATTCCTAAAATACGCCCCATCGGAGGGGTACATTCCCCGATCGCTATTGTTCGTATGGCAGTAGATGATGCCTATGGGTCTAAAGAATGGCGCGAAATTAAAGAAAATGGCGATGAGATCGCCTATCGCACCTCGAAAATTTCTCGCTCAACTTGCCGCGCTGTAGCCGAGTTTACCTTTCAATATGCTAGACGCACAAAAGCTAAGGTGTTTGGTGGGCCAAAATTTACCGTCAGTGCAGTTTATGAGGGGATGTTTAAAGAAGAACTCGATAAAGCCGCTAAACGCCATACGGATGTTTTTTATCAACCCCTGTTAATTGATGCTACCTTTGCTCTGTTGTTGCAAAGCAGTGGCGAATCTTTGGTTATTCCCGCTTTGAACCGAGATGGGGACCTTCTATCGGATATGGTATTACAAATGTATGGCAGTATTGCTGGTTCTGAGAGTTTAGTGTTAGGGTTTGATGCTGGTAGTGATCAGGTGAAAACCGTGATGGCTGAAGCCCCTCATGGAACTGCCCCCGCGCTGTTTGGGAAAAATATTGCTAACCCAATGGCGATGATCTTAGCCTGTGCGGCTTTGTTGAGTTATGTGGGGACTGGGTTAGCGGAAAAGGCTTCTCGAGCTATCTATGAAAGCGTTTTTGAAACTATTTATGAGGGTAAAGCTACCCCAGATCTGGGCGGACAAATGACCACCAGTGACTTTACAGATGAGGTAATTCGCCGCGTTGAGGCTAAGTTGGAGGTTTGGTCTAGTTTAGAGTAAAAAGCCCTTGACAAAATTGACTTGAAGTTTCTGATGCTCAATTTGCCTAGAGCAAATATTTGTTCGCACCTAATGACTCAAGTTCAACTAAATAACCATAAAATCCCTAGAATTAATCAGACTGAGATTTATGCCTGAAAGCGTTGCTAAAAGTTCGTTAGAGCTAGTTAAATAAATTAAAGTATTACTCTGATTGGAAGTAAGAGTTAATTGAGCAAAACTCAAACCTGCCGATAAACCCAGTTTATCTTGACCATCCATAAAGTCAGTGATGGTATCGCTGCCAAAATTAGCCGCTAAAACAAACACATCTTTATCCAACCCCCCTGTAAGGAGGTCATTCCCTTCACCGCCGCGCAAAGTATCGTTCCCCTCGGCACCATTAAGAGTATCATTTCCTTCATTCCCATAGAGACTATCATTGTTGTTGCCTCCATTAAGAATATCGCTACCCTCATTCCCATAGAGAGTATCATTTCCGTTACCCCCGTTAAGGGTATCATTGTCTTGATTACCATAAAGAAGGTCGTGATCGTCATCTCCATTTAGCAGATCATTGTTTTCATTGCCATAGAGAGTATCTCTGCCCACACCGCCGCTAAGGGTGTCATTACCTGTACTCCCATAGAGGGCATCATTGCCGGCATCTCCATTGAGAATATCATTCCCTTGATCACCATAAAGCTGATCGTTGCTCTCGTCTCCAGAGAGAAGATCATTATCTTCATTCCCATAGAGGGTATCATTGTTGCTACCTCCCTTCAGGGTATCTTGCCCTTCATTCCCATAGAGTAGATCATTTCCCTCATCTCCATTGAGAATATCATTCCCTTGATTACCCCATAAAGTGTCGTTGTGAGTTCCTCCTTTGAGGGTATCGTTACCTTCATTCCCTAATAGGTTGTCGCTCTCAGAACCCCCATTAAGACTATCATTTCCTTGATTCCCCTCGAGATAATCTTTGCCCTCGTTGCCATTGAGTTCGTCATTCCCTTCATTCCCATAGAGATTATCGTTCCCGCCACCCCCATTAAGAACATCGTTGTCTTCTTTACCATAAAGGTTGTCATTACCTGCTAGACCATTGATAATGTCTTTGAGTTTTGTGCCGATCAGTTCGTCGTTACGCCAGGTACCATTCTTGACAGGTTGGTAATTTCCAAAGTTGATGTTGTTGACTATTTGTCCGGGATCAAGCTTGACTGTGTAAATTCCTTGACCCGCCGCATTGGTAACGGTTATATCGTCAATATACCAACCTTCAAAATTATTGGCATAATAATCAATACTGTCAAAATCGAAGCGAATTTTAATTTTACTACCCGTATAAGCCGTTAAATCAAGGGTTAAGTTGGTCCATCCAGGGGTAGGGTCTTGCAAGGACTGTTGGTTAGAAGCAATTTGAAAAAAGTCACCGCCATTTTGAGAGAGGAGAACTTTAGCCTGGTCATAAAAACCCCCTCCTTCTGTTTGCAAGAAATAATTAAAAGATAACTGGGCATCCTCAAGACCGATTAGGCTAATCTCAGAAGAAGTAATTCGACCTGAAGTCGATCCTACATCGTAGTTTCCACCCCCATCAATCCCTTCTTTTGTCCCAAAGTATAGGCTATCATCAGCCGAGTGACCCGCTTGATTTCCCCGCCCCGTAGACAAATGCCATAGCCCGTTGTAATTGTTATCAATCGTAAATCCGTCTAGACTAGCATTGCCCTGTGCATCACTAAAATCGGCATTGAATAAGAATCTCGGCGTAGTTTGTGCCCAATTAGCTTGTAAGACCTCAGCGACGGTATAAGTAATACCCGGTGTTAGGTTAGTGAAGGCATAATTGCCGTCTTTATCAGTGAGGGCGGAAATTTCCCCGTTATCGAGGCGGCCATTTTGGTTTTGGTCAAGGTAAATTGTCATTCCCGGCAAGCCGGGCTCTCCTTGATCGCGAATCCCATCACCATCTAGGTCATTCCATTTAATCCCTCGGATTTCTCCTTTTTTTAATTCATAATGACCAAAGTTAATATTATTGACCACTTCATCAGGAGACAATGCCACTGAATAGCTACCCGAAACCGGTTGAGTCTGTTGCCATCCGTTCTGGTTCACAACATTGACCTGATAATTACCCGGGGCAAGATTAGTAAAGCTATATTTACCCTGTTCATCTGTAACAGTGGACAGTTCCCCTGTATCGAGTTGGCTATTGCCATTCTCATCTAAATATATCGTCCATCCGGCTAAACCGGGTTCTCCTGAATCTAGGACAGCATTTTGATTGAGGTCATTCCACTTTGTGCCGCTAATTGTCGCCGGTTGGGCCAAGAAATTTCCCCAGTTAATCCCGCTAACTGTTTGACTTTCTGCAACTTGTACAGTATAATATAAGTCCGTCTGATTAGTCTGTGTCCATCCAAGTTGTTTAACTTCTCTAACGGTATAATTTCCTGGAGAGAGTAAGAGAAAAGCATAATCTCCCTGTTTATTAGTAACGGTTGAGCGTTCTCCTGGGTCAAAGGTACCATTATTATTCTGATCTAGATAGATTTTCCATCCCGCTAGACCCGGTTCTCCTGCATCTCGAACACCATTTTGATCCAGGTCGTTCCATAGGCTGCCGGTGATTTTGGCGGCTAAGGGGGAGAGCAAAGCCTTATAGGCGTTTAACCGTCCTCCAGAAACCGTGATGCCTTGTAAAGACGAAACCGGCTCAACACCCGAGAGAATATAGCTTTTGACTTGTGCGGGGGTCAAATTAGGATTAAGCGAGTAAATCAAACTGGCAACCCCCGAGACATAAGCAGTGGACATCGAAGTGCCGCTCGAAGAAGCGTAGTTATTTCCTGGCCAGGTGCTGTAAATCTGAACTCCGGGCGCGGCTAAATCTACCGTAGTTGCCCCATAATTAGAAAAATCCGCCAGTTGATCCTGATCATCGGTAGCGGCTACCGAGATAATGTTCTCTAGGTCGTAACTAGCAGGATACACCGGCAACAGATCGTTGTTGTTGTGACCATTGCCAGCAGAAGCGGTAAATAACTGTCCGGCTGCATTGGCTGCGGCGATGGCATCATGTAAAGCCTGAGAATATTGGCCCCCTGACCAACTATTATTGAGAATTTGAACGTTGACCCCATAATTAAGCTTCATCATGGTGGCATATTCTATAGCCTGAATCGCATCGAAGATATTCCCCGTCTCTTGTCCATTGAGGAACTTTAGAGCCATAATTTTAGTTTTCGGGGCCACACCAATGACACCCTGAAGATTATTTCCCTCTGCCGCGATAATTCCTGCTACATGAGTTCCGTGATAATTCTCGTCCAATGGGTCACTATCTTCATTGACGAAATCATAGCCGTAGTAATCATCAATATAACCGTTGCCATCGTCATCGATCCCGTTGTTTGGCACCTCGCCGGGATTGGTCCACATATTGTTAACTAGGTCGGGGTGAGTATAATCTACACCAGTATCAATGACTCCTACTACTACCCCTTCCCCATTAGCCAGATTATAAGCCTCTAGTCCATCAATATCTGCATCTGGAGTTCCACCGGTTTGACCTGTATTGTTGATAGCCCAGAGTTTGTTAAAATTGACATCATTCGGGATAGAACTCGTCTCAAGGAGGTAATTCAATTCTGCATATTCTACGTTAGGATTCTTTTTAAGTTCAGCTAGTGCCGCTTGGATGCTCATCCCTGTAACTGACCACAGTTGATATCCCCATTGTTTAGTCGTTTCTATCACCGAAGCACCTAGACTTTTTTGCAAGTCCAAAGCTTGTGTAGATTGTACTTCCGGTTTTAGCTTAACGATTAATTGGTTAGACACTGGGCGGCTGTCTGCGTTGGTATTACGGTAAATAGTGGCATTCATGGTGATCATTTTTACCTTTAAATAAGCCTTAACTTCATTAAGGCATAGCAATATTACTCGATAGCGACTAAATTAAGCAATTTTAAGTTTTACTACCTTTTATTAGTACACAATAATAACGCGAGTCAGCTTAGACAGAACATTTTTTATCATAGAAGCAAATAATATTAAAATTTCTTATTAAATTTCGCTACTTCTAGCACTTTTTTTCAAAATATGTTAAAGAACCTAAAAAAATGGAACAACGGATACAGAATTGTCTCTAAGATTGCCTAGAGAATAAAAATAGCCATCCCAAAACGAGAGCGAATCGGAGCTAAGTTGGGAACGACGTGGAATATAGTTTCGCTACAGAGCAAAAAAACAATGGTTAAAGTCATCTTTTACGAAAAACCCGGCTGTATCAATAACACCAAGCAAAAAGCGATCCTTACTGCCGCCGGTCATGAAGTAGAAGCTCACAGTCTATTAACAACCCCTTGGACAAAAGAAAGTCTGCGTCCGTTTTTTGGTCAAAGGCCACTGGCGGAATGGTTTAATTACACAGCACCTCGAATTAAATCAGGAGAAGTCATTCCCAATCAATTAGATGAGTCTAGCGCTTTAAGTTTGATGATAGCAGACCCTTTATTAATTCGTCGTCCTCTAATCCAGGTGGGAGAAGTTTATCAATCCGGCTTTGATCCGGCTCAAATTGATGCTTGGATCGGTTTAGACCCCCAAAAACCTGTTACTGAAGATTTAGAAACCTGTCCCCGTTCTCAGTCTGAGTCTAAAACTGCCTCGGATCATAGTTGCAAGATTCCTTCCTGAAGTTCCTGTTCCTTACCCCCCATAACATCAAATGCCCAGTAGAGACATCAATTTTCTACAGATTTGATGAACGCTCAGAATTCCCAACAAGTCAAAAGCCCTGATTCTAGCCAGGGCTTCTTTAATATATAGTCATTTATAATCATTTATTTAACTTTGAGTCGTCCAGACCAATTTCTGCCGATGCCCGTTCTAACATGGATTGTTGGCGGTTTTTTAGAGTATGCTGTTGCCGTGTCATTAAAGCCCGTGCTTGTTCTTGAGTTTTCATACTTTTTCCTCTAAAATTGTGATTTTGCTTATCCAAGAAACACTTTTAACTCGTTTCTTCTAATATAATAACCCGTAAAACTGTATAAATTGCTACCGATTGCTAAACTGTAACCAAACTTAACAATTAAGCCATGAACCACATAACCATCCGCGATCAACTCTTCGAGTGGGGAAAGCGAACTTACCTCATGGGAATTTTAAACGTTACTCCTGACAGTTTTAGTGATGGAGGACAATTTAACACTCTCGATGCTGCCTTAGAACAAGCCGCTAAAATGGTAGCCGAGGGAGCAGATATTATTGATCTCGGTGGACAGTCCACCCGCCCCGGTGCAGAAGAAATTTCTTTGGATGAAGAACTTAAGCGAGTTATTCCTGTGATTAAAGCTTTACGGCCATTAATTTCTGTGCCCATTTCTATTGATACCACAAGAGCCGCCGTAGCGCGAGCAGCGATTGAAGCCGGAGCAGACCTCATTAATGATATCTCTGGAGGAACCTTTGATGAGCAAATGTTCTTGGTAGCGGCAACATTAGATGTGCCCATTATTTTAATGCACATTCGGGGAACTCCCAAAACCATGCAGCAATTAACAGATTATCAGGATTTAATTCGAGAAATAAGCGAGTTTTTCGCTAATCAAATTTTAAAAGCTATGGCTATAGGCATAAAGCGTTCCCATTTAATGATTGATCCGGGTCTTGGGTTTGCCAAAACTGATCAGCAAAATTTAGAAATCCTCAGACAAATTAACCAATTTCGGAGTTTAGATGTGCCCATTTTAGTAGGGCCTTCTCGTAAGCGTTTTATCGGTCATATTTTGCAGCAAAAAGACCCTCAGCAGCGTGTTTGGGGAACGGCGGCGGCTTGTTGTGCGGCCATCGCATCGGGAGCCGATCTTTTAAGAGTTCACGACGTTAAACCTATGTCTGAAGTCTGTCGGGTTGCGGATGCCATCTGGCGAAATCATCAATAGACTTTTTGCACTTTTTGATGAGTTATTAATGCTGGAAAATTGTCGAGTCTGCTTAGAGAAACTTTTAAAATCTTTATAGACTTTAACACTTAATGATCAATAGACTATGTTTATGTTATCAATAAAATTGTCTAGTGACTAACTTCTGAGCCAAAACTCATTATGAATGGATCTACTCTCACCAGTGATCATTGTATGATCCCTGTGATCAAATCTCCTCAAGACTATCAAGTCTTTCGAATTAGTCCCCACGATACCAATCGTCTAGCGATCGTCTTTGATTCTACTTCGGCGGATGATTCTTTAACGGTTTGTGTAGAAATTTTTGATCCTGGGGGAAGCACTCCCACTCATCGCCATAATTTCGCTGTAGAAATGTTTTTTATTCTCAAAGGAGAAGGAATGGCTATCTGTGATGGAAAAAATATTCCTTTACATCCTGGGGATAGTTTGTTAGTTCGTCCGACAGGTATTCATGAAATTAGAAATGTGGGTTCAGGACGATTATATGCTATCTGTTTTATGGTTCCTAATGAGGATTTTTCTGAGTTAATTCGTAGTGGCGTTCCTGAACAGTTAGATGAAGAAGATTTAAAAGTTCTTCAAGGAATAGGTAGCTGGGGATAAAATTTTTCCACTCCCAGACGCTGAAAAAAAAACGAGCAGTAACCCAATGGATAAGATGTATTGAAAAAAGTTATCCACAGGATTTTTATGAGATTTTAAGCATTGATGAATTTAACCGTTTAGACTTAGATGAAAAAAGCCAAGAGCAAGCGGCAATCAAGTAATCTTGTAAGATTATGATTCAAACTTATGAAAGGGAATGGGAATTATTTAACCCATTCTGAAAATGTTCAAGAACAGGACAGAAAGCTGGATGATGAGGTTCGTTGAAATTTAGAGCGAGAAAACTCACAGTTACAGAGTCTTTCTAAAAAAGCATTAGCCACAGGCAATCCTAACCAAAAAATCAGCAATCCCCACCCAGGTAAATGTCCCATCGGCGCAGACAAATCAAAGATTAAATCTGTGCCGCTCAACCAGTATCCCCCCTTGCGCCACCCAAGCAATTCGCCAAATTGCTTTTCACTTTCATAATTAAACTGACTGGCTAGGTATTCCCAGATATTTTTCTGAACCGAAAAGCCAAAGCGACCGTCAGAATACTGTAGCCAAAGAGTATTAATTTTACACAGGGCTTGGGGGGAAACTTTTTGGAAATCGTAGCTATTGATTTCCCACCAGTAAGTTTTATCGATCAGTTTTAGCATCAAAGAAGCGGTTTCAAGTTCGCCTTGCTCCCATTGCTGTGCGGCTAAAAGCTTATCGAGTAATCCATAATCAATGTTCGTGTTAATCTTATTCATAACTGTTCCCCTATCTAACTAACAATCATAGGAGATCAACTCAGATTATAAGTATATATTGAATAACCCCACCGCCTCGACGGATAGGAATTCTTTATGTCGCCGAAAACACGACAAAGGCGTATCTAATTACCTTTAATACCTCACTCTATTAGAGCTTGGCTTTACTTTTGTTTTTTCTGTTTGTGAGACTTAGCTTAAAGCTAATCTTGTTTGATGTTGCGCTTAATTGTAGCCCCTAATGATTTTCGCTTTTTGAGGTTACTGGGCGCTTGTGCTTCTGTATTTCAACAGTGTGTTTATTAACGAATTCTAGCACAAAAATTGAGGTTAGAGAAAATATTGTGCTATATTTTTCATATTCTGGGCGCTTAAGCAATAGTCACTTCAGAAGAAAGATAAACATCTTGAATAGCATGAAATAATTTAATTCCTTCTTCTAACGGACGTTGAAAAGCTTTGCGTCCGGAAATCAGTCCGCAGCCGCCAGCCCGTTTATTAATCACCGCAGTACGCACTGCTTCAGCAAAATCATTTTTTCCCGAAGCGCCACCAGAATTAATCAAACCGGCCCGGCCACAATAACAATTAAGCACTTGATAACGAGTCAAATCAATCGGGTGATCTGAGCTTAACTGAGTATAAACTCTTTCATCAGTTTTTCCATATTTTTCACCGGTAGCATTAGCAACCGCTTCATAACCTCGGTTATTTTCTGGCAGTTTTTGTTTAATGATATCTGCCTCTATGGTGACTCCGATATGATTAGCTTGTCCGGTTAAATCAGCCGCCAAATGATAATCTTTATCTTGTTTAAAAGCATTATTGCGTAAATAACACCATAAAATCGTCACCATTCCCAATTCATGAGCATGAGCAAACGCTTGACTTACTTCTTGAATTTGACGATCCGACTCGCTTGAGCCAAAATAAATAGTTGCACCTACTGCCACAGCCCCTAAATTCCAGGCTTGCTCTACACTAGCAAACATAATCTGGTCTGAACCATTAGGAAAAGTGAGCAGTTCATTGTGATTAAGCTTAACAATAAAAGGGATTCGATGGGCATATTTACGAGATACTAGGCCCAAAACCCCTAAAGTGGTGGCAACAGCATTACATCCTCCTTCTAAGGCAAGCTTAACAATATTTTCTGGGTCAAAATAGATGGGGTTAGGGGCAAAAGAAGCCGCCGCCGAATGTTCGATTCCTTGATCCACTGGTAAAATCGATAAATATCCGGTATTGGCTAATCTTCCTGTAGAGTACAATTGTTGGAGACTACGCAGCACTTGAGGATTGCGATCACTGTGGGCGAAAACTCTCTCGATAAAATCCGCTCCGGGTAAATGCAGTAAGCTTTTAGGAACTTTTGCCTCATAAGTCAGTAAACTTTCTGCTTCGTCACCTAACCAAGAGGCGAGGGAGAGGGGACTAGATAAAGTGGCTGTCATAGCGCTACTTGAGATTGTTAAGATACTGTCACTCTAGCTTGATCTTAACGAGTTTTATTGTTTAATTTCTCCCTCTTAGGGTCAATCTTTCTGGAGATTATCTGTATTTTTTTATACAAATTATTGTCTAAGTTTAAAGACTTAACCATTGAGCAATTGCTGCGGGTACTGGCAAGAGAATGCTAATTAATAAAGCCAAAGAAAACAACCCTAAAAAATCTCGTTTATTATCTAATTCTGTCACATCATTTAGGGCGGGATTATCCACTAATGGCATGAATAATAAAATAATTGCCCAGAGCAAAAACTCACTTTTAATCATGGCCAAAACAAACACCAAAAGGCGTGTTAATTGACCAATAATAATGCCGGTTTTCTGACCAAACATAGCATGAACAATATGACCCCCATCTAGTTGTCCAACAGGCATTAAATTCAGAGCAGTAACGATTAAACCGATATATCCAGCTACCGCTAAAGGATGGAGCGCAATGGCTACCCCTTCGCTCAATTGATTTCCTAAAGCGATTTTACTCAGCACAGCAAAGAGCAAGGAAAATCTGGGATCAAGGGCTTTAAAATTCAATAAACTGGTATTTTCTGGGTTAATCTGAGCGGTTTGAGATAGGGTGAGTCCCCACAGCAGTAGCGGCAAAGTGACCAGAAACCCTCCTAAAGGACCTGCAATAGCTACATCAAACAACGCTCTACGATGGGGAACCGGCGATTTCATTTGAATAAATGCGCCAAAAGTGCCTAAGAAAAAAGGAATAGGAATAAAATAGGGTAGAGTGGCCTTGATTTTGTAATAAACAGCCGCTAGATAATGGCTAAATTCATGAATTCCTAAAATAGTAATCAGCCCTAAACTATAAGGCAGCCCTTGCAAAATTAAGCTATGATTAGCCTCTAATTGTTGAGGAGTGACCCCACTAATTTCTGTCCCGATGACTGTCGTCGTAAACAGAGTAATTAAAAGCAATGATAGGGCAAAAAGAGGACGGTTGAGGGGTTGACTGTCTAGCGGCTGGTTCGTTTTTGACCAAGGATTAGCCACTAAAGCAAAAAAGGGTTGCCCTTGTAAACTTTCTTGAAACAGAACAATAAAGCGATCATCAAAAACTTTTTCTACATTTTCCTTAATGGTTTTATAGGCGACTTCAGGTACCGCTCTTAATTTGCCGCGACAGAGAATCGCTTGAGGACGATAGTCTATTTGTTGTAAATAATAAACTCCCCAGGGAAAACAATCTCTAAGTTCTTTTTCTTCATCAACTGTTATTGGACGAACTGTCGGGGTGTTAGCTGGCGGCGGCGTGGGTTCATTATTTGGGGTGATTTCTGTGTTTGTTTCGTTGGCTCCTGTTTTAGGTCGTCCGATCTGGATTAACCAGCTATACAATAAAGGACAAAGGATAAATGGGCCAAATAACAGCAAAGGAGGAATGGGTTTATCTTCTCCATAGACTTGCCACCAAATCCCCCAAATAATCGGAAAAATCATCATGACTAGCCAAATCAGCCAAATAGGAGTTTGGGTAATTTTGGCAACATGACGCTGCAAGAGATAGTAAGTAATAAAACCGATTATAATTAGAAGCAACCAAATTTCCATATTAAACAGCCTAATGCGTTGTAGATAACTAACGTTTTCAAAGATACTTTGTTATTAGAGGAGCTATCGTTTCAGAGAATAATCAGTAAAAATAAGGTTCGGCCCTTAAAATCATTAATAATCCATCTCATATCATTCTAACCAACACCACACCTGGAATACTCCTCTTGATCATGATTGAACCTTTGGTAGAAACTAAACGCTCTAAACCCCCAAGATTAATTTTGGAGGGATTGTATGCTTTTCCTCCCAATAGAGATATATTGGGGGGGACTTCTTATTTTATTGTAGAAAAGGCTGGTAACATCCTGATCGATTGTCCGGCTTGGGAAGAAATTAATCAACAATTTTTAACTCAGTATGGGGTTAGATGGCTGTTTGTCACCCATCGCGGTGCTATTAGTCAACATCTCGCTTCAATGCAATCTGTTCTCAATTGTGAAGTTGTCATCCAAGAACAAGAAGCTTATTTGCTCCCAGAAGTTCCCGTTACCCCATTTGAGCGCGAAATTACGCTCGGTTCTTCGGCTTATGGTTTTTGGAGTTCAGGCCATTCTCCGGGGTCTTCTTGTTTATACTGGAGTCAGCATGGCGGCGTTCTCTTCTCGGGACGACATTTATTACCTAATCAACAAGGATATCCTGTTCCTCTACGAACCGCTAAGACTTTTCACTGGTTACGACAATTGCGAAGTGTCGCGGCTATTCGAGAACGCTTTACGGAGCAGACTCTTAATTATCTCTGTCCAGGGGCTAATACAGGTTTTTTACGAGGTCGCGGGCTAATTGAGCAGCCTTATCAACGTTTATCTGAATTAGACCTTCATCAGCTTCGCTCCTCTCAAGTTATGTTTTAAGTTGTGCGAGTTTGTCAAGAAACCTTAACATTAAGCGACAAATTTTCATTTTTTTTCATAAAACTTGATAAACTTTTACATACATAAACATAACTCAAACATCAGGAGATAAAAAAAGTCAATGGCAGGATTTTTTGGCATTGGTGGTAAGACAAAGTATGTTGACGAACCCGAGCAACCAACACAGTCCAATGGCAACGGAAAAAGCGGAGCTTTCTTTCTAGAGCCGGACGATGCCAAATCTCTTGGCAATATCGAATTTATGCGGAAAGCGTACAAGATAAAAAGAAGCTTTCCCAAAACGCTTAAAGGCGCTGGGACAGAAGTCATTGCAGAAATTTCTTCCCTCAAAAAAGCACTAGCTAAAGGTGAAACGATAGCTATTGATACGACCTCCGAGTCTTCTCAGACAAGTGCGGCCAATTCCGCTCGCCGCAGTGCTGATGACAGCATGGATATGTTCCGTAAAATGGCTAAAGATATCAAGAAATAAATCTTTTTAAGATTTTGCCACACTGACTCTAAATATAGGTTCAGTGTGGAGTTTTTCTAATTTGTCCTCGTTTTGAGCGGCACTGTAATTCATGACTAAAACTTCAGAAATTTTCCCCCGTTTTAGCCCATTAGAATTAATAGCTCTAGAAGCCGCTACAGTAACTCTATTATAATCTTTGTATAAATTTCTAATAAAAGGCGTATCCGCATTGCTTAACAAGACTTTACATCCTCGTCGAGTTAAGTCATCAACTGTTGACTTAAGCCGCTCTTGCTCATTTTTATCAAAACCATTGACATCATATCCAGTAAAAGAAGCCGTATCCGAAACAGGATCATAAGGGGGATCAAAATAGATAAAATCTCCTTTTTGAGCGGTTGTAACTGCTTCTTGAAAATCTTGATTAAGAATCTCTACTTGATTTTCATTCAAATACTTATGAATAGCTCTCAGTACCCCATCATCTAAAATATTAGGTTTTTTATATCTTCCAAAAGGAACATTAAACTGTCCTTGAGAATTAACTCTAAATAGTCCATTATAACAAGTTTTATTGAGAAAAATAATTCTTGATGCCCGTTGGATGGGAGGTTTTTCTTTATAATCAGGGGATCTATCCCATGCTCGGATAGCATAATAATAGTCTGGTTCATTTTTATGTTGCCTTAAATCTTCAATTAATTCCTCTACAGAATCTCTAATCACTTCATAGCAGTTAATTAATTCCGAATTACTATCATTAATAACCGCTTTCTTGGGCTGTAGATGAAATAAAAGAGCGCCTCCTCCTACAAAAGGTTCATAATAGGTGGTATTTTCTCTAAATTTTGCTATATATTTGCTAATTTCAGCAATTAATTGTCTTTTTCCTCCGGCCCACTTCAAAAAAGGTTTGACTAATTTGTTGGTTCTCATAATTTCAAACAGATAAAAATTGCCCATCAAATCATCGCATAATGGACAAAAAATAAGGTGCAGTTTTTCATCTTAGCCGCTTAAGCTTGACAAGTCACCTCGGCCAAAACTTCCCGAATCAGGTCCGATGTAACCTGATCAGTAATGGTAACTGTGCCAATTTCTTGAGGAAAAATAAAGCGAACTTTACCCGCCTTGACTTTTTTATCAGTTTGTAGGGTTTGAATAATTGCTTCAGCATCCACACCCGCCGGAATTTCTGTAGGCAGTCCTGCCTTTTTAATTAAAGCATCTTGACGCAAAGCGGCTTGTTCACTCCACATATTGAGTTTAACGGCGATTCTGCCGGCAGCCACCATTCCCATCGCTACGCCTTCCCCGTGTAGGATTTGGCTATATCCGGTTAAACTTTCGATGGCGTGCCCAATAGTATGACCATAATTTAAAATAGCTCGTAATCCGGACTCTTTTTCATCTTTGCTTACCACATCAGCTTTAGCTTGGCAAGAGCGCGTAACAATAGTTTGTAATAACTCCTGATTAATCTCAGAAAAATTATCTAATCTTTCTGCGGCTTCTAAGTGATTAAATAACGCTTGGTCCCAGATCACACCATACTTAATCACTTCTGCCATTCCGGCGCGAAATTCTCGCACTGGGAGAGTTTTTAAAACGGTAGGATCGATCAAAACTAAACGGGGTTGATGAAAAGCACCGATGAGGTTTTTTCCTTTAGGATGATTAACGCCGGTTTTGCCACCTATAGCAGCATCTACCATCGCTAAAAGAGAGGTAGGAATTTGTATAAAAGGAATTCCTCTTAACCAGGTGGCGGCAGCAAACCCGGTCATATCGCCAATGACTCCTCCTCCTAAAGCGATCATTGTGGAGGAACGCTCTAAATAATTTTCTAGTGCCGCATCATAAATTTGAGTAATAGAATCTAAAGTTTTATGAATTTCTCCTTCAGGAATAAGATGAGTAGTCACCACAAATCCTGCCGCCATTAAACAGTTAACGACGCTCTCCCCATAATACTCATAAATTTGGGGATTAGAGACTAGCAAAACTTTTTTGCCTAAATTAAGAGGAGAGATCTGATCAGCGAGTTGGGATAAACTAGCTCGTGCGTGAGGTGCTGCGGAGCAGATCACAATATCATAAGAATCTTGGGGTAACTTGACAGGTATACGGGTATACATAAATGATTGGGGTCAATTTTCTCAAAGGGCTTGTGTTGTGATGAATTGCTGGTAAGCTTGATCTAAATCCGAATAAAAAAAAGACCAAACACTTTTAGGCAGAGCATAAACAACCCTGAAACGTTTAAAATGATCTGACGGGTTTTTTTTACCCGTCTTTACTTGCATAAGTATAGCTGTAAACTAGAATTAAGTTGAACTTCTTCCCCTGTGTTAAAATGCCTAGCGTCCGTAAACAGAGTCAAAGTCCGACCAATCCAGAAAATCCGCCTGAACCAAAACAGCACAATTTTGTAGAGCAGACAGAGATTTCTTTGTCAGAAGTAGATGATTTAGATGAACAAGATGATGCACAAGAACTAGAACCCGATCTAGAACAAGCTCTAGAAGAAGATTTACCAGACGACTACGAGCAACCGACTTTCTTTCAAGCGATTGGGACTCTCTATGGAAAGGTTACCAAAACGGAAGAAGGACAGTTTTGCATTTCACTAGGCCGACAAGAATACAAACTGTTTATCCTTCGCCATCGATACAGAGCTTGGTTGAAACAGTTTGAAAATGCTCCTGATGTGCCTCTATATTTAAAGGTTTACCCAAAAATTCTGATTATTCCTCGTGCAGATATGATCATCTCCTTTCAAGTGGTAGCGTGGTTATCAACCCCCTTCCCGGATCAGGAGACAGAACCCGGTATTTTTATTTTTAAGGGAATTTGGCAGTTTTTACCTCAAATTAAAACACCTGTTATTTCGGTGTATCGTAACGCCAATGCCGTTGATCCCACTGAGAAGTTTAAAGCGACTCACTTACCGGTATTAATGCGACGCACTGAAGAAGATATTCGACCTTTTCGCTTCAATCCTAAAATTCCCAAGGATCAATTACCGCCAAGGTGGTTTATCCAAGCTCGCTTTAAGTTTATCCCGAGTCGAGAATGTTTTGGCTGGGTGGAAGACCTTGAATCCCCGACGCAAACTATCCCTAGATACAAAAGACCCGTCAAACCTGTGTCAACAGAAACAGATAATCGAGATAATCGAGATAATCGGGATTATCGGGATAATCGGGATTATCGGGATAATCGGGATAGTAGTAGTGGCGATAACCGAAGATTTCAAAAAAAGGTTATCTCTTCTGCCTCAGATAAACCCTACACTGCTCAAAGATCTTTCCCTAGCGAGAAACCCCCCGCTTCTGAGAAACCTAAAGGCGTTGTTTTAAAGCCCACCAAACTTAAAAATATACCTCCTAAAGAGCAGTCGGAAACAAATTCGGGGTCTGATCCTGAGTAATGCTAGTCCACCTCAAATGAAAGCTCTTTTTTAAGGGCAGATGGGCTAGAAATAGCTAAATACAGTCCTAATAAGACAATGACACAGCCGGCCCAGTTCGATAGGCTCAAGCTTTCTGCAAAGAAAATCCAAGCTCCTAAGCCGGCGAGAATGGGTTCTAATAAAAGAGAAACAGCGACAAGCTCGGAAGATAAAGAATTTAGGCTGGAAACCAGTAAACTTTGCCCGATGATTTGACAAATTAGGGCTAAGGCGATTACGGATAACCATCCATGCCAAGAATCAGGAATTATTGTTTCTTGGTTCAATAAAGCTATTGGTAACAGAAAAATACTGCCTAAACCACAGGTGTATAAGACAATCGAGGAAGTGTTAAATTGGTTTTGCAGTCGTTCGATAATGATCAGATAAACCGCAAAAGCGATTGCTGAACCAAGAGAGGCTAAATCCCCGCTCAATTTATGACTAGCCAAACTAAAGTCATCTAAGACGATCGCGGCGGCTCCCCCAATGGCAATAATAATACCTATTAACATTCGGCGATCACAGGGTTTTCGCCACAATAACCACAAGCCAAAAGTCGTAAATAAAGGTGACATATTACCCAGAATTGTCACATTCGCTACGCTCGTCTGAGTCAAGCACCAAGAGCAAATGGTTAAGTCAGTGGTGACACAAATGGCGGCGGCGGTTAATAGGCCTATTACTTTTAAATTTTCTCGAGATAAATTAGAGAGTTGACTCAAAAGCGGTTTTTGAGCTTTGATTGTTTTCCAGATTCCTAATACTAAAGCTGTCAAAAATAAGCGATAAAATATGGTCGCTGTAAAACTTATTTCCTGTTGACTCAATCGGATTAAAATTGACGCTGAAGAGACAGAAATTAAAGCAAAAATTAGGCAAATTAGTCCTTGTGTAACTTGAGAAATTTTGGGAGGGGAAAATACTTGGTTTTTGGGCATGATGGATGGGTAATAACTGAAAATTTAAGTTATAAGGTTTTGTTTTAAAGTTTTTTTAATTTCGCGCTAAGCAACAAAGGACGCAAAGAAATACGCCTTTGGTGATGAGTTGGCTCAGAAATGTGATTAAGATAAACGGATCATTTTAAGCACTTGATAAATAATCGACCTTTGAGGGTTTGCGTTCTTCTTCTATAATAACTATTGTCTGAGTTCGGTTTTGATATCAAAATAACAATTACTCATTAATTTATGTCTTTCCTGCCTCGAGAAACTGAAAACCTGATAGAATCTACTTCCATTACTCTAGCTCAACAAATTCAATGTCAGCCGATTGTAACGCCTTTGTGCCCTCTACCGATTGCGACAACTTATGTTAACGGCGGCAGTGGCGGCACACCAATTTTACTGCTTCATGGTTTTGATAGCTCGGTTTTAGAATTTCGTCGGCTGTTACCCCCATTAGCGGCTCAACAAGAAACTTGGGCCCTGGATTTGTTAGGCTTTGGCTTTACAGAACGTGTGGCAGGACTTTCGATTTCTCCATCGGCGATTAAAACTCATCTGTATTATTTCTGGAAGACTCTCATTGGACAACCTGTAATTTTAGTGGGGGCTTCTATGGGAGGAGCAACGGCGATTGATTTTACTCTCACTTATCCTGAAGTAGTCGAGCAATTGGTTCTGATTGATAGTGCTGGTATGACGAAGAGCCCGGTCATTGGTAAGTTGATGTTTCCTCCTTTTGATTCTTTGGCTACGGCTTTTTTGAGTAATCCTCAAGTACGACAAAATATTAGTCGCGCGGCTTATTATGATAAAAGTTTGGCTAATCAAGATGCTCAACTCTGTGCTGCGCTACACTTGAAATGTACTGGCTGGAGTCAAGCCTTAATTTCTTTTACAAAAAGTGGCGGTTATGGTTGTTTTAGTGAACAACTCCCAAAGATTAAGCAGCCAACTTTGATTTTATGGGGTGAAAATGATCAAATCTTGGGAATAAAAGATGCTGCTCGTTTTCAAGCCGCCCTTGGCAATAGCCGCTTAATTTGGCTAAAAAATTGTGGCCATGTCCCTCATTTGGAACAGCCTCACATCACTGCTCAATCTATTCTCGATTTTTGCCATGTTTAAATTGTTCTTCTCTCCTCCTGTTGGCTTTAAGCTTCGCCTCCCTTTAAGCGGCTTGATGGTTGGCCTTTTATGGTTTATCGCACCTGTTGCTGAGGCTGCTGAAACGATCATTTTGAAATATAGTGTTTTACGAGAGTCTATTTCTGTGCCTGAATTGAGCAATTTTGTTAAAACCGGTGAACTCTCCTCGTCTTTAAAAGCTTATTTGGTGTTGGCTAAAAAAAATCCTGAGCAACTGCGACAAGCTTTAACTGATCCGGTTAAGGTGGATGGTGTGGTACTATCACAAATTCTCAATAGTTTCCCTGGAGAATTTTTACTCGATCAAGTTAGCGAGGTGATCCATACACCGAGTAAAAGATCTAGCCGTCAAGCTTTACGTAGCGCCTTGGTTAGTTCGGCTTTACCCGATAACAATGTTCGCTTAATTGAAGTATTGGAAAATTATCCCACTTCCGAAGTTAATGTAGAAGGGGATCGTTTGGTAGATGCTTATCGCAGTATTGATAATATTGCTAAACGTTTACCCAAATTTTAATAAGCTAAAGTATTGAGGGTTTCTTTTAAATACGCATAAACTTGCTCGTCAAGGTCTTTTGGCTCAAGAAGTACATCACTGACCATTTTTTCAGCTTGCCAACGTCTAAAACCTGAACTAGCAGCGATCGCTTCTTTTAAAGAGATCCAAACTTCACGATCTTCTCCAGTTTGACCACTTGAAAATGCAGTTGAGCTTGCCATCTTTATTCCTTCTAGTCATGAACTCTTCCCAGGATAACTTAATTTACTGAAAAAGTTCTGATAAGCCGGACACATTTCTGGGGTTTCTAGCCTTTTGTTGCCCTGCCTTTGGGGATAAATTAAAAATTTTTTCTCAGGAAATTTTCGCGGCTCTTGGGAATTTTTTACCCATGAGTGAGCCTTTTTGTGTTTTTTTTGAGCGGCTTTTCAACGTTTTCAAGCTTGTTTTAACCTAACTCAAAACACTTTTTTTTCACTCACTTTGTTAATCATAAACCCTTAAGTCCTGCATCGTCAACTATATTTTGACGGTTTTTCTAAAATTGGGATAGTTGGCTCACTCCTCACTCATTGCTCATAAGTAAAAACTCCTAGAAACCTGGTTTAAGCGAGGACTTGAAAAACTTCAATCTTTTCGGTTTTTGCTTGATATTTTCTTACTCCTTGCAGTCATCAATTTTGGATAATTTACTAACAGAAACTATAACTCCTCAACTTGAGAACCGCTAAGTACCTGGACACCAATAAAGCACTCTAGGTGTTTTGAAATGTAAAATACTTAATCTTAAACGTTTGTTAATTAAACATTAATTTACGATAAACTGATAGACATATCGGTAAAAAATTTGGCGGTTGCCGCTAGACAAGGAGTTTGAGCGATGAGTGTAATGTTTATCAACCACAATGACTGGCTACAGATTACTTTTCGGCTAACACTAGCTTTGCTGGTAGGTTGTGTCATCGGAGTTAATCGGCAGAAAGGAGGACGACCAGCCGGCATGAGAACCTTTATGTTAGTTAGTCTAGGAGCGGCTTTATTCGTGATGATGCCACTGCAAGCAGAAGGAGATAGCCCCTATGCCGCCACTAATGCCTTAAGTCGTACTATACAGGGAGTCACTACAGGAGTAGGCTTTATTGGCGCAGGACTGATTTTACAACAATCTTCTCCTGCTATAGAACGTCCTAAAGTGCGTGGTTTAACTACTGCCGCTTCCATTTGGATTGCAGCCGGATTAGGTGCTGCCATTGGCTGCGGTTTATGGGAAACCGGTTTAATTGGTTCTTTGTTAACTTTAATTACTCTCAGTGGTGTCAAGCGGCTTAAACAAGGGCGATTACTCGCCTTTAAACCACCTACTGTACTCAAGGAACAACAGTTGACTGATGTTGCAGAAGATTAGATTAGTGTAATTTGCCCAAAATTTAAATATGGTTAATCGCCTTGATCATTACAATTTTCCTTGTGTGTAGGGAACATCCGAACAGTGGGAATTGTAGTTTACTCATAGATTAGCTATAGGAAAAATGGGACTTGAAATATTATCATTTCCTGACAATGTTAGCTTAACTAGCAAAAGTAAAGTTTTTTTGACATATCATAAAAACTCGCCTGGTGTTGAGGTGAGATAAAGTTTTCAATCCCACCCCAGAAATCAAGCTAATTTGATAGGTTGTTACCCTTAAAATCGAACTTTTCTAGACAAAAACCCTAACAAGACCATGAAAAGGAATAATAAAAACTCATCTCCTCAAAAACCCATGCCTTCTAATCTAGAGTTTAAGGTCAATATTCAAGAATTTTATCAGAAAATTATCTATATTTCTCATCTAGAAAACAAGGGGCAAATAACCCCTGAAGAAGCTGATCAACAAATCAAGTTTTTTTGGAAGCCGTTAAAAACTTCAAATAAGCTTCATAAAATTTATAAAAATAAGTCTAATGGCTAAAAAATCCTAAACTCAAAAAAAACAATTAATTTAGCCTAAGCTCTAGATTAACCCGCTCAAACACTAATTTGGTTTAAAATCTGGTAATTCAACGATTTGAAAGTCCGATAAGTCTAAAGATAAAATCATAGGTTCAGGGTTGTCTTGGAAAGAATCGTTTTGTAACTTAACTAACCAGCGACTCGCTCCTTTTTCGCGGCCTTGAATAATGCCCATGAAACCGGCTGCGTACTTAGGATAATGAACTCGCACTCGAGTACCCCTAGGAAGTCTCACGAGTAACAAATCACAGATTCTTAATAGTAAAGTTAAACCCAAAAGGCAACCCGACAAATTAAACTCAACCATCACCGTTATTTAAAAGAGTAGCGAATTGATTTTAACCTAAAATTAATATATACTTAAATGAAATATAACTTTAATAGAGTATTAATGGCTGATCGAAAAATGTTAGAACCGGTTAGAACAATAGAACTCTTTCAAAAAGCCCCTTCCCCTATGACCTTTTATGCAGGCCAGATCATCTTTAGAGAAGGAGACCTAGGGGATGTGATGTATGGGATTATTGAAGGAGAGGTGCAAATGTGGGTAAATGGAAAAGTGATAGAAACCCTTTATAGTGGCGATGTATTTGGCACAGGAGCCTTAATTCACTCAGATTTTCAGAGGACTTCTACAGCGATCGCCGTGACAGACACCCAATTAGGATTTTTAGACCGTCAGCGTTTTCTCTATGCTGTTCATCAAACACCGATGTTTTCGCTTCAGATCATGAAAAGCTACTCAGATCGTTTTCGCCGCTTAAAATCGCAGGCCAGTCTTAACAACTAAGTGGTCAAACCTTTCAATTAATGCTTAAAATCCTTAATTCACCTTAGCCCTTAAAGGGGTTTTGGTTTAACATTAGTTAACAACCAACATTTTTTAAACTTTTTCTTTAGAATTGTTGTCTAGAAAAAAAAACTGTTTGATGGAGTTTGTCAAGGAAATTTAATTAAACTTAAAATAGCGAATAGTTTAGAGAGTGACAACAGAAAATGTTTTAAAAACCCATTAGATATTGTATCATCTCAGGGACGTATTTAAGAGTTTCTTAAAGATTTAATTGAAGTTTTTACCGAAAAAAGAAGGATATTTGAAGAAAAGTTGCTACTTGTAAATAATTCATAAAAAGACTTACTTGTTACAATCAATCTCGCTAAACTAAATACTAGAAACTTAGGGGTAAATACTTATGGTTACAACAGTTAGACAAGACTCAGCTAACACCTCTAGAGAACAAGCATTAATTTTATGGTTTGAAGAAGTAGGAACTAAAGATGTCGGCTTAGTTGGTGGGAAAAACTCTTCTTTAGGAGAAATGATTCAACAACTAATGCCCAAAGGAATTAATGTACCAACAGGTTTTGCGACCACAGCTTATGCTTATCGTCATTTTATAGAATCAGCCGGACTCGAAGCGAAATTACGAGAATTATTTAAGGACCTAGATGTAAATAATGTCAGGAACTTACAAGAAAGAGGAAAACGAGCAAGATCATTAATTCTCAATACCCCATTCCCAGAAGACCTCAACAACGCCATTACCCTTGCTTATCGGCGTTTATGTGAACGCTATGGCTATGATGCCAGTGTTTGTGATCAATTGGAAGCAGAAGACAGACAAGAATGTGAAATTCAAAGCCAAAACGTTGACGTAGCTGTTCGTTCCAGTGCCACAGCCGAAGATTTACCCGAAGCCAGTTTTGCAGGACAACAAGAAACCTATCTCAACGTTCAAGGGGTAAAAGCGGTTTTAGACTCTTGTCATAAATGTTTCGCTTCCCTATTTACTGATCGCGCCATCTCCTATCGGCAACACAATGGTTTTGATCACTTCGCGGTAGCACTCTCCGTAGGGGTTCAAAAAATGGTGCGTTCTGACTTGGCCTCGTCTGGTGTCATGTTCTCCATCGACACCGAAACCGGTTTTAAAAATGCGGCATTAATTACGGCGGCATACGGGTTAGGAGAAAACGTGGTACAAGGTGCAGTCAACCCTGATGAATATTTCGTCTTTAAACCCACTCTTAAAGATGGCAAGAGACCGATCCTAGAAAAGCGGCTCGGCAGTAAAGCGATCAAAATGGTCTATGACATCGGCGGTTCTAAACTCACCAAAAACGTTGAAGTACCCGAACCCGAGCGGCAAAAATATTGCATTACCGATGATGAAATACTAACCCTCGGTAAATGGGCCATTCAAATAGAAGAACACTATTCAAATGTACGTGGGACTTACACCCCGATGGACATTGAATGGGCAAAAGACGGTTTAACCGGAGACTTATTTATTGTACAAGCCCGACCCGAAACCGTACAATCTCAAAAAGCCGACAACGTTCTTAAATCTTATGAACTCAAAGAACACAGCAAGATATTAACAACAGGGCGGAGTGTGGGAGCAGCCATCGGTCAAGGTAAAGCTCACGTTATTCTTAACGTTTCTAAGATCAATGATTTTAAACCCGGGGAAGTTCTGGTTACCAACCGGACTGATCCAGACTGGGAACCGATCATGAAGCAAGCGAGTGCCATCGTCACTAACCAAGGAGGACGCACTTGTCATGCCGCTATCATTGCCCGAGAAATGGGTATTCCGGCCATTGTCGGTTGTGGGGATGCCACCGAAGCCATCAAAACGGGTCAAGAGGTAACCGTCTGCTGTTCTGAAGGGGATGAAGGGCACGTCTTTTCTGGCTTGCTGCCTTACGAAATACGGGAAACCAAGTTAGATGACTTGCCAACTACCCGTACTAATATCTTGATGAATATCGGCAACCCAGAGCAAGCATTTTCCTTATCGAATATTCCGGCTGAAGGCGTTGGGTTAGCCCGTTTAGAATTTATCATCGCCAACCACATCAAAGCGCACCCCTTAGCTTTAATTAAATTTGACGAGTTGGAAGATGAAAGCGTTAAAGCACAAATAGCCCAACTGACCAAACTCTATGAAGATAAACCTCAATTCTTCGTAGATAAATTGGCTCACGGTGTTGCTATGATCGCGGCGGCGTTCTATCCCAAACCGGTCATCGTGCGGATGTCTGATTTCAAATCTAACGAATATGCTAACCTCTTGGGCGGTAGTAAATTTGAACCCAAAGAAGAAAACCCGATGATTGGTTGGCGTGGTGCATCTCGTTACTATGACCCGAATTACCGTGAAGCTTATGCCTTAGAATGTAAGGCCCTCAAGATGGTACGCGATGAAATGGGTTTAACCAATGTTATACCAATGATTCCTTTCTGCCGCACTCCGGATGAAGGACGGCGGGTATTGGAAGAAATGGCTAAACATGGCTTAGAACGCGGTGTTAATGGTTTGCAAGTGTATGTCATGTGCGAACTGCCGAGTAATGTTATCCTGGCTGATGAGTTCTCTCAAGTGTTTGATGGTTTTTCTATTGGGTCAAATGACCTAACTCAGTTAACCTTGGGGTTAGACCGTGACTCTGCGTTAGTTGCTCACCTGTTCGACGAACGCAATGAAGGTGTCAAGCGGATGGTTAAATTGGCGATCGAAACAGCAAAGGCCAACGGACGGAAAATCGGGATTTGCGGACAAGCGCCGAGTGATTATCCTGAGTTTGCTAAGTTCCTCGTTGAACTCGGTATAGACTCGATGAGTTTGAATCCTGATTCTGTTCTCAAGACTATCCTAATGGTCGCTGAAGTTGAAGCCGGTCAGCAATAGGGTTTAATACTCGTTAACTGAGTTTTCAGTGGGTGGGCATTTGCCCACCTTTTTATTTTGTCTGGTGGGCAGGTGCTTAAAATGGTGGTAAAAAAGATAGTTTTTCTATTCTACCCACCATCAGTTAAAAATTAAATGCTCGTAGGGTGAGCAGAATTTTCTATTTTTTCCTCAAGGATATAAGTTGTCTCCTCTGCCCAGCCTACATATACTTTTTGATATAGTGAAAGCTATTTTGATGGCGGGTATGGCCTCTCAAATCTTAAAATTAAAGTTTTAATGATGCTTCGAATTTTGTTGATCTTCTATGGAATATAAGTCAAGTGTTATAATACAATCAAGACTCATAGGTATTTATTTTAAAGTCAAATATGTCAACTGTACCCAAAATTGAATCTAGTAACTTAAGTATCGCTGATGTGTTTAGAGAATTTTATTCTGTGCCCGATTTTCAGCGAGAGTATGTATGGCAAAGATCTAATGTTATAAAATTAATTGATGATATTTTTTATGAATTATATGATCATGAACAGCCTACAGAAAATGCCGAATATTTTTTAGGCTCTATAGTTGTATTCCGTGAGCAAAACTCTTCTAATAGAAAATTTCAATTAATTGATGGTCAACAAAGACTAACAACTATTTATTTAATTTTTTGTGCTATTAGAGATTTTTTATTAAAATTAGGAGAAAAATCTCAGTCATTAGAATATTTAATTACTGGAGTTGCTCAAGATTTGAGAACTGGTGAAGATATTCATCAACATCGTCTATCACTACAATATGATAGTTCTGGAGCCAAAGTTTTAGAAGCGATAGCTAACGGTCAAAAATTAGATAATTTTCTCAAAAAAGCTTCGAGTTCAGCCAATAATCTTTTTGAAGCATGGGAAGCAATTCAAGATTTTTTAGAAAATAAGTTTGATGAAAATACTAAAGAATTAAAACAATTTTCTTCTCTCTTTACTAATAGAGTAAAACTCATTAGAATTGAAACACCTAATTTAAAAAATGCTCTTAGAGTTTTTGAAACTATTAATGAGCGCGGAGTTGGCTTAACACCTATAGATCTTCTGAAAAATTACTTGTTTATCAATACATCAAATAATTATGAATCAAAATTAAATTGGCAAAAACTAACTCAAAAATGGGATCAATTAATTAATAACATTTATCAACAAAACCAAGAATCTCCTATGCGATTTTTGAGATACTATATTATGTCTCACTACGAGGTTGATTTGCATAATTCTTTTCCAGAAGAAGAAATTTATGATTGGATAACTGAAAACGGAGAGAAATATTACATTAAGAAGGAACCATTACAGTTTGTTGAAAATTTAATCAGTGCCAGTGTACATTATTGTAATTTTATTCAAGGTAAAAATATTGATGGTTCTGATAACATCTACTTAAAGAATATACAAAAACTTCAAGGTAAAATAAAACAGCATTTTATTTTGCTTCTTGCTGGCAGATTTTTAGAAAAAGATTTATTTACTCATCTTTGTTATCACATTGAAAATTTATTATTTGTGTATACAATAACCCGTAATACTACTCGCAAAGACGTAAATATAATTCGTATTTTCTCACAATGGAGTAAAGAATTAAGAAATGTTAAAACAAAAAATGAACTTGAGGAGTTTATACAAAAAACATTTCATCTTCAACTACAATCATTATCTGATGACTTTGAATTAGCATTTATTAAACTAACTGATTCTAATATTGCTAAGTTTCGTTTACGTTATATTTTGGCCAAAATAGCCCAATACGTTGAAGAAAAAGCTTATGATAATTGTAAAGATTTGAGTTGGTATTTAGATAAATCGATACATATTGAACATATATTACCCAAGTCACCAACAACTGAAGTTAGAAAAAATTTTGATCAATCAGATGACTATAATTCTTATGTAAAGAAAATTGGAAATTTAACTCTTTTAGAAAAAACAATTAATAGTTCTATCGCTGACAAAGTTTATGAAGATAAAAAAACTGGATATCGAGAATCTCAATTATTAATAACTCGGTCTATAGTCGAAAAACCTAATGTAGGAGTCAATACACAATTAAATCGTATTATTTCAGATCTTGAACTCCAGGTTTTTAATGATTGGACTTCCATATCTATTAACAAAAGGCAAGAAATCCTGCTTAAATTAGCTAAAAAAGTATGGGGATTTGATCATTTTATTTAATTCGATACAGAGAGATTTTAGTAATTTCCCTATAGGTTGAAGTATTCTGTAGGGTGGGCAGATCCTTAAAAATTGTGGTAAGGAACTGGAGTGCGCGACTAATTTAGCTGCTTAATTTCTCTAACCTTTATCAGGTAAGATTTTGGGAATTTATACCGCTAGTATTTCAAAGCCTAAAATGCTTACTCGACAAGGGCAGTAGCCTTAAAAATAAAATTTAGTCACGCACTCCAGTAAGGAAGATAACTTTTTTAATCTGACCACCCTACATTATTATTCAAGCTCAAACTTACTTAATTTATCATAAATTTCCTAAAATTTTATTACTCAAACTCCGGGGCCCAAACTTCAGAAACCGCTAACTCAAAACCCGGCAACACATCCATTACCGTCAAAATATCTCCATCACCTAAGACAATTGTTTCTTGTCCTAAGCGGCAAACTTCCATTGTTTGAGTTCTCGGGTCAACCAACAGGCCTACCTGTGTCCCCAACGCTAAAAAAGTCTGTATTTTCTCTCGTAATTTATTTAACGAATCTGATTGAGATTTCACCTCAAAAATTAAATCCGGAATGATTCTTGCATAATCTGGCGTTGTTCGCTTAAGTTTTTCTGCGCGAATAAAAGACACATCAGGGGCGCGTACATCCTCATCTTTATTCGGTAAGATATATCCCGCACTAGAACCTAAAACTCGTCCTAACTTTCGAGGTCTGACCCAGTTCGCCAAAACTCGAGCAATTTCAGTAGCGACTTCTTCAGATTCTAATCCCGATGGACTCATAACAATAATTTCTCCTCCCACCAACTCCATCCGATAGTCAGGGTTTTCCCTTTGCAACCTTTCTAAATCTTTAATTCTAAGAGACATAGGCAGTATAAGGCTGAGGTTTACTGACATTTTACTTTAGCTTTATCGCTAAATCAGGATATTTGCTATAGATAAGTTACCAGTTGTGTAGGATAATTAATAAATATAAAGAACTGTTTACTTTTTGTAGCCTTCCTCAACACCCTCACTCGCTCATGAATCGCAAAGCCTTTAACCCCGTCATTATTCCTCTGCTTTACAGTAGTGTTTTACTGCTGATCCTTCCCTTCACTTATCAAGCGGTCTATGGACTGACAATTTTACTCCACTGGTCACTGCCTCAGTTCATCGTGACGGTCATCACCATCATACTCGGTGTATTTACCGCCGTTTGTGTCTATGATGTCATTGGGGATAGCAAAGATTTCCTCTGGTTACTGAAAAACTTTAAAGGTTGGTTAAAGGACATTTGGCAGACCATTAAACGCTACATCTTGTTTCTAGCCCATCGTCACATCATCAAACCCCACCTCAAAAAAATCGTCAACGAATATAAAAATACCCCTAACCTACTCAAAGAGGGATGGAAATATCATTGCTTTGAAGAGGTACTCCTAGAACATGGCGTTTTTATGTTCGCTCAAAGAGATTTGCTCAAACAGGCCAAAAACCCCGATCTCGTCTATGTCGAGGGTTATACTCTTTTTAAAGACCCTAAGACCTCTGTGATGATCATGACTCATGCTTGGATGGCAACCCCTAACCAAGCTTTAGCCTTAGATGTTCTCAACCGTGAGCCAGGAATTTGTTATTTTGGTGTTCCCTTTTCTCGTCAGTGGATCAGCCAAATTCTCCGAGACAGAAAACAACGCGGAGAAAAAGAATGCTTAATTTTTGATGTCGGTACTCCTGAAGGCTTACATATCCTTAAATATGGCTTGCCAACAGAGGCCATCGCTTCACACAAGTAGTCCAGTAGGGTGTGTTAGCGCAGCGTAACGCACCTTACCCAATACTGACGGGGACTATCAACCCTGAAATTTTTCTATCAAAAATGGCTCTTAGCTAACAACTCAGGCTAAAACAGTAGTAAAGAGCCGCCACTTCCATGAGAAAATAATTGATTACGTGAATTTTAATCGCCCGCTAAAATGACTGTAGATTGGATTAAAAGCCGTGCTGACCGCCTAAGAGCCTTACCTCCCTACGTTTTTGCCCGCTTGGATGAACTCAAAGCTCGTGCGAGGGAACAAGGTTTAGATTTAATTGATTTAGGAATGGGAAACCCAGATGGATCTGCCCCTCAACCCGTAATTGATGCTGCCGTCACAGCCCTAGCTTATCCTCCTAATCATGGTTATCCCCCCTTTGAAGGAACAGCAAGTTTTCGCAAAGCTATTACTTGTTGGTATCAACGTCATTATGGAGTTGACCTCGATCCGGATAGTGAAGCCTTACCCTTGTTGGGGTCTAAAGAAGGACTCGCTCATTTAGCTTTAGCATACGTTAATCCGGGAGATTTAATCTTAGTGCCTTCTCCCTCCTATCCCGCCCATTTTCGCGGGCCCATGATCGCCGGAGCGAACCTTTATCCTATCCCCCTAAGCGCCGAACAAGACTGGTTAATTGATTTATCTTCTATCCCCGAACAAGTAGCCCAAAAAGCCAAAATTTTCTACTTCAATTATCCGAATAATCCCACCGCCGCCACAGCCCCAAGAGAGTTTTTTGAAGAAATTGTGGACTTTGCTCGTCATTATGAAATTATGCTAGTGCATGACCTAGCTTATGCCGAAATTGCTTTTGATGGCTATGAACCTACCAGTTTATTAGAAATTCCCGGGGCAAAAGAAATCGGCGTAGAATTTCATACCATGTCGAAAACCTATAATATGGCCGGCTGGCGAGTGGGCTTTGTGGTCGGTAATTCAGATATTATTCAAGGTTTACGCACCCTGAAAACCAATCTTGATTATGGGATTTTTTCGGTCGTCCAAAAAGCCGCCGAAACTGCCCTAGGATTACCCCAAGAATATATTACTCGCGTCCAGCAACGCTATCAGCAACGACGAGATTTTCTCATTTCGGGCTTAGCCGAATTAGGCTGGAAAATCCCCCCCACTAAAGCGACGATGTATTTGTGGGTTCCGGTCACTGTGGGGATGACTTCCACCGACTTCGCCCTCAATGTGTTGCAAACCACCGGGGTTGTCGTCACGCCGGGGAATGCCTTTGGAGAAGCCGGAGAAGGGTTTGTCAGAGTCAGTTTAATTGCTGAGTTGGATCGCTTAGGAGAAGCCCTCAGACGCTTAAAACAAGCGGGAATTCGCTATCAAAGCGAGGTTTTAGTTTAATCCTTAAAACCCAAACTGCTCACATTTAAGCGTTGTATAAGAGGTATTGATAGAACACCGAATTTGTGCCCATTCGTTGGCTAATTCTCTCTCTTGTGGGCGAATTTTCCGTTCATGAAGTTCAGGATGCCGCGCATAAAAAACGGCATCAGCAATTTGATCAGCCCAATTAACCGGTAAATCCTCTATAAAAGGCCCGCCACACTGCCAACAAGGTAAGTTAAAACGGTCAGCAACCTTGTAAAGAGCCATCCATTCCCGAATATAATCGGTTTGATCGGGTTGGATTCTTTTACCTTCTAGTTCAGGATGAAAATACCAAAACATGGCATCTGCCACATCAGCCGCATGAGGGTCTAAAGTAGATTGAGCGATTAATTTTTCAGTTGGGGCTTCATTTGCTCTACTCTCAGGAGAGTGAATTAGGGTTAATCCTGTCAATAGAGCTACAGAGGATAAAATAACAGTTAAGGAGTGAGAGAGTTTCATAATACTTAAATAAAAAATTTATGGGTAGGTACCTATTTAGATCACTACATATGATCGCTAGAAGATTCCGTATAAAAATATAATTTTTGGCGAAATTATTCCTAAAAAAAAGCGATTCCTACCTGATGATTAACTTGGAATCCAAACTTGAGCGGCTCTAGCCACAAGAAAAATATGTTTTGGCTTAGTAAAAATAGCCCCCTCAAGGTAAAAGAGGGGGTGCGGAAAGCGTTCCGCACCCCAGTGAAACAATCAAACCGAATTATCTATCTTTTATCTACACTTTCGGTCCGAGTCCAATTTTAGCCGCATAGACAGCGCGGTCCCCTAACTCATCTTCGATGCGGAGTAGTCGGTTATATTTAGCCACCCGTTCACTACGACACAGAGAACCCGTTTTAATTTGTCCGGCTCGGGTAGCCACCGCCAAGTCAGCAATCGTCGTATCTTCGGTTTCGCCAGAACGGTGACTAATCACCGAACGATACTTATTACGAGTCGCTAAATCAATGGTTTCTAAAGTCTCAGTTAAAGTCCCTATTTGATTGAGTTTAATGAGAATTGAATTAGCTACCCCGAGATCGATGGCTTTTTGTAGACGGGTAGGGTTAGTCACTAATAAATCATCTCCCACTAATTGCACCCGAGAACCCAACTGATCGGTAAGAATTTTCCAATTGTCCCAGTCTTCCTCAGCCAGTCCATCTTCAATAGAGATGATCGGATAGGCACTAACCAACTTATCGAGATAGTCAATGAATTCTTGAGGAGAGTGGGCAGATCCATCATAAATGTACTGACCCTCTTTATAAAACTCGCTAGAAGCCACATCCATTGCTAAAGCAATTTGTTCACCGGGTTTATAGCCGGACTTTTCGATCGCTTCTATCAATAAATCTAAGGCTTCTTGGTTAGAGCTTAAGTTAGGAGCATAACCCCCCTCATCCCCAACCCCAGAGAGGAGCTTTCTCTGCTTCAAAACTGAACTGAGACTAGCAAATACTTCGGCTCCCCAACGTAAAGCTTCTCGGAAAGAGTCAGCCCCTACAGGCATGATCATAAACTCTTGAAAGTCCACGTTATTATCAGCATGGGCCCCACCGTTGAGGACGTTCATCATCGGCACCGGCAGAACGTTGGATAAAGGCCCCCCTAAATACCGATACAAAGGAATATCTAATTCGGCTGCGGCGGCTTTAGCAGTTGCTAGAGAAACTGCCAGAATAGCATTAGCTCCTAATTCTTTCTTGTTCGGGGTTCCATCCCGCTCAATCATTTTCAGGTCAACGGATGTTTGATCAAAAGCATCCATATCTAGGAGTGCAGGCGCAATTTTTTCCTCGACGTTGCGAACGGCAATTAAAACACCCTTGCCACCATAACGATGATTGTCGCCATCGCGCAATTCATGAGCTTCAAAGGTTCCAGTAGACGCACCACTAGGTACTTGGGCTAATCCTACTGCCCCAGTTTCCAGACGGACTTCTGCTTCAATGGTTGGCCGGCCACGAGAGTCAAGAATTTCTCGGGCTTCAATGGCTTCGATAGGAACTTCTGGTTTGTTTAACATGAATAGCAGTCTCCGAATTTTAAACGCTACTGTTGTAGGTAATCCTTTTCCTTAATTAATCCTAGGTGCATCTACTCCCACTATTCGTCTTTCTTCATCAAAAATTATAAATAGGGGTTCGCTTCCTTTATCAAATTCGGCAGTCACGATCACCAAATCTGTCCGATCCACGTTTGAACCGGGGCGAATTTCCGTCTTGACAATCTTTTTAAACGCGCCATTTCTTCTGATGAGGTCTTCCCATCTCTTTTGCACTTGTTGGGGAAAGAGTTCGGTTTTGAGGAAGGGATGTAAATAGCCTCTGGCTTTGGTATAGTTGTTAGCGGCCATAGATTCCACAAAGATTTGAGAAATTTGCTCAATGCTATCTATTTTGGGGAAGTCTATCCCGACTATTTGCTGATTTTTGTTAAAGGTTACCACAATATTGTCAGTTGTTTTGGCAAACTGCGTGTTAACTACCACTAGATCAGCGTTGACAGTGTTGACCACCTCAGCGTTCAGTTGTTTGGTGATTTTTCCGGTAGCTTGCTCGCTTTTATCCCATATATCTTTGATTTTTTGAGCAGTTAAGCTTTGGGCTAGGGGAGGAGCCATGATTTTTCTAAGTTCCTCGTATTTTCCGCTTGCTAATAGGTTTACTGCGTTGGCGGCTTTCTTTTTCAATGCTTCGTTTCTAGCCGCATCAGTAGCCTGAGCAATTTCAGGCACCGACATCAACTCTTGAGACTGGGCTTTAACAGGTAATTCAATAGCTGATAAGCTTAAAGTCAGCACTAAGACAGGCCAGTAGGGTTTGCTTCGATTGAGAATAGAGAGGGGAAACAATAACATAATTTCGGTTCACTCCTGATCGTTATGTATTAAATTTGACTGTAATTCGAATTCAAAGAAGATTAAATAAATATAAAAGTTTCATTAGGGTTAATCTAATTGACTTAATCTAAGCAATGGAACTATCTGACTGTTCCCTTGAGGAACAACACAGCAGCCAAAACCCAACATAAGCCTAAAAAGACTAGGTAGCTAAAACTCGGGCAACTCATTGTCTTTGGAGTCAAAGCTCAAAAATCGTCTTCAGAATTGCCAGCTAAAGGGTGGGGATCATATTACTGTATTTTTTTTTTAGACTGTGGCCTTGGTGACAGAAGGTTAGTTTCTGTAAATGTTTTAATAGAAAATAGTAATTTTTGAAAATTCCATAGACTCTATATGCTGTGTCAAGATTGTCAACGTCGCTCTACCTGTTTGGTTTTCCGGCTCGCCAGCCTAGATAAGTCGCTTCAGAAAGGACTGGAGAAGCTTACACGCTGCGAAATGCTTAGAAATAGTCAACGAAGCTAATTTTTTTTTTAAGCAGGTAAACTGTTGAGTAGAGCTTGGTTTTTCCCAAACTCGCAACCTCGACAGTTTTATGTTTTTGAATATAGTTATTTTAACTTTTTCTTAAAACCCTAAACCGCTGTAGTCATTCACAATAATAAAAGCCAAGCTCAACAATAAAAGGGCTACATAGCTTCAAAGTAAGGAAACATAAGTATGGTAGATTTAATTGTACACTTCAAGCGGCCAAATGGATGGGAAGAAATAATTAATATTTACTACTGGGACACATCACCAAACAGCAACGCTACAAACTGGCCAGGAGTTCCCATGACGGAGGAAGATAACGACTGGTTTGTCTATCGGTTTGAGGGAATAGAAGCCGCTAATATTATCTTTAACGATGGAGAGGGAAAACAAAGCGGCAACCTCAGACGAGACAGCGAAGGCTGGTTTTTTCTGGATAACCGTTGGTATAATCAAAACCCCGAACGTCCTCTAGTTCCGGTTATTACCACTAGACCGAGTGGACAAATTTATCTTACACCGCAAACCGTGACCCTAGAAAGCAGCAACTCTGAGGACATCATTTACTATACAACCGATGGCAGCATCCCGACGGTTAACTCTCTGCGTTATACAAATTCAATAGAAATTAATAGTACCACCACCCTACAAGCCTTTGGCATCAATGCAGAAGGAGAATCTGGGGCAATTTCTAGCTTTATTTATACCATCGATCCCAACGCAGACTTAGAACGTCCAAGCATTACCCCGAGTCAACCGGCTAACACCTATATTGACCCCATTTCCGTCTCTTTTACCCTTCGGGATAATCGGCAGGCCCCGGTTACGGCTTACTATACCACCGATGGCTCAGAACCCACTCGAGAATCGGCAATTTATTTACAAGGAGAGGCTTTAAATGGGTTAGAAGGGCCTTCTATCTCGATCTCTCAAGCAACTACCCTTCGCTTTTATGTCGTGGATGAAGCCGGAAATGAGACAAGGGAGACATATTCTTATAATATCGGTCCTGTACTGGAAACCCGAGATTTCCGAGAAGAAACCATATACTTTTTAATTACCACTCGCTTTTATGATGGAGATCCCAGTAATAACTTTTTCTGTCGGGATCGGATTAAATTTGATCCTACCACCGGCAAAGCCATTGACCCTCATTGGCGAGGAGATTTTCGCGGACTGATCCAAAGACTAGATTACATCAAAGACTTAGGGTTTAGCGCCATTTGGATTACCCCACCCATAGAAAACCGCAGTGGACTAGATTATCATGGCTATCATGGCTACGACTGGACCCGCATCGATTCCCGTTTAGAATCTCCGGATGCCACTTATCAAGATTTAATCAATGAAGCCCATGCCCGAGGGATTAAAATTATTCAAGATGTCGTCATCAACCATTCCTCTCAATACGGCATTCGAGGAAAAGTTTGGATCGACCATTTACCCATTAAGTATTACGTTCCCCAAGGATCAGAACAAGGGCGCATTAATTACGGGCCCTACCAAGGAAATTTAGGCAACTATGCCTATCCCGGACGAGAAGATAATGATAATCCTCTAGCCCCCGAATGGTATCGAGAAAGAGTCAATTCAGATCCCCAAGGACTAGAACCCCTGATCGACCCAAAAACCGGTGCCACAGTGCCCAGTCCGGGTTATAATCCCAATCGTTTCTTTGGCATAGATGCAAATACCCTTGACCCCGAATGGTATCATCAAGAAGGCTTTATGGCCGGCGGGGACTGGGAAAGTGCCTCACTTCAAACCAAGCACATGGCCGGAGATTGTATTGATCTGGCCACCAGACGACCCAATGTGAAAGATTATATTATCAATTCCATCAGCCGCTATTTAGACATGGGTGTAGATGCACTACGAATTGATACGGTAAAACATATTGAACGCAACAACCTATTGGAATATATTAACGCTTGGAAAGCCTATAAACCGGGTTTATTCGTCTTCGGCGAAAACTTAGTTAAAGGTACCGGTTGGGGTGATTTATTTGGCGATGATAATGGACCGTCTTTTATTCGTCCTTGGTGGTACACGCGGCTAGGGGATGACCCCAAAAATCCCAATTCTGGCGGTGACTCAGGATTTTCGGTACTAGACTTTTCCCTATTTTCCACCTTTCGAGATAATGTCAGTCGAGGGACTTATAGTGGGATAGGCACTAATCTGGGCAGAGATTGGGTTTATGGAGATGCAACTCAACTGGTAACCTTCTTACAAAATCATGATGTAGGTCCAGATAATGATTTTCGCTTCCGTTTTCGCGGGGATCAATGGATGGCGGCGGCGGCTTATAATATGCTTTGGACCGTGCGAGGCATTCCCTGTCTGTATTACGGCGAAGAAATAGAATTTATGAAAGGCGCACCCCAAGATATTATCGGCAATGATGATACTTTGGATCAAACCGGACGCGCTTATTTTGGGGACCATCTCACCGATGAAAATATTCGCACCACTCAAAGTCATCCTCTTTACAAACATATCCAACGCTTAAACCTCATTCGTCGTCAAATACCGGCTTTACAAAAAGCCCCCATGAGAGAGGTCAATGAGTGGGGCAGTGGGATGAGTTTTGTCAGAGATTATAATAATGGTGAAAGTTATGTGGTTGTCGGTTTAGCCATTGGCGGCGATCAAAATATTACGGTTGGGAATATTCGTAATGGAACTTATCGAGATGCTGTGACAGGTAATACGCTTGAAGTGGGAAATGGCTCAATTTCTTTCTTTGTGCGGGCTAATTCTGCCGGTATTTACGTTCTCAATGGTCCGGGTAAAATAGGTGAAGATGGAGTGTATTTGAGGTAACTATCAATCCGGTTTGGCTGAGTAAAATTGCTTAGTCAAACACCAACAATTAAGCTGTATATTTTACGCCTGAAAGCACTGGGGGTGGGGTAACTCCGCCCCTACTTGTAACATCAAACCCTTACCTGTTCGGTGCTGACGATCAGCTAAAACGCCTTTAAATTTTAGGTCATCAAGTTAAGAAAAAACCTTTTCCTCTTTTCTTTTTTGCCTACATAAAAACCTGTAATTTAGACCCGTGAGCAGCTTATATGAATATATTTAAAAACCTTCAAGCTGATTTATCAAAAATTTATCAGAAAAAAAATTTAGTTTTTTTATTGACCTTAACATTCATTTCCCTGATCACTATTTTAATTTATTTTTCCTTAATTAATCAAGAAAAAATTCAACTGAAACAGCAAACTAGCTCTGAAGCCACTCTAATAAAATTACAAATCATGGCTGAAGTCAAAAGCCGAGTTTTAGAATTAGAACGATTAGCAAGCCGTTGGGAAGTTCGGGGAGGAACACCGAAAAGAGAATGGGAACTAGATGTTAATAATTTGCTAAAAGACTATTCAGGATATAAAGCGATTGAATGGGTAGATGCAAGCAATCATGTGCGTTGGGTAATCCCAGTTAAAGGTAATGAAGCCGCCATTAATTTTAATCTTGCTTCTCAAACAAAACGACGGAAAGCCTTAGAAATAGCCCAGAAAAATCATCAGAGCATTATGACTCGTTCTGTGGATTTAATTGAAGGCGGTCAACAATTTTTATTGTATGTTCCCTTATGGAATTCTCAAAAATCTGACGGATTTATTGTCGGTATTTTTGAAATAGAGAGTTTTTTAAATACCGTCTTAAATCATCAAATTTCTCAAGGTTATAAAATTCTAATTTTTGAAAATCAAGAACTAATTTATAGCCAGAAGCCCACCAATTTTAGCGAGAAAAAAAAATGGTTAGCCGAAATTGATTTAAATAACTTTTATTCATTAAAATGGCGCATTCAAGTTATTCCTAGTGCTGAAATTATAGCCAAGCTCAATTCCCCTTTACCCAAAGTCGTATTAGTAGCTGGTTTGCTGATCGGTTCAATGTTAGCCGTAGCCCTTCATTCAACTGAAACGGGGCGACACCGCAGTCGTCAACTCGAACAAGAAATTCTACATCGGCAACAAGTAGAGGCAAGTTTACGAGAAGCCTCACGACTACAGCAAGCAATTGTTGATGGGGCCAATTATAGTATTATTTCCGCTAATCCAGAGGGAATTATACAAGCTTTTAATCGTGCGGCGGAACAAATGTTAGGCTATAAAGCTGAGGAAGTCGTCGGGAAATTTACCCCTGAAATTATTCATGATCCCCAAGAAATACAAACACGAGCCAAAGAACTGTCTCAAGAATTAGGCATGAAAATTGAGCCGGGATTTGAAGTGCTTGTTGCTAAAGCGAGACAGGGACAAAAAGATGAAAATATATGGACTTATATCCGTAAAGATGGCTCATCTTTTTCCGTGTTATTATCCATCACAGCCTTATATGATGATCAGGGACAAATTAGCGGTTTTTTAGGAATTGGCAGCGATCGAACAGAACGCTTACAAACCCAAAAAGACCTAGAAAATACCTTAAGAGAATTAACCTTTCAAAAATCCGCCCTTGATGAAGCGGCTATTGTGGCCATCACTAATGCTAAAGGAGTCATTAAATATGTCAATGATAAATTTTGTCAATTATCGCAATATAGCCGAGAAGAACTAATCGGTAATACCCACCGAATTGTCAAATCTGATCACCATCCCCCAGACTTTTTTAAACATTTATGGTCAACCATTAGCCAAGGAAAAATCTGGCAAGGAGAAATTAAAAATAAAACCAAAAATGGCTCCTATTATTGGGTAGACACCACGATTGTGCCTTTTTTAGATGTTCAAGGCAAACCCTTTCAATATTTAGCGATTCGCTTTGATATTACTAATCGAAAATACATCGAACAAGCCCTACAAAAAGAATTAAAACAAACCTTACTCTTAAAGCAGATTAGCCAAAAAATTCGCGAAAGTTTAGAGCCACAACAAATATTTCAAACCACAGCCGATCAAGTGGGGCGAGCCTTTGGTGTCAATCGTTGCCTGATTCACAGTTATATTCCCACTCCTACCCCTCGGATTCCCATCGTAGCAGAATATTTTCAACCCGAGTATGACTCGATGATGGGGCTAGATATACCGGTTAGCGGCAATCTTCACGCAGAAACCCTTTTAACCACCGAGCGAGCGATCGCTTCTGATAACGTCTTTGCTGAACCCCAATTAAAAAGTGTCGCCGGCATCTGTGAGCAAATGGGGAGCAAATCTATATTAGCCATTCGCACCTCATACCAAGGAAAACCCAACGGAATTATTGGATTATACCAATGCGATCACTTTCGTCATTGGACTTTTGAAGAAAGAGAATTATTAGAAGCGATCGCCGCTCAAGTGGGCATTGCCCTAGCTCAAGCTCAACTGTTAGAACAAGAGAGAAAACAACGCTCAGAACTGGCGCTGAAAAATATCGCGTTAGAAGGAGCCAAACGAGAAGCCGAAGCCGCCAATAAGGCTAAAAGCGAATTTGTTGCGATGATGAGTCATGAGATCCGTACTCCTATGAATGGCGTGATCGGGATGACTGGCATTTTGTTAGATACCCCCTTAAGCGAATTACAACGAGATTGTGTCGAGACAATTCGTAACAGTGGAGATGCTCTACTGATGATTATTAATGATATTCTCGATTTTTCAAAAATTGAATCCGGCAAACTCGAGTTAGAAGAACAACCTTTCAATCTACGGGAGTCTATCGAAAGTTCACTCGATTTACTCGCCCCTAAAGCGGCTGAAAAAGGATTAGAATTAGCCTACATTTTTGACCCTAACACTCCTGAAACGATTTTAGGTGATGTGACTCGTCTGCGTCAGATTCTGGTTAACTTAATCGGCAATGGCATAAAATTTACCGAAAAAGGTGAAGTGGTGGTCAATGTTAGCAGTTATCCTCAAGAAAAATCTTCAACAGCCCCCACCTATACCATCGAATTTGCTGTCACCGATACGGGAATTGGCATTGCGCCTGAACGAAAAGATAAATTATTTAAAGCTTTTAGTCAAGTGGATAGTTCCACTACCCGTCAATATGGAGGTACAGGATTAGGATTAGTGATTAGTAAACGACTTACTCAGTTGATGGGAGGAGAGATCTCGGTAGACAGTCAACAGGGTAAAGGTTCCACGTTCAAGTTTACTATCACGGCTGAAGCCTTTCATTCATCAACCCTGGCCTGGGAAAAATATATCATTACCCATCTAGCCAACAAACGAGTGCTGATCGTCGATGATAACCAGACAAACCGCAAAATTTTAATTTTACAAACTCAGTCTTGGGGAATGATTCCCACCGCCGTAGACTCAGGACAAAAAGCCATCGAAATCATCGCTCAAGGAGAAACATTTGATCTAGCGATCTTGGATATGCAAATGCCATCCCTCGACGGAGTAATGTTAGCCCAAATCTTGCGTCAATACCCAAGCGGAAAAAATTTACCCTTAATTCTACTTTCTTCTGCCGGTCAATTGCTGCCCATAGAGCGGTTAAAAGTCGATTTTAGCAGCACTCTAAGCAAACCGATTCACCAAACCCAACTCTACAATGCCTTAGTGCAGGCCCTACAGACACAAACTAAAATAACGCTTGATCGCCCATCGGTTCCGGAAAATGGGTCGATCTTATCTAAATATAAAGATTTAGGGCAACAACATCCTCTGCGGATTCTGATAGGGGAAGATAACGCAGTCAATCAAAAAGTCATCCAACAAATTTTACAACGCATGAGTTATCGGGCGGATCTGGTTGCCAATGGTTTAGAAGTGATTCAAGCGTTAAAACTTCAGTCTTATGATGTGGTGCTGATGGATATACAAATGCCGGAAATGGATGGATTAGAAACTACCCGATGGATCACTCAAACTTATCATCAGGGTAGCAGACCTCGAATTATTGCGATGACGGCCAATGCCATGCAAGGCGATCAAGAACACTGTCTTGCTGCGGGTATGGATGATTATCTCAGTAAACCCATCAATATTTTTGCTTTAGCTGAAGCGTTACAAAATTCTCAACCCATCACTGTAGATACGACTAGCAAGGAAATGGTGAAATCTCTGCAATATTTGCAAGACAGCTTGTGTGCAGGCGATTTAGAATTGATGAAGGAGATGATCCAATGTTATTTTATAGAAAGCGAAAAATTAGTTAAGACTATTACCAGTGCTATAGCGCATACTGATGCACCATCTCTATTTCGTGCGGCTCACTCTCTTAAATCTAGTAGTGCCTCTCTTGGAGCCAGCCATTTTTCTGAACTGTGTAAAACGTTAGAAATGATCGGGAAAACGGGTAACCTAAATAAAGCACCAGAAATGGTCAAAATTTTAGAACAAGAGTATATAAAAGTTACACAAGACCTCAAACAATTTTTAATCTCAACTTCCTCTAATTATGAATAATTATTGTTCTATACAGACTGAACCGGTTTCGGTTTTAATTGTTGATGATGATCCCTTTACCCAAATGCAGTTGCGCCTTTATTTACAACGGGAAAATTATCGACTCATTATAACCAATAATGGTAAGGAAGGCTTAAAAGCTTATCATCAATATCATCCCGATCTAGTGCTGCTTGATGCTGTTATGCCGGAAATGGACGGCTTTGAATGTTGTCAACAGTTAATGCAATTACCGGGTGCAGAATATACGCCAATTTTAATGATTACCAGTTTAGACGATCAGCAATCAGTGGATCAAGCCTTTGCCGTCGGTGCTACAGATTATGTGACTAAACCGATACACTGGCCGGTTTTGCGTCAACGAGTCAGGCGTTTACTGCATCAAGTCCGGCTACAACAACAGTTAGAAGCGGCTAACGAAAAACTACAACGTTTAGTCTCTATTGATGGCTTGACTCAAATTCATAACCGCCGGCGTTTTGATGAATGTATTCAGTTTGAATGGCAACGACTAGCCCGAGAAGAACAGTGGTTAGCTTTAATTTTTATAGATATAGATTATTTTAAATTGTATAATGATACTTACGGTCATCAAGCCGGAGATCATTGTTTACAACAAGTGGCTCAAACCATTCAGAATACTTTACAACGTCCTGCTGATTTTGCGGCTCGTTATGGAGGAGAAGAATTTGCAGTTATACTACCTAATACCCATTTAGCGGGCGCAAAAAAGGTAGCTGAAAAAATTCGTTTTAACATAGAAAATTTACACATCCCTCATCAAAAATCTAGCGTGAGTCAGTGGGTTAGTGCGAGTTTAGGGGTGGTTTGTCTGATTCCTGATGCTCAAGAAACACCCAAACAGTTAATTAAAAAAGCTGATCAAGCCCTCTATCAAGCTAAACTGCAAGGACGCAATTGCTTAGTCACTGTTGATGAGTCCCAAATTTTAGCTATCATACCTTAAATTATCAATACAATAGAGGTAGCTCTGAGATTGGCCTCGATTCTTGCTATTTTTATTCCCTAGTGCAGTAAAATTAAGATTACGAAACATTTTGATAGTTTGTTATACCGTTTTGAGAATTTAGCTTTAAAAGTTACTGTAGCTTATGAAAAATGTTCGCAAGTACGCGGTAATTGGAACTGGTGCCATCGGGGGATTTTATGGGGCAAAATTACAACGATCAGGTATTGAAGTTCATTTTTTACTGCACCGAGATTATGAATATGTTAAACAGCATGGATTAGTGATCGAGTCGGCTGATGGCAACTTTACTTTACCTCAAGTTAATGCTTACAATGATGTTAACAAAATACCTGCTTGTGATGTCGTTCTTGTTACCTTAAAAACCACTGATAATTTTTTATTGCCTAAGCTATTACCCAATTTAGTTAAAGATGATGGGGTAGTCTTAGTCCTACAAAATGGGCTAAATCTTGAGCCTTATGTTGCTGATATTGTCGGTGATCATCGAGTGATGGGCGGCTTGTGTTTTATTTGCTCTAATAAAATTGATAACGGGCATATACATCATTTAGATTACGGGCAAATTACTCTCGGAGATTATGCCAAAAATTATAGGGCTTGCGGCATAACAGAACGAATGAAAGCTATTGCTGAAGATTTAGAAAAAGCAGAAATATCTATTCAATTATCTTCCGATTTATTATTATCTCGCTGGAAAAAATTAGTTTGGAATATTCCTTTTAATGGTCTTTCAGTTGTTCTCAGAACAACGACTGATGAAATAATGTCTAATTTTTATACTCGTAATTTAGCTGAAAATTTGATGAGAGAAGTCGTCAGTATTGCCTCAGTCAATCAACGTTATATATCATCAGAATTTGTCGAAAAAATGCTGATTGATACGGAAAAAATGAAACCCTATTCCCCGAGTATGAAACTGGATTATGAAGCTAAACGCCCTTTAGAAATAGAGGCGATCTTTGGCAATCCTTTAAAAGTGGCGCAACAAGGGAGTATCAAAGCACCAAGAATAGAAATGATCTACCAACAATTACAATTTTTAGATCATTTTAGTCATTAGTTATTAGTCATTAGTCATTGGTCATTAATTTTTTGCTGACTTGTAAGCGATTGGCAAGCTTAATTACATAAATTAGATAGGAAAATAGTATTTTAAAGTAATATTGTTTTTAACAAAAAACTACAAAAATAGTGTTTTATTTGCACCCATTATGGGGTAATCTGCTGTAAAGAAGCTAAAATATCTAATCCATACAGCAAACGGAATGACTTTATGTCGATTTTACAAAATACTCCTAATTCAGTAACTTCTATAGCAACCAAACAGCAGTCAGAAACCAACGCCAGACTACACATAGATTATCTTCTTGAACCTAGTATTTCTCAAATTATTGATGATGGTAGAGATGTAATACAAGGACTAATGCAGCCGCATAAATCATTACCTCCTCGTTATTTTTATGATGCTCAAGGTTCTGAATTATTTGAGAAAATTTGTGAGTTACCAGAGTATTATCCAACTCGCACAGAGGCAGCTATTTTACAACAGCATGGGATGTCCATCGCTAAATGTACAGGAATATCGGAAATTGTCGAACTCGGAAGCGGAAGTTCTACGAAAACTCGCTTATTATTAGATGCTTATCAAGCTTTGGGCTATCCTTTACGATATCTTCCTATAGATGTTAGTGCTAGTATTTTAAAAGATAGTGCTAAACAGTTGTTAACCGATTATCCAGGTTTACAAATTCATGGCTTAGTCAGCACTTATGAATTAGCTTTACAACAGTTAACGCCGTCGCCTTTAGGCAAAAGAATGATCTGTTTTTTAGGTAGTACCCTAGGGAATATGAATCAACAAGAGTGTGACCTATTTTTCTCTCAAATTACTTCGGCGTTGGAAGAAGGAGATTATTTTTTACTGGGAATTGATTTACAAAAACCTGTAGATATTTTAGAAGCGGCTTATAATGATCGTCAGAGAGTGACAGCCGAATTTAACTTAAATATACTGCGTCACTTAAACTGGCGTTTTGGCGGAAATTTTGATTTAAATTTGTTTGAGCATCGGGCATTTTATAATCAGTCTCAAGCACAAATTGAGATGCACCTGGTTTGTCAGCATTCCCATCAAGTCTGTTTAGACGCATTAGATTTAACCGTTTCCTTTACTAAAGGAGAGACGATCCTAACCGAAATTTCTCGGAAATTTGACCTACAACAGATGCAGCAGGATTTAAAAAACAAAGGGTTAAAGCCGCTTCAAAGTTGGAGTGATCCCAAACATTGGTTTGGTTTAATTTTGTGCCAGTTTTAGCCGGACTGTGTGATTCCTAAATCTTACTTGAGTTGTAAAATAGTTGGACTTACGCACTAACTCTACTTGTAGGATGCCTAAGTCCTAAACTTATCTATTTAGCCTTAAAATCATCGCCGCGCCTACTGCAACGACAAATTATAAGCTTTTCTTATCTACTCCCCATAAGCCCCCCCTGATACCTTACCGCGAAAGACAAAATATTGATAGAGGTTGTAAAACAACATCACAGGAATCAGTGTACCAGTAAAAATTAACATAAATACTAATGCACTTGGATCGGCTGCGGCTTGATAAATCGTAATTTTAGTGGGAATAATGTAAGGAAAAACCACTAAACCTAAGCCAATAAAAGAAAGTAAAAACAGCAAAATAGTCCAAACAAAAGGCCATCTTTCTTCAGCCTTATTAAGACTTTTTATCAGTAAAAAAATTAAAATAATACCTAAAATAGGAATCAGAGCAAAAATATAAATTAGAGGTTTATCAAACAATCGCAATCGAGTGGACTCCGAAAAAATCGGCGTAGTTATTGTAATAAAAATAGCCCCAATTAAAGTTGTCCAAGCCGCCAGTTTAGCCGTTTTAAAATGATTCTGTTGTAACTCTCCCTCAGTTTTCCAAATTAAATAAGTAGAACCGATTAAAACATAACCTTGAATAAGGGTTAATGCCACTAAAACCGATTGAAAATTTAACCAGTCCCAAGTAGTACCAATAAAATGACCTGCATCATCAACCTGAATTCCTTTTAACACCGCACCAAGCGCAAACCCTTGACCCAAAGCGGCGGCAAAACTTCCGGACCCAAAAGCAATATTCCAGAAAAATTTACGTTTAGCTTGCTCTCGAAATTCAAAAGCGACAGCCCGAAAAATAAAGCCAAATAACATAAAGGTGATGGGGATATATAAAGCATTAAGAATTGTCCCGTAAGCTAAAGGAAAAGCCCCAAATAACCCCCCACCCATCAAGACCAACCAAGTTTCATTAGCATCCCAAACATTACTTAAACTGGTCATTAACAGTCCCCGTCGTTCATCATCGGACGAAGTTAACGAAAGAATCCCCACGCCCAAATCAAAACCATCTAACATCACATACAAAAACAAAAACAGGGCTAAAATACCAAACCAAACTTGAGGGAGAAAATACTTTAAAGTTTCCATAATTTTTTAGTAAATTATTAGGTTTAAGATAAAAATTGACCTCTCCCCCAGCCCCTCTCCACCTCCCCCTACCCCTCCTACAGCAGGGGAGAGAGTGGAAGATCTTTTTATATTTGGGGGAAAAGTGGAAGATTCTTTTTTTGCTGGAGACGGGAGTATTTTTTTCCTCCTTGCCTATTAGGGAAGGGGGCTAGGGGGTTAGGTTTTTTTGAGGTGAAAAGGCAGTAATTTGGCATTTTGAATTATTTACTGCTGTGCTTCAACAGGACGTTCATCCGGAACAAACTGTCCCGGAGAAGTATCAACCCCCGGTTTTTCTTGTCCAGGTATAGGTAAATCAAAGCGAGGCCCTTGACGAATAATCCGACTCCCATAATACAAAGCCGCAAAAAATAGCAAAATATAAGCACCAGCAAAACCAATTAAAGAAGCTAACACATCCCCTGGCGGCAAATTCGAGGCAGCATCAGCAGTCCGAATTTGGTTATAAACAATCCAAGGTTGCCGCCCAACACAGCGAACAATCCACCCCGACTCAACCGCAATATAGCCCAAAGGTGCAGCGAAAATCCAGCCCGCCATTAACCAATTTTGCTCACTAATATTGTCTTCTTTTAACTTCCCTCTCAGCCATTGAATTACACTGATAAACATCAATCCCCCAAAGAAAAAACCAATGGCAATCATGACGCGAAAAGAATAATAAATTAAAGGAATTAAAGAAGGTCTATTTTCTGGGGAAAAGTCTTTTAATCCTATCACGGGTTCTGAGAGTTCTTTTTTTAATTCTAATATGTATCCCAAAGCATCAGGGACCGTAATTTCCCAATCATTTTTTTGGGCTTTTTCATTCGGTAAAGCCAGTAAACTCCAATCAGCAGATTGTCCGGCAGGCGTGGTTTCCCATTGCGCTTCCATAGCGGCTAATTTAGTGGGCTGTTGGTGATAAACTTGTTCTCCACTGAGATGTCCCACATAAATTTGTAAAGGGGCGACGATAATTGCTATGATGATGGCAATTTTTAAGGCTTTAGCATAGAAAGCGGCATGACGTTTGTTGAAAATATACCAGGCACTAATTCCTCCAATCACAAATAGCGAGGTTTCTAATGTAGCTAAAAACATATGGCTGATACTGACTGCCATGAAGGGATTAAAAATCGCCTCAAAGTAATCTCTAACAATAAATATTCCGTTCACTAATTCTCCACCCGCCGGGGTTTGCATCCAAGAATTAGCCGTTAAAATCCAAAAAGTTGATAAATTCGCACCCAAAGCAACAAGAATAGTAGCAATGTAGTGAATGATAGGATTGACGCGATTCCAGCCAAAGATCATAATGCCTAAAAAGGCGGCTTCTAACATAAAAGCCCAGGAAGCTTCAAAACCGATAATACTACCAAAAAAGTTACCTACAGCTTCAGAAAAGGGGGCCCAATTTGTGCCAAACTGAAATTCCATCGGTATGCCGGTGGCGACTCCTACGCCAAAATTGAGAATATACAGTTTTGACCAAAAACGAGCGTGATAATAATAGTCAGAATTGCGAGTTTTTAACCATATTCCCTCAACAATTACTAAATAAATTGCCAATCCGGTTGATAATACTGGCCAAAGCATATGAAATATAGCTGTTAGGGCAAACTGCATCCTTGATAGGGTAACGGTATCTGAAAATAAATCCATAGCAGTGAGTGAGATTTTAATTACTTGACATTGTAGTGAAAATTTTTGCTAAAAAAGGTTTAAATTTAGGTTAAAAGATAACCTCTCTGTTAATTTTGGATTTTGGACAAAAAACAAGTTAGCGCAATTTTTCCGCTAACAAATCAGGATAAGTTGAAAGCGAGAAAATTTTATCTCAATGAAAAAGGTCAAATTGAAAATTAATTGCTTTTCTTTTTGGAGAGTTGGCGCTTGAACCATTCTCCAAAACTTACTGCTATTGCCACTCCCCCAACAGTTAGAGGTTCTGGAATCGGGGTAGAATTAATTCCACTGACATCGCCAGGGCTTCCTAGTTGTCCTAACGTTCTGGTTTGGGCCCAGGTAAAATTCGGTTGCTGATTTGATGTCAAAAAGACAATGGGGGAGTAAACGCCAGCCGGAATCGGATCAGGAAAAGAAAATGTGGCTGCTGTGGTCAATTCATTATTGAATGCACTTAGAAAAGGATTAGCCGCGACGGCGTTTAAATTAAGTGTAGGAAATGAAGGAGGAACCTCTGGAGGGGGTAAAAAAGGAGGTGCAAAATCTACCGCCGTCCTCTGTGAAGGCGTTTGATCATTAGCCGCTTGATCAATAGCAATCAGATTAGGATTTTGCAAAGGAAATTGAGGAAAAGCCGGTAAAGCTAATACCGGTTGGAGGGCTGACATAAAGCCTCCAGAAGTATAAAGACTGTTTCCTCTATAAGGCTCGCCATTTTTTCCGGTTATGGCTACACTAAATTGATCAAGGGCAAGATTAGGTCCACCAGCCGGATTAGTATTATAAATTTGATACAAGTAAACAAATCTTTCTGTGCCATTACTTTGCCCATCTAAAAAAGTCGGGCCTAAAAAATTCAAATCATCCAGCCAATTACCATCCAGGTTTTCCCAAACCGTGAAAACTACAGTAGCATCATCATCTGAACTTGGCACTCCTAAAGAACTAGCACCACTAAAATTAGTTAAAAAAGCGGCTAAAGTCTTCTGTTGGCCTAAAATCATTCCCCAAGTCGTTATATTAAGCCCAACAAATGTAAAAATGAGAATTTTTAGAAATGGTTGATTTTTTAACATGATATCGCTCCTGTTGCAAGACAAAGAACGGTGACATTTAGACTCTGCCCTCTAAGGCTTACTCCTCGCGGTGCCGAAGGGGCGGGGTTTATATCATAATAGCCACAATGTTAAAAACTCATAAGGTTGAACTAAATGCGGCTTACTGGCCACTTGTATGGCGGCTTCTTGCCCCATCCAACAACTTGATTAAACCCGCAACAGCCGTTTTATCCCCCAACATTTCCAACGCTTGGGAGCCTGTACTCAGAATTAATCAATTCGCGCATTAATCTTTTTATTAATAATTTCGACTGAGCGAATTCAAAAAAGGTCAAACTATCCAAGGTTTTAACCGTGAATACAAAGGGTTTTGAGGATGCAGCCACAGAACATTTGAAGTCGTTTGATAAATCCTAAAAACGACCTATAAAATAAGTATGGCGCTCAGACCAATTAGAAAGATCCAAATTCATCAGATACCCATGTAACTTGCCCGGAATTGTTTTAATATGAGCATTTTGCCAGTATTCATCGTCTTTATAGCTTATAACTGATATTTTCTTCAGAAGTTTTCCCCATCCTGGTAATTCTAATCGAGCATAGGGCAAAGCTAAAAAGGTTAATTTTGGGTAGTTCATCGATCTTGCGGTGTGTAACATAATAGTTAAATCAACTGTTAGCACTCAACAGCATTTTTAACAACTCTACAATAACTGATCCATTAATCTCATCACCCGCAAACTATCTTCAGATAACCCTGACTCTAAAGGATTATTTTCTAAATGATGGGCCAACAAGCCCCTCAGAGAAATGATCTTTAAACTATTTTCAGCCAAAGTATTAGCAATTGCCTCTGCCGCACTCAAATACCCGATGGCCCCTAAATCCATTAAAGCCGAACGCCGCAACTGTAAATCATTCCCTTCCAAAGCCGCTACCAACCGTTCTCCATAGACCCCTTTGGCGGTTAATTGATACATGGCCCTCGCCGCCGCATAGTGAGATTTTAATTACTTGACATTGTAGTGAAAAGTCATGAGAGAAAATGTTTAAATTTAGGTTAACAAATAACCCTTCTCTTAGAGAGCAAGTATTATTTATCTAATTCCTTTACTAGTTTCAATAGAGAACTAAAATTCTTATTTTTTCCCAAATGATAATTGCTGTTTTAAAGGTTAAGTGTTTGACAACTCTCTTTTCCTTGTGGTATGCTTATTTATTAAAGCTAATTTCATAATTAATCACCAAAAAAATGTCAAGTTATATAAAATAAGAATAAGCGAAAGGCAACATTACGGGTTAAATAAGATATTTTTCTGTAGCTCATAGTTTTAAAGTTCATGGCACATCCAGATTTAGCCGTAACGTAAATAGCAATTTTAATAACTTTTAATTATCGTCAAAAACATTAATCTTTCTAAAAATTTTTACCTATTAAAATTTATGAAAAATCATTTATTAGCTGAAGTTCTGATCAAGCTCAAACTATTAAAATTTTTAAATTTAGTTTTTTCATTTAAAATAAATGGAAAACGATTCAAATTTCCCATTATTAATTTAATAGGATTTCAAAATCTTAGGGAATTAAAAAAAGGGCGTGAAACCCATTTAGACAAAATAATTGCTGAAATTTTTTTAAAAAAAACAGGAGCTTTTATTGATGTAGGAGTAAATATAGGACAGACTCTTTTTAAAGTCAAGTCTATTGATTTATCTCGAGATTATTTTGGATTTGATCCTAGCCCATCTTGTTGTTTTTATGTTAAAAAAATTATTAAAATAAATTCTTTTGAAAACAGCCACATAATTCCTGTAGGATTATACAATAGTTTAGCCATATTAAAGCTTTTTACAAAATATGGAGATGATGATCCTCATGCAAGTGTAATAGATGGATATAGAGAAAAATCATTTTATAATGCGGAACAATATACTTTGCTTTGTGAAGGAGATTTTTTGCTGAAAGAACTCAAAATTAATTCGATATCAATTATCAAAATTGATGTTGAAGGTGCTGAATTAGAGGTTATAGAAGGTTTAAAAAACTCAATCGTTCAATACAAACCATTTATTATCTGTGAGATTCTAGCTATTAAAGATAAAGATGAGATGGCACATCATAAAAAAAATAGAGTTAATCGCTTAGAAAAAATCTTGAAAAATGAAAACTATTTGATTGGCAGAATTTATAAAAATAATAAAATTGTTATTCTCGATGAAATTGACCTTTATTCAAAGCCTGTAGAGTCTACCTTTGATTATCTTTTTGTTCCTCAAGCAATGAACAAATTTTTCGAATTATTTTTATAAGTAAAAGGTTATTTTTTATAACAACTGATCCATTAATTGCATAATTCGTAAACTCTCATCAGATAACCCTGACTCTAAAGGATTATTTTCTAAATGATGGGCCAACAAACCCCTCAGAGAAATGATCTTTAAACTATTTTCCGCTAAAGTATTGGCGATCGCTTCTGCCGCACCCAAATACCCGATGGCCCCTAAATCCATTAAAGCCGAACGCCGCAACTGTAAATCATTCCCTTCCAAAGCCGCTACCAACCGTTCTCCATAGACCCCTTTGGCGGTTAATTGATACATGGCCCTCGCCGCCGCATACTGAACTTTTTCGCGAAAATGAGCTAAAAACGGCTCTATAAGCTCAATAGCTTCTGTTGCCTTTAAAGTTCCCAAGGCTTCTAAAACTGCCTCATAAGGTTGAACTAAATGCGGCTTACTGGCCACTTGTATGGCGGCTTCTACTCCCCCATCCAACAAATTAATTAAAGGCGGAATCGCCCTCGGGTCTCCCAACATTTCCAACGATTGAGCGGCTGACTCTCTGACATAATAATCGGCAGAGTTTAAACACTCAATCAACGCCGGCACAACCCGAACATCTCCCAATTTTCCTAAAGCCTTGGCTGCATTGCGTCGTAGAGGATAGCCGCCATCGGGTGCCCGGTCTGTTTCATCTTCTAAAGCTTCCAATAAAGCATCAATTGCTTCAGGTTTGTTAACGCGAAATCGTCCCAACCACCAAGCCGCATAATAGCGATCTCCCTTATCTTCTCGTTGTTGGAGATTAGCGATGGCCTTTTCAACCGTTAAGGAACTCTCATCGGCGGAAGTTTCTCCCGCTCCCGCCTGAAGAGACTGAAAATTTTCTTCAAAACTAGACATTATAGCGAGCGTTTAATTATTTTCTGAATTTAGGGGTTTAATGCTCACAATGGTTCCGCCCATGCGGGTAATGCGTCGCATTTCTTCATTCATGCGCTTGTAAGGCACTTTGATAAATACGCTGCTACTGCTACGGATCTCGTAGTTATTTTTATCATTTTCTAAACTTTGCCGTAATCCTTGGACTTCATACACGAATACACGGCTGCTTGAGGGGGCATCACCAAAACTAACCAGTGCTGATTGACCAAACATCTTTTTTGATAACTCCTAATTTTTAGGTGATAATTAAAAACTGAATAACTTACTGTTATGAGTGGGGCACCAAAAATGTGCCCCATTGTTACATTTCACTACAGACTTGCTGGAGTAATGCTGGCTACTTTGCCGCCGAGACGGTTAATCTGTTGCAAAGTATTGTTTAACTCTTCGTAAGGCACGATAATGGCTTTATTGCTGCGGCGTACCCGAGGATAACGGGGATTGATAATGCCGGCAATTTCCACCCGATAGGCTTTGCGTTCAGTGCCAAAAGGTACCGTGCCGCCTAAAGCCTTGCTAGGAGTAATTCCTGCCTTAGAAGGACGATAAGCCCAGCCTTCGCTGCCGCCAGAAGGACCTACTACAGCAGAGGCGGCATTTTGAGCCAATTCAGCCGCTAAACGAGGAGAATTTTTCTCAATTTGAGAGCGATCGCTGTTAGCATAGCCCCGATAGAGACGGAACATCCGAGTAAACCCAACGGTTTTTTGTCCGGTTTGAGTATTAAATCCTCGGTAGTAAGGAACTATATTATCGCCAAAGTTTTCTTGATATTCCACAGAATCGATATAAGAATCGATATCTGCTTCAAACCCTTTATTTTCGTACAAGTCTAGATGATAAATCACCTCAGACTCATCATAGGGAGCGCGTCCCAAAAGGTGTTTATAATTGAGTTCAATGACTCGGGTTTGGAAATTGTTATAGAAAAACTTGGACTTATAGAGTTCTGATTTAGCTACCGCCCGAACAAACTCTCGTACTGTGATGACCCCGTTAGCCAGAAGGGACTCTGCACTTGCGAGGCGCTCACTCTTCATAATGTAATCATTGCCGAGTACCTGACGATACACAGCGCGAATGATATTTTGAGCGTCTTCTGTTGTCCAGTTGGGTCGTAATTCAATCGGGGATGCACCGCTAAATGCTGATGTTCCTAGACGAGAAGCTGCTACAGTAATTGCCATCTAATAATTCTCCTTATGTTTATACCCAAATTCTACGCAGGGATAATGCTCGTCACTTGTCCCCCTTGACGATTTATCTCTTGCAGTTTGTTAGATAATTGCTCATAAGGGACAAGGTATTCTGTATTACTCAGACGGACTCGGGTTTGACGTCCGGCTTTAGCTCCTTGTATGACTCGAATGCGATAAAATTTGCCGCGTTCTCCACCAGAAAGTCCGGTTAAAGCTTCGGCTGTCGAGCCTATATACACAGGAGTCGCTGTATTTTGGGCTAATTCTCGCGTCAGTTTAGCTTTTTGATTGCTCTGTGTGCGATCACTACTGGCGTAGCCTCGATAGAGTTGGAAGATACGACTAAAACCTACTGTCTTTTGATTGCGTCCAGTGGAAAATCCGCGATAGTAGGGCACCACATTATCCCCAAAGCTTTCTTGATACTCAGGGGAATCAATATAGGAGTCGATTTCCGCTTCATAGCCTTTTTCGCTATAAATATCGGTATGGTAAGCTATTTCCGTCTGATCGTAAGGCGCGCGTCCCAACAGATGCTTATAATTCAACTCGATAAACCGATTTTGCGGTAGAGTTTGAAAAAATTTGCTTCGATAAAGTTCTGATTGGGCGATCGCTCTGACGAAATCTTTCACCGTAATATCGCCGTTGCGTAATAAGGATTCAGCACTGGTTAATCTATCTCTAGACATTAAATGCTCATTCCCCAGCACCTGACGGTAGGCTGCACGGATGACCACTTCTACATCTTCTTCTGTCCTATTAGGACGTAACTCGACCGGGGCTGATTCTACAAACGGTTCAAAACCTAAACGTTGGGCTGCCGTTAAACTGGTCATCTTTGCCTCCTTATCTATTGTGTATAGATATAGCTAGACCTGGAGAAGCAGACGATTGCTAACCCTTTTGCCAACAACCCCCTGCCTTTCCAGGTCTTTATTGCCTGTTCGCGTTAATTAGCTCAGGGCATTGATTGCGTAATCGATGTAGGAATTGGCTTCAACAGCAGGGTCGCCGCTTAAACCATGATTCGCTTTGATGTACTTGAGAGCTTCAATGTACCAGCTAGGAGATAAATCAAAAGTACGGTTGATTTCATCAATCCCAGCAATGAGGTACTCATCCATAGGTCCTGTTCCACCAGCTACTAGACAGTAGGTCACCATACGGAGGTAGTAACCGATGTCACGAGCGCACTTGTCTTTACCACGCTGATCGGCAGCATAGTTAGGCCCTTGCATTTGGGTGGTGTAAGGGAACTTGTTGTAAACCGCTTGAGCTGCTCCTTGGGTTAATTGGCTGGCTTTTTCAGTCAGAGCTTTAGCAGCAGTTAAGCTGGCATTAGCTTGACGGAAACGACCAAAAGCAACTTGGATTTCGGTGCTGCTCAGGAAACGTCCTTGGGAATCAGCGGCTGATACGGCTTCAGTCAAGGGGGTTTTCATAGTTTAGGTATCTCCCAATTGATTTATTTTTCCTACAAAGTCTTCAAAAAATCGATTTAACAGGCGTAATAGTTGGTCTGTTAATCTGGAGCTACTAGGCAACTGCTGCTGCTGCTCTGTCGAAGTAGCCAGCAATTTCAGATGCTAATGCGCTGCAATCACCAGGAGTGATGCCGTTACGATCGTTAACGATCGCTAGAGCCGCTTCTTTCATTTTTTGTACACCAGCAGCTACAGAAGCTCCGGGAACACCTAAAGCTACGTAGGTTTCACGCAATCCATTGAGGCAACGATCTTCAAGAACGCTTGCATCTCCACTGAAGGTCGCGTAGGTGATATAGCGTAAGATGATTTCCATGTCGCGTAAGCAAGCTGCCATACGACGGCTGGTGTAAGCATTTCCGCCTGGATTGATTAACTGAGGCTGTTCAGCAAATAAAGCACGAGCGGCGTTAGCTACGATGGTAGAAGCGTTGCCGGTGATGCGGTTTACTGAGTCCATACGCTTGTTGCTTTCAGCAACCATAGCTTGGAGTGCATCTAGCTGAGAGCTAGAAAGATATTCACCGCGAGCGTCAGCTTGGGAAACAACCCTCGTGAATGCGTCAAACATTGAATCTATCTCCTACTTGACTTTAGTTGGGCTTTGGTTTTGTCTTACAGATAAATCCCTATTTCAGGGACAGTACAGCTTCTCAAGTAACCTTGATGGTGCTAGACAGATAATTATCTTATGACCTTTTTCAAATTTCTCCACAACTTTTTTTCAGAATTGTGAGAAAACTTTACTTTTGTCTCATTAACTGCCTAAGCCGTTTAAAGAGATATCGGCACTGACTTTCGTCGGCTGTCTTTACCTCTTAAGATACTTTTATACAATGCGGTTGTAACTTTGTTTGTTACATCTTGTTAAGATTTGTACCTCAGTTTTCTTAAAAAAACTTAAAATTCAGGGCGCAATACTGAAATTAAAACATCTTCGATGGTCTCGCCCGACTCAATGTTCTCTGATCGCCTTGCTGTCTTAAGAAAATTCTGGCTCAATCCTTGTTAATTTAATTTTTACTGGGTATAATAGAAAGATTAAGCTATTACCGTCTCATTTTGAGAGCCGCATTAAATTACTGTTGTTGTTCCCGTTGAATACGAATCATGGCATTTTGAATCCGTCGTTTTAAATCTTGATCAGTTTTTAATCGGACAGTAATGGTATTGAATTGCTCATTATTTAAACCACTTTCTTCGGCAATTTCTTTAGCTTTTAAACAATAATCAATAGCAATTTTTTTAGGGGGTTCAGGAAGAGATTTTAAAGTCTCAGGTTGATTACAAGTAATTTGCGGTGGGGAGTTTCCCGTCAGACTTTGAAATTCTTTATAAGCTTGAATTCGTCTTGTTTCTATTTTAAGAACAGCCCGGGCATATTGATTAATTTGTTCCTCATTAAAATCTTGAGTATAAGCTGAAGAACTAGGGGTAAGAGGAGAGGGTTGGTTATGAAAATTTGGAAGTCCCTCACAAGAAAAACTCATCGCTGCTAGTAAACTAGCAATTAAGGAGCGAATAAAATTTCTGTTCAAGTTAAATAGGGAACAGTGATTGATTAGCATTCGCGCTCAAAGGGACCCAATAAATAAGAATAGAGAAATCTTTGTTAAGATTTACTAATTAGTTTGAATTATTCCAAGGTTCGTAAGTTCCTTAAATCCTTAAAAATTAACGGTAAACTCAACTGTTAATCTGTGCAAGAATCATAATGACTAAAGTGACTCAAATGTCAACAGCAGATTTCTCCACTTTTAACCACGTTCCCGTTTTGACTAGAGAGTTAATTAGCGGACTAAACATTTGTCCGGGAGGACATTATTTAGACGCGACAGTAGGTGCGGGTGGTCATACTCGTAAGCTCTTAGAGAGTTATGCTAATGTTCGTGTAACGGCCATTGATCGAGACAGCACTGCGATCGCAGCAGCAGCAGCCAATCTAGCAGAATATAACATAGATCGTCTAACATTTTGGCAAGGCAACTTTGCCAATTATGAAGCCAAAGAAGAGACATTTGATGGGATTATAGCTGATTTAGGGGTGAGTTCTCCTCAATTAGATCATCCTGAAAGAGGTTTTAGTTTTCGCTTAGAAGCACCACTAGATATGCGTATGGACTGTGGTCAGAGTTTAACAGCCGCAACAGTGATTAACACCTGGGATGAAACAGAATTAACAAAGATTTTCTATAATTATGGAGAAGAAAGACTATCTAGACAAATAGCCAAACAAATCGTCAAACAACGTCCTTTTTATTCCACAACAGAATTAGCTAACGTCATTGCTCGGAGCGTCCCGCCAAAATATCGTTACGGAAGAATTCATCCGGCCACCCGAGTTTTTCAAGCTTTGCGAATAGCGGTTAATCAAGAATTAGAATCGCTTTTAAGTTTTTTAATTAAATCTCCATATTGGCTAAAAAGGGATGGTATAATTGGAGTAATTAGCTTTCATAGTCTAGAAGATCGCATCGTTAAACATCAATTCCGCTCAAGTCCCCTACTCAAAGTACTAACTAAAAAACCGATTATCCCTCAGTCCGATGAACAAGCCAAAAATCCCCGCTCTCGTTCAGCAAAACTGAGATTAGCCCAACGGCAAGAAGCATAAGCACGTTCTCCCTCAAACAACTGATTAAAAATAGGAATGAGTAAAATTCGCGTTGCCCTGATAGAAGATCACGATCTAACTCGAGTGGGATTACGGACAGCCCTAAAAAACTATAGCGAAATCGAGTGGGTAGGTGAAGCGAGTAATGGAAAACAAGGACTCCAATTACTACAAGAAACCGTCCCTGATGTAGCTATCGTAGATATCGGATTACCTGGAGTAGATGGAATTGAACTGACAAAATTATTTAAAACTTCCGTCGATAAACAAAAAGAAGGCTTAACCAAAATACTGATTCTGACCCTACATGATAGCGAAGCAGAAGTCTTAGCCGCTTTTGCAGCCGGAGCCGATTCTTATTGCATGAAAAATATCAGCATAGAATTATTATTAGAAGCCATCAAAGCTACTCAGGAAGGAAATTCTTGGCTTGATCCCGCTATTGCTAGAATTGTCATTTCTCAAGTCCAATCTCCAAAAATTAAAATTCCCAAAGACCTCGAACTACTGGAACCCGAATCTAATGTAAGAGGGGAAACTTATTCTTTAACTGAACGGGAATTAGAAGTTCTTCAATTAATTGTCGATGGCTATAGTAATGCGGCTATTGCAGACAAACTGTTTATTACCGTTGGAACTGTAAAAACTCATGTCCGCAATATTTTAAATAAATTGTGTGCTGATGATCGCACTCAAGCGGCTGTCCGAGCCCTTCGCGCTGGATTAGTCGGATAAAACTGACTTGAGTATTTTATAAAAATCTATCGGATTACTGTAATTTAATCGATAAAAATTCTAGGTGTTATGCTGTGATGAAGAGGTAAATTTTAGGATTATTGAGCAAATTTTCTGACGAAAATCCGGCTTTTTGCAAATTTTTTGTGGCTCATTCAAGTTCAATTATTGTATTTACGAAATGACAGGCTTATTGTAGAATCAAAAAAATTATCATTTTAGCTACTTTATGGTTGTTGGTAAAAAACCTTACACTAACAACGATTTAAAATGAAGCAAAAAAACTTATATTAACCTATTTGATTCAGATCAACTTAATTATGCGGATACTTATATTGCAATATGCTGGCGATTATGGCGAGACTGTCAAACTCTTGGCGGCTGGGGGAGATGAAACTTATTATGCTCAAAAATATTCTGTGGATGCAGTGGCTGAGATCGCCAAAAAAGTTGATGAAGTTACAACTTTATGTTGCTTAACAGAAAAACCCTATAACGAAATGCTCGATAATGGAGTTCGTGCAATTGGTATGGGGTTTAGCGATCAATTCTCAACAAAAGAATTATTGAAGAAAATCGAAGAGTATCAACCCACTCATTTAATTGTCAGAATGCCGGATCGAGCAACCGTTGATTGGGCAATTAAACGGCGAGTAAAAACAATCTTAACATTGGCAGATTCTTTTAGCCCTAAAGGTCTCCGAAACAAAATTCGAAATTTTCAACTAGCCAATCTGCTCAATAATAAACAAATTGATTGGATAGGAAATCATGGTATTTCTGCATCTTTATCTCTTAGGGACATAGGAGTTAATCCTAACAAAATTATTCCCTGGGATTGGCCATCTACAACTACACCTAATTCTTTTGCCCCAAAAACTCTCCCGAGTGAGCAAAAAACTTGGGATATTTTATATGTTGGTGCTATTAACGAAGCTAAGGGAATTGGTGATGCCATAGAAGCTATATCGATCCTAAAATCTAAAGGATTATCTATCAGATTGAAGGTAGCAGGTAAAGGCCCTATAGAAAGCTTTCTTATTCAAGCTAAGCGTCTAGAGGTAGAAAAAGAGGTCAAATTTTTGGGACTATTACCCCACAAAACGATAATCCCCTTAATGAACGAAGCTGATGTTGTCTTAGTTCCCAGTAGACATGAATATCCCGAAGGATTTCCCATGACTATTTATGAGGCTTTATGCTCAAGAACTCCTATTGTGGCTTCAGATCATCCTATGTTTTGTAAAAACTTAAGCCATCAAACCAATGCGTTAATCTTTCCGGCTGGTGATTCACGACGTTTGGCTATTTGTATTGAAAAATTACTGTCAGCGCCGGAACTATACGAAAACCTTTCTTTAGCTTCCTATGAGACTTGGAAAAATCTCCAACTCCCTGTAAAATGGGCTGAGTTGATCAATCGTTGGTTATTTGATTCGCCAGAAAACCAACAATGGTTATTTGAACATCGGTTGTCATCCGGTAAATATAGAGAATAGCCAAAAATGGTAAAATTTGAAATAAATATTAAAAGTCGTAAAAAATGGAAAACTTTAAACTATTAATTCATATTGGCTATCCAAAAACCGCTTCTACATGGTTACAAAAAACTATATTTAATGATCCCAAAGTCGGCTTCATATCTCCTTGGGGATCTCCATCAGGTCTAGCAGTAAACCAATTCATTACAACAAATAGTTTCCGTTTTTGTCCAGAATCAACCTACAAAATTTTTGAACCAGGTCTCCAAGCAGCAACAGAACAACAGCTTACGGCAGTTTTATCTCAAGAGATGCTATCAGGCGACCAAATTGCCGGAAAATATTGGGGCAAAGAAGTTGCTGACAGGCTTAATGCTGTATTTCCGTCCGCTTTAGTACTCATTATCATTCGAGAACAAAAATCAATGGTACTTTCATCTTATGGACAGTACATTAGAAATGGAGGAGAGCAATCAATCGAGGAATTTATTGGAGCAGACAATCCACCTCCTGGGTTTACTCCTATTTGTAGATTAGATTATTTAGAATATGATTTATTAATTTCTTATTATCATAAACTGTTTGGACGAGATAGAGTCTTTGTCTTGCCTTTTGAGGAGTTAAAAAATAATCCCGCAAATTTTATTAAAAAAATACTGAATTTCGTAGATATAAAAGATCAAATTATTGAATTTCAAAAAGCTAATAATGTTAACTACAAAGGATTTACATTAGCTATAATGAGGAACTTAAATAATTTTCTTCCTCCTCCAGATTTCAGTGGGAAACCTCACCCTTTAATTTGGAGGCTTAATTGGAAAGTTTTAGATACTATCGATCAATTGCTTCCCTCCTCTATTCAACACAAAGAAGAATTACGGTTAAAACAATTTATTGCTGATTATATTGACGACAAATTTGCTGAAAGTAATCAGCGAACAAACGAATTAATCGGGATTGATTTAGGCAAGTTTGGTTATCGTTTATGACTTAGATTGCCACTGTCAAAAATCCTATCCTATAAGATAAAATTGCTATAAATTTATCACTAAAATTCATAAATTTATAGTCGTCAATAACATCAATGATGTTTGAATTGTATTAGCCAAACATGATTATTAACACTATCCTAAATTTGATAGCCATAGGATTCTAGATCAATCCCAATAATCTGGCTAGTAATTTGATTACTCTGTTGATAGTATTTGTCAATTCTGTGATTAATATATTTCTTCAGTTCATTTTCAAATTGGTCATTCAAACTCTTCGGAACTATTTTATTTAAGTAGTAAAATATTCGATTGTTTAATTCTTGCATTCGGGAATTAGGATAGATTGAATCTCTATGAGAAACAAAATTAGTCCAACGCTTTAGTGCTAATATTAACCCTGAATATCCTTCATTTATCACTTGCTTTTGTAAGGTTGGATCAATATTTGTACCGGTAAAACAGGAAAGTTTTTTGAAAAAAACTTCTTCTTTATTTTTCAACATTTCGTGCGGAAGAACTAAGACATTTTCTTTTCCAAATAACTTTTGATAATACAGAATTAGCCAGTGATATTCTAGATATCCCAGCGTAAATAAGGGTTCAAATCCTGATCTTGGACGAGGAGCTTCGAGGTAATCTTGTATCGATGCCGTCAAATTATTGCGTACTTGATGCTTGTAAAGCGATAAGAGCATTTTTGATTGTTCCCGAATAACTATCAACACTCGTCCTTCTGGAAATGTAGCAATCAATCGATCTGCCGTTTCTTTACCGCTACCGCTATATCCCTTTTTCCAAGGATTTCCCGAAAGCATCTCATGAGTAATAACAGGAATTAAGCCTTTTTGCCAAGACTCACAAATACCGGGAGCAAAAAAAGCTCTGGCTTGACTACTTTCAAATGAAAAAGGATTGACAATAATTAGTTCTTCTATATAATCTTCAGGAGACCAGGGAGAGTAAAAGCCATATTCAGCACTATTAAAAATTAGCTTTTGCAAAAATGAACTACCGGTTTTATGATAGCCAATATGAATTAAAATTTTCGTTTCTCTGGTTTCCATAGTTAAAAAACGAGTAATTTAGAACTAGAGACTTAACTCAAATTTAGATAATATACCATATTATGACTGGATTAAATGAAGCCATCTACGAGATCAGCTAAATTTCTTGAAAACTCAACTGTTCAATGGTTTAGCCAAAAAACCTAATTTTAGGGAGAAAAACTGGCTTACTAGGGCTTGGAAAATTAAGTTTTTATTTTTAGCATACTAAAGCTCGAAGACTAATAGCTATAGTATATGGTAAAAAACTATCTCATGTTGATCAGGTGGGCAAGGGAAAAATTTGATCTCACAAGCTCATTTAGACGGTCATCGACTCCATCAAAGTTCTTGTGGAAATGGGGCTTGACAAAAGTTAAAAATTATGTATAAAAGAGACGGGAAAAACAACTTCATCAAAATCTGAAAACTATCTTAAGATGAACAGATAAAGAGTGTTAAAATTTTTGAAAACTCACTCGCAAAAAACAAGAAACAGACTAGGAGGACATCTATGGCGCTCGTACCCATGCGGCTTCTGTTAGATCACGCGGCAGAAAACGATTACGGAATTCCTGCATTTAACGTTAACAACTTGGAGCAAATCCTGTCTATCATGCAGGCAGCCCATGAAACCGACAGCCCCGTAATCTTACAAGCTTCTCGCGGTGCCCGCAGCTATGCAGGCGAAAATTTCCTCCGTCACTTAATCCTAGCAGCAGCAGAAACCTATCCTCATATTCCCATCGCAATGCACCAAGATCACGGTAACAGCCCTGCGACCTGCTACAGCGCAATTCGCAACGGTTTTACCAGCGTCATGATGGATGGTTCTTTGGAAGCAGATGCTAAAACTCCTGCAAGCTTCGAGTACAACGTTAGTGTTACTGCTGAAGTGGTGAAAGTTGCTCACTCTGTGGGTGCTAGTGTAGAAGGTGAACTCGGTTGTTTGGGTTCCCTCGAAACCATGAGTGGTGACAAAGAAGATGGACACGGATTTGAAGGGACTCTCTCTAAAGAACAACTGTTAACCGATCCCGATCAAGCTGTTGAATTCGTTGAAGCGACTCAAGTAGACGCTTTAGCAGTGGCGATCGGAACCAGTCACGGGGCTTATAAGTTCAGCCGCAAACCTACTGGTGAAATTCTAGCTATCAGCCGGATCGAAGAAATTCACAACCGCTTACCCAATACTCACCTGGTAATGCACGGTTCTTCCTCTGTTCCCCAAGAATGGCTGGACATGATCAACAAGTTTGGCGGTCAGATCCCTGAAACCTACGGTGTACCCATTGAAGAAATTCAAAAAGGGATCAAGAGTGGTGTTCGTAAGGTAAATATCGATACTGATAACCGTTTAGCGATCACGGCGGCTATTCGTGAAGCGGCATTTAAAGATCCTTCTAACTTCGACCCCCGCCACTTCATGAAGCCTTCTATCAAGTATATGAAGCAAGTGTGTTTGGAACGTTATCAGCAATTCTGGACTGCTGGTAATGCAAGCAAGATCAAGCAAGTTTCTTTAGATGAATTTGCGGCTAAGTACGCTAAAGGTGAACTGTCTTCTACTGGTAAGAAGGCTGTTGCTGTCTAAGTATTAACTTTGATAGAGTAAATTATTTTTATAGCTGGGTGGCTGTTATCAGTTGCCCAGTTTTTCACTTGAGATCGTTATAAATAAAGTTAATAATTTAAAAGATAATTGTAAATTTATATTAAAAAAACTTGCTACTAACTGCTCAATAAAAAGTATTAATTAAGCCGTCATTGGCAGCAGTAGTATAATAGCCTATAGAACCCTTAGCAAAAATTATCAACCCATGAAAATCGAGCATCCTACTCCTCAACCCCCAACCTTGGAAGAACTAAAAGATTTAGAAAAACTGAAAGCCATCATTGAGCGAGCAACGGCTGATGGATTTCTCACTCACTATGAAATGGACACCATTAAACTTGTTATGCGTGCTGACGGACAAATTACCCCACAAGAAATAGAATTGTGCCAGCAATTGATCTGGGATAAAATCTCACGGGGAGAGCTTCAATATGATTGGGAACAATTTTTTTAAGGTGAATTGAATAAGTTTATAAATTTTTAGCTATTACAGGTGTTTTCAATCAATTAAAGATATTATTCAGATCAAATGGTGCGTTATGGTGGATTATTATATCTAGTTTATTTTCAAAACTTCTAGCCGCCTAACGCACCCTACTATTTAATTTCATTTATGACTTAGGAAAAAATTGGGCTTTTAACCAGTCATACCAATCACTCAATCCAACGCCTGTTACAGCCGAAACTTGGAAAATTTGAATCTTAGGATTAACTTGCCGCGCATAATCTAAACATCGCTCAACATCAAACTGCACATAAGGCAAAAGATCAATCTTCGTTAAAATCATCACCTCACTCGCTCGAAACATATGAGGATATTTAATTGGTTTATCTTCTCCCTCCGTCACCGAAAGAATAGCAACCTTTGCCTGTTCCCCTAAATCAAATAAAGCCGGACAGACTAAATTACCAACATTTTCAATCATAACCACCGAATGAGGCGGCGGATCTAATTCCATGTAACCCCTTTCTATCATCTCAGCTTCTAAATGACAGCCTTTACCCGTGTTAATTTGTACCACTTTACAGCCCGTTTTCCCAATTTTTTCGGCATCATTAAGCGTTTCTTGGTCACCTTCAATAACACTGATCGGAATCTCTGACTTTAGGTCTTCAAGAGTACGGGTTAATAGCGTTGTTTTGCCCGCCCCCGGAGAACTCACTAAATTAAGTGCTAAAATATCACGCCCCTTAAACCATCCCCGATTTTGAGCCGCCATCAAATCATTTTTTTGCAGGATATTTTGCTCTAAAGTAATGGTTGTGCCGTGCATTTGAGCATGAATTTGAGTCACTTCAGACGGCGAATGAGGATGCTGATGTTGAGTTTCATAAGGATGAGTATGAGTAATGACACGACCATCTTCTAAAGTGTGAGTATGGGAATGATGAGAATGAGTAATAACCTGACCATCTTCTAAAGTGTGGGTGTGGGAATGATGATCATGACTATGATGATGATGTTCTTCTAGGGTTTTTTTGCCGCTTTGAGGGTTGGTAATAGTTACTTCACTATCATCTGAACATCCACAAGTTACACACATATTTCTTCTATCTCCATTTCTTTAATTTTTAATTCTTGCCCTTGAACGATTTCTAGTTCTGCACTGCCACAGCGATCACAAATTCCAAAGGGTTGAGAAATTCCTGTATGAAAGCCGCATTGACGACATTTTCCTAAACCCGGAATTTCGACAATTTCTAAGGTTGCCCCTTCTAAAACTGTGTCTTGACAACAAACATCAAAGCAGAAGCGAATTGCTTCCGGCATAATGGCTGAAAGTTGACCAATTTCTAAGGTTACTCGTTTGACGGGTACTCCTCTAGCGTGTTCAGAGACGATCGCTACAATATTTTGAGTAATTCCTAATTCGTGCATGATTTTCTAAATTGATTTTTGATATTTATCCGCAGCCTCTACACAGATAAACACAGATGAGTTAAACATTAATCAGGTTATTATTAAGGGGCCAGAGTAAAACTCGATTATTTCCTGAATCAGCAATGACTGCTGTATTGCCACATATTTGAATCCCATAAGGCCAACAGAGACTATGACGAGTGGCTTTAGTGTAAGAACGGTTTTCACTTTTGCTACGGAAGTTAGGCTGTCCGCTTAAACCTTGAGCAGAAGTCCCTACAGCAGCCTTCTCTCTCCATCCTAACAACCGGGAGTTAGCCGTATCAGCGACGATTAACCAATTGTAAACAACGGCTATTCCGTAGGGCATACTCAGGGTATTGCTAGAGGGAAAGTAATTACTGCGATTGAGTTCTACCATTTCAAAATTGGCTTGACCCAATATTACCGAACAGGGTGTATTATTTTGACTCGGGGTTCCTTCCCAAATACTAATGCGATTATTACCGGCATCAGCCACCACAAGATTGTCCCCCCAAAAGGCTAAAGCATGAGGCCAGCGCATACTAGAAGCATTGGGTGTACTTCCCCCGTTTTCGTCGCGTGAGTCAAAATCTGGCTGCCCTAAGACTAAATCAGCCGCTTGACCGTTGCTTGAGGGTATTTCATTCCAAACTAATACCCGTCGATTTCCGGTATCAGCAACCCATAGCTTACCTTGGTGATATAAAACACCATAAGGCCAGTGTAGGCGCTCTCTGGCGGCTTCTCCATAGCCTCGATTCGGTTGATTTTCGCTAAAATCCTGTTGCCCTAAGACGATATCTGCCGGAACGTTGCTATCACAAGGGATATCTTTCCAAATCAATACCCGATGGTTCCAAGCGTCGGCAACGGCTAATCCTTTTCCACAAACACAAATCCCTGTGGGTACACTGACACTGCTTGCTGTTGGCAGTCCTTTGGCGTTTTGTCCTTCTTGATGAAAGTCTGGCTGTCCAATGATCCAATCAGCCGCTTGAGCATCTGTTTGAGGACGGTTGCGCCATCCTAACAAGCGATGATGACCGGTGTCAGCTACCCATAAGGGTCCGCTTTCGGAGACTAGACAGGCCCCCCGAGGGCCAAATAGGGTTTTAGCACTCGGTTCTAGGGGGATGGCGAGAATGTCTGAGGGGACTTCTCCTAAAATGATTTGGGCCCCAACAGATGAGAGGATTTCTAGGAACGGTTCATCTGTGTTGATTGGATTGGGGTGCGGAACGAGTTCCGCACTAGGGTCTGTAAGATTGAGATTAAAGGAGGTTTTCATTCCGCGCAAAGGCGCAAAGGGCGCAAAGATTTTTTAGATGATTCTGGTTAATATGCGATCGCCACTGCGTTTGATTGGGTAAGGTTCGAGAAACAGTTGAGGAACACTTAGGCATTCGCCGGTTTCTAAGCGATATTGGAACTCGTGGAAGGGACAGGTGAGAATTCCTTGTTCTACGGTTCCTGTATCTAGCGGCATCCCTAAATGGTTACAGCTATTGCGATAGCCCCAGATTTGCTCACCTTTTCGGTAGAGGATTAATTTTTGTTTGTCTATTTCTAGCCCCAGTATGCCGCCATCAGGAATCTCATCTAGGGTGGTTAAGGCTATCCATCCCGCCTCTAGGTCTTCTGAAAATGGGCTAATAACCCCCAAGCCTTTTTCTGGAACCACTGAGGTGTTGACGGAGATGACATGGGTAATTTCCGGACAGTAGTTTTTTATGGTTTGTTCTACTCCCTGCTTCATGGTTAAAGTAGAGGCCGGGCAGTTGCTACAAGTTCCTACTAATCGGACTTTTACCGTGTCTGGTAGTTCAATGGCCACCAGTTCTACATCTCCGTTATGGCTTTTTAAGCCTGGGCGCACTTCTTCTAAGGCTTGATTAAGCCGCTTTTCTAAGGGAGGTTGTGGCGGCTTAATGAGTTCGTGATAGCGCAATAGTCCATAGACGATTTCATCTTGTACGGCACTCTTGAGGGCGGCTCCCGCTTTTTCCTGTTTTAAATGACGGATTAAACGGGTCAGTGCTTCTTTGTGTAGAGCTTCAATGGATTTTTTCAGTTCAGTCACTACAACTTGCTGATTTTTATCCCATTGAGCCACTATGTTTTCAAAGCGCCCAATCTCCCCCACCAACGTCTCTAATGTGGTAGGAGCGTCAGTGACTGGATGTAGATTTCCTTGAGTCATAGCTGCTCCTGTTGCTGCCTGTGCATTATTGCATTTTCACGTCTTTGAGCAGAAATGGCATCAGCATTCCTGTGACTAGGCTAGAAATTACAATGGCTAACCCAACGCTTAAACCGATTATTTTTAGCCCAATTAATAGCAGTATTCCCAAGGCGGCTCCTAGGGCTGAATTACGATAAAAATAACCTGGGTTACGCAGGAGTTTTCCTTTTACCAGTAATTTTGATGAATACCAACCGACTTCAATCATGATGATTTGCTCCTAAATAAATTTTAAAATTGTTAGTCCAATAATTGTGGCAGGTATTACCCCCACAGGCCCAAATAAACCTCCCATCATGGCTGAAAAGTAATAGCCTAAATCTTTGCCGGCTAACAACATTCCACCAATGGCTCCGCCGATAATGGATAGAGTAAGGGCAATTCCCAACCAAAATAGTCCGGTTAATAAATCAATTTCTCCTATCATCAAACTATTGATAAAGTCATTGATAAAGTCATTGATTATCGGATTACTACTGATAGTATTTAAGATATCTGTCATGTTGGTTTTCTCCTTGTTAGTTGTTAGTTATTAGTCATGGGTCATGGGTCATTAGTTATGGGTTTTATGCCCTTAAACACTTATTGAATTCCCCACTATGGACTAGGGACTAATGACTATTGACTATTGGTTATTAAAAGCTCTTGCTCTATGTCTTGCAACGCTTGTGCCGCTACTTTGGCTCTTTCCCACTCCTGATGTTCTATAAAAATCTTTCGCGCTTCTTCGTAGTATGCTTTTGCCTTTTTCAAATTGTTCAAGTTTCCTTTTTCAGGTTGTTCTAGATCATCGGGTAAGTTAAATAAAACGTTGGCTTTATTGGCAATGGTATTAGCGTATTCGATGGGAGTATCTTGCGCGGTTCTAACTTTTAAGGCTTCATCATAAGCATTTAGAGCTTTTAGGTTATTTTCAACGGGATGAGCGCTCGGTAAATACTGCAAAGCGTTAGCTAAGTTATTTTGTAGCATGGCGTATTCGCTCGGATGATCAATGAGTGTCACCCATTTGAGAGCATCCTCAAACGCTTGTACCGCTAACCCTTGCCGCATTTCTTCTCGTTCTGCCGCTAAGGGTAACGATAAATAGGCAATGGCGAGATTATTTTGTAAAATGGCATATTCTTGAGGATAGGTTTGTCCTGAAAATACTCTCAGCGCCCGTTGATATAACTGTACGGCTTCGATGAGGGTGGCTTCTCCAAAAGGGGTTAAGGCTTGCAGCACTAACCCTAAATTCATCTCAAACTCAGCATTTTCTTCAGGTGAGGCATATTCCTGTAACAGGGGCATGGCTGTCATATAAGCTTCTTTGGCTTCTAAGAGTTGCTCACATCCAGTGGCAGGTATGGTTCTGAGGGCTGTTCCCATTCCTGCCAGCACTCTGGCTCTTAAAAGCGGCTCTTCTGGTGGACATAACTCTAAGGCCCGACGGTAAAGGCTAACAGCATCTTCAAGCGGCTTAATGCTTTTGGGCTTGTTTTGCAGTCCTGCTGCAATTTCTATGAGCATTTCAATCTTTTCTGGCACTGTTGCCGAGTCGGATTCTATGGCAGCGATGGCGGCCTTGACTGCTGAATCGGTGATGCTAGGTGTCACAATTTCAATGTTTTTTTGAATGTTTGTTTAGGTTCTTTTCAGATTTGTTGCCTAATCCCAATCCTATTTTCTAGCATTTAATCCTTAAAAATAGTCATTATTTTGTTTGATTTGTGCAAATTTACACAAAATTTTGTAGCAATTATTTTGGTGGATTGGGCGAGCAATTTTTATTTTTACACTCTATCATGTTGTTTAAAACTCTGTACAACTTTTCCTTATTTTTTAAGATTTATCCCAGGTATTTGAGCCATTTCTTAATGAAGTTTTCTTAAAAAAGAATAAGATTTTACTTTTTTGTAGCTAATGCTACTTTTAGGAGGAATAAGGTTTTATAACGTGAAATTTATTATCTGAGATTGTAACAAATAATAAATTTCACTCAGTATCAGCCGTCAATTAACCTTTGAAATCTCTAGAGAAAAGGAACAAAAAGTATGGTTAACGTACTATGGCTGCAAGGTGGGGCTTGTTCGGGCAACACCATTTCATTTTTGAATGCTGAAGAACCCAGTGTCTGTGACTTAATTACCGATTTTGGAATTAATGTTCTTTGGCATCCTTCCCTAGGTCTTGAACTCGGGGACAATCTTCAACAATTATTGCGCGACTGTATAGCAGGCAAAATTCCCGTTGATATTTTGGTCTTTGAGGGAACGGTAGTTAATGCACCAAAAGGAACCGGAGAATGGAATCGCTTTGCCGGTCGTCCCATGAAAGATTGGCTACTAGAATTATCCAAAGTAGCCAGTTTTGTCGTGGCAGTGGGGGATTGTGCCACCTATGGCGGCATTCCGGCCATGGCTCCTAATCCCAGTGAATCGCAAGGACTCCAATTCTTGAAACGGAAAAAAGGCGGCTTTCTCGGGGAAGATTTCCGTTCTAAAGCCGGTTTGCCGGTGATTAATATTCCGGGTTGTCCGGCTCACCCTGACTGGATAAGTCAGATTTTGGTAGCCGTTGCCACAGGGCGGCTAGGAGATATTACCCTAGATGAATTTCATCGTCCTGAAACCTTCTTTAAGAGCTTTACTCAAACCGGTTGTACCCGTAACGTTCACTTTGCCTACAAAGCAACAACATCAGATTTTGGACAGCGAAAAGGCTGTCTATTCTATGATTTAGGTTGTCGAGGGCCGATGACCCACTCTTCGTGTAACCGTATTCTTTGGAATCGCGTCTCCTCTAAAACCCGTGCGGGAATGCCTTGTTTAGGCTGTACAGAACCGGAATTTCCCTTTCATGACCTCAAACCGGGAACCGTATTTAAAACTCAGACAGTGATGGGAGTGCCCAAAGAACTGCCAGCAGGGATAAATAAGAGAGACTACGCGCTATTAACTATTGTTGCTAAAGATTCTACCCCCGAGTGGGCAGAAGAAGATATTTTTACCGTTTAGTCATCAGATATTCAAATTTGAGAGGAGAAAATGGCAGTTACAACATTAGATATTTCCCCAGTGGGGCGTGTAGAGGGTGATTTAGATGTCCGAGTGGATATAGAAGATGGCTATGTGGTCAACGCCTGGACTCATGCCGAGTTATTTCGGGGTTTTGAAGTCATTTTGCGGGGAAAAGATGCTCAAGCCGGATTAATTGTTACCCCCAGAGTTTGCGGGATTTGCGGCGCATCTCACCTAACTTGTGCCTCTTGGGCCCTGGATACCGCTTGGGGGACAGAAGTGCCGCGCAATGCAATTTTAGCCAGAAACCTAGGTCAGTTAGTAGAAACGATACAAAGTCATCCGCGTCATTTTTATGCGTTATTTGCCATCGACCTAATCAACAAAAAGTATAAAAATAGTCCCTTCTATGAAGAAGCGACGCGACGTTTTGCCGCCTTTACGGGTAAATCTTATGAAGTTGGCATAACTGTTTCCGGCAAACCGATTGAAATATATGCGCTCTTTGGGGGACAGTGGCCCCATTCTAGCTTTATGGTTCCGGGTGGGGTCATGTGCGCTCCCACCCTAACCGATATTACGAGAGCTTGGTCAATTTTAGAGTATTTCCGTACTAATTGGCTTGAACCGGTTTGGCTCGGTTGTTCTCTAGAACGTTATGAAGAAATTCAAACCTACGATGATTTTATGTCCTGGCTGGATGAAAGTCCGGCTCATGCCAATTCTGACCTAGGGTTTTATTGGCGGATGGGTCTTGATATTGGTTTGGATAAATATGGGGTCGGTTGCGGAAGATATAGCAGTTGGGGATATTTACCCCATGAAGATAAATATCAAAAGCCCACCATTGAAGGGCGAAATGCTGCCCTAATTATGAAAAGCGGCAACTATGATAGTTTTACAGACACTCACACTCTGATGGACCATAGTTATACCCGAGAAAATACCACTCACTCCTGGTATGAAGAAGGGACAGCAGATGTTCATCCGTTTGATCGGTTTACCGTTCCCTCCCAAAACAACGTTAAAGACTTCGATCAAGCCTATTCTTGGGCGAGTGCGGTAAGTCATAAAGATTTAGGACGGATGGAAGTGGGGTCTTTAGCACGTCAACTGGTGGCCGGTGGTCGTCATGGCGAAAGTTGGCAGCATTATGACGGTTTTATTCTCGATATGTTTAAAAAGATGGGCGGCGCGAGTATCCATCTACGGGAATTAGCCCGGATGCACGAATCTGTTAAACTGTATCGTCAAGTTGAACATTGCCTGCGAGAATTTCAGCTTAAAGAACCCTGGTACATCAAACCCAAAGAAAAAAATGGCAGAGGTTGGGGAGCCACAGAAGCCAGTCGTGGGTCTTTGTGTCACTGGATAGAAGTAGAAAGCGGCAAGATTAAAAACTATCAAATTATTGCGCCGACGACTTGGAATGTGGGACCTCGGGATGGCGAAGGAGTACAAGGACCAATTGAACAAGCTTTAATTGGTACACCAGTACAAGATCCCACCGATCCGGTAGAAGTGGGTCACGTGGCGCGGTCTTTTGATTCCTGTTTAGTCTGTACTGTACACGCTCACAACGCCAAAACCGGCGAAGAATTAGCCCGTTTTCGTACTAATTAAAGATCGCCCCCTACCCCCCTTCTTAACTCAGATCTTGCACCAATTTATTTAAAACCTTCTCAAATCGGAAAAAGGTTAAAGGGGAAGGGACAAAGGCTATTTTATCCTTTACCCCATCGGGCCCCATTCCTCAAGAAAGCGTAGATCCCTCTATACCCCCCTCCCGGGGGGAAGTCCGTCTTAATAAGGGGCAGGAAATTTAAGTCCCCCTTAATAAGGGGGATTTAGGGGGATCTTATTTTCAAAAAAATTCATCAATAAAACAAAATTATTATGCTAACAATAATTGGTTGCGGGAACGTTACTCGCAATGATGACGCTGTAGGAGTAATAGTCGTTCAACGCCTTGGGCAATTTCTCCAAGAAAACCCTTATCAAAATGTACGCGCTTTCGACTGTGGCACCGCCGGAATGGAGGTCATGTTTCAGGCGCGAGGAAGTAAACAATTAATTATTGTTGATGCTTGCTCAACTGGCTCTCAACCGGGTACGATTTTTAAAGTCCCGGGTTCTGAACTAGAAGCACTACCAGAGCCAAGTTACAGCTTACATGACTTTCGCTGGGATCATGCCTTATACTCAGGAAAAAAAATCTTTCAAGAGGATTTTCCTCAAGATGTCACTGTTTATTTAATTGAAGCCGAAAATCTCGATTTTGGTTTAGAATTAAGTTCGACTGTAGAATTTGCCGCCGAGCAAGTTTTACAAATGTTGCAAGACCTAATTAAGCATAATTACTCTTTTAATTGACTGAATTTAAACAGTTAAAATTACAATAGTAATTACAGGATTGATATTGATAAAGTTTTTTCCCTAACCTAGAAAGCGGCTCTTAAATGAGTATTAAGACATTTTGTTTAGTTCAATAAATCATCTTTGTTACACCTATTTAAAATTTAAAAATCATGAACCTATTCACAGAATATCCCGAAAAAAACGAACAAGAATTAAATAATCTTGTGATTGAACAAGTTAAAAAGCAGATCCAAAAACTTTATGGCGATAAACCCTCAGCTAAACGAGATACTCATGCCAAAACTCATGGCGCTATTAAAGGAAGCCTAGAAATTTTTGATTTTGATGAAGAAGCCATTAAGCGGCAACTGGTGCAAACAATTGAACTATCAGCAGATAAAATTAAAAGCCTATCTCTCAAACAAGGACTCTTAGCACAAGCGAAACAATACCCGGTTTGGATTCGATTTGCTAATGGAAGAACCACCGTAGAAAATGATTATGTAGCGGATACCCGCTCAATGAGTGTAAAAATTATTGGCGTTGAAGGAGAAAGACTTAAAACGAGTCACGAGTTGAGAACTCAAGATATTATTACTCAAAATACAGAAATCTTTTTCATCAAAAATATCCAATATTATTATGAATTTTTTAAATCCGTAGTAGATTCACCCAAAGCCGCGCTGATTTGGTTATTGACTCATCCTCAGCAATTCCTCGCCTTGCAAAAAATGACCGGTCCCACACCAAAAAGTTTATTAACCGAAAAGTATTGGAGTGGATCAGCTTTTAGTTTAGGTTTAAAATCAGATTTTGATGAGTCTAAGCCGGGTCATGTTCCTGTGGAATATCCGGCGGTGGTTAAATTTGCTTTTACGCCGGTTTCTCCTCAAGCGCCTCATGAAGCGATTCCTTTTCAGTCTCGTGCAGGTATTCCTAAATTACCCTTTATTGATCGGGCCAAAGCACTGGGTTTTAGTAAAGATCAACCTGATAATTATTATCGTGATGATTTAATCCAAAAATTGAAAAAACCTGATGCTCAATATTGTTGGGATTTTGGCATACAATTTCAAGCTAATACCCAAATGTCTATTGATGATGTTACGGTGCTTTGGCCAGAAGAACAATCACAGTTTTTTACGGTGGGTCGCTTAACCGTTAATCATCAAATAATGGATTCTCAAGAACAATTAAAGTTTGGGGAAAATATTCAAATTTCGATTTGGAATGGATTAACGGTTCATCGTCCGGTTGGCGCTTTAAATCGGCTTCGGAGTTTGGTTTATCCCATTGTTGCCGATTATCGTCATCAAAGAAATAATGTCAATTATCAAGAACCAACTGGAGATGAAATATTTAATTAAATAAATTCGCCCTTGAGAGAGTCCGCAGAAAAAATATCTGTATTCATCTGTCCCTTCGCTGTCGCTCAGAGCTTGCCCTGATCTTGTCGAAGGGACAAGGTTTATCTGCGGACAATTCTTTCTATTAATAAAATAATTAAAGTTATATTTCTAAAAAGTTTTAAAGTTTTATTAATGTCCCGTTGCATTTTGTTAAAAAATTTGAAATTAAGACAGTTTTTTTTCAAGAGTAGAGTATAGTAAAATACACACAAGTTAAGAAAATTTAGAATATTTTTTTTATTGTTAAAATAACATGAAAATACAAGACATATTAAATTTACTAAAGGAGTTTGAAAAGCTTATTACCAATATATTAGGACAAGAGCCTGCTTGGCTCTCTTTTACTTTTAAGATTATTTCCCTAATTATAATTATTTTGTTAGCAATCTGGGGACTGCTTTATGTATTGAGTGAGATCAAAAAAAAATGGACGGAAAATTTTTTACCTTTATTTTATAACCAGGAAGAAAGACGACGAACTGTCAAACGCCAACGGTTTGCTAAACATATAGAAAATGAGATTCAAAAACTAAACAACCGTGAAGAGTGGAAAGATTATCGCTTTACTGAATTAGAAGCTGAGGTTGAAGCGGAAGGAAGGCGAAAAGGATTTAGCATATTGCCATTTTTTCAGCCGACACAAAGAGGACTTCGCAGAGAAAAGTCTCTATCAAAAGCTCTTGAGTTGAGTAGTGAGAGACTAATCCTAGTTGAAGGCGAACCCGGTTCAGGAATAAAGTGTTGCGCTGCGGCACGTTACAGAGAAAATGGCTTATCGTGCTAGTAAAAATCGGAGTAAAAATAGTATCATTCCTCTATATATTAACCTTAAAAAAATAGAAAGAAGACCTGAAGAAACGATTGATAGACAACTTATAGAATCTTTCGTAAAACGAGAATTAAATCGGGTTAATGACCGGGATATTGAGCAATTTTTAGACGAAGAATTTCAAAAAGGGATTGAAGAAAAAACATGGCTATTTCTCTTCGATTCTTTTGATGAATTACCTGAAGTATTAAGCTCGGTGCAAGCCGATGAAAAAATCAGAAATTATGCTGAAGCGATTGACAATTTTTTGAGTGGTTTTAATCAATGTCGTGGAATTATCGCTTCTCGTCAATTTCGCGGTCCCAAGCATTTAGTCTGGCCTCGCTTTCGTATTTTACCTTTAGAAAGTCGCCGCTCAGAACTTATCCGCAAGGCTGAACTTCCCCCAATGATAGAAAAGGAACTAATTAAACAAGTCCAGATCGCATCTCAAGAAATCCAGGAGATGACTAAGAATCCAATGTTCTTAGGGATTTTGTGTGAAGATATGCGAAGCGGAAACCCATTTCCAGAAAATGCTCATAGTGTATTTGAAAGATATTTAGATAAGCGACTAACCCGCGACCAAGAGCGTTTAGAAAGACGTTTCAACCTTCAACCTTCTGAGATACGAACTATCGCGGAAAGGGTTGCTTTTTGTATGTCAATAGACCGAGGTTTAGGGCTTAGTCCTACTCGTGAGGCAATCCGAAGTGCGATGACTCGTCTGAACTTAAGAGTGCCAGGAAACTTTGATCAATTTCTCACTGCTTTAGAATACCTTAAATTAGCGCGTTCAGAAACAGAAAGCATACCAGGTGAGTCACAATCTTTTACCTTTGCTCATCGCCGATTCCAAGAATATTTTGCTACTTGCGTCGTCCTGCGCGAACTTGATCGCATCAGTCCTAGAGAGTTACTGACCAATGGTCGATGGCGAGAAACAGCCGTTGTCATTTTTCAAACCCAACCTTCTCAAGTTTTTTCTCCTATTTTGGCAGAGGCACGACAGCTTCTCGAAGAAATGCTCAGTAGTCTCTCAGGACTTATTGACGATCCGATTGGATACGTTGATGAACATACAGTGAACAAAAATCGTTCCTCTCTTAGATCTTTTTCTTGGCCTACGGGTGTACTTCATCTGTTGAGTCTCTTACAAGATGGATTTATCAGTCGCATTAAAGATCTGCCTGACGATATTCAAATGCAGGTAGGACGTTTAGTTTTATCAGCTAGTATTACAGGAACTCTTGCAGATCAGAAATGGAGTCTGGAGGTTGCAGGAATTACACCTCAACCGGTTTTACTTTGGTTACTCCGCAACGCATTTGCTAGTCAAAGTCAGTGGTTAAAAGAAGTTGCCTATCGGCAGACTGCTAGGCTAAATAAAATTCCTGATGATATTGCTGCTAGTATTCGTCAATCACTTTTGGGTTTATTTGCTAGTGGTCGTTTGCATCGGGAGCGTTTTGCTACTGAGGCTCATCTGTCTCGACTTGACCAGTCGGCGAAGTTTCTTAGTGTCATGCGACTTTTGCGATGGATTGGGCCTATTGATAATATCTTGCACCTGGGTGGATTTTTTGTTTTGTTTCTGTTATTTACACTTGCTCAATTTAACTTATTGTATCAAATCTTCGTTGCTATTTTTTTGGGTTCTATTTTACTGTTTTCTCGTTTTACATTACAAAATATTACTTCCATTATAAATAATTTATCTTTTAGCTTGAGAAGTTTTTGGAATCAAATATCACTAGGTAGAGCATCTACACCTACTCCTACTTCAGGTCCGTCTTCTTTAGTTGTTTTTTCACGATTTTTATCACTATATTGTCGCTTATTATTTTTGCCATTGCTATGGTCTGTATTCGCAATAATAGCTGCCAATATAGGAGAATTTACTCATCCTGTTTGGTGGTTGTTTTTGTTTATATTTCCCCTATTGTATTGTATTTCCAATTTTAAAAGACTTATAAAAATATGTATGTATCTCTTGAGTAATTTTTCGATATGGATAATTTTAGTTTGTTATATAATATTAATAATTTCTACATATAGGGGTATACAAGGAGAATCTTTATTGTATGAAGTAATGTTTTATGTTTATATAATCATATTTTTATGTTATCTTCTGGGAATTTCAGTTATCGGCATTATAGCCTTGTTTCGATTACTTAAAGATTGGATTAAATGGCAAAATTGGCTCAAAAACCGTCCATCATCTATGACATCAAAAGAGCTACTAAATCTAATTAAATTATATCACTACAGTGGATTCTGCAAACGACTTATAACTGTAATCCGCGAACAAAATATTTTAATGGCAACAGAAGAAGATGATGAGTTGATAAGCAAATTAGCTCTGGCTGTAGAACGAGCCTTGGTAGTTAAGAAACGAAAACTAGGGAATAGACAGAAAAAATGGCAAAAAATCCGCACAAATCCAATATTTGCTATTAAATATATTAAACTCTCATTAGAAAGAGCTAAAAAACGTAGAAATAAGCAACAAAAACCTATCTATTTAGGGTCAGATTTTTTTTACACTTGGCTTGAAGATTACACTAAAAAAGACGTAAACCGATTAACAAAACTAGGCCATGAATGTCTTGATGAGATTTATATTCTTCTAGAACAAGTTCGTGCTAAAAGACAGTCTTCCTAAATTTTTAGTAAGTAGTTTAGTAGGCGGTTCATATTGAACAAGATGGTAACATAATTTTTATTATTTCGGCTCGTAAAGCAACGCGCAAGGAACGAGAATACTATGAAAATTGAAGACTTAAAAAAACGCTCAGACAAAAACCGCCCGATGACCACTGTTACTATTCGGATGCCTGAAGATGTCATTGAAGATTTAAAGCGGCTTGCTCCCCTACATGGCTTTTCTGGTTATCAACCCTTAATTAGAGCTTACATCGGCCAGGGACTTCGAACAGATTTAGAACGTTTAGAAGGGGATAGCGTAAGAGCATTAATTGAAAGTCTCAAGCGGCATGGTGTCAGTAGCGAAGTGATTAATCAAGCACTCAGGGAAGTTGCTCACAAATAAGATAAATTCAGTAGAGATCGCCTCCAGACTAAAATAAAAGAGTACATACATGAGCCTCATCAATGACTACTACTAACTCAATCCCATTTCAAAAAGTAGTTGAGTATGTTGAAGCCCTTTCTCCTGAAGAACAAGATTTACTTGTTTCTCTGATTCAAAAAAGAAGAGTTGAGGAGCGCCGCGCAGAAATTGCAGCTAATGCAACTGAGACAATAAAAGCATGGCATCAAGGACGTGCAAAACGGGGTTCTGTTAATGATTTACGTGCCAAACTGAACACTTAAACATGAATAATATTAGCCGGCTTTGGCAGGCTTTGCTCCTATAGCGGAACCCTTCAGGGTGCAGGCGTTAAACGAAGAAGCAAATTGTTAAAATAACCATAGAGGGTTAAACGCTTCCATCGGTTCTCATAGAAGAGGTAAAGGAAAATCAATAATGGATAAACGTCAAAGTAGCTACATCCTTTGGTTAGGTTTTTTATTTGGATTTGGCGGACTACATCGAATTTATAACGGCAAAATAACAACAGGATTAATCTGGTTAATGACCTGGGGATTATTTGGATTTGGTCAATTTTTTGACTTATTTCTCATTCCCTCAATGGTAGAAGAAAATGCGCTTCCTACTAAAGATCGTCCTCAGTTGGGTAGAAATGAAAAATATGGGTCAGCTAATGTTGAACTCGTTGAACCCAACAAAGAAAACTTAATGGTGAGACTGGTGAAAGCCGCTCATGCACAAGGAGGTAAAATATCAGTAACCCAAGGCGTTCTCGCCACCGGAGTAGGTTTTAAACAAGTCGAAAGCGTTTTAATGGAAATGGCTAAGACTGGTTACGTTAGTATAGACAATGACCCAAAAACAGGAATAGTTGTCTATTCGCTGTACGAATACTCTTAAGCTTTTTAGAACCAACATTATGCTTGATATTGATGGATCTTGGGGGGAGGGGGGAGGCCAAATTCTGCGGAGTAGCCTAAGTTTAGCCGCTATTACTGGGCAGGCCATACGTTTATACCAAATTCGCGCAGGACGAAAAAAACCCGGACTTGCCGCCCAACATTTAACCTGTGTGCGTGCGGCGGCGGCTGTGTGTAAAGCCGAAGTCAGAGGCGATAAACTTGGATCAATGACCTTAGAATTTATGCCGGGTTCTCCTCCCTGTCCGGGCAATTATACCTTTGATGTGACCGAAGCCAGAGAAGGAGGTTCAGCCGGTGCGGTTACTTTAATCTTACAAACAGTCCTTTTACCTTTAGCAATGGCATCAGGAGACTCTGTGGTTATCCTCAAGGGAGGAACCCATGTGGCTTGGAGTCCTCCCATTTCTTATATTGAGCAAGTTTATATACCCTTACTGAGAAAATTAGGATTACAAGCCGAATTAGAATTACAAGCTTGGGGTTGGTATCCTAAAGGCGGCGGTGAGGTTCATTTGCACATTAAAGGGAACACCCGCTTACAAGGGCAAAAATTTCTGGAAAAAGGCGCATTACAACAAATAAAAGGGTTAGCAGTGGTCACAGAATTGCCCTCTCATATCCCTCAACGCATGGCGATGCGCTGCGAAAACTTATTGCAACAAGCTCATCTTAAAGGCTATGTAGAACCTATACGAGCAAAAGGGGTTGCTCCGGGTGCAGGGGTTTTTCTGACGGCAGAGTATGAAAATATACGCGCGGGTTTTGGTGCGTTAGGAAGACGGGGGCTACCTGCCGAAATGGTGGCTCAGAGGGCTGTTGAGGAATTAGTCGCCTTTCATCAACAGGATGCCCCAGTAGAGGAGTTTTTGGGAGATCAATTACTGTTACCAATGGCGTTAGCTCATTCTTCGAGTCAATACCGAGTGGTTCACATGAGTGATCATTTAAAAACCAATGCTTTGACGATTTCACAATTTGGTTTAGCTCAAATTGATCTTAACCCAGAAGAAAGCCTTGTTTGTGTTAAACCTCATCACAGTTTAACCTAGGGTGGGCAAGCTGTCCTCTGTTGCCTAAAATTAGATATCCTAGCATAGAGAAAAAATGATCTAAGGAATGAAATAGTCTGTGTTAGACATTAAGCAAATTCGAGAAAACCCAGAACAAGTACAAGAACGACTCAACCGCCGTAATGCGGCTAAAGGCTATGATTTGACTCCGATTTTAGAACTTGATCAGCAACAACGAGAATTAGAGTCAAGCCGCATTCAGTTGCAAACCCGCAGTAATGAAATTAGTAAACTCATTCCTCAAAAAATTAAAGCGGGTAGCGATCCTAAAGGGGAAGAAATTAAAGCCCTTAAAGAAGAAGGAAATGAGGTTAAAAATAAATTATCCTCTTTAGAACCTCAAGAAAGAGAAATTAAAGCACAGATAGAAAATTTATTATTACAACTACCTAATTTACCGGCTGAGTCTACCCCCATCGGCAAAGATGAAACTGAGAATGTAGAAGTGCGGCGTTGGGGCGATGAATATCTGCCGACACTTCAAGTGCTTCCTCATTGGGAAATCGGCGAAAAGTTAGGAATCTTAGATTTTGAACGAGCGGTAAAAGTTGCTCAAAGCCGCTTTGTTAATTTAGTGGGTCTAGGTGCGGCATTAGAAAGGGCTTTAATTAATTTTATGCTGGACCGGCAAATAGAGGCGGGTTATCTGGAAGTTATGCCGCCTATTCTCATTAATAGCACTTCTTTACAAGGCACAGGACAACTCCCTAAATTTTCTGAAGAAAGTTTTAAATGCAGTGAAGATGAGTTATGGTTAGCACCTACTGCCGAAGTGCCGGTGACTAATTTATATCGGGATGAAATTATCGATTTAGATCAACTTCCTATTAAACATTGTGCTTATACCCCTTGTTTTCGTCGAGAAGCCGGCAGTTATGGAAGGGATACTAAGGGGTTAATTCGTTTGCATCAATTCAATAAAGTCGAATTAGTTAAAATCGTTCCTCCGGATACTTCAGAAGCCGAACATCAGGCTTTAGTGAGCGATGCTGAGGCAATTTTACAAGCCTTAAAGTTACCCTATCGCGTGATTGAATTGTGTACCGGTGATTTAGGATTTGGTGCGGCTAAATGTTATGATTTAGAGGTTTGGTTGCCGTCTTCTAATACTTATCGAGAAATTTCTAGTTGTTCTAATTTTAGAGATTTTCAGGCGCGGCGGGCGAATATTCGTTTTAAAGAAAAGGGTAAAAAAGGCACTCAATATGTTCATACACTTAATGGTTCTGGGTTAGCTATCGGTAGAACCATGTCGGCTATTTTAGAAAACTATCAACAAGCTGATGGAACGGTAAAAGTTCCCGAAGTTTTACAACCTTATTTAAAGCGGGAAGTGATCGGGAAAAATTAGATAAATTTTGAATTAATGATTTTTTTAAGTTTGTAGTTGTATTATTAAAAAACAGCTACAAATATTTTTTTAGTCTATCTGCCGCCTAACCCACTCTCTAACTTGTCTAACAAAAATCAGCCTTCCTTCACATCGATAAGTATCAATAAGTGAGGGGATTTCTTGAACTCGTAAATTAGGAAATACTAAACTATTTTCTACTTCGAGATATTCCTCGCCTTGCAACTGATAAATTTTTAATTCTCCCGAATCATAACACCAAATTTCAGGCACACCTAAACGGGCATAAATAGGAAACCGATCTAAGGACTTGCTAGTAATATCTATCTCTAAGGCTAAATCCGGAGCAGGGTCTTGATTCAAATCAAATTGTAACTTACCTCGGATCAAAGGTTCATTCTGGAAATAGAAACAATTATCAGCTTCTACTCCCACCTTTTCGAATTCTCGCTTCCAAGTCGTTGAACCTAGACATTCACAGTTTAACTCTAAAAGTTCAGCAACATCTTTAATTGTATCGCTAATTCTTTCTTTGTAATACTCATGTTCAGGTAAGGGGGTCATAATCTCGAGTGTTCCATGATCATAAGCGATTCTAGCTGAACGAGTTTCTCCTAAATTGGCTAGGATATTTTCAAATTGTTGCCAACTAATACTGTAAAGAATAACCCGATCACACCGACGTTCAGTCAGTAGCATAATTCCCCCTAAAAAATCATAAAACTTTATATTTATTCATTGTAGCTAGTGAAAATTTCTCTAAAAATTAAGGTGCTATTTGTTGTCCTGAACGATCATAAACTAAAATATCCCACTGACCATCTTTAGCCACTTCAAAAGCAATTTTTGTCCCATCAGCGCTAATGGTTGGGTTTCTTACTTCGGCGGGTAAACTAGCGGTGAGATTACGCTTTTGTTCTGTCTGGCGATCATAAATAAAAATGCCTGTCCTTCCTTGACGGGAAGCCTGAAAAACAATATAACGGCCATCTTCAGAAATCGAAGGATGAGACGTGACTTCATCTAAAGAATTCAGTCCCGGTAAGTTGACTAATTGACGAATTTGTGCATCATAAAGATAGACATCCTGAGAACCATTGCGGTCCGAGACAAAAACAATAAAGCGAGAGGAAATTTGAGGGGTTAACTCAGAAGCAAAACTATTTAAACTACGTCCGCCTGGATCAAAAGGAAAATTTAATAAGCGAGGATAGCCAGTACAGCCACTCAATAAACTGGTAACACTAATTAAAACAATAAACGCAAAAGGTTTCACTAGAATTTTTCTAACTGTTCAGTAGAAGTTCCCCTATAGAAATGATAAGTCTATTGTTGAGGATTCGGAACACGAGTGCCATCCGGAATATCTAACTCAACTAAAGGACCGCGATCTAACACTTCCACATCCCATTGACCTCGCCGCGCCGTTTCAAAGACGATATAACGACCATCCGGGCTAATATTGGGGTTTCTTAGCCAACTGCGATAGTTTTGGGTTAGCAATTCTGAACGTCCTGTCGCTTGGTCATAAAGAATAATATCCGGACGACCTTGAATACTGGAAATATAAACCAAGTAGCGACCTGTACGACTTAAACTCGGACTCTCGGCGATCGCCCCACCCGAGGGTTCAAAGCCTCTCAATTGTCGAAATTGTCGGGCTTGTAAATCATACAACACGATTTGACTTTTGCCATTGCGATTAGATACAAAAGCCAGTAACCGGCCATCTCCACTTAAGGTCGGTTGTTCATCGTTGTAACGGCTATTGAGTCCCGATAACAATTGAGGCCCATTAGTGAAGTCACAAGCACTCAATAAGGCCATTAAACTCAATCCCGTTATTGTCATCCACCACTGCTGCCCACAAGCAGTTATCGCTCTTTTCACATTAGACGACTTTTAATAATCAAAGCGGCTAGGATTATCCTCATTATAATCTCGGTTCCGAGGGCGTTCAGATTGAGATTCTGTATCGTTATAATCCCGACGAGGATTGCGTTCAGATTGAGATTCTGTATCGTTATAATCTCGGTTTCGAGGGCGTTCAGATTGAGATTCTGTATCGTTATAATCCCGACGAGGATTGCGTTCAGATTGAGATTCTGTATCCCATTGAGAATTATCTTCAGACTTTTCGTCTAGGGGTTGATAATCCACATATTCTGCTGATGCTGCATCTGCATCTTTCATGGAATAAATATCATCAGTGGGAGGACGAGAGGGCCGTCTCCTCGGGGGTTTATTGGCGGTTTGGGGGGGTTCAACACCTGAAGGACGACGAGAAGGACGACTTGAGGGAGGTCTTTTTTCCCGAGTTTCTGAACCTTCACTCCAATCATCATAGGGATCGTAAGTGGGGGAAGAACTCGAACGAGGCCGACGCACGCGAGAAGTTTTCGGACTATTATAAGGATCAGTATTTGAACCCCCAGGACGACGAGTTCTTGAGGTGCGAGGTTCTTCCTCATAGCCGCCACGACTAGATCCCCGATAGTCTGTTCCTTTTAAGCGTTGTCTATTGGCATAGCGTTCCTCATCGTAGGGTTCTAACGCTTCTAATTCTGCCTCTTGCTGATAACTATAAGTATAGGCATCACTAACGGGTCGATCTTCCACAATCGGACCACTCCGTCTCGCTTGTTCAGTAGCTACGCCCCGTAAACGAATGGTTTCTACCGCAAAAAAGATGGTTGAACCTGTCAGAAGAAACTGACCAAACTGTAAAATAGGATCAAGCCGCCATCCTTGGAACAGCAGAATTAAACCACACAACAAACCCACAGCAGCAAAAAAGATATCGTGGTCTCTAGATAACTCAGGACGGACAGAGCGAAGGAAATAGAGTCCTGCGCCGGCGACTGCTAAAAATATTCCTAAAATGCTGGCTGAGTTCAGCCCAAAGTTTACCATTTACTTCTCCGTTCTCAGTTCGTGAACTTCGGCACTATCGTAATACTCTATCTCTAATTTAACCCGTCTTTTATCAGACCCTAATTATTCAGTTTGATCGCTGCTTGAGTTCCCATTTCAGTAGACTTCCCCACCCCTAAGCCGGAGTGAGGAAAAAAGGGTAACTTACTGTATGCGCTTGATTTTATCGTTTTGTGAGATGAAGATCAGCGCGACTGTTGCCGGGATAACAACAATCACAGCACCCCAGACTAAGCTCCAGAGGAAGTTGGCTAAAGAAGGTGTCATAAGCTTTTTACTGTTTGGTTTTTAAACGATATCGTTACTCATTTTATCCTATCGCGTAGAGTATACCGCTAGATTCGATCAAGTTGACGAGCGGCTCAACAAATTAGAACTAGGACAAGCGCGACTCGAGCAAAAAGTTGACGGGTTAGCCAAGCCCATAGAAACTCAAGAATTTATCAGTCGTCGTATTTTTATGCGGTTAATCGTTGCTATTTTAGGGGGTTTGGCTAAGTTATTTGGTTTAGCTGGCAATCCTTAACAAGGATTAGTTAGAGACGCACCCTAACCATTTATTTTTCTTCTGCTCTCGTCAATATTTCCTGCAATACAGGTGAGAGTTTTTGATTTAATCGTCCAGTGCTAATAAATTCGGCATAAGTTTCTGCCTCAATATCTATTAACGTTTCTCGGATTTGTTCCATAATTAAAGAACGCAACTGAGGATATTGCTGATTATATTCGCTAATTTTCGCTTCAATTACTTGCAATTCTCCTTTGACTAACGTTTGTTCATAGCGATAAAACTGTTCATCAACTTCAGGGGTTTGATCCAATTTATCCAAATATTCTAATATCCTTAATAACGCGGTTCGCCGCGCCAATAATTCGGAATATTCTTGACGTAAGGGTTGATCGCCAATTAAATCTAACTTTTCTAAAAATAATTTAGTGGTTAATCCCTGAACTAATAAAGTAAACAAAACCACGCCAAAAACAGCATCGATAATATCTTGTCTTGCCTCTAAAACTGTGGGAACACTTAAAGCTAGGGCAATAGACACCGATCCCCTTAATCCTCCCCACCATAAAATAGTTTTTTCTTTAGCATTAATTTTGTTTTTTGTCAATAAATTATTAAGACTTCCTAAGCCAAAAATAGCAATCAGACGAGTCAAAACCACAGCAACAATAGAGATAAAAATAAGAGGCAAATTATCACTCAAAGACGAAAATTTAATCTGATCACCAATTAACAAAAAAACAATAGAATTGACAAAAAACGCTAAAAACTCCCAAAACTCGCACACCAAAAGACGGGTACGAGGGTTCATGCCAATACGGGAACCGAAATTGCCCAAAATTATTCCCACAGTGACAACGCCAATGACCCCTGAACCGCCCAATTCTTCGATAATTAAATAAGTCCCGTAAGCAGAAACTAGGGTTAAAGATTGTTCTACTAACGGAAGATCAAAGCGTTGAGTCAGATAGGAAATGCCAAACCCGATCAAACAACCAATGCCTATACCCAGACCTGTAAAAGTAAAAAACTGAACAAGAGTATGAGTTAAAGAAAACTCCTCAACGCCCAATGGTATGCCCACCAGTAACACAAAAGCAACAACCGCCACCCCATCATTAAATAAACTTTCACCCTCCATTAAAACGGTTAACTTCTTACTGGCCCCCAATTCCCGAAAAAGAGCAACCACAGACACCGGATCAGTAGCCGCCAAACTAGCTCCCAATAACAAAGCAATGGTTAAAGGAAGAGTCGTAAATTGGCTGACGGCAGAAGCCACGCCAAAAATTGAAATAATAACCCCTAATACTGCAAATAAAGCCACTGAAAGCCAATTTGCTTTTAAATCTCGCCAAGGAACATTCCAAGCGGCTTCAAATAACAGAGGCGGCAGAAAGATCTCTAAAATCAGTTCTGGAGAAAGGTTAACCAAGTGAATGTCAACAAAAGCTAACCCTAATCCCACCATGACCAATAGTAAAGTATAAGGAAAGGAGCGAAAGGGGGTAAAAATTCTTGAGATAGTTGCTACACTCAAAGAAACAGACAGTACCACTAAAAACTGTTCTAAATTTTGTTTAATGGCTACATCAGCCATAGACTCTACACTCATTAGACTCTCTCCGAGTTAGCATTGAATAAAAAAATAAATCATCGCCCTCTAGGGAGTCTAGTTTAAAATAATTTCGTCATAATATAAAACCACACTTAAGAAAAATCAATTGTTAATATATGCGCTCCTACGTTCAAACACCTTTATCCACCGTTGACCCAAAAGACTGGCCCTTGGTTCAATTCCCTGAACCGCAACAGTTAGATAATATTAGAGCTTACTTAGATCTGATTTTACTGGCCCTAGAAGCTTTGGCCAAAATCGACTCGGATACCATTCTAAACACAGCACAGGAATTAAGTTTAGAGTCCATCTTCAGCGATCACATAGCTCTGTGGCAACTTCGCGCCGCTAACCCCTTACGTAAAAATTCAGGTGAACGGAAAAACCTCAACGTCGAAGAAGCCAGGGCATTAGTCTTGATTATTTCTCATCTGGCTAAACAACATCAAGAATTGATTCGCCGTGCCGTTTCTCTGCTAGAACAAACCGTAGCTGACAATAAAGACCCTCATCATAGCGCTTTGTTAAGCGATTATCTGGATATTTTTAGTAAGTTGTATCAAGAACGCATGGAAAACAGCGAGAATGTCTCGCCCCAACAACTGTTCTCACTCGCTTATAAACTTCTGGTTGATTTACTGTTTTATAGCGGTTTTAACGGCTATCGTCGCCTTTGGTTAGCCCTGTTAAATCAACGTTTTATGGGAGTCATGACTCATTAGTCTTGTCCTTTTCTGCTGCCGGTTTTCCCTTTCAGTTGTGAAAAATTAAAAAGATGTTATTCTCTAATTCCCTGATCCGACGCTACACACCCCCGACTTGTACCCTAGAAATTTGGGGTAGACGTTCTTGGCTATCTTTGTGGAAAACTCATAATCCCATTATTGATTTTAAGTTTAAACTCCTGTTCGATGACCCTAAAATCCTTGATGAGCAACAAGTCATTTTAGAAGGAGATCGCGGTGAACTTCAACTTCTGTGTGATCGAGTCAGCAGTTATGTACAAAATTTGCTGACCTCCTCCCCAAGCAATTTATCCTTAATTTCAGCAAAAGCGGTCATTCCCTATTATGTAGGAAATTCAACCTTAAATGTTGAGCCTCAAGAAGCCCTAGTCAACGGCACACCCGAAAAGAGTCTTCCAACAGAGTTAAAAGTAATTGACTCAAAAAGCGTGGAGGGTAGCAATCATTCGGCTTTATCCTTAACGATACTGCCTTCATTAACCCCCAAAGGCTTACTCACTCATGAACTCGACTGTAGCCTACTGATCACGAATCAGAACAAAAGCGAAGTTCTCTTGAGTATCTCTCAATTATTCGATTTAGCCAATGCTTTAGAAGAATATAGTCTAGAGGCAGAAAGTTCTCCCAATTTAGAAAAGGTCAAACCGACTAAAAAAATTGTTATTTGGGCCATAACCGCGCTAGTAGCCCTCGTAGCAGTGGGTATTCCAACGGTAGGAATCAAATGGTATCGTTCCCTATCCCAAGAAACGGCTCTTGATGAGCCTTCCCCCTCATCGGGTCAATCTACCATTAAAGATATTTTACCTCCTGTTCCTTTACCCCCTTCTAATACCTCTGTTCCCTCCCCCATCTTAGCCCCATCTTTAGCACAACAAAAAAAATTACCCCCACCCCCCGGAGTCGGACAAGCTACCCCACCGTCTCGTAACCCCTCTATTGCTTTAGTCACCCCTCCAAAAAATGTTCTGCCTCCGACACCGGTAGTCCCCTCTGCCCCCCAGAGAAACACCATCGTTTTAACCCCTAATCTTCCTGCCACTCCTTCTTCTTCTAGTGCCGCTAGTGGGGCACAAGTGCGCGATCCCAGTGCGGAACTCGTTCGGTCCCCCAGTCTATCGACTTTACCCACTCCCCCAAGACCTAACTCCATCCCCACCCTATCTAATACTCCCACTCAAAGTGCTAATACGGCTTACTCGATGCCCTATAGCACGGCCGTTCCCACGCTGCCGAAATTACCCAATCTACCCTCACAAACCGCGACCCTACCTTCTCAACAATCTCAGTCTCAGTTGGCGGCTAATTTGCCTCACAATCAAAACAACGCCGCTTTATTGGATACTATTCCTCAAGTGACAGAGGTTAGAGAATATTTTCAACAGCGATGGCAACCTCCAGCAAATTTAAAACATACCTTGGAATATCGTTTAGTTTTAAATTCAGATGGCTCTATCGGGCGTATTATTCCGCTAGGTAGAACGGCGAATATTTATCTAGATCGTACCTATATGCCCTTATTGAATGAACCCTTTGTCTCTCCTCCTCCTGAGAGCGTAAAAAACCCCCAAATCCGTCTCGTTTTAAGTCCTGATAAAACGGTGAAAACCTTTTTAGAAGATAATCAGGAGCCGCTAGAGGCGCAAAACCCTTCCCCTGTACAATAGTCATGAATCATTCCTCAGCTATCACGCTTAACGGTTAACTCTTGTTCATGCTACTTTGTACTAGCCTTGAGAATGTTTACCCAAAGCCTTAAACTAGAGGTCTGCATTATGTATTGAAGTTGACATTTAGGGTTAGATTGTGCGAAAAATTATTATTGCCGGTAACTGGAAAATGTACAAGACTCAAGCAGAAGCTTTAGAGTTTGTGCAAACATTTAAATCCAAAGTAGACAATACAAACGAATCTAGAGAAATTGTCCTCTGTGCCCCGTTTACAACTTTAGGAGCCATGTCTAAAAATTTACATGGGAGCCGCATTAGGTTAGGGGCACAAAATATCCACTGGGAAGATGCCGGTGCTTATACAGGTGAAATTGCAGGACCTATGCTTACCGAAATCGGGGTTAATTACGTGATTATTGGTCACAGCGAACGCCGCCAGTATTTCGGAGAAACCGATGAAACTGTCAATTTACGACTCCTTGCCGCTCAAAAACATGGCTTGATTCCTATTCTGTGCGTCGGGGAATCTAAATCACAACGAGATGCCGGTGAAACCGAAAAGATTATCATTAATCAATTAAAACGAGATTTGGTAGATGTAGATCAAAATAATCTCGTGATTGCTTATGAACCTATCTGGGCCATTGGAACCGGTGACACTTGTGAATCCACTGAAGCTAACCGAGTGATTGGTTTAATTCGAGAGCAGTTGACCAATAAAAATGTTCCGATTCAGTATGGCGGCTCCGTTAAACCCAATAATATTGATGAAATTATGAAACAATCGGAAATAGATGGGGCTTTAGTCGGGGGAGCTAGTTTAGATCCGGCAGATTTTGCTAGTATTGTTAATTATCAATAGTTAATGGTCATTATCATTCGCTGAATCTTCTCCTATACCCCACGCCGTATCCTTACTTAAAAACCGACCAGGAATCGACGTGAGACAGTACCCCAGTGGCGAATTATTTCGCCACCCACCCCTCATGAATTGTGGCAGGCACAACAACAGTAACAGTGTAAAAAGATCTGTCTAAATTTAATCATAAATGTCTATCATTCCCGGAGAAACCATTGCCGCTATCGCTACTGCTATTGTCCCCCAACAGGGCAGTATTGGGATTGTACGCTTATCGGGGACTCTTGCCTTAGCCATTGCCCGTACTGTATTTTATGCTCCCGGCAAACAAGCTTGGGAAACTCACCGCATTCTTTACGGCTATATCCGCCATCCTCAAAGCGGACAACTGATAGACGAAGCGTTATTATTATTGATGCTTGCTCCCCGTTCCTATACTAAAGAAGATGTGATCGAATTTCACTGTCATGGGGGCATTATTCCCGTTCAACAAGTTCTACAATTATGTTTAGAAAATGGGGCAAGATTGGCTCAACCAGGCGAATTTACCCTGCGGGCTTTTCTCAATGGACGACTTGATTTAACTCAAGCGGAAAGTGTTGCAGAATTAGTTAATTCTCAGTCTGTACAAGCTTCTCAAATTGCCCTAGCTGGGTTACAAGGAAAACTCGCTCATCCTATCCGTCAACTGCGTTCGAATTGTTTAGATATTTTGGCTGAGGTAGAAGCGAGGATCGATTTTGAGGAAGATTTACCGCCTTTAAATGAAGATGAAATTAAACAACATCTAGCGGCTGTATTAATTGAAGTTAACCAGATTTTAGCTACTGCTGATCGAGGAGAATTACTCCGTAGCGGCTTAAAAGTGGCGATTGTTGGTCGTCCTAATGTGGGAAAATCAAGTTTATTAAATGCTTGGAGTCGCAGTGATCGCGCTATTGTTACCGATTTGCCTGGAACTACTCGCGATGTAGTTGAATCTCAATTGGTAGTCGGAGGAATTCCTATTCAAGTTTTAGATACAGCAGGTATACGCGAAACAGATGACCGGGTAGAAAAAATTGGGGTTGAGCGATCGCGTCATGCGGCTGAAGCGGCTGATTTAATTTTACTCACTATTGATGCTCAAACGGGATGGACTCCTGAAGATGAACAAATTTATCAACAAGTTAAACATCGTCCTCTCATTTTAGTCATTAATAAAACTGATCTTCAAGAAGCTAAATCTGTTAATTATCCCTCAGATATTACTTCTGTTGTTGAGACGGTAGCGGCTAAAAATGAGGGAATTGATCAATTAGAGAAAATTATTCTCAACAGTGTTCAAAGTGGTCATCTAACAGTGACTAATTTGGAAATTGCTATTAATCAACGACAAGCGGCAGCACTCACCCAGGCTTCACTTTCCTTGCAGCAAGTACAAGAGACGATCAACAATCAATTGCCCCTAGACTTTTGGACAATTGATTTACGCAGCGCTATCCAAGCTTTAGGCGAAATTACAGGAGAAGAAGTGACAGAATCGGTATTAGATCGCATTTTTAGCCGCTTTTGTCTCGGAAAATAGAAATTTATCGATTGAGTAATTGTACTTAAAAAACTCGCGTTTAGTTTCAGATTATCTTCATCAAATCTTTAATAAAAAAAATTGATTTTCAGAAATTATACGCTTGTGTTTAAGACCAAACTCGAGTAAGAGTTCAGAACCACTTTATCAAATCTTTAATAAAAAAAATTGAATTTCAGAAATTATACGCTTGTGCTTAAGACCAAACTCGAGTAAAGTCTTATAATCACTTAATTAAATTTTTACTATGAAAAACTAAGTTACGAAATTATACGGTTGTGTTTAAAGCTAAACTACAGTGAAAATAACAATAGACTGACTATAGATAACTCACCTAAATTAACTTAATAATTTAGCTAACTTGACATTTGAATTAATCAGATGTTTATTAAATAGTCATTTATTTATTAAATTATCCGCTTATATTGAAGCGTCTATTTTTTCTAGCTTAAAAAAAGATTCAAAACGGTATTAATAATTTCTTGGTAATAAGAAGTTTTGTATAAATAATACATAAGCCATGAAAGATAAAACATTACAACCTTTAGTATGGTTAGGTAATATATTTATTATTTCTCTGCTTTTATATATGGTTAAAAGTAGCTTAAGAATTGACATAAATCCTAATTGTCATGCGGAGGAATGGATTTTTGGCAGTTGTAAATCTCAAGCAGTAGAAAATGAAAATCGAATAAATTTGGTTGAAGATTCTCACCAATAAAGATAATCCACCAGAAAACGGCTTAAATTGCTGAGAAAATCGATAAAATAACGATGAGTGATTGATCTGTAACTGTTCACCCATCGTTTTTTAGCCTAATTTTTAGGAGCAACACGACGAATTTCTGAATAAAAAGCCGTTTGGCTAAAACCATTGGCACCTTTAATCAGACTATTGCGTAACCGTAAATTAGGAGTAGCAAACCAGACTCGTTCCTCAAAATAGGTATCGGCCTCTTCTACAATTAAGGTCAAGGCTTGATCATTACCTAAACTATAACGACCTAAGAAAGATTGAGATTTGCCTTTCTGTAACAGCTTACCTGTGAGAGGATGATCTCTATCAGGAATCCAAACAACCACTGTAGAGCCACTTTGCTTAGGTTTACCCCAGTCTACAGAATTATCCCAACTGGTTTTTAAGCCGCCTAGGGTTGAACTGGGGTCAATTTGGTAGTGTTCACACAGTTTAAGCACTTCTGGGTGATCTACAGATAAACTTTCTATGGTAATTTCCGACTTGCTATTTTCAATTTTCTTTTTTTCTAATTGATAGCTCGTGCGTAAAGCAAACCATTTATCAACCCATAAATCTAAAAACTCTTTAATCTCCATGAATTTTCCAACAATCCTTTGCCGTTAGTCTGACTCTGCCCGAATTATTTGTTTCCTTTCTTCAATTGTACGCCATGATCTAACTTGGTTAAGCCGAAGCTTCAAGACGTTGAAGAGATAGAGTCGCGGCTTGACTCACTTGAGGATGAGCATCTTTTGAAAGAAATTTGAGTGCTGAAATACTTTTTTGAGTTTTCAGATTCCCCAATGCTTCAGCTAACCGTTGTCTAATTAACCAGTCTGGGGAGTCGACAAAATTAAGGATTTTATCGACAGCATCAGTCGCTCTAATTTCTCCTAAAGCCGCGATCGCCGCTTGTTGAATTACCGCTTCTTGAGTGTTTAAAGCTTCCAACAGGACTTCTTTAGCACGAATATCCTGTAAATTTCCCAAAGACACAGCCGCACTAAAGCGTACTAACCATTCTGTATCTTCATAAAATGCCCGTACTAGCGGCTCAAAAGCTCTAGCATCCGCTAAATAACCTAATGCTCCGGCTGCATCCGCGCGAATTCCATAATCTGGATCGGTTTCTAGCAGTTTGACTAAAATCGGGTAACATTCCTCTGTCTGTTTCACGCCCAAGGCAAAAACTGCCATTGAACGCACCGGCAGCATCTCATCGTCTAAAACTTTTTTAATGAGGGGTACAGCATCCTCTGCCGGCACTTCCCGCAAAGAAGCTAGGGCTAATAGGCGATCACGCGAGTTAGGACTTTCTAGTTGAGTAGCAATTTGTTCTAAACTTAGCTGGCTCATAAATTTAAGTGCGTTTCTTAATATTTTAAAGCAAAAAATTGATTACCCAACTCCAACCTCTAGTAACATCGGAGAAAAAATCATCGCGCTTTAGATAGAGTATGATGAAAATAATCAGTTATAGCCCATTGTAAACAAAACTACTTATCAACTTATGCTATCGTTTACTAAAAATGAAAATACTACTATTGACCCAGATTGGAGTCGTGAAAAAATTTACAAATGGTGGTCTCCAGGCCGTCAACTGCTTAAGTCAATTCGCCAATATCAAAAGTGGAAAACTAAGGGCGGTGTATTGGGCAATTTAATCTCAAAATATTATGTCTTAACCCATCGTTTTTGGAGTGTTGTTAGTGGAGCAGATATTCCTCTTAATTGTCAGTTAGGAGGTGGGCTACTGCTTCTTCACCCTCAAGGGATTGTTATTCATCCAGAAGCTGTGATTGGTGTAAACTGTGCAATATTCCAGCAAGTGACTATTGTCAAAAGCGTGAAAATTGGTCATGGCGTACTAATAGGCGCTGGAGCTAAAATTTTGTCGAACGCCACTATTGGTGATTATGCTAAAGTGGGTGCTAATGCTGTTGTCTTAAACAATTCTTACATCCCACCAAAAGCCACTGCCGTTGGTATACCGGCCAGAATTATCCTCCCCTCTGACCAATCCTTTCTAGACTCGCAGTAACAATAATTTGCTCAAACCTATAGCAATACTATTTGATGTATAAATAATGACGGGAGCGTGAAAACCCACTCACTTTAGTAATGGGATGAAACGCGACCCGGCAGTTAAAACTACCGTCAATATTAAGTCGTATCATATTGAAAATTAGCTTTAATGATAATGGAATACTTCGGAAGTATTAGAAAGAATGTTTAGGGAAAAGTTTCTTAAAATGATTCTGCCTATAGATGGAAGAAGTAGTTAAGATGAATTAAGTATTGTTAAATTAATAGACAAAACCCTCTTATATGTTGTTTTCATTCCCTATTTCAGTCCGAGTAATATGGCATTAGTGTTGAGTAATAATTTTTTGAATAAGAAAGTATTCATAGATCCATCCGCTGCCTCTCAATTTTTTAACTATATTGAAGCAGAACAACAATTTATCAAACTTTTAGAAACCGAAAATTTAGACCAACTGGTATATGAAAAACCCGAACTGGTCAGCGAACTTGAAGCCGCGATTACTAATGCTTTAACCACTGCTTATAACAACCCTCTTGAGGCAGATAATACAGCCGCAGCACATCTATTTTTACAACGAATTCTCTACCGAATTAATCGCCTTAACCTATTTTGGTACGATGATTTACAGCACTATAAAAATGAGCGTTCGTTTTATTTACAGTGGGTGCGTAACCGTATTGAGGAAGTATGGCAAGGCTGGGAATTGTCACATTTAGATGTGGTTCAATTGCAACAAACTGATGTAAAGCAAGCATTGATAGAACGGGGTGAGGCAGATTTAAACCCGCCTATAAGCGAGAATAAACGCTATTTACATGAAGAAATTTCTCTAGAAGGTTATCGACATTTGTTAATTATTGCTTCCCTTGATGGGTTAGTGGAAGCAAGTCGTCTATCTAGAATTCTTGGCGGTGCTTCTAATGAAGTGCAGGCAACTTTAATTCGGGTATTGTTAGAAGAATACGGTAATGGTCGTCTAAAGCGGAAACATTCTACTTTTTTTGCCCAAATGATGGCAGAATTGGGCTTAAATACTCAGCCAGAAGCCTATTTACATTCTGTTCCTTGGGAAGTTTTGGCTTGTATTAATCACAATTTCTTGCTAACTGAATGCAAGCGGCATTTCTTACGCTACAACGGTGGACTGACTTATTTTGAAATTGCTGGCCCTTCTATTTATCAAGATTATATGATGGCTGCCGAGCGGCTACAACTGTCCGACACGGCGATGGGTTATTGGGAATTGCACATCCGAGAAGATGAACGTCATGGTCAATGGATGTTGCAGGAAGTGGCTTTACCTCTAGTGGAAAAATATCCCGAGAATGCTTGGGAGTTGCTACTCGGTTACGACCAAGAAAAATTGATGGGTGATCGCGCTGGTTCTGCGGTTGTTCAAGCTATCAAACAATTGAATTAATCACAATTTTTTAAACTCTATTAATCACAATGACTCTTGGCTCATTGTTGACGGTTTATTGTGTCCTGTTAATCAACACTTCAAATAAAAACTAATGAAAGAAGCACTATTAAGAAATAACCCAGAAGTAGAAGCTTATTCCCCTAATGAAGTTTTCTTTTGTCCTGAAGAATCACAGTTTTATTCTCAATGTTTGGAAAAAATGGTGTTAAATAATTGTACGCCGTTTGATTCGATCATTGAATTTGGGTCTGGGGATGGCAGTCCGGTGATTAATTGTTTAACCAAAAATAAGTTTTATGGGACTATTCACGGTTATGAATTAAATGCGGCGGCTTGTGAACTCGCTCAAAATAGAATTGAACAATATCGACTGAAAAATAAATATATTATTCATAATAAATGTTTTTTTAGCAATATTTCTGCGGCGAGTTATTTAATTGCTAATCCTCCTTATTTACCCGCTCCTGATGATGATCTTTATATGCCTTCTCTTTATGGCGGCGAAGATGGAGCAACCATTACTAAAACGCTTTTGTCTCTCGGTTGTGAGAATGTTATGTTGTTAATTTCGGCTTATTCTAATCCGGTTGAAACGGTAGAGTATGCTATTTCTCAGGGTTATCAAATTGTTGATTTCATGATTTCGCCTTTACAGTTTGGTTACTATAGTAGTGAACCAAAGGTTAAAAATACTATTACCGAACTTCGTAAAAATCGTCAGGCTTTTTATTCTCAAAATATCTATTTTTTAGCTGGTGTTTTGTTTAAGAATAAAAGTCAAGATAATGTAGATTTGTCTGACGAATTTCTTAAGGTTATGACGGCTTTATAAGTTACGCTGACATAAGTCTGCTTTACAAAACTGACACCCTGAAGGGTGCAGCTACACGAACAAAGTCCGCCTTCGCGGACTAAATACAATAATGTCCTGAATCATTTTGGAACCTTCCTTGCTATAGCAATTATATATTTTAGCCTGCGAAGGCAGGCTTCGTCCGTATAGCCCCACCCTTCAGGGTGTGGGTTTTTAATAGTTAATATTCAATGGTGCTATCTAGCATGATGATTTTTTTTATATATATGTTAATTTACCGAGCTAAACGGGAACTATAACTATGTACAGTTATATGGGTTTAATGACAAATGAGTCAATTACAGGACTGGAATAAAATTAGCAACAAATTTACAGATAAAGATTCAGCTATCATTTTAGGTAATGGCTCTAGTAGGGCTATACATGACGGCTTCTCCTATGATAATTTATATGAAAAGGCTGTTGAACAAGGTCATATTACAGATGAGGAACAACAAATTTTTAATTATCTTGAAACTAAAGATTTTGAATTTGTACTACGAATGCTTTAGTATTTTATCCTCATGGCAATTTATTTTTAGCTACTGATATATATGGTCAAGAAATCAAAATAGCAAGAACAGAAACAACTAATTTACTTGAAATTATCCGTGAAAAATGGGAAGAGAAAGAAACAGGTGAATATTATCCGCTTTTTGTCTCTGAAGGAACTTCTCGTGATAAAAAGAAGGCTATTCAAAGTAGCAATTATCTTAAAACTGTATATGATGAAGTTCTTTCAAGGTTAAAAATTAAAAAGAACAATGAAACAATTAAGATTAAAAATTTAGTTATTTATGGATGGTCAATGAGAGAAGAAAATAACATGATTCAAGACAGCCATATTTTAGAAGCTATAGCTAAAACTGATGTTAAATCTATTGCTGTCTCAGTACATAAGGGAGAATTAAACGATACTGATGAAATTAAGAAAAAGTGTGAATCAGAAAAAACAAAACTTAAGAAATTTTTCAAAAAACATAATAAAGATCCTCAAATTATCTGTTTTGACTCTTCAAGTTCCGGCTGCTGGATAAACGAAGAAAAAGAAAAAGAAAACTGTTAACTATCAACTATAAAGGCTCCCACCATCACAGCAGGAGCCTCTAAAATTATTTTCTTAAACCCAAATCTTAGTCAAGATCAGGCATAGCTAGAACGGGTTCAGTCTCACGATCGATCCCTTTCTCGAAACCAGCCGCAGCAGCGCGAGCGCGTCCCGCGTGCCACAGGTGACCAACGAGGAAGAAGAAACCGAGAGTAAAGTGAGAGGTTGCCAACCAAGCACGGGGAGACACATAGTTGAAAGAGTTAACGTCAGTGATAACTCCACCCACAGAGTTCAAAGAACCTAAAGGCGCATGGGTCATGTACTCAGCAGCGCGGCGAACTTGCCAAGGCTGAACGTCATTTCTTAATTTATCGAGGTCAAGACCATTAGGACCACGAAGGGGTTCTAACCAAGGGCCACGGAAATCCCAGAAGCGCATGGTTTCACCACCGAAGATGATTTCCCCAGTAGGAGAACGCATCAAGTATTTACCTAACCCAGTGGGACCTTGAGCAGAACCAATATTAGCTCCTAAGCGTTGGTCACGAACCAAGAAGGTAAACGCTTGAGATTGAGAAGCTTCCATCCCAGTAGGACCATAAAACTCACTGGGATAAGCAGTGTTATTAAACCAAACATATACAGAAGCGATGAAGCCCATTAAGGACAGCGCACCGAGACTGTAAGACAGATAAGCTTCACCAGACCAGATGAAAGCACGACGTGCCCAACCAAAAGGCTTGGTGAGGATGTGCCAAATTCCACCGAAAATACAAATCAGACCAACCCAAATGTGTCCGCCGATGATATCTTCCATGTTATTGACGCTGATGATCCAGCCTTCTCCACCGAAGGGAGCTTTTGTCAGATAACCGAAGATGATCGCGGGGTTCAGGGTGGGGTTAGAGATCACCCGGACATCACCACCACCGGGCGCCCAGGTATCATAAACACCGCCGAAGAACATGGCTTTAAATACCAACAACAGCGCACCACAGCCTAAGAGAATGAGGTGATAACCGATGATGTTGGTCATTTGGTTTTTGTCTTTCCAGTCATAACCAAAGAAACTGGAGTATTCTTCTAAAGTTTCAGGTCCGCGCAGGGCATGATAGATGCCGCCGAAACCGAGAACCGCAGAAGAAATTAAGTGCAGAACACCTACTACAAAATACGGGAAAGTATCAATCACTTCACCGGCAGGTCCAACACCCCAACCTAATGTTGCTAAGTGAGGCAGGAGAATCAAACCCTGCTCATACATAGGCTTTTCAGGGATAAAGTGTGCTACTTCAAACAGGGTCATAGCACCAGCCCAGAAAACAATCAAACCAGCATGAGCAACGTGAGCGCCAAGTAACTTACCAGAGAGGTTGATCAGACGAGCATTACCTGCCCACCAAGCAAAACCGGTAGAGTTGAAGTCACGACTGCTCCCAACTGAAGCATTAGAGAGCGTTACCACGGGGCAGAACCTCCTCAGGGAATACAAATTGTTCGTGAGGCTGATCTTGGGGAGCCATCCAAGCTCTTAACCCTTCGTTCAGCAGAATGTTTTTAGTATAGAATGTTTCAAACTCGGGGTCTTCAGCCGCCCGTAATTCTTGTGAAACAAAGTCATAAGCCCGCAGGTTCAAGGCAATACCAATGATCCCAATGCTGGCCATCCACAAGCCGGTTACTGGCACAAACAGCATGAAGAAGTGTAACCAACGCTTGTTAGAAAAAGCAATCCCAAAGATTTGAGACCAGAAACGGTTAGCTGTAACCATTGAATAGGTTTCTTCGGCTTGGGTTGGTTCAAATGCTCTGAAGGTGTTAGCTTCGTCCCCATCTTGGAAGAGGGTATTTTCTACGGTTGCACCGTGAATCGCACAAAGCAGCGCACCACCGAGTACACCAGCAACGCCCATCATGTGGAAGGGGTTGAGGGTGAAGTTGTGGAACCCTTGTACAAACAAGATGAAACGGAAAATACCAGCAACTCCGAAACTAGGAGCAAAGAACCAGCTAGACTGTCCCAAGGGGTACATCAGGAACACTGATACGAATACCGCAATCGGAGCAGAAAAAGCTATGGCGTTGTAAGGACGAATGCCGACCAGACGAGCAATTTCAAACTGACGCAGCATGAAGCCTATCAGCGAGAAAGCACCGTGAAGGGCGACAAACGGCCATAACCCACCAATTTGAAACCAGCGAGTCAAGTCACCTTGAGCTTCTGGACCCCAGAGGAACAGAATGGAGTGACCCATGCTGTCAGCCGGAGTCGAAACCGCTACGGTCAAGAAGTTACATCCTTCTAAGTAGGAACTGGCTAGTCCGTGAGTGTACCAGGAGGTCACAAAGGTAGTACCAGTTAACCATCCACCCAGGGCCATGTAGGCACAGGGGAACAGTAATAAACCAGACCAACCAATAAATACAAAGCGATCGCGCTTTAACCAGTCATCAACGACATCAAACACGCCTCTTTCGGCTGGGGCACGTCCGACTGCAATAGTCATATTGTTATTTCCTCTTGCTTAACTGAGAGAATTGCAAGATTTCTCAATGTGATCTTTGTTTTTGTTCAGGTTAGGTATCTCATCAAGGGTTATGATGACAACCTTAGACCACTTTACCAGTTTTTCTGGTGCAGTCTTTCAATTTGGGGTTTTGTTTCTTTGCCATCACGGCTGATTTTGTCCACCGTGATTTTAACTTTTCTTAAAATAGCACAGGTTGAGGCTCAGTCTTACCTAGAAGGCAAATAATGACTCTGAGTTAATGGCCTGCTTTTAATTATTATTAGCAAAAAATTTACAAAATGACACACTCGTCTCAGAAATCTTGAAACAATTTTATCAGAAGGAGGAGTGAACAGTCGAACAGAGATCCTTAGCACAGCGAGGGAGAGAACACCCGAACAGGGGTGGCGACTGAATAATGATAAGTTATAGGTTAGGACTGAGAAATTTTGACAACTGACTCATGACTAATGACACCAAACTAATGACTAAAGATAACCAAATCCTACTGCAAGAGGTATTAGGAGCGCGTCGATTCAGCAACTACTGGTGGGCAACAGTAATCTCCATCGGTGGAATCGGCTTTTTGTTAGCCGGCTTATCAAGTTACTTAAAGGTTAATTTGGTACTGGTTAGCGATCCCTCTGAACTGCAATTTATCCCCCAAGGAGCCGCTCTACTATTTTATGGAGTGGCCGGTTCATTACTAGCCCTGTATTTGTGGCTCACCATCCTCTGGAATATTGGAGGCGGCTACAACGAATTTAATAAAGAAACCGGACTGGTGAGAATTTTTCGCTCGGGATTTCCGGGCAAAAACCGCCGCATTGAATTTGAGTGTAAGCTAGATGAGGTGCAGTCAGTACGGGCAGAAATTCGAGAAGGACTTAACCCTCAACGCTGTCTCTACCTACGGGTTAAACAACGTCGAGACATTCCTTTAACTCGCGTTGGACAACCTCTGGCTTTATCAGAACTGGAAAATCAAGGAGCCGAGTTAGCTCGTTTCTTGGGTGTTCCCTTAGAAGGATTGTAAGCGAAGAGCCAATAACTATGGGAAAATTGATTCAACGTTGCTTAACTTTACTGTTTTGTTTGGTGGTCAGTTGCAGTGTAATTTTAACTGGCTGTTCAAATCCTCAAGCAATTTCTAGTGACGCTAATAGCGATAACTCAACCCCTACTACAGCCAATGCGGCTAGTTTAACTATGAGTAATTACAAGCCCCGCCTTGACGGAAAGGCAACCGTAGAGATGAAAATCAATGGTTCGCCTGTGATCATAGAAGTTGATGGAGTAGATGCTCCCATCACAGCCGGCAATTTTGTTGATCTCGTTGAACGGGGTTTTTACAATGGACTGACTTTTCACCGAGTGGTCAAAGAACCTCAACCGTTTGTCGCTCAAGGAGGAGACCCTCAAGGCACGGGAATGGGGGGATTTGTTGATCCCGCCTCGAAAAAACCTCGCTATGTGCCCTTAGAAATTAAACTCAAGGGGCAAGCAGAGCCTACCTACAGTAAAGGGTTAGGACAACAGGCCGGCTTTTCGGCTCCTCAAGTGGTGTTAAATCATAAACGGGGGGCTGTGGCGATGGCTCGCGCTCAAGCGCCGGATTCAGCTTCCTCTCAGTTTTATTTTGCCCTGTCAGATTTAGATTTCCTCGATGGAGACTATGCGGTATTTGGCTATGTTACTCAGGGAATGGATGTGGTAGACAAGATTAAACAGGGCGATCGCATTGAATCGGCTAAAGTCACATCAGGATTAGAAAATCTCAAGAAGTGAACGTCGTTGTTACCGGCATCGGCTTACTTTCCTGTTTGGGGGATTTAACCGAAAGTTGGCAAAGTCTACTGGCAGGAAAATCGGGAATCAAACTTCATCAACCTTTTCCTGCATTCGCTCCCCGCCCTCTAGGATTAATCGACCAAACACCCATCAGCCTCTCCTCTCTCACTGAACAACTGGTTCATACTGCCTTAAAAGATGCTAATCTCACCACTCCCTTAGCCGAATGCGGTGTCGTGATGGGATCAAGTCGAGGATATCAAGCCGTTTGGGAGCAATGGCTCACCAGCATCGCCAGGCATCACCCAAGACAAACTTCTCCACCTGACTATTCCTCTATCCGTCTCGAGTCTTGGTTAGATCATCTTCCCCATCATTGTGCTATCGCTACTGCTCGTCTCCTGGGTTCTACCGGTCCGGTTTTGGCACCGATGGCTGCTTGTGCCACAGGAATTTGGGCAATTGCTCAAGGGGTAGAACTGATTCAACAAGGTCGATGTCAACGGGTGATTGCCGGGGCTGTAGAAGCGCCCATCACTCCCTTAAATTTAGCCAGTTTTGAGCAAATGGGGGCATTAGCCACGACCGGATGTTATCCCTTTGATCACAAGCGAGAAGGGCTAGTTTTAGCTGAAGGGGGAGCCGTATTTGTATTAGAGTCTGAAGCGAATGCCGCACAAAGGGGTGCGTTGATCTATGGGCGAGTGTTAGGATTTGGTTTGACTTGTGATGCTTATCATGTCAGTGCCCCCGATAGGAATTTTCACAGTGCGGCGATGGCTGTTAAACAATGTTTAGAGCGTAGCTGTCTTTTGAATAGTGATATTGACTATATTCATGCTCATGGAACTAGCACCCAACTCAATGATCATCGAGAAGCCCAACTGATTAAACATCTATTTTCTCATCGGGTTGCTGTAAGTTCTACCAAAGGAGCGACAGGCCATACTTTGGGGGCTTCAGGAGCAATGGGGATAGCTTTTTCGTTAATGGCTTTGCGGCATCAACAGTTACCGCCTTGTGTCGGTTTACAAGAGTCGGCTTTTGATTTGAATTTAATCACACAGCCACAGCAACAAACAATCTGTTCTGTATTGTGTTTCGGTTTTGGCTTTGGGGGACAAAATGCGGTTATTGCTTTAGCTTAAGGGTTTTTGGTGCTGAATTTTGGGCCAGAGGAGGAGCTATTCGGCGAAAACCGCTACTTAACTACTTGACTATCTTGAATTTTCCATTGATTTCGTTGACGCACTAGCTCATAGCGCACTAGCAAATTATCATTGTAAGAACGCTTGGGAGAGAGTTGCCCATTTTGATAAAATTTGGCTTTTTCGCTCACTTGAGCATCGATAAAGGCTCGGTCAGGGTCTTGAGGATTAATCTTTAAAGAACGTAGTTCTAACTGATGTTCATATTCATAGTGACTCTGGCTTCCTTTGAGAGCTTTGGCGCGATTTTCCCATAGGGATAACATCGGATCGGCTAAAACATCTTTTAATCGACCCACTTGGTGTTGTTTCCCAAACGCTTTCGACTTGCTATATAACCACTCTTGTAGCACGGAGAGGGCATTTCCTTCAGTTAAGGGCCCAGCAATCACCACATGAGCGTCCGCCGCCGGAATATCTAAAGGAGAATGTTGCAGTTGAATAGCTAAATAATTTCCTTCTAATCCTTCAGGATCGAAAAGATTATTATATAAGGCTTTCAAACCCCATCCCCCGGTTAAAGTGCCCAATAAGACGGCTGTAGCTAACAATAACCGTTGTCTATTGAGCTTTTTCGCCCTAGATTTCAGCCGCTTTCTCGAGGTTAATCTCGGCACCGGTACGGGTTCTGATTCTACTGGCGGCTCAACCGGTGGCTCAACCGGTGGCTCAACCAGTGGCTCAATTGCCGTTAAAGGGTTCGAGTTAGAGCGACGACGATAATTACGACGGTTTGAGGCAGTCTCTTCATAAGAAGCACTTAACACCACATTTCCCTGAGTGTATTCTCTCGAGGTTTCTCCATAACCCTGAATTTGATTTGTCTTAGTCCGCGAAGTGGTAGCCGATGAGGAACTTGTTCCCCACAGAGGTTGCAAAAATGACGCGGTTGCGGCTGTTTGATTCTCGGCTACCTCATAGCGTTCGGCTCTGCTTTGAGGGCGAGAGACAATTGGTTTTCTGGGCATTTGGGAATTAGAGGATTTCCACCCAGACCCTGACTTAAGTGGCGAGGGGGCAATAGGTTTTTCTGGGGTTAAATTATTTTCCTGTTCTAAAAATGGCTGTTCTAATTGGGATTCGAGGGATAACTGTTCTAAATAATTTTGGACTTCTTTATTGGCAAAGTATTTATTTAAAGAGGCTTGTTGATTGATTAGATCGCGAAAATGAGAAAAAACTTCAGTTTGTAGCCATCGTTCTGCATATAAACATAAACCCCTTAATAGATCAGGTTCCTGCTGTGATTGTTCTTTGATATATTCTAAAGTTTCTTGTTCCTGACTTTGTTCTAAAGCTAAGATAGCTTCTTCGGTTTGGCCTAGCAGCAAGTAACAGAGAGCTTGTTCTAAATAGACATCTTGACGTTTTCCTAATTGCTTGAGGGTAACCAGTGCCTCTAAAATGTGAACCGGCTCTCGATGAGAAAAGCCTTTAGCGATTTGGGTATAAACTTTTAAATAACTGGCTACAGCCGAGGGACGATTGGCTTCCTCTTCAAACAGTTCTTGCTGTTCAGTAACCGTTAAATAAATTCTTAACTGTTGAATAAATCTTAAAAAGTCATCTAAATTGAGTCCTGAGTGATCATCTCCCTTGCCATCAATCCCATTTCGTTGTTGCAGCATTTCTCGGAGTAGCTGTAATCCCTTTGTTCTTTTTTGAGTTTGATGAACCGGTAGCGCTAATAACTCGAGAATTCGATAGGGACGTAATTTATATAAATCGGTTTCAATTTCTTGTTGAAGATTAACAAAACGTTTTTCTAATTGGAGTAACTCAATGCCTTGGTTCCCCGAAAGAGCCGCTTTTTCATACTCCTGTTGTTGCCATTGTTCTCGACTTAATTCTAAATAAGCCAGAGCCATTGTTAAGATCACATCTTCTCGAACTGAGGGATAATTTTGAATGGTTAAAAACCGCTCTGTATCCGGCTCTTTTTTTTCGCTGTTGGTTATCTTCGCGGCTGGGGTGCCCTCATTAAGATAACTTTTCCCTAAGCGAATTACCAGTTCGTATTCTCCGAGTTCTTGCAGGAGCAAGAGACTGCCCACCAGTTGTTGAGGACGAATATCTATCCAGGCAGTATGATGATCGAGGAAACTCTCTTGGGTTTGACCCGTCTCTGGGGAAGGGAGATCAGACCCCGTGTTTTCTATCGGATAAGTTTTCTCTAAAAATCTCGCATCATACTCTTGTCGCTTCTCAGGATTTGACAAAATTTCATAGGCTTCATCCAGAAGTTGTTTTCGAGTCGTGATGGCATATTCACTGTATTCACGACGAGGCAGTTGCAAGCTCCGGTCTTGATAAGCTTGGTGTAACTGCTCCGAAGTTACCTGAATTGGGATTCCCAAGATTCTATAATAGTCGAGCGGAATTCGCACGGTTGACTTCCTCTCATTGAGAGTATTTTAATAAACTATTAGTATAGTAAAACAGGGACTTTTTTGCTGTTTCTTTTGATTCATCTGTAGAATTCATCCACAGATATGATTAGCCATGATTCTATCCTAAAGAATGGCTTATTAAAAGGCTTCTTTAGAAGATAGCTAATAAGGCCCCTTTAATCATAAACTGTAAAGTTAACCCCTTTAAATAAAAGATTAGGAGTGATCCTATGGTTTCTGAACGGACTTTACCTACTTTTAACTCGGCTGGCGTTAGTATTACTGCTTCTGAAGGTTTGATGCTTTATGAGGATATGGTCTTAGGACGGATGTTCGAGGACAAATGTGCCGAGATGTATTATCGGGGCAAAATGTTTGGTTTTGTTCATTTATACAATGGTCAAGAGGCTGTTTCTACTGGGATCATTAAAGCGTTGCGTCCCGATGAAGATTATGTTTGTAGTACCTATCGGGACCATGTTCATGCTCTTAGTTGTGGGATTCCGGCTCGTGAAGTGATGGCAGAGTTATTTGGTAAAGAAACCGGCTGTAGCAAGGGACGGGGCGGTTCGATGCACTTGTTTTCGGAAAAACATCGTTTATTGGGGGGGTTTGCTTTTGTCTCTGAAGGCATTCCCGTCGCTACAGGAGCCGCTTTTCAAACTAAATATCGTCGTGATGCTCTCGGAGATGAAACGGCTGATCAGGTAACGACCTGTTTCTTTGGGGATGGGGCTTCTAATAATGGTCAGTTTTTTGAGTGTCTGAATATGGCGGCTTTGTGGAAGTTGCCCATTATTTATGTGGTAGAAAACAATAAATGGGCTATTGGTATGGCTCATAACCGGGCGACCTCTCAGCCTGAAGTCTATAAGAAAGCAAGCGTTTTTAATATGCCTGGGATCGAGGTGGATGGGATGGATGTTTTAGCTGTTCGCACTGTGGCTAAAGAGGCCATTGCCCGTGCAAGAGCCGGTGAAGGCCCTACCCTCATTGAGGCATTAACCTATCGTTTTCGGGGTCATTCTCTTGCCGATCCCGATGAGTTACGCTCAAGTGATGAAAAACAATTTTGGTCAGCCCGCGATCCCATTAGCCGCTTAGGTTCTTATTTGTTAGAACATGACTTAGCCAGTCAAGAAGACTTAACTCAAATTGAGAAAAAAGTGCAGGGGATCATTGAAGAGGCGGTGACTTTTGCTGAACAAAGCAAAGAACCCGACCCGAGCGAATTACGTCGCTATATTTTTGCTGAAGATGAATAAAAATCTGCTCACTTAAGGGACTATCTCAACTGGTCCTTTGGGTTAAACCTGATGATTGCTTTACCCGGTCAGAAGTTAGATCAAAAGAGTTAATCACATTTTCTAACTATCTGACCTATTTCTTGTGGGGTGCTGGCCCCATGAAATATGCCAAAAGCTAATGGCAACAGTTACGGCTTGAGCGAAAAATGGCCCGAGACGCACAAAGCGCGAAGTCTGGGGAAACTTTACAACTATCATAACAACCAATCCTTACAGAGATTCATCGGTTGAAAATGGACTAATAGTCGTATAGGGGGCTTACTTTGCGCTCTTAAAAGTGCCGATAAACCCTTTTTATCTATTTGGTACTCTGGCTTTTAATAGAGGAAATCTAGACTCCACGAAAGCAATAATAAGGATTAGACCGCTTGCATTTGCTGCCCTTTTAGACGAACACTTTGTAATTTAAACTCAGAAGGCGGAACTTGATACTTGACTAAATCCGCTAAATCTTCTAATTGGCTGATGGCTTCTGCTCCCTCTAATTTCATCAATTCTCGGTCATCTCGCATTTCTGTCCAGGTGATTCCATAGTCGGAGACGAGAAAACGAATTAAATGATTTTCGCCCAAACTCACCATAAACGAGGCACTGTTCATTTCATGACCACAGGTGTAGCAAGAAGCTAGATAACCTCGATTTTCTAAGGTGATCGCTAGGGCTTGCAGATTCATGACTAAATCTTTCACGAATTGCCGATGTTGTTGTGCTAGTCGTATAAACACATTAATCCTCCGGGTGACACTCCTCATTATAAAACCTTAATAGTTTTTTAAGATTCTTTCGAGGAAAAATATTGTACTTGATTTGCCAATAGCCTACTCAGCTTAAATGAGGGGCGATAGCTTATACTGCACAGCCTAGCTTGATTTTCTACAAATGCCCAGTATTGAGAGTTACAGTCTGGTGATAGTTATCAGGTAACCCTTACTCATAAGGCAAGCTTGTGTCATGGGATCTGTTCAAGTGGACTAGGCTGAGGAGATTTAAGGACTTACCTCGGCTAGGCTGTAGGAGAGGGGAAAAACACTCACAATGAGAATAGATCGGACTGCTGTGGCAACATCTCATCGCTCGAGAGTGAGTAACAAGTGCCTAACTCAAGTAGACAATGAGAGATAGCCTTGGTCAAAACAGTTGAAAAACCCCTCAAGACGATCATGGCTATTGTGGCAGTCTTTTGACTGAGATCGACAAAGAACTTAACAACTATGTTGCTAGTGCTTAACATAAATCAACTTCGCTCATCAGTCATCTATCATTAGTCATTTATTAGCCGACTGCGTGGCGGCTAAGTAAAAATGCTACCCTAGTTAGAGGCAAACTCCTCTAAAATTTCTTCCTATGACTATAAGCATTACACAATTGTTTGATCTGGCGAACTTATTTGTTTTGCCTTTTTGGGGACTAATGATTTTACTACCCCATTGGGGAGTTACCAAAAAAGTGATGGAATCTTATCTTCCTTTTGTCGTTTTAGCAGGGGCTTATATTTACTGTTTTATTAACTCTGTTAATGCCATTCCTGTCGACTCGGCTGGGTCTTTCATTAATCCCCATTTAAGTGATATTGCTAGTTTATTTGCCGATGAGAGAGTAGCGGCGGCAGGATGGATACATTTTTTAACGCTTGATTTATTCTTGGGAAGATGGATTTATTGGGAAGGACAACGAACCGGAATCTGGACAATTCATTCTTTGATTTTATGTCTGTTTGCTGGGCCAATAGGATTATTGTCTCATCTAATTACTGTAGCAGTAGCTAATCAGTTTTTGAAAGGGAAAGAACAGTTGACAGAAATTAGTCAATAAATAATACAATTAACTCTAATAAATGTTATTACTAGAGTTATTTAAATATTTTTTAGAAAGATTGAAAGCAAATTAATTATGCTTTGTTGCTGCCTTTATTTTGTTTTTTGGATAACTTACCCCTAAAGAAAGTACCAAAGCTTAAAGCTGTAACTGTACCGAGAATCGTTAGAGGTTCGGGAATGGCTACATTTTGTTCTTCTACAGATACATTATCTAGCCCAAGATAAAATCCCCCAAGATAAACTCCGCTTGCAGAAGAAATTCCCACGATACTAATTGGGGTGGATGTAGATGATGCTGTAAAATCAAGGTTGAATTGTCCCCATTGGTTTCCAGTTTCCGACGAATTAAATGTGAAGGTTTGGCTAGTAGAACCAGCCGTTGCCCTAACTGAGATAGGGCCTGGGTAAAAGGGGTTATTGACTCCCAAGTTGAGGGATAGCTTGTAGGTACTACCCACCGTAGTAGAAATTGTTTGGGTTACACCTCCATAGGGAAAGGAATCATGATAACCCGTTAAGTCAAGAAAATAATCTCCAAAAGGAGTGATTACTGGCCCGTAAATATTATTATTATTTAGCCATCCTAATTCTTGATTGATAGTAGTCCATCCTGGTATTGTGGTAGAGCCTGTAGGAAGGGACATTGCTCCCAGGCCGTTATTGACAAAAGTACCGTTTGTATTTTCAAAACTGCCATTTTGCAATAAATTCGCGGCCTGTGCGGGGACTGCTATTAGCGAAATGACGGTGATAGAGGAAGAAGCCATCACTACTTTAGATAAGCCGCTTTTCCAATTAAGTTTCATTAATTTATATCTCCAGATTACATCAAAATAAAAGCTGAATAAGGCTTTTAAGAGAATTTAGTGGGATAAGTATGATATTCACTTTTGATTATCTCGTTAAAAGCGATCTGATAAAAAAGCTTTTTAACAAACTTATTAAATTTTAAATAATTGTCATTTTTTATCAGCTTTTTATTAAAACTTTGTAGTGAGCCATACTTGAAAAAGCTATGAATGTTACATTTATCCACAAAATCGAGTTTATTTATGTCTAGATATTTATAAAGGAATAACATCATGAAAGCGGCTTAAATCTATATAACGTTGTCCATTAGGTTTGCGAGCAAAAATATCGACAAAACGCCTATTCCAAACGAGGTCTGAAATGGCATAAGAATGACGAGCATGAACCGTTTGAGAGAAAGTGTCATCAATTCCCGTAAACGATACCCAAATTTCAGCTTCTATATTGTTTAAAAATTCTAAATCTTTACCCCAAAAGGGACTATTCTCATCAATCGGGTGCATAACTAACCAGCTTAAACCAAAAACAGGAGTCTGAGAGCGAATTAAATTAACGTCATAAAATCGCCGTAATTGATGACCCTCATGACTAACTTCATTAGCCAGAAAATTAACTTTAACTTGAGCTTCTATAATCTGGTTATCTCGTTGATTAGCCACTCTAAACATGAAAGTATCAATGCCATTATAAGGACAAATAACAGCGACTTTACTAAACATTACCCTAGCGGTGGGTTTAGAAAAACGAGCAAACATTAACCCGGTTAAAATCGCCAGTAAAACTAACCCAAATAAAATCTCTACTGTCACTAAAATTTGAGTATAAAGGGTTTGAGGATACATAGAACCATAACCCACAGTAGACAGAGTTTGTATACTAAAGAAAAAAGCGTCAGTTAGTGAACCGGGATGGGCGTTGGCAATTCCATCTCCTCCCGTTAGATAAACTAGGGCAAATAGGAAATTGATAGTTAAATAAACGAGAGTAATGCTCAACAAAAACTGAGGCCAAGAAAGGCTTAAAAGCCAATGATAAAGGTCGTGCCAAATAGTGTCTACTAGAGAAAAATTTTTGTCATTTTTAACCGGTTTAAAACGTTTAAGTAAATTTGGATAGGCAAAAACCTTAAGGGTTTTAGCGTTTTTCTGTAACCGTTGTTTAGGGGGTTTCATCGAACCAATGATGTTGAATTTTGTCTACTTACCAATAAGTTAGTCAATCTCTTCTTTTAATTCTAAGTGGGCTTCAATTTGAGGGCGAGTTCGCCAAACCGGACGCAATTGTCCTTGGGCATATAATTCTAATTGATCCCCCACATGAACCGATCCCGGTTGAGTGGAATTTCCATACACCATTAAGGCTTTGGCTTCTGGGGGATCAGAAAACTTGATGGCGGCTATATAGGTATCTCCAAAGGCCACTTGAAAACGTTCATCTTGGGCTTTTTGTAGATTTAACACCCGAAAACAGCCTAAAATTCCCGGTCCCCCACTGGCGGGTAAATCTTTATCCCCATAGCGCAGTCTAACCACCTCACCCCAAGAAACATCTAATCTTCCATATAACAGTTTAATTTGTGCGGCTACTCCTTCTAAGACAGCTAAAGCCGTGTTAAAGTCAGCTATGCCGGTGGGTGTCGTTAGATAATTTTGTTGATTCCAGGGTTTTGAAAATAAGCCAGAGGGTTCGATCGTCAAGGCCCAGAGGGCAAATAAGGCAGCACCTCGACTATCAGCATTGGTTTGACGGTCCCATTTATCTAAAACTTCTGCGGCTTCTATCCCGATGGGGTTAGCCAGGAAGCGGGCAGCCGGAATCAAATATTCTAAAATGCGATCAGCCATCTCTAAGCGAGAGGAAAATTTTTTGGCGATCATTTCTTCAAAAGAGAGTTTTTCCGCTTCTTGTAACAGTTTAATCGACCGTTGAGTGCGAAAAATATTACCCGTTTTCTCTAAAGAGGGAAGAGTCAGATAAGGGGGATAATTTTCTGGAGATAAGACGGGAGGATAGGTACTACTCCAAGGGGGATCATTGGTATTTTGTAACCATCCTGTAGGAGGGTTGACTAGACGGGGTAAGTCTTGGTAGGGGTGATATTCAGTCCAAAGGGTGTTAGCGGTGTCGCCGGGGACAATTTTTTTCCAGTAGTTCCAGTCGCCGGTTGAACGAATAGGGACTGTAGCATTAAATAAATAGAAGATATTCCCCTGACGGTCAGCGTAGAGAATATTAAATAGGGGTAGTTGTACAGGTTTGAGGGCGGTTTCAAATTGTTTGAGGTTAGTCGCTTGACCCATTTGCCATAATTGTTGCATGGTTCCGGGTTGATCTAACCCCACCACCCGCAAGGCGTAAGCTTGATCCTCTTTTTCGGCAATCACAACCCCTTGAATAGAGGTTTTAATAGTGATGGATGTTTCAATATAAGTGCCGTTAGACTGTCGAATTTTAATCGCTTGGGTTTCACGGGTAAAGGGACGTACTTTTCCCTCAAACAGATAACCTTCGTCTTTTAAGGTCAGTTGATAAATATCTGCCCCATCAGTGGGGTTAACCGTGAGTGTCCAACCGAGATGATCGTTAAAGGCGATCCCTAATACGGGGGTTCCTACCAAGGTGGCACCATAGCTATTGACTTCAGGGCTATTTAATTGCGCCTCATACCAGAGATAAAAATCTCCCCAAGGCAGATGGGGGTTAGCTAATAACATGGCTTGGCCGCTTTTTGATTTTGAGGGAGCGATCGCCCAGCCATTGGAACCGCCTTGTAGTTCTGTGCTTTGTAAACTGGCTACTTGTTGGGGGTTAGTGAGAAAATGAAAATAGATTACCCGTTGGAAATGGGCTAATATATCAACCGCACTAATGGGTAAAACAGCTTTTAAGGGTTCTTCTATGCGCGAGGGATACTTTTGAACATATTCATTAATTCCGGCCGCAAATGCGTCTAAATAACTTCGCATTTGGGGACTTTGTTGTTCATACCATTGTTGTGCCCTCGTAGGGATACCCATTAACCTCACATATTGATCCGAGGTGAGATAGTCTTTTCCCCAATATTCGGCGGCTCTGCCTCTTGCCTGTCCATAGAGTCGTAAAATTAAGTTACCGTGACTGTGGGTTTGTGCCCATCCAAAGGCTTTAAACAGATTTTCGGAATTATTGGCCCAAACATGGGGAATTCCCCAACTATCCCAGAGTATCTCAGTTTTGGTGGCACTCATCATCGGTATTGTCGTTATAAAGATTAAAATCAGGCTCAGGACAAAGGGCAGAAGGCGTTTAACGGTCATTGGCTGGTGAAGGTTAAAGGCTTATTTGTTACTGTAGCAGGATTTTTGCGAACTCTATTGTGTATGTTTTTAAAGTTCTAAGAAGTTATATTGCTCAAATTAGAGATATTCCCGGCTTGGTCGCCAAAAAGTCAGCAGCAACGAATACTCCTCTTCAAATTTATTCATCATTTTTATTTATCGTTTTAAAAAAAAAGAATATTTGTTTCTATGAATAGAACCAGATAGATTAGAGAAAGACCTCTAAAGACTCAAAAACTAGACAATTGAGGAAAACTTCATCACTGACGCTCTAAATAATATCTATTCAAAAAACTTAAACGCTTATGAGTTGGCTACTTAGTACCTTAATTATTGGCCTGTCCGCAGCTTTTGCCACAACATTTGACGATAATGTATACTTAACGGCCTTCTTCGGAAAAGTCAACCGAAGTTTTCATCCTAAGCATATTATTCTAGGCGAATTTGTGGGATTTACCGCCTTAGTTATGGCTAGTTTACCGGGATTTTTTGGCGGGTTATTTATTCCGGAAGCTTGGATTGGATTATTAGGTTTTCTGCCGATTATTATTGGGATTAGTAATCTTATCAGTCAGGAAGATGAAGAAGAGATGGTACAAGCTGTCTCTGTTCCCCTCAAATCTTCTGCCCCATCTAGGAGTCATAAAAAATCCCTGTGGGAAATCCTAAAAGATCGTCAAACTTATCGGGTTTCTGCCGTAACTATTGCTAATGGAGGAAACAATATTGGCATTTATGTTCCCTTGTTTGCTAGTAGCAATCTTCCCAGTTTGGGAATAATTTTGTCAGTTTGTTATTTAACTGTGGGACTGTGGTGTTTTCTCTCTTTTCATCTTACTAAAAATCCTTTGTTAGCCCCAATCTTAGCGCGTTATGGCCGTAAAATATTCCCGTTTGTCTTAATTTGGTTAGGCTGTTCTATCCTCATTAAGAGTCAATCCTATCAACTTTTAGGGAATTTAGCGTTCTTTCCTCATTAAGTAATGATTACCTGTGCCATTAAAAGATATGATAGTTCAGGTTAAGTTCATTTAATCCTTTACTCTATCAATCTTTTAAACTCTCATGAGTATGCAATTGCGCGTTTATGTGCCAGATCACCCATTGATCAAACATTGGTTAGCGATCGCCCGAGATACCAATACCCCATCAGTTCTCTTTAAAACTGCTATCACTGAACTAGGACGCTGGTTAACTTATGAAGCTGTCCGTTATTGGTTACCGACTATCGACACATCTATACAAACACCTCTGAGTGAATGCGCCGCGACTCTCATTAACCCCGAGGTTCCCATTGCCGTTATTCCCATTTTACGGGCAGGACTTGCTTTATTAGATGGGGCACAGACTTTACTCCCTCTAGCTTCTACTTACCATTTGGGGTTAGCCCGCAACGAGGAAACCCTGGAAGCGAGTTGTTATTTAAATAAATTACCCCCCCTATTTGCCCCCGACACCCGAGTGATTATTTTAGAACCCATGTTAGCTACTGGGGGATCAATTATGACAGCTATGGAAGAAGTCACTAAACGGGGTGCCGATCCGGCTTCGATGCGTGTTATTTCTGTGGTTGCTGCCCCGCCGGCTTTGCAAAAATTAGGACAACACTACCCTTCTTTAACCATTTATACCGCTATTATTGATGAAGGACTTAATAGTAAAGGCTATATTGTTCCAGGATTAGGAGATGCGGGGGATCGGGCTTTTGGGACTTAAAGTCTCTGCTGCTAGGGTTGACAAAAAACTTATAGCTTGTAAGTTCTATTAACCGTTAAGCTAGTAAGAAACTGTTTTTGATGTTATCAAGTGAGAGGAAAGGGATATGAGTCAGCGTCAAGGGTTTGCTGGTGGCTTTTTAGCAGGTGCCATCGTTGGGGGAATTATGGGCGGCTTAATTGGTTCAGCCATCGCTCAAAGGCGAAACAAAACTCAACAAGAGGATAATCACTCTTTACTCGAAGCCGGTGACGGGTTGAGATTTGAGACAGAAGAGGAAATGGAAAAAGCCAGACGCAGTTTAGAAAATAAAATTGCTCAACTCAATCATGCCATTGATGATGTCCGTCAGCAACTCGGGACAGTTCATTCTAACGGAACTGAGGAAAAATGAGTCAAAATTTGCAGTTAGTCTAATTCTCGTCGTCCTTCTAATGCCCTGGCTAGAGTTACCTCATCTGCATATTCCAGGTCTCCCCCCATCGGTAAACCGAAGGCAATGCGGGTTACTAGCGTAAAGGGTTTTAACAGTTGACCAACATAGAGGGTGGTGGTCTCTCCTTCTACACTAGGACTGATGGCTAAAATGACTTCTTGTACCTTCTGCTGGCTGACTCGCCTCACTAAGGCACTAATATTTAATTGTTCGGGTCCGATGCCATCCATCGGCGAAATAACACCCCCTAAAACGTGATATTTTCCCCCATATTCTCGAGTCTTTTCTAGGGCGATCACATCTCGAGAGTCTGCAACGACACAAATGATATTATTATTTCGATTCGGGTTGCGGCAAATTTCACAAACTGACTCGGCCGAGAGATGAAAGCAAACTTGACATAATCCTACTTGTTTTTTGGCTTCTATGATCGCTTTGGCTAAGGTGTTAACTTCTTCTTCTGGACGTTTGAGGATATGTAGGGCTAAGCGTTGGGCGGTTTTTGGACCCACGCCGGGTAAACGTTGCAATTGTTCGATCAGACGGGCTAAGGGTGGAGTAAAAATAGTCTGTTAGCCTCCTAATTTTTACAGCTTTGTAGAGTACATTAATATTAGTTTAACAGGGAATCGGGAGTAGGAGGCAGGGAAATATTAACTTAATAATGGTGCGTCAATTTGCCATAACGCACCTTTCATTTACTCATTTAAGGCAACTCAAACCCACATTTAGCCGCCTGCTACGGCAGGAACGATACTGACTTCATCCCCATCTTTAAGGGGGGTATTGGTTCCCTCGAGGAAACGGATATCTTCTGTATTGACGTAGAAGTTGAGGAAGCGGCGCGGCTGTCCATTATCTTCACACAAGCGAGCTTTAATGCCCGGAAAGGTCTGTTCTAAGTTTTCAATTAAGTCAGCGATATTGGCTGTTTCTGTACATTCTAGAGTGGCTTGATTGTTGGTGAATTTTTGTAGGGGTGTTGGAATTAAAACTGTAACGGCCATAATTGATTAATCATTAGTCATGGGTCATTAGTCATGGGTCATTAGTCATGGGTCATTAGTCATTAGCACTTGATCTTTGTTTAGTTCTTTATGCTGATGACTAATGGCTAGGGACTAATCACTAAACTAGAACTTGTTGCCATTCCAGGCGTTCTAGGGTGCGAGAACGTTCTAATGCTCTCTCAAAGCTATCTAAGTTAGCATCAATGACTAAGGGTTCACCGATGTAACCTTGAACCGCTTCTTGGGTTTTGAGTCCATTACCGGTAATATAAACTACCGTTGTTTCTTCAGGATCAATTTTTTTAGCTTCTACTAATTTCTTGAGGACAGCAATGGTGGTTCCGCCGGCGGTTTCGGTAAAGATGCCTTCGGTTTCTGCTAAAAGTTTAATGCCTTCGATAATTTCGCTGTCGTTGACCGACTCAATATGTCCGCCGGTTTTGCGGGCGATTTCTAGGGCATAAACGCCATCAGCCGGATTTCCAATCGCAATAGATTTCGCAATGGTATTGGGTTTAACCGGGGAGACAAAATCGCGGTTTTCGCTGAAGGCTTTGGCGATCGGAGAACAGCCTTCTGCTTGTGCCCCACTGAAACGCACGGGTTTTTCATCCACTAATCCGACTTTGACGAATTCTTGGAAGCCTTTGTAAATTTTGGTATATAGAGAACCCGAGGCTAAAGGCGCAACGATATGGTCCGGCAGTTTCCATCCGAGTTGTTCTGCTACTTCAAAGCCTAGGGTTTTGGAGCCTTCGGAATAGTAGGGACGCAAGTTAATATTGACAAATCCCCAGCCATAGCTATTTCCCACTTCACAACAGAGGCGGTTAACTTGGTCGTAGTTGCCTTTAACCGCCATTAAGGTTGGATTATAAATTAAGGTTCCCAAGATTTTGCCGGCTTCTAAATCGGCGGGGATGAACACACAACAGTCTAAGCCTGCACTGGCGGCTATAGCGGCTGTAGAATTGGCTAAGTTGCCGGTACTAGCACAAGAAACGGTGGTAAAGCCTAATTCTCTGGCTCTACTGAGGGCAACCGACACCACCCGGTCTTTAAAACTCAGGGTCGGCATATTGACAGCATCGTTTTTGATGTAGAGGTTTTTTAGACCCAGGCGACGGGCTAAACGATGGGATTTCACGAGGGGAGTCATCCCAGTTCCTAAGTCAATGTAGTTGTCAGTGGCAACGGGTAAGAAGGCGCGATAACGCCAAATCGAATTCGGACCCGCTTCAATCGTTTCTCGGCTTACCTGACGACGAATTAAATCATAGTCATAAGCCACTTCTAAGGGTGAGAACGTTTCTTCGCAGACGTGAAGGGCTTCGAGTGGGTATTCGATACCCCCTTCTTTTGAAACGAGCGATTTAAAGGTGGGGATAAAGCTAGAAGTGTTTGATTGAGTTTGGGTTGCCTGGGTCATGATGGTTTTTTCTTGTCCGTCAACTGATAAAGCGATACTATCACACCGGCAAAATTGAAGTCAAACATACCCGACTTTTTTTGTCGGGTTTCTACTTCTGCCCGCTTGAGAACTTGCTCAAAGAAGAATTTATCAATCAAGAAAAATGATTTTAAAATTTAAAATTCACATTTCTTTAAGCTTAATAAAACTTAAAATTTTATTGAGAATAATTTTTATTTATTAACGACATTACAAGCTTTTCAGAGATTTGTTAGAATTTCATAATTGGCATACTTATAACTATTTTTAAAAAAAGAGGCGAGACAAGTGCTTCAAATCCTACATTTTTCGTGCCGCCCAAAAAACCAAGTCAAATCAAGTCTTTGTTCCGAGTCACAATTTTGAGTAAAGATTTATTGAGAAAAAAAAGTTTTTTTTGACAAAATCAATAAAACATGATATAGAAATTTTCTTCAGATCAGTTTTAGGGAAGAGTTGAGGCTCTAACTTAAGGACGAAATAGGGCTAAAATTTTAGGAAGAGTTATAAGGTCTATTGTTGAGAATAAGTCACTTTAACTTTTACTGAAGTGAAATGTTACATGAAAACAATCATTAAGATTGTCTATTTAGGATTTTTCTCTTTATTACTAGCAAGCCAACTATTTTGTTTAAAAGGGGTGGCACAAGACACGGATCAGGTGTCATTGCTAGAAGTAACGGCTGTTATTCCCAAATACTTTCCGCCTTTATACCTTGTAGATCGAACTGGGAAACCCTCCGGTTTTGCCATTGACGTAATGAAGGAAGTAGCCAAGCTTGCCCAGTTAAAAGTGAGATATGAAATCAAAAACACTTGGTCCGAGGTACAAGAGACATTAATCAATGGGAATGCCGATTTAATTCCCAATCTAGGGATAACACCTGCCAGACAAACCCAAATGAGCTTTACGGCTCCAGTTGAGACGGATTCAGTCTCAGTTTTTGTGCGGGCTTCTAACCATCAGATCAAGACCGTCGCCCATTTAGCCGGTCATCGAGTGGGGGTGGTCAAGGGAACTGTCGGTTATGAAATCGCCAAAAACCGTCAAAATATCCAATTAGAAGTGTTTGATGGCATTGAATATGGAGTATTTGAACTATTAGCCGGTCATGTAGATGCCCTCATTTATAGTGAATCAGTATTAAAAGAAATTGTCGCCCAAGCAGATGTCAGTAACCGAATTAAAATACTTGGGGAACCTTTAGCAGAAATTAAACGAGCCATTGCACTGAGAAAAGATAATCTCCTTTTACTGACTCGTTTAGATAAAGCCGTAAACAGCTTTGTGGGTAGTCCAAAGTATGAGCAAATTTATAGGAAATGGTACGGCGAACCGGAGAACTTTTGGACAGTTGGTCGTCTATTTTGGTTGATGAGCGGCTTGCTGATCACGACAATTTTATTAATGAGTCTATGGAGATACATTTCCCTGCGTCCTTTTTATCGTCTCCAGCAAATAGAAGCCGCTTTAAGAGCCAGTGAGTCAAGATATCGGGGAATAGTAGAAGATCAAAGCGAATTCATCTGTCGATATCGTCCGGGCGGAACCTTGACCTTTGTCAATCAAGCTTACTGTCGATATTTTCAGAAAACCCCGGCAGCAGTTCTAGACAACACCTTTTGGGACCTTATTTATTCTGAAGATCAGCCGCAAGTGGCGCAAAACATAGCCAGCTTAACGCCCGAAAATCCCATGATCACTCATGAGCATCGCGTGAGGCTCTCATCTGGTGAAATTCGCTGGAATCAGTGGACAAACCGAGTAATTATGGACGAAAAGCGAAATATAATCGAGTTTCAAGCAGTAGGCAGAGATATTACTCAACTTAAACAAGTAGAAGCCGCCTTAAGACAATTAAATGAAGAATTAGAACAACGGGTAGAACAACGCACCGCCGAATTAGCCGCCGAAATTAGAGAACGTCAAGAAATCGAAACAGCCTTAATCAAAAGTCAGGCAAAATATGAGCAATTAGTAGAAAAGCTCTCAAAGAGCGAGGAACGATTACAACTGGCCTTAGAGGGAAGCGGAGACACTATTTGGGAGTGGAATCTAGGTACTGGAGAGTTGTACTGTGATCCCAATTGGATCAGGCGGCTTGGCTATGATCCTAGAGAGGAAGCCATCAATATAGAGTGGTGGCGTAGTAAAATTGATCCCGAAACGCTCTCTGACCACGAAGCCGCCCTTGAGAATTATTTAAACGGGAAAACAGAATATTTAGCCTTAGAGTACAAAATACAGACCTTAGAGGGGGAATGGTTATGGATAGGGGGGCGAGGAAAGTGTATCGCTTATGATCAGCAGCGAAAGCCTTTAAAAATACTGGGCACTCATCGAGATATTACCGAGACTAAGCAAACACAAGAGAATCTTAGACAACAACAGGAATTGCTAAAAACGATCGTTGAGCAGATTCCTGTCATGTTGGCTTATTTTGATCAACACTATAACCTTCTCTGGGTGAACCGAGAATGGGAAAAAATCTGGGGGTGGTCTTTAGAAAATAGACAAAAAGGGGATTTATTAGCAGAATTTGAGCCAGAGTCTGAGTATCGCCAATCTGTACTCAACTATATAAAGTCTGCTCAAGGAAAATGGAGAGATTTTAAAATTCTTGTGCGAGATGGCAGAATTATCGATACTTCATGGGCAAATGTTAAACTTTCAGATGGAACCAGTATCGCCATTGGCCAAGATATTACAGAACGTAAACGGATAGAGGAAATATTGCGGGAGTCTGAAGAAAAATATCGTCTGTTCTTTGATGCTAACCCTAACCCCCTTTGGGTTTACGATTTAGAAACGTTCGCTTTTTTGGAAGTCAATCAAGCGACAATTGAACATTATGGTTATACTCGGGAAGAATTTCTGGCCATGACGATTCGAGATATTCGTCCCCCTGAAGACGTTCCCCTTTTAGAACAGTATATCCTTCAGATTAATCCACATTTCAACCGTTCAGGACAGTGGCGACATCGTAAAGCCAACGGAGAGATCATTGATGTAGAAATAACTTCTCATGGACTAGAGTATGCCGGACGAAAAGCGCGGCTAGTATTAGCTCATGATATTACAGAACGTCTCAAAGCCGAAAAAGCCTTACAAGAAAGTAAAGAACGTTTTCATAGAGCCATTGTCGATGCTCCCTTACCGATTTTAATTCATGCTGAGGACGGAGAAATCGTTCAAGTTAATCATGCCTGGACCGAGTTAAGCGGCTATCATCTCGATGAACTCTCTACCATTGCAGACTGGACAGAAAAAGCGTACGGAGAAAGAAAAGACATTGTTCGCTCAGTCATCGATCAACTTTATGAAATTGACGGCAAAGTAGAAGAAGGAGAATTTGCCATTACCATTAAAAGCGGAGAAACGCGCATTTGGGATTTTAGTTCTGCTCCCCTAGGAAAACTAGCCGATGGCAGACGGTTAATTATATCTATGGCTATTGATATTACCGAACGTAAACAAGCAGAAGAACAGTTACGTCATTCGGTTTTACATGATGGGTTAACCGGTTTACCGAATCGAACTTTGCTATTAGATCGCGTTGAACAAGCTATTAAACGAAAACAACAACAGCCCAATTATTTATTTGCGATTTTATTTATTGACTTGGATCGTTTTAAAGTCGTTAATGATAGTTTAGGGCATTTAGTTGGGGATCAGTTATTAAAAACCATCGCCGATAAATTACAACGTTGCGTGCGTCCAACCGATACAGTAGCACGTTTTGGCGGGGATGAATTTGTGATTCTTTTAGAAGATTTGACGATTTGGACAGATGCCACCAAAATGGCTCAACGAATTACTGAAGAATTTGAGTCATCTTTTACTTTACAGGAACAAGAATATTTTACCTCAGCCAGTATTGGCATTACTTTTTGTTCTTCCCCAGAACAAACCCCCTCGGAATTGGTTCGCAATGCAGATATTGCCATGTATCGGTCTAAAGAAGCCGGCAGAGCTAGATATACAATGTTTGATCCGATCATGCACACCCAAGCCACTCAATTATTAGAATTAGAAACGAATTTACGTTTAGCTTTAGAGCGAGAAGAATTTATTGTTTACTATCAACCCATCGTCTCTTTAATGAATCGAAATTTGCTCGGTTTTGAAGCTTTAGTGCGTTGGATTCATCCGGAAAAAGGCGTTATTTCGCCAGCTAATTTTATCCCGGTTGCTGAAGAAACCGGCTTAATTATTCCTTTAGGTGAATGGGTATTAAGGGAGTCTTGCCGCCAGATGAAAGCTTGGCAAGAACAATTTATCGGGGCGGAAAATTTAAGAGTCAGTGTTAATCTTTCAGGCAAACAGTTACAGCAGCCGAATTTAATTAACCGTATTGATAATATTTTAACAGAAACCGGATTAGAGGGAAAAAATTTGAAGTTAGAAATAACCGAGAGTATGTTAATGAATAATAAAGAGCAAGTGAGTGAGTTGTTGCTTCAGATGAAAGCCAAAAAAATTCAAGTGAGTATTGATGATTTCGGAACGGGGTATTCTTCTTTAAGTTATCTTCATTATCTGCCGGTTGATACGTTAAAAATTGACCGTTCTTTTGTGAGTCGAATGAGTCAGGTAGGAGAAAATTTTGAGATTGTAGAAGCGATTATTACTTTAGCTCATCATTTACAAATGGATGTGGTGGCTGAAGGAGTGGAAACTGAACAACATTTAAGACAACTTCAACAGTTAGGATGTGAATTCGGCCAGGGCTATTTCTTTTCTAAACCTTTGGAGAGTGAAAAAATTGTTAGTTGGTTGGAAAGGCTTTAATGGTAGGTTGGAAACTCGGAACGAAACCGATCATTTTTTTCAGCTTTTCAAGTTCATCTAATTCTATATTCCATCGCTTATAATGCTCGAGCATTTCTTGTCTTAGATCCATAACATCCCTGAAATAACACGTTTGTATTTCTTATCGTAGTATAACAAACATAGCGATCGCCTCGTAGTTATGACCTAATTTAGTCTCCGCTCCGATAGCTCTATTCTTAGAGCCTTTTGCTTGAGAGTTAAGCAGTGATGTGATCAAAAACACACACTTGTACTATAAGTAATCATTGCTCAACGTGAGGAAAATCTCACCTATCAAAGAGAAGTTGGGAGACAATTAAAATATAATCCCTAGTCATTTCTTAAAAAAAGTAGGAAGTGAGCCATGCCGCAAATTTCTGCTATTTCTACTGTCGTCAAGCAACTCGAACCTCTTTTTCAATGGGTTTTAAACGAAGATGAACGCAACCGAAAAGGTTTCTTAAAACAAGAAAACGCTGATGCAGGCTGGGGGACCGAACGAGTTCCGCACTTTTCAGTACAAATTCGTCTTAGCTCACAATTTATGGTAGAGCTAGAAAATAACTTTTTTCCCGAAGTTGAATTACATTTTAGCTCCTCGTCTACAAGTCCAGAAGAGGCTGACCCGTTTTTGGTGGTTAATGTCTTAGAGGGTTGGTATGACTATGATTGGAGAAGGGAAAATATTGATAAATCACAAGTAATAGCGTCGGCACTAGATTTGACGAACCAAATTAGAGCCGCTTTATCCATTTCTAACTTAAATCAATTCCCAGAGGATGAAAATTCTTTTTGGCTGGTGGTTTAAAGCTTCGCTCTCGAACAGGCAAGACTAATGCTCCCTCAAGAGAGGTTAAGAGGGAGCCAAGTTTATTCGTCGAGAGTCTTATCCTTAACCCCTCGAACAATACGAGACAATTCGGTCTTTTCATCCACCGTAATGCGCGTTGGGGAGCCGCTAATAATGCGCTCATAATTGCGAAAAGAGTCTTTAATTTCTGCCCCATCTTGACTAATACTGTATTCTCGAATTCCCTTATCATGCCAAGATCCCCGCATTTTAAAGACATTAATAGCCCGAGACATTTCGCCTTTAATTTCTACATATTGCAGCATGATAATAGTATCAGTAATGGTAGAAATATGAGACTCAGTAATTGAATGAGCGCCCATAAACTGATCGGTGGTATTGGTAAAAAAGCCAGTAATTTCTTCTTGTTTAGCGTAACCCGTCACACCGATGACAAACTGTCTAAAAGCATTATTGGTTACGCCTCTAGCCAGTGCCGACAGAGAATCAATGGCGATGCGAGAGGGTTTAAAAATGGCAATTTCTGACTTAATAATTTGTAAATGGTCTTCTAAACCGGCTGATTCTGGATAAGAACACAGGAGTTTTAGCAATCCTTTTTTTTCCATCTCCTCAAAATCAATACCCCATGAGCCGGCATTTCGAGATAATTGGGCGCGAGATTCTTCATAAGCAAAGAGGATCGCTCTTTCTCCTCGGCGACACCCTTCTTCTAAAAATTTACTGACCAATAATGTTTTGCCGGTTCCAGTCGCTCCAGTGGCCAGGATAATAGAATCTTTAAAGAAACCGCCGCCACACATTTCGTCAAGAGTTTTAACACCTGAAGAAATGCGGACATTAGAAGAGCGTTGAGTAAGCCGCATCGCGCCGAGAGGAAAGATATTGATTCCATCATTGGTAATAGTAAAAGGATACTCTCCTTTCATGTGGGTCGTTCCCCGCAATTTGAGAATTTCGGCAGTTCGGCGACGACGTTCTCCTTCTAAAACGTTGCGAAGGACAACCACATTATCCGAGACAAATTCTTCTACACCAAAACGGGCGATCGGTCCGTATTCTTCCACTCGCTCGGTGGTCATAATGGAGGTGACTTTTAATTGTTTGAGTCGCGCCACGAGGCGAAAAATTTCCCGACGGACTACTGACACGGCTTCATATTGTTGAAAAACGGCTGTTACCGAGTCCACTGAAACTAATTTTGCTTTATATTTTTTGACGGCATATTGAATGCGTTCAATGAGGGCAGAAAGGTCGAAACTGCCTACCACTTCTTGCCCTTCGGGATCGGGGGAAGCATCTAAAATAAACAGTTTTCCTTCGTCAATTAATTGGTTTAAATCCCAACCAAAACTATGAGCATTTTGGATAATATCATTAGGAGATTCTTCAAAGGTGACAAATAATCCTGGGTAATCAAAATATTTAATTCCATGATAAAGAAATTGAATAGCTAATAAGGTTTTTCCCGTTCCCGAAGTGCCGCTCACTAGAGTGGTTCGTCCTACCGGTAAACCTCCATGACTAATTTCATCAAATCCTTCGATCATGGTCCGAATTTTTCGGACTCCTTTGGAGGTGACCTTGTATTTTTGTTGTCTGCTGGGAATGGGTTCATTCATCTTTGTTTAATCAACCAATCCTAAATTAATTATTTTGTTGAGGGAGTTTTAAAAAATGGTTCTATTTAAAAGTCTAATTCGGCTTCTCTATCTTGGATTTCATCATAGAGAAGATCTAATCCTATTAAGACTTTTTCTCGATCAGATAGATCCCCAATAATTTTCCGAACCGGAGGCGGTAAAACTTTGGCTAGTGTTGGGGTTGCTAAAATTTTATCTTCCTCAGCCAGTTGAGGATTTTTTAGCACATCGATCACTTTTAAGGCATAAACCCCTTGAAATTCTTGTTCCAAAATAGTTTTCAAAGTTTTTAAAGCCCTAACCGAGTTAGGGGTGTTACCAGCCACATAGAGTTTCAGAACATAAGTCTTTCTAAAAGTATTCATAGGGGTACTAAAATCTGTTTTTATTGGCAATTTTTATTAATCAATTCTAAATAATAATTCATAAGGTATATCTTCTCTAGGAATCGAACGACGGTACATTTCTCCTAAATGGGCGAGAATATCAATGAGAGCCAAGCGATAATCCAGTAAAATTTCTTCGCTTCTTCCTTCGAGTTTTAGTTGCTGAGAAAATTCATCCATTAACTCCATGTGAATTTCTAAAATTTGGGAAACTGAAATATCGGCAAAAAAGCAACGATTTACAAATTGATCGATCGCCTGATTAACCGGAAAATCTTGGGAAAAATAATTGATAATTACCTCTCGATAATCTGAGCTTAATAGTGCGAGAAGTTCTTTTTTGTCACTGGAAGATAGATTTCGATAAAAATGCTCTGAATTTCTCTTATAGTATACTCCTAAATAACCTAATCGTTCTTTGAGTTTTTCGGCAAGACGACGCTGTTGAAGCAGCAAAAAATTTTGCTTCTCTTCGATAAGATTCGGTTTACTTCGACTCAGAGATTGTTCGGAAATAGAACAATTCGGGCCTAAATGAAGAAACCGAGTAATGGCCTGATCGATAACCGAAGCGATATCTTCTAGTTCATTTATCTTAAAACGGATTTCAGCCGAATGATACAGAAAAGTGGGAGCATCTTTTGGCGACGAGGGGGATTCTTCTGGCAAGCGGCTTTCGGCGATCGCCGGCGGCGTAGCATTATACAATTCAGATAATGAAGTTGAAGGACTTTCCAGCAAGACCACAGGCAGTAAAACCCCTTCCTCATAGAGTTGGTTAAATAGAGGAAGAAGGGTGGGCAGTTTTAACACCACCAGACAATCAATTTTGTCTTTATTTTCCTCGATTGCCTCGAGTAACTCATCCATTGAGTTGACAAAAATGAGAGTATAACGCTCTGTACTCAGTAAGCGTGTCAAAGACTGAGCAATAGAGGTTTCGGGTACAAATAAATAGATAGTCAGTCTAAAATGCAAGGGCTTTTTCTCTATAACGACGAACAATAGATAATACAGAGGCGGGGGATACAGTGGGGATGATTAAATGAAGTTGACACCATTGAGCGATAGGACTCCAAGCTAGTAGTTGTTAAAACGTTAACATTTATTGCTTCTTTCTTATAAATTGTAATTAATTGTAAGGTAATAGTGTATGTCTCCCCTTGAATCAGGTCATAATAAAGATTGAGGCTCACTCCTTCAGAAGGCTTATCAGATTAACGCAAGTGGCTAAAATGTTCAATCACGACAGACAGTTGAGAAAAAACTGTTTAAAGTGAAGAGATCACAATCACTGCTAAGTATGTTAACAGCACTGAGTTCGGAGTCCTCTAGTCCCTGGTAGATGAGTGATTCATGTTTAGTTCTACTGTAACTCTTGATCATTTTATTCAACCTGTTCCTATTTTTGAACCAACCACTGATTTAGACATGATCTTAGCTATCTTCCAGTCTAAACCAGATGAGGTGATAGCTGTGGTCAATGAACAGGGCAAGCTGATGGGGACCATAAGCGGCTCTCATCTGCTTCAATATTTACCCCAATGGTTATCGTATCAGTTATCTGGTAAAGAGCGACAGTTACAGCAGTGCTTGAATGAGTGTAAAAACTTACTCAATCCTTTGATCACCTTACCCGCTCAGATGAGTGTGGGAGAATTTGGCTTATCTTTACCTGAAAGTCCAACTGCGCCCCATCATCTTCAATCTTATGCTTTAGTAGATCAGCAAGAAAAGTTTTTAGGACTCCTCAATGGCTGGAAATTACTGAAGTTTCTTTTTTCTGGGGGCGAGAGTTCTATTCATCAATCACAAAAGAATAACGAGTCTAAACTTGAACAACTCCTATTTGAATTTCTCGAACAATTGCCCATTCCGGTGCTGGTGTCTTCGCAAAAAGGACAAGTAGCCTATCAAAATTCTAGCTGGCATCAACAACTAGGGGATTACCTTCCCTACGATCAGGTCAATCCTAGTTTTTGTCCCTATTTTTCTTTAGTTCCCCTCAGTACAAAGAAGGCAACTTATCCCGAAAAAACGGTAAATTTGGCTGATATACCGGAATCAGAATCGGTTAAAGGCCGTGTTTTGACTAGCGTGCAACTGCTGTCTCGTCAAGGGCAACAGGAACAATCTAATCATCGAGTCGCATTAGAAAAGTCGGATTTATCCGCAAGGCAACCCCGAAATCGGGCACCGGAATTGCTCAGTCCCACTCTATCTAAATCTTGCAGCCATCTGCCTTGGCAATTTATTAAAGTTCCTTTGTCATTTAAAAGCCTTCCTTCTTCTGTTGAACCCAGTTGGTTAGTCATGGCGTTAGACATAACACAACACCAGCGAGTTTGTCAAGATCTAGCTTTGAAAAATTCTGAGTTAATTCAACTCAATCGCCTCAAAGACGAATTTTTTACTTGTATTAGCCATGAACTGAAATCTCCCCTCACGAGTGTGATAGGTCTATCGAGTCTTTTAAAAGAACAAAAATTAGGCAGTCTCAATGAACGTCAAGTCCGCTACAGCGAGTTGATTTATCATAGTGGGCGACAGTTAATGATGTTAGTTAATGATCTGCTCGATTTAACTCGACTAGAAACCGGACAGCTAAAACTCAAACCGATTCCCCTCGACGTGAAAACCATCTGCCAACAAGCTTATCAGACCTTTGAAGAAAGAAATAAGGGAAAAATTGACTTTCCTATCCCTTTTACTTTAGAAATTGACCCAGGCATCGAACAAATCGTCGCGGATGAACTGCGGATGCAACAGATGTTGTTCCACTTGCTCGATAACGCCATTAAATTAAGTAACTCAGATGGGGAAATCGGATTAAAGGTCAATCGTTGGGAAAACTGGTTGGCCTTTACAGTATGGGATACCGGCCTAGGGATTCCTGAAGATTCTCAAAATTTACTGTTTCAACAATGGCAATCTCAAGAAAATCCTTTGAGTGAACAGTTAGAAGGAACCGGTTTAGGATTAGTGTTAACCCAACGGTTAGCTAAAGCTCATGGTGGCGAGATCTCATTTATTTCTAGAAAAGGTCGCGGCAGTCAATTTACTTTATTATTGCCCATCAGTTTGACTCAACAAACCCTAGAGGACAGCCGAAAAACGACGATTACTCAAATATATCCTTTGGTATTAGTGGTAGAGTCGATTTCTACCAGCATTGAACAAATGACCGATTTACTCACTCGTTTAGGATATCGAGTGGTGATCGCTCGTACCGGCACAGAAGCGTTAGAAAAAGCCCGGCAATTGCAGCCAGCAACGATTTTTCTTAATCCTTTATTACCCGTTTTGTCCGGTTGGGATGTCCTAAAGTTACTTAAATCCGATCCCGCCACAAAACAGATTAAAGTCATTGTTACATCATTCCATTGTGATCAGCCCCATAGCGAAAAAGTCGGGGCTGACGGCTTTTTGAGTTTACCTGTAGAAGAATCGAATTTACAAGCCATTCTCCATAAAGCTGATCCGATTGTATTGCCTCAACTGGATCACTTGACGATTTTGCGGCTTCATCCGGACTTAGAACAAAGTGATTGGATGGGATCAGTGATAGATTCTCAGTTTGATTCCTGTTTGGGAAAACAATTATCTCAGTTAAATTGCCGTCTTTTGGAAGCGGATAGTTTAGAGCAAGCGGAGATGATTGCTAGTGTTTGGGATATCAATGTGGTTGTTTTAGATGGCAGAAGTCTTGAAGATCCTTGGAATTATTTACTGGGTTTAAGTCAATGTGAAAATTTAGCGGCTTTACCTTTAGTCACTTTAGATACTGAAATAACTTCCTCAGCCAATAAAATAGAAAAATTATCTGTATTTCCCTGTCTACTTCCCTATCATGAAAATAAAATTGAACAATTATTAGAAGTGATTCAAATTGCGGCTAGAACTCGGTTAAACATACACCATTAAACTCAAATCTACCCAGGTAAGAAACAAAATTTTTCAGAAAATTAGAGAATGATTAAATGAGCAAAGTTACAGAGGTTTAAATAGTCTAATCCTAAGGATATATTCGAAAGTTAAATGGCTTCAATCTTGATCATCGAGAGAGTCATTTTTCTTTCGTTTAATAGAGGCTAGTCCTATTCCGAAAAAGATCACAGTTCCTATGCCTATAGAGGGTTCAGGAATTTCTATTCCTTTAATATAATCTATACCGGCATCTACATCGGCTTGTCCAGTCAATTCCACTTGAACAGACTTAATAGATTTAAAACTAATATTATTGTAATTGGCAAAATCAGTTAGGCTAAATTGGGCTAACCCTCCTGTTCCTATAGCTGTTGTCGATGCGGCTGAATCAAAAATATCTATTGTTCCGTTGCTATTCTTTTTAGCAACCCGAGTTAAAGAAGCAATTTTATTATTAATATCAGTAATGGTGAATTTAATATCTAGTCTAGTATTGAGACTCAGGAGTTTCATCCGGAAATAGTCAATATGATACTGACTGCCCAAGGACCAATCTCCGACTCCCGCACCTGTCAGTCCATTAGTCGCATCCCCGGCATTGTACAGCAACATCGCTTTACTAACGACATTAGTGGAGTTGGTAAGGGTTAAAGAATCTGCTACAGGATCAACAGAGAGACTAGCGGCAGTAGGAAGTTTGAGGGGGTTTTGCAAAGGATTATTGAATTGAAGGGTACGTACACTCCCCAAAACCTCTGAAAGACCCGATTGAGTAACGCTCTTAGGCAGTGTGATATTTTGACCCACACTCACCTTTTGTTGAACGGTAGGACTATTGGTATAGTTGAAAGAATCAAGGTAGAAATTGGCTGCCTTAACTGGGCTGAGATTAAAGCTTAGAGCGCCCATCGCTAATGCGGGTATGAGTAACCGTTTGAATATCACCACTGTATTATGGATTTTATTAAGAGGGTACAGTGATAGTATTCCCAAAAACTTTGTTTGTTTTAGCATTACCTGAAAAAATTTTTTTGAGAAAAGCTAAGTATATTGACATAAATAAAGCCATCTATGTTAAGAAATATAAAACTACTGAAATCCTTTGCTGTTGCCCTTCGGGTGTTGCCGTGCTACCCAGTTAACTTTAATGAGTGTCCACCTATTTAGAGTGGTGATGGAGGAGTTATTAACCTCTAGCTAATAATGTTAGGCTGACAATAATCAATAATATTGCCCTAAATTAATTCAACAACAATTATGTATTTTGACGAACCTTCTTCTCGACGTTTTCCTAAAGTTCCTCTAGATCGACGAGCTTATGCTTTTTTAATCGATTTCGTCAGCGTTTGGTTAATCAGTTCAATCGCTAGTGGTGCTTGGTTCATACAGTTATTAGTATTTATGATCAGTTGGTTTCTGTTGCGGGTAGTGGTAGTGGAAAAAAATAAGGGGCAAAGCTTGGGACGTTGGGCCTTAGATATGAAAGTGATTGATGGTCGATTTAAACGTATTCCAGGAATTGTCGAGTTAGCCAAACGAGAGGGAATTGTTGGCTTAGGGGCTGCGATCGCTATGATCGGGTTAAATATTAATTTTAAAAATGTCCTTTCGATGCTGCTGCTAGTTTCCCCTTTATTAGTAGATTGTGGGGTGGCCGTAGGGGATGAAGAGTTTAACCAGGCCTTTCACGATCAGATTGCTGGCACAGTGATCATTCAGACTAAGCGAGGTTTTTCTCTGGATTTACGTCTGAGAAGAATCTGGTGGGAAGTCAGGGGTAAGTTAAGGAAATAGTTGAACACCGAGCGTAATACGGGACGATGGTAGCCCCGTCCCTTCTCTATCGCTCAGGGCAAGATTTTCAAATCGGGGCGGAAATCGGACGCGACGGATTTATTCCTTCGCTATCGCTCAGTACCGTCAATATTTTTGTAGGTGGATAAAGACTTAATATAATCCCTAAGAATTTCCGACATAGACATCTGACGCAAGAGCGCATAGTCATTTAAGGTTTTATATTCCAAATCTGACAATAACATTTGTAGTCTTTTTGTTCTTGACATATACTCTATTAATGTGTATAACTAGAGTATATCAGAATTAAGTTTCTGAATTAGCTCATGGCTGAAAGTGCTAGAGCATATTCTAAAAAATCCCGAAAGGGTCATATTAGGCGTTGTTTGGTGAGGCAGGAAACTGCTAGGGACGGAGTCGTTCCGAGCGAACTAGCCAAACGATAACGATCAAACCGCAAGCAAGTAAGCGAGTCTGAAAGCAGATGTCCTAATAGTTCGTAAAAGTATAGTCAAATATTACAATAGACATGAACATCATTTCAGATGCTCCCTTCACTTTTACTTCGAGAGATTAATTCTCCTTGGGTGAACTACGCACCTCTCTATCCCATAGCTAAAGGCATTTGGGAATGCTTTTCTTAAAATGTTATAACTAGACATTACGTCACTTTGACAGAGAAACCCGGTATCTGTACGATATAAACCTCTACTAATTCTTTTTCCTGTAAAAACAGGCTTTTCAGTTATTTCCCCATAAACGGGAATCGGGTCTAATTGGAAAAAATTGGATTGGCTAGTATAAGATTCCTCTTGTATAACCACCTGAATTCCTACCAAATTACACTTGTAAGTAATCTGGTCAATTAATCTTGTGTGAGGAATAGATACAAAAGATTGATTATTAACTTTGCCTAATTCACACTCCTGTTTCCAGGAGTCATTTTTTCCAATCACCAAAGTGGAAATCTGCTGCTCAACTAAAAGATTAACTAAATAACGACTTGCTCGATGTAAATAATTATCGATTTTTTGATTTCGGCATCGAGTGAGACGGCTAATTCTCGATGAGCTTTTTCGATTTCCTTTAAGAAGAGATTTAACTTTTGATGAGCGTTTATTGTAGAATTGATTGAGACTTTTTAACGGTCTGCCATTAATCAACAAAGGGACGAATCCCGGTTGATTTGAAGTTACAGCCATTAACACATTTATTCCTAAATCTACACTGGCAATAAAATCATTGGAGCCAGAAAATTGTTCTAATTCTTCATAAATCACCTCGATTACATAACAATCACATTTCGGGACTATTCTCACCTGCGCTACCCGGTCTGGTACTGAGGTAGGAAACGATAGCGAAGTCCCTGATAGCTTAATTCGTCCTTGTTTTAAAGCTACTCGACTGATAGCTTGATTGGTATAAACCAGTAAATTCCTCCCTTTGAAGGGATCTTTGTAACCGGGTAGTTTGGGACGACCCTTAAATTTATTCGGATTGATTTTCAACTCACTTAACCCTTCAAAAAAAGATTTCCAATTGTTATCTAAACCTTGTAACACTTGTTGAGAAACTTTAGCCGGTAGAGCCTTATACTGTTGGGTTTCTTTCATCAATGAAGCCATTTTATTGTAAGACAAATAACCCTGACCGTAGATGAAATTTTGACGAATAAGATAATTAGCCGAGTTGTAGAGATTTTTGGAATGCCAGGATAACCCGTCAATCTCGCTCCAAAATTTATGTCCTCTTTTTATGATATGTCTCTCGGCTAGTTTCATGACTCATCTTTTAACTCGGCTATAATCTTTTCGGTTTTTCGTTTTGAGCGTTTTAGTCCATAAAGACGAGAGCAAAAAGAAGTAATAATGGCGATTAAATCTTCCATTAATTCATCTTGCTTATCCTTACTCAGATTAACAATCTCAAGATTTTTTCCGGTTTCTTTTAAAAGTATTTCTAGGTAGTTTGTTCCAAATCTTGCCAGCCGATCTTTGTGTTCCACTATTAAAATCGTGTAATGGGTATCTGTTAAAATTTTTGCCAGTTTTGGACGGTTATCATTTAAACCGCTACCCACTTCTTTGACGACTTTATAGATTTGATAGCCTCTAGCAATAGCATAATCTTTTAAGCGTTCCGCTTGTCGGTCAAGATTATCTTTATTTTCGGCACTAGATACTCTAGCATAAATACAAGCTATTGGATTAGATTTTTTTTCCTCCTTTTCAGTAATAATAATTGTTCCAGAAGGAAGCTGATAACCTGTTAAATGACCTTTTTGCCACCATCTCCATGCGGTTTGATAACTGACTCCGGCTTGTTTTGCATAGTCTGAGAGCTTCATGGTAAGATCCTACCATGAATGACTATGTTTGACTATATTTTTAGTTAAACTTTACAATACCTCTTAGAGCGGTTGTTTGCAGAGCTAGGAAAAATTAACCAGATAGTCATTTTGTGCAAACAAAATAGGACGAAAAGTTAATTCTGACTCCTAGTCAGAACCCGCGCATCTTCTAGTGCGCGGAGTGACTCAGTTAAGCGTTAACAGTGGGAAAATCGAGATTTGAGTGCATCCAATTCTCCACTGTTAACAGTTAACGCTTAGCAATCTTATTGCGGACGAATGCCAATAGGCTTCACGGGGGTGGCGGGTTGAGCAAAACTATGAGTTTTAATCACAGTAATCGCTCTGCTATATTGAGGATCGGCACTGGTTGCCATTAAAGAGGGATCATTTTGAAGACGAACCTGTTGGTCCATGGTCAAGCCTATCTCCACATCGGGTTTAATGCCTTTTTTGCTAATGTTGGTGCCACTGGGAGGATAATAGCGGGCAATGGTAACCGCTAATCCCGAGCCATCGGATAGACTGTGAACGGATTGTACTGTGGCTTTTCCATAAGTATTGGTTCCCACTACCGTCGCCCGCCCATTTTCTTTGAGCGCTCCGGTTAAAATTTCACTAGCACTTGCTGAACCTTGATTGACTAAGATCACCAGGGGTAAATTCGTTAAAGAAGTTCCATTAGCACTAAACTGACGATTACCACCTCGGCGATCAATAGTGCTGACGATTTTTCCTTCATTCATCCACATTCTAGCGATATCTACACTCGCATAGAGGAGTCCTCCGGGATTGCCGCGCAAATCTAGAACATATCCGGATACATTTTTAGTTTTAAGTTCTTCGATCGCTTGCTTCATTTGCTCGGCGGCATGGGAACTAAACTCATCGAGTTTGATGTAACCGATTTTCAGTTGGTCTTCTTGTTTTAGGGTGTAGCTGACTGAAGGAATTTCTATGTGAGCGCGAGTTAAGGTAACAGCAAAAACCCCTTTTCCTTGACGGGAGAGTTGAAGATTAACGGATGTTCCTTCGGCTCCTTGCATTTCGTCGATGGCTTGGTCTAAACTCATCAGGGCGGTAGGCTTGCCGTTAATTCTGACGATGCGATCGCCGCTTTGAAGACCCGCTTCCTTAGCCGGAGACGATTTGAGGGTTTCTACCACCACGATATCATTGGTGCGTTTATCAATGGCCAAGCGAACCCCTACCCCTGACGTTTCCCCTGATGTTTGGCTAGTTAAGGCTTCAAATTCTTCAGGTTCTAGAAAACGAGTGTAGGGATCTCCTACATCTTTGAGGGCTTTTCGGATAGCGATATAAGCTTGTTTTTTGTTAGTATAAGTTCCACTTAAGAGTTCTTGGCGTTTTTGCAGCCAATCAACATTATTAAAATTTCGATCTACAAATTCATTATTAACAATTTGCCAAACCTCATCAATCAGAGCTTTAGGATTATCCTCTAAAGTTGTAGATTTTTGAGGAGCATTGTCAGCACTCAGTGCAGGAGATAAGAGGGGATTGAAGGCTATAGTAGCGATAGCTCCTCCTAGCAGGAACTTTTGGCAAATTGCACTCATTTTTTGCTTCATGATTGACAACCGGCGACGATTTTTATTTGATACGTTATCAACTCAAACTCAGGGAAATGATAAAAAGATATGATTTTATTTAGATTCTAATTTTCCGCTATAGAACAAGACTTTAACTCAGCTAGGGAAGTTCCTAGGGGTTAAGCTTGGCTTCTGCTTCCATAAAGTCTAGCAAAATGCGTTGATGAATTTCCCCAAGAGAGCGAACTTGATTAATTTTGTGTGAGTAGTAGCATCCAGAACGAACAGCGTCGGCAGTTACCAAAGCTAGGTCTTGTCCTTCAGCTTGGACTAATTGGTTAACACTGACAGTCAAGGGAGCAGAATAGATATAGCGAATAATTTGATCTCCAGTGTAGCAGCGAAATAGCTGAGGTGCTACAACTTCATAACCAATTTCTTCAAGTAATTCTCGCTTCAATCCGTCAGTAGGATTTTCCCCGGCTTCGAGATGACCGCCAAAAAAGCCCCATTTTCCAGGATAAAGGATGTGGGGCAAATCATCGCGTAATTGCATCAAAAATTTCCCCTGTTGATATAAGATAGCGAGGGCGACTCGACGAACAGGTCCAGAGAAATTTTCTTTCATTTTTGGTTCTGTTTATGGTCTAGCAAAAGATGTTCAACGGGTTTGGTTACTGGTTTAGGGGGAGCCGCACTTGGGGAATGGGGCGGTTCAACCGGTTGTGGCGCGGGTGTAGCCGGCTCGGGTTGAGAGGTATATTGAGCGTCCACCTGTTCTAACTCTAAAATATAAAACTCTCCTAATTCTTTGTTACCCACAGGAATACTTTGATAATCCACCTGTCCTTTGATCACCAAAGCTTGACCAGGTTTAGGAAGATTCTGATTAGTGCGAACCCAAACGCTGCCGGTGTGATCTTGTAGTCGGTAAGCTCCACCAGCGAGAAAAGGGGCTTCTTGACTGACTTTCCCTTGAAGGTAAAGGGTAGAACCTTGAGTTTGCTTGGGAGCTTCCCCAATGGGAGTAATGGAATAATCTTTAAAAGGAAGGGCATTACCCAAGTTAGCCAAAGAACTACAGCCAATCAGCCCGCCTACCACAAATGGAAGACTAAGACGTTGCCATAGAGAAGTTTTTAAATAAATTTTAACCAACATTGCCAATTTAGAGCAACCTATTACATAGATATGTTAACTGATAGCAACAGACGATAAATTTCGTCTTAAGATCCAAGTAAACCTATTCGAATCTATCATTGTAATTTTTATCAATGCTTTCTCAAACGGCAAAAATTTTAGATGGCAAAGCATTAGCCCAAAAGATTCAACGAAACTTAAAAGAGGAGATCCAAACCCTACAACCGAAAATTGGTCGCCCTCCGGGGTTAGCGGTTTTGATGGTGGGGGATAATCCAGGCAGTGTGGTCTATGTTCGCAATAAAGAAAAGTCCTGTGCTAAAGTAGGTATCGCTTCGTTTGGTCGCCATTTTCCCACACAAACCGGAGCCGATGAATTAGAAGAGGTGATTGCCGAACTCAATCAAGATTCAAGGGTGGATGGTATTTTAATTCAGTTACCCCTTCCTGAGCATTTAGATGCTATTGCCTTGCTGCACCAAATTAAACCCGAAAAAGATGCAGACGGACTTCATCCGATGAATATGGGGCGGCTAGTGCGGGGAGAAGCGGGACTAAGAAGTTGTACGCCGGCCGGAGTCATGGCTTTACTGTCTGAATATAATCTTCAAGTGAAGGGCAAACAGGCGGTGGTAGTGGGTCGTAGTATTTTAGTGGGAAAACCGATGGCTTTAATGCTCCTAGAAGAAAATGCTACAGTGACGATCGCCCATTCCCGCAGCCAAAATTTAGCCGCTATTACCCGGGGTGCAGATATTTTAGTCGCCGCAGTGGGAAAACCTGACTTAATCACGGCTGAAATGGTCAAACCCGGGGCGGTAGTGATTGATGTGGGAATGAACCGAGTCGTAGATGCTCAAGGAAATGGCCGTTTAGTGGGAGATGTGGACTATGCAGGAGTGGCTCAAGTAGCTGAGTATATCACACCGGTTCCGGGTGGAATTGGGCCGATGACCGTAGCAATGTTGTTGCAAAATACAGTCCATAGCTATCGTCAGAGCATTAATCATCTATAAGCCCACGAGCGAGAAAAAGAGGTGGCAAAAACCCGAAATAAAAGTGAGATTTGTTACCCAGACGCTCTTAGGGTAGGGGTCAGTCTGGGAGAATGTCACGATAAACTAGATATAGATGTGTTGAATGAGTAACGATCTTAAACCCTTGTGGCGAGGTCCTCAACCAACACATTTTAAGGGGTAGACCTTCCGCTTGAGGAACCTCAAAGTCGGGAAATAGAGTCTCAAAAATTGGAGAACTCCCACTCACTCAGAAAAAAAATCCCGGCTCTAGCCAAGCGAAATTCTTTGTCAATCACCCGAGGGAGCAAATAGTTTTCATGGACAATTCCGAGGCCACCCTTCAATGTCAAAATCTTACTTGCCTGGCACCTAATCCTGCAACAAATAAGTTTTGCCAAAAATGCGGGACTCCGCTAGTCAGGCGTTATTTATGGGTACTCGGTGATTGGATTAAAACTTATTATCATCCGGGCAGTGTACTCGAGGAACGCTATCTGTTTAAACAACAGCAAATTGTTCTAGATACCAAACCGGCTCTATCTCCTCAAGCGCCAGAAGAATTTCCCAATCATATCACTCCCTATCTCAAGTTATTTTCTCATAGACTTCATATCCCTCAAATTTATGGTTATATTCCTACACCAGATGAGCGCATAGATATGACGGTCTGGCTGTTAGAATATGGCACAATTCCTACTAATGAGGAGGGAGAGTTAAAATACCCGAATTTACTACCCGAACTGACTCAACTTTGGCCGCAAGCATCGGCACTCAGACAGTTAAATTGGCTTGGACAAATGGCTAAACTTTGGCAACCTTTAAAAAGTAAAGGGGTAGCTTCAAGTTTACTGAATCCAGCTTTACTGAGAGTGAATGATAGAACTTTTCAATTACTGGAATTGCATCTCGATACTAATGTAACAGTCAATTTTAAACAGTTGGGAAAATTGTGGAGTCAATGGGTGACAGACGCTTCTCCTCGAATTCAGAGTTTTTTAGAGCAACTGTGTCAACAGTTGGAAAACGGATTAATTACACGCTCAGAGCAACTGGTATCGATTATAGATCAAGCTTTGTGGCAACTCGGACAATCTCAAAAACGAACTTACCAGATTTTTACATATTCCGATCAGGGTCCGTCTCGAGAACATAATGAAGATAGTTGTTATCCCATTAGCGATCAAGCGATTACCATTGAGCCGCCCAACATTCCTTTAGCCATCGTTTGTGATGGGATTGGGGGACAGGAAGGGGGTGAAATCGCGTCTTCATTAGCTGTTGAGATTTTATCTCGAGAAATGACTCGTTTTTATGGAGAGTCAACCTCTTGGAATCCTCATCACTCGAGTCAAGCGATCGAAAAAGCGATCAGCATTGCCAATGATGAAATTTCTGGGCGTAATGATCAAGAAAATCGCCATGAAAGACAACGCATGGGCACAACATTAGTGGCGGGATTAGCTTATGCTCATGAAATGTATATTGCTCATGTGGGAGATTCTCGGGTTTATTGGATTACACCCTTAAGCTGTCAACAAGTCACCACAGATGATGATCTCGCTTCCCGAGAGGTGAGACTCGGATACTTGGCCTATCGAGATGCAGTGCAATATCCCAATGCAGGAGCATTAGTTCAAGCACTAGGCATGAGCGGCTCAAGCAGTCTTCATCCCACGATACAACGGTTTGTACTGGATGAGAGTAGTGTATTTTTACTCTGTTCTGATGGACTCAGTGATTATGATCGCATAGAACAGTTTTGGGAAAGTGAGATTGTGCCTATTTTGAATGACAATAAAGATGTGACTGAAGTAGGACGACAGTTAATTAAAATTGCTAATGAAAAAAATGGTCATGATAATGTCACGATTGCTCTAATTTACTGTCAGGTAGAGTCTAATGAACAAGAGGATCAAACCCCTTTATCATTTTCAGAATTAGAATCTTCTGTCTCTTCCTTATCAGGCCCAACTTTAATAGAGGATACCCAAGAAATTAAGGCAGCACAAGAGGGCGATGACATCCCAACGGAATTGACTTCAGGTCCGAGTTCTGCAACGATCATCCCACCGGCATCGCCTAAATCTACTCCTGCCCCTAGAGCGGCTAGGTCTGGCTCAGGGTTTCCTTTATCAGTATTATGGGGTTTATTAGGTGCGGCGATTTTGGTGATCATTGGCGGAATTTTTGGACAAAAGTGGTTTTTTCCGGATCAACCCAATGGCGAATCTCCTAGCAGTTCTCCGGCCACATCTCCTGAGTCTCAAAAGTCTTTGGCTAAAGGAGATTTTATTCAAATTACTACTCCTACAGAATTTATTATTAGCCCTGAAAACGCTTCACCTCCTTCAGCAGAAAATAAAATACAAATTTCAAAAGATAATGTTTTTCAAGTTTTAGATACAAAAAATGAGACTGTGTTATTAAAAAACTGTTCTCCTCAAACGGATACCAAGGACAATTGGATTTTACAATCTAGTGTGAATCGCCAAACTTATAAAGTTATTCATCCTATTTCTGATGGGGTTCAATTATCAAAAAATTGTCAGGAGGCTAATTCTCTTGACTCTTCTCCCTCGGTTTCTCCTAGTGGGGTAATCTCTCCTTCCTCTCCAAAAGCAAGCGAGTCTCCCTCGCCGACTCCTGTCCCAAAATAAAAAAATTCTGTTTTAAGTTTACTTTACCTTGTAAAACATCTAAAGCGGCTTGTTCAGATGTTTGTAAGTCTTTCGCTTTGTAGGTGATGCCGCTTCCTCCTTCGCCCAATTTATCTAGGATTTGGTATCAATTGGCAATAAGAGAATGATTCGATGTATTATTCATGGTTATGGGTATAAAACCATATTAGCCCCATCACAGCACCAACCCCTAAGCCTAACCAGACTGGGGTGCGGAACTCGTTCCGCAGTAACGAGCGTCTTTTTGCTAACTCTCCCTCTCGCACTAAGTTAGGATTTTTTAGGGCACTTAACGCTTGAGTAGCTGACTGAAAGCGGCTTTCTACATCGGGTTCCAAAATTTTCTCTAACCAGTCGGCGAACTCTTCCGATAGCTGAATACGAGAACGAAAGTCTAGGGTTAACCCATCTTCTGACAACTCACTCGGGGAATGATGAGTCAGTAAATAGAGTAAAGTTGCCCCTAAACTGTACAAATCTGAAGCCGGAACCGCTTTTCCTTGTGCCTGTTCTATAGGCATATAGCCAAAGGTTCCTACAGTGGTATTTCCCCTGATAACAGTATTGTAGTAACGCTGCTGTACTGCCCCAAAATCCACTAAAAAGAGTTTTCCTTCTGCTGAACGAATGAGGTTATGGGGTTTAATATCCCGATGAATAACAGGGGGGTTTAAATCATGTAGATAAGCCAAAATATCGAGAATTTGAACCGCTATTTCTTTGACTTGTGCTTCGGTTACCCGCCATCCCTGTTTTACCCATTGGGCGAGGGTTTTACCGGGGGCTAACTGTTGCACAATATAAAAAACTCTATCGGTGTCGCTGTCAATTTCAAAATAATCTAAATACTGGGGAATTGCAGGATGATGCAGTTTTTTTAAAACTTCTACTTCTCGTTCTAATAATTCTAGCTGTTTGGCATCAATTAAGCCCCGTAGGGAAATGGCTTTAAGGGCGATCGTTTCTCGGGTTTCGAGGTGTTGCGCTTCATAAGTTGTCCCCATTCCCCCTTTACCCAAGACGCGAATGATTTGATAGCGTTGGGCAATAATATTGCTTGTTTGATGGTGATCGGGCATAATTTTCAGGCTAATTCCCCATTTAAATCTTAACTTAACCAACGACTAGCGATCGGCATTCGCCAACCGGTGCCAAAAGCGCGATCCGTTATTTTTAATCCAGGTGGTGCTTGTTTGCGTTTAAATTCTGCTCTCATGACTAATTTCATCACCTTTTTAACCACTTCAGCATCATAACCAGCATCGACAATTTGAGGGATAGATTGATGTTTATTAATCATCCGATACAAGATATCATCTAATATTTCATAAGGCGGCAAGGAATCTTGATCTTTTTGATCGGGTTTTAATTCAGCGCTTGGCGGTTTAATTAAGACATTGTGCGGAATAATTTCTTGTTCACGATTTAACCATTGACAGATGTCATAAACTCGGGTTTTGGGAACATCAGAAATAACGGCTAATCCCCCATTCATATCACCATATAGGGTACAATATCCCACTGCCATTTCTGATTTATTTCCTGTGGAAAGAAGAAGATAACCAAACTTATTAGCAATGGCCATCAATAAATTGCCCCGGATGCGAGATTGAATATTTTCCTCAGCGATACCAAATGGGGTTCCAGTAAATAAAGGTTCTAGCATCTGATCATAAACTTTCATGGCTGGTTCGATGGGCAATTGATAACTTTTAATGCCTAAATTTTTGGCTAAAGCTTCTGCATCAGTAATAGAATGATCTGAACTATAAGGAGAAGGCATTAAAACCCCTAAGACATTATCTTTTCCCATCGCTTCGGCGGCTATTGCCGCTACTAAAGATGAATCTATCCCCCCACTTAATCCTAAAACTACTTTAGTAAAGCCGCATTTACGCGCATAATCTTTTAACCCTAAAACCAAAGCCGCAAATATTTCGGCTTCTTCGATTTCAATAAAAGGCTGGATAAATGCCGCTAATAAATCTTGTTTTTCTGGGCAAAATTCTAAAATTTTTACGTCTGTTTCCAACGCTTTTGCGCGGCAAAAAACTTCGCCTTGACGGTTAACGGCAAAACTATTGCCATCAAAAATTAAATCATCATTACCGCCCACTTGATTAACATAAAGAATAGGCACATGATATTTAGCCGCACTATAAGTCAACATCGACTCTCGTAGTTTTTGTTTTTTGACACTATAGGGAGATGCGGATAAATTGACCACAAAATCCACTTCTAATTGCACTAAATCTTCAATAGGGTTCACTTCATAAGTTTGTTTCCCCCAAAAATCTTTATCATTCCATAAATCCTCACAAATTGTCACACCAACTTTCACAAAATTTTCCGATTCAGGAGTGGGAAAAATTGTAAAAGCATTACTTTGTCTTCCCGGTTCAAAATAACGGTCTTCATCAAAAACATCATAAGTGGGTAAGAGACGTTTATGAAAAATTTGTTTAACTTTTCCTTCATCTAAAAGAGCAATACTATTATATAAAGGTTTTTCGCCTCGACTATCAGCATCGGTATTTGCTTCAACTGTTCCCACTAAAACCGCTAATTGAGGCGGGATTTTTTCGGCTAAATTTTCTAACTCTACTGACAAAGAATGAACAAAACTCGGATTTAATAATAAATCTTTCGGAGGATAACCACACAAAGAAAGTTCAGGGGTTAATAACAGGCGAACTCCTTGACTAGCGGCTTGGTGGGCGGCTTCTAGAATATTGTTAGCATTACTCCATAGGTCGCCTACAGTGGGATTAAGTTGTGCAATAGCAATTTTCATAGTGGTTTTTATTTATTAATTGGTACTATTCCTAGGGCACAAGCAAGAGTGCCCCTATCTTTGATTAAATAAACACCATCGGCTTATCCTTTAAAGGAGCAAAAGCCACTGGATCAAAACGATATAAACTGGCCGGTCTTCCTGCCCCTCTAGTTACTTTAATTCCCATATCTAATAAAAATCCTAACTTCAACAAGCGATTACGAAAATTAGAATAATCGGAAAAATTATTCCCGAGAATGGTTTCATAAAACTGATAGAGATCGCTTAAAGTAAATAACTCGGGTAACACTTCAAAAGCGATGGGACTATATTCTAATTTATTGCGTAATCTCTGATAACCATACTGCAAAATTTGATGATGATCAAAAGCCAATTGAGGAACTTTTTCTATCATATACCAAGTAATATTATTTGACGGTTCAGGAATTAATTCTGCTTCTTCAAATCTCACTAAAGCAAAATAACTCACTGATAAATAACGCACGCCAAAACTATGAGGAGATTCTCGCGGGTCTCGATTAGGGCCTGCAAAAGTATAAAGCTGTTCCAAATACAAATTTTTAACCCGTATTTTTTCAGCTAAAATTCGATAAGCCGCTTGTTCTAAAGATTCTCCTTGACGAACGAGAGTTCCTGGTAAACCCCAGTAACCTTGAAAGGGTTCTTCTTTTCGTTTACTTAACAAAACTAATAAACGATTTTGTTTAGTATCGACGGAAAAAATGACATTATCCACTCCTACTTTAAAATCGGCTAACACTTTGGTATTGACTCTATTTGTGTTGCTCTCTGTCATGCGTACAATTTCTCTTGATGAATATAATCCTTAATGGGTTGAGTAACTACTGTTTTGTCTTTCTCTTCACGATAAGCTGTAGAAGACACGCCAGGGACTTTTAAATCAGCGATTTGATAGTCTCCTCCTAACTGGTGTAAAGCTTCTAAATCTCGGTCATCTATGAGGTATCCCGGGCGAGGAACAATTAAAATTTTGACTTGTTGAAATAATTCTTCAATTCGATACCAACGACGAATTTGTCCGACCAGATCTGAACCAATGACTAAACTATAGTCTGCCGCTTCTCCCCAAATTTCTTTGGCTTTTTCTAGGCTATGCAAACTGCGGCGATGACTTAACTGTTCATAGACTTTGATATTGTCTCGAGGGGGATCAATTTCGCTAATGAGTAAGCGTAGCATTTCTAATCGATGTTCTAAGGAGGTTTGATGGTCTTTAAAGGGATTATCAGAAGCCCAGACCGCTACCTGATCGTAATGATCACTTAACCATTTTAGGATAGCTTGATGTCCGGCGGTTGGGGGATCGGCACTGGTTCCAAACAGAGCAATTTTGGTCATAGCTTGTGAGTAATTGGTGTGGTCAATTTTAGCCATTGATGAGTTCAGATTGCAGCCGCTCCTTGACGGTTGAGCGCAGATTTTCTAAGGCTTCAGATACCTCTAGGGTTAAAGATAACGGGTGATCCAGTTGACGAATTTGGGGCGCTAAACTCTCTACTGAACGTCGAGTACGCTTTTGAATAGTGGCTAAGGTTTCACGTTTGTTAATTCGCTTTCCTTGCTGCATCATCAATTGTAATAGCGGCTGTTCATTTGGGTTAGGAGTCTCATGGGCTAATCCTAAACGATCATAATAAATTTGATGGTCATCTTGAGCGCGAAAAATTTGTTTTCGCCCTGGATAAGTGGCTTTATGACTTGACTGTTTCATGGTGGGAATTCCATTAATTTCTACGAGTTTATAGACTCCATTAACGGCGGCTCCGCTTACTAATTTTGTTCCTAGTCCATAACCATCAATTGATGCTCCTTGTTGTTTTAATCTTTGAATTTCCCATTCATCAAGGTCCCCACTGGCAAAAATTTTCACGTCTGGTAAAAGTGAGCGGACTTTTTGCGACAATTCTACCAAATCTCCAGAATCTAAGCGCACCCCTGTAATTTCTAGTTCCCCTTTTTGAACCTGTTGAGCGATTCGAGTAGCGGCGGCTACGGTATCATAGGTATCTATCAGTAAAGAGGCGGCAGGAAAATAGCGATGAAAGGCTCTAAAGGCATCATCTTCACTACCTTGGGTGGCTTCAAATGCCATGATTAAAGAATGGGCCATGGTGCCACTGGGTTTTTGTCCTAAATTGAGTGCGGCTAACACATTTGAGGTAGCATCTAAGCCTCCAGCTAAAGCGGCTCTAGCCGCCCATAAGGAGCCTTGGGGACTAAATGCTCGTCTTGCCCCAAATTCTAATAAAATCGCTTCAGGCCCGGCTATATCCCGCATTCGTGCGGCTTTGGTAGCTACTAAGGTTTGATAGTTAAGGGTATTGAGTAAATAGGTTTCTACTAATTGGGCTTGCCACAGGGGAGCTTCTACCCTCAAAATGGGTTCATTAGCAAATATCGCTGTTCCTTCTGGTACAGCCCAAACATCGCCGCCAAATTTGCCGCCTTGCAGTAGAGACCAAAACTTTTGGGGCACTTGAGCAAAGATGCCGGTTTTTTCTAATGCTTCTAGTTGCTGATCGCTAAAATGCCATGTTTCTAAATATTCTAATGCCTGTTCGAGTCCTACGGCGATTAGATAGCCAAAGTCGCTAGGTAAACGACGTACAAATAATTCAAAGCTGGCAGGCTGGTTTTCTAATCCTTCCCCACAATAACAGGCTATCATGCTTAATTGATATAGATCCGTCAGCAAGGCATAATCAGAGGCTTTTAGGTCTAGGGGTTGATCGGGTGTCTGTATCATGACAATTCTTCTTGGCTTGGTGCCCTTTGGTCTTCTGGATTAATTATAGTATTTTTTACCAAAATTGAAAAGACAGAAGTAGACATTCTTTTAACTGTCTGTTCTAAACACAGTTTGCGGGGTGTGGCTCATCATTGAGCATAATTGTGTAATTTCAAGGGCAATTAATTTTTTTTCTTAAATTTTAGGTTAAGATGATCCTATTAGAGTTGTAAAAAGCACATTCATTCAACTCCCTCATCTAAAGGTTTTCAAGACCAGTAAACATCTTAAACCCAGAAATAGACGAGTGTGTATGATTAATCAGTTGAATGGCAGTAAAAATTATCCCGAAAACTCTATTAAAGAAATACATGAAATTATTGATAGAGCGATCCTAGAAAGCCAAAATAAGTTTAACGCTCTTTCCGAAGCGTTGCAAATTTTGTCGACATTATCTCAAACCGTAAAAACACCTAGTCAACAAGCTCTATTGGCTGAAGCAATGGCTCTAATTGAGAAAGCTCGATTGTAAAATTTTGCTGATGGGGTTTATGGATTTGAAAAAATCATCAGTTAATCAGAGCGAGATCATTGGGTTAGCTTTTCTGATTAACTTTTAGTTTAGGGGTGAAATTATTTTTTATTCATAGCAATTGCGTGTTTATCAGGAATAATTTTTGAACCATATTTTCGAGCATATACCTGAGTAAATTCAGCCCCAAAAAACAAAATCTGAGCAGAATAATAAACCCAAACTAAAATGACTACTAATGAACCAGCCGCCCCATAGGTTGAGCCAAAACTGCCTCCTCCTAAGTAAAGTCCTAGGGCCTGTTTACCGATGGAAAACAGCAAAGAGGTTAGAATAGCGCCCATTCCCACATCGCGCCAGCCGATTTTCGCATCGGGTAAATATTTAAACATGAAAGCAAATAATAAGGTAATTACCGCAAAGGAAACCACAAAATTAACCAATTGCCAAACAAAGTTTAGTCCCGGAAAGAGATAGTTAAAATAAGTATTTAAAGCTGCTAAAATAGCACTGATGACTAAGGAGACTAAAAGTAAAAAACCGATGCCCAAGATAGCCGAAAAAGATAAGATACGTTTTCTAATAAAGCTGACTAATCCTTGTCCGGGTTTAGCTTTTATTTCCCAAATAAAATTGAGAGCATCTTGAAGTTCTGCAAATACCCCAGAAGCCCCAAAAATCAGCACTCCTATACTGATTAAAGAAGCCATATTCCTAAGCTCAGGTTTACTAGAATTTTCGATAGCTGTTTCTATGACTTTTGCTCCTTCTAGTCCTACTAAACCCTTAATTTGATAAACAATTTCACCTCGGGCGGCTTCTTCCCCAAACACTGCCCCAGCAATAGCAATCACGAGAATTAATAATGGAGCTAAAGAAATAATTGTGTAGTAAGCTAAGGAAGCCGCTAAACGAGAAGCATTATCATCTTGCCATTCTTGAAAAGTTTCTTTTAGCAGTTTTATAATTACTCTGAGTTTCATTTTTTGATCAGTTTATAGATCTTGCAAGGGTTTCTCTTTTTGATGAAATCTTACAGAATTTTCTATTCAAAATCATCTGGCTAAAGAAAGAATTTAACCTTTTTAAGTCTCAAGCTAATTCCCTCTTAAGGGAGAAGGGTTAGAGATTGAGTTTTTTTACTTATTAAGCCGCTCGAAAAATTATTTTAATAAAAATTTTACTTTTAAGCCAATTAGACGCTCATGGGTTCACTTTTGAGGATAAAATATTTATTTTATAATCTCCAACTTTTTAGCTATGCAACAAGTTACTCAACATCCAACTTTATACCTACTGTCTCTACTTCTGCCGACAGAATGTGAATGTAGTTTACTGGAAAAGACGACCTATCAAATCCGTTGTCCTGATTTTGTGACTGCCTTTTATGTTTGGAATCGTCGGATGTTATGTATCTACCCTTTACTGCGTCCTGGAGATATGGTGGAAGTGATTGGGGATAACTTTTATCACAAAAGCAACCCTCTTCCTTAAAAAGAGTTATTTGTCAGGCAACAGGGAATAATTGAGGTGTATTTCAATTAATTAGGAAACACTTTAATCATATTTAAAATAAATTAGATTTTGATTTTTTTTCACAACCATGAAAGACTTATAGAGACGCTGGATGCAACGTCTCTACATGGGAGAAATTATCAAACCTTTTGGGTTAAGCAGAAATTATTGGACAGTGACAGTTTGCGCTACAGGGTCTTGTTTTCCATTGGCGAGGCCATTGTAGGCGGTGTTGCTGTCTTCATACTGAATCATCGGCTGTTCTCCTGGGGTAGTGATCAGACGAGCGCCTTTATTATTGGTAAAATAACTCCAAGCCCACTGCACCATGACAATTAACTTGTTGTCAAATTCCAGCAAGTAAAAGACGTGAATAAACAACCAGAATAACCAAGCTAAGAAACCCGACAATTTGATGCCTTTAACATCCACAACGGCGGCGTGTTTGCCAATTACTGACAAGTTACCCCAGTCAATATATCGGAAAGGTTCTAGGGTTTTTCCTTTCAGGCGGCTTTGGATGAGACGAGCTACATACTGTCCTTGTTGCATGGCTACGGGAGCAACACCGGGTAAAGGTTTACCCTTGATGTGATCGTAGTAAGCCAAATCACCAATGACAAAAATATTGTCATACTTGGGCACATGAAAATTGGGGGTGACTTTGACTCGTCCGGACTTATCGAGTTCTGCTTCGGTCGCTTCGGCAACAAGATTCGCCATCGCAGAAGCTTTCATGCCTGCGGCCCAGAGAACGGTTCGCGCCTGAATTTGTTCTAAGTTATCGCCGGTTTTGAGGGTGATACCATTGTCGGTAATGTCTATGACTCTGGTGCCGGTTTTTACCGTTACTCCCAAGCGTTCTAAAGAGGCTTTCGCTTTCTTAGATAACTCGGGTGGGTAAGTGGGCAGTATATGTTCTGAACTGTGTACGAGAATGATTCTTGCATCAGACGTTTTGATATGACGGAAGTCTTCTTTTAAAGTACCGTGAGCCAGTTCTCCCAAGGCTCCGGCTAACTCGACTCCGGCAGACCCTCCGCCAACCAAGACAAAGGTTAACCATTCTTTGCGTTTTTCGGGGTTGAGTTCTTTTTCAGCCGTTTCAAAGGCAATAAAAACTCGTCGCCGCATTTCGATGGCATCTTCTATGGTTTTCAGTCCAGGGGCTTTCTCAGACCAATCTTTACCAAAATATTGATGAGTCACACCTGTGGCTAGAATTAAGGAATCATAGCTGATTTCTCTGTAGCGCAGTTTGACGGTTTGCCGCTCGGGATCTATTTTGGTGACTTCCCCCATTAAGACTTCAGTATTTTTATTATCTTTTAGAAGTGATCGTAAAGGTGAAGAAATATCAGCAGGGGATAAGCCGCCAGTTGCCACTTGGTAAAGTAGCGGCTGAAACACATGAAAGTTTCGTTTATCAATGAGGGTGACTTGAACAGGTGCTTTAGCAAGTTTTTGGGCTGCATAAAGACCACCAAATCCACCACCAACAATTACAACTTTGTGAGGAGCAGAATTTTCAACTTTCATAATGAGTGATTAATAATGTCTTTCTTCGGCTTGAAATTGCCAAAGCCAGAGAAGGGACTTATATTTCTAGATTATTTTAAGCATTGCTCTCACTTTGTATCAGAAGTTACGAGGAAAAAGCTTGTGATTGTTTGATGACAAACCTATTAATTTACTCGGAGAGTTTACTATATTTCTGTATAAATAACTACCAAAATTTAGCAACAGAGGTGTAAGAAGTTAATATCTTGACATTTGTCCCCCCAATATAGTACATAAACATTATCTACCTCACTCCTCTGTAAACTCAAAACAATAACTATGCGGGCAACACAATCTGAGCTAAGCGTTTTTTACCTCAGCCATCTAGAAGAAGTAACAGAAGTGATTGACATTCTTCGAGAAAGGCAAACGGTTATTGTAAACCTTGAACAGTTAAATCTTGCTAAAACTCAACGAGTAATCGATTGGATATCAGGCTGTACTCAAGCCATAGATGGTCAAATCATTTGGCTCGGAGAAAGGAGCTTTATGTTTGCTCCCTGTACCGTTAAGGTGATTGCTGATGAGTCAAAAAGGAGTTATATTTCTCCCCGAGTTAAAGTCAGTTAAACAGGAGAAAAAATCTTTAAATCATAATTATTTTCGATTTTTCTTGAAGTTTGTTTTGCTCTTTAAAAAATAGGGATAAAGCTTCAGTAAAAACTTTATCTTGATCAGAATCAGGATGAGAATTTAAATAATTTTGCAAAGACTGATGTAAAGGAGCCGGGATTTCAGTAACTAAACTAATTTGATAAGTTTCCATAGGGTTTTTCCTTCTAGTTTCCTAGACGCACAAATTTTTCAGCTTAACGTTTTCAAAGGCTGCCGCAAAACGCTAACTGATTAACCATATCTGCTAGATTAACTATTCTCCTTCAGAGCTTAAAGGTTGTCAAGGTAACGAAATGTAAAAACACTCTTCAAGAAAATTTTAGTTTAACGAAACAATCAGGGATAGAGCGAGTTTTTTGTTACTCAACTTAACTAAATCTTCTCATCCTAAAGGACGCTTTTCCCAAAAAATAAAATCCACTGTTTATCTGTGAAGCCTTAACTTATCCGTCTTGCTTGTGGAAAACAACCGAATAACTGTGGAAAATTTAGAAAAGATTGTGGAAAACTTGGGGATATTCAGAGAATAATTTCGCCTCTATGATAATATTTGTAAAAGAAGATTTGACTAAACTGTTAAATCTTCAAAAGCATTTCATCAGCGAAAATTGAGGTGAGTGCTATTGCCTAAACGCCGAAATAATAAAAATGTACTAAATTGACGGGGCTGTGCATCATAGGTATAATTTACTTCTTAATAAAAAAAGGGAATTTTGCTCAGAGAAACCGCAAAAAATTGAGAAAATTTTCCATGAAAGATACAAAAATATAGACAACTTTGCAAAAGTATAAAAAGGTTACCAAAAAAACAAAGTAATACAACAATTCTTCAATAAATATTGCGAGAGTGAGTAAATTATTGAGGGATATTAGATAATCAAAGTAGAGAAGAAATTAAGCAAGGTTCTTCTCTATAGGGAAAAAATAACCGATTTAAGTAGGAGAGAGGATTATGAATATTGCTAAAAGTGTACAAGATTTAGTTCAATATTTAGCCGAAGGATTTGCTAGAATTTTTGGACCTAATGATGATCAATATCCTGAAATAGGAGTCCAACCTTTTGAGGGTGAACCCTATCAAACTAGAGAAGCTGATTCATAAATTTATCTTGACGATTGTAGGATTGTTAATGAGTCATTTAAAAATTGTCAAAATCTCGTATTTCTGGTGGAGAATGTAAAAATCTCCACCCTTTATATTTTAAAGCGAGAACTACTGCTGCAATGCTTGCCAATCGGGACAATGCTCATCATCCCATCCATAGGGGTGCATCCCACAAACTAATAAATTGCCAGCGTACAATCGCCCATGATAATGATGGCATCCGATACAAGCAGGATGATGTTCAGCACTAGGTTCTAATTTAGGATTAATTAATAAATCAGCTTCTTCATCATAGAAATTTTCAGCAATAATATTTTCTTGTTCGAGATAACTATCAACAAGAGGGGCAAATAACTCCTCAACCAACTCCTCAAAATCAGCCGAGATTTCATCCTGTACCTGTTCAAAAAACTCCTCTATTACCTGGCCAACATCAGTAAAAAAATGCTCGACTTCCTTGGTCGCCGTTTCTAAAATAAGCCAGAACTCTTTTTGCCAGTCTTCCATCGATTCTTTGCTATATATGTAGTAGCTAATAGGGAGTACAGATCGTCTTTTAAAGGCGATATTAATTTACTCCATTATAAAACTAAGCGGCGAAAAGTCATTCCCTTTTCAATCGCTTGAGTTCTTCAGTTAAAGATTCAACTTGTTTTCGTAACTCATCAACATTTTCCCCTTGTGGGCTGGTGGATTCTTCATCATCATCAGAGACAATTTCAATACGACGAGGTTCTTTGCGTTCGTTTTCAGTGGGTTGATGGGCCTGCTGTTGAGTGGCCTGTTGAACAATCTCATCAACGTATTTACGGGCTTCCTCCATATTCATCTCGCCCCTGGCCACCATTTCCTCAGCCAATTTGCGGGCTTGCTCCCGTAAGTCTCTTAAGTTAACTCTAGCTTTTTCTGCCGCATAATCAGCGATTCCAATCCCCAAAAAAACCGCCTTTTGAACCAAAGAGCTAAGATCAGGCAGATTAGGACGTTCTGGCATAATAATATTCCATCCGATCATTTAATGAGCTTTTATATGATCTAGGATATCAAGAATCCAAGCGGTTCGTAGTTGACCAAAGACAAGGGTGTAGGGGGTAGGGTGTAGGGGACAGTTTAAATACAATGATTATTTGCTATAATTGGCATCTTGCCAACCCGCCCTGCCCAGCGCAGGGTTTTTTCATCTTTTCAAGGTCAACAAGAGAAGAAATGCCTAAGAGATAATTAGGAACAGGGAAAACCCCCAAAAATAAATGCTAAATTGAATCAATTCATCCTTGCTCAATCATCATTGGTATGAAGATCGCCATTCTTGTCCTTGCACAAGTCTTAGTTGTTATCGGACTCTCCCGACTGATGGGTTTAGCCTTTCGTTGGCTCAAACAACCTCAAGTAATTGGGGAAATTGTCGCGGGGATTATGTTAGGTCCTTCTCTATTTGGGTTAATCGCTCCTCATTTGGCTGGTGCTTTCTTCCCGGCTGAGGCAATTCCCTACTTAGAAGTCCTCTCTGAGGTGGGACTGATCTTTTTTATGTTCTTAATTGGCTTAGAACTGAATCCGAAATATCTGAAAGGAAACTTAGATATTGCGATTTTAATCTCTCACGTCAGTATTTTAGTGCCTTTTGTCCTAGGCAGTTTTCTCTCGTTAATTCTCTATCCCCTAGTCTCTAATTCTGGCGTTTCTTTTACGGCTTTTGCCATGTTCTTAGGGGCGGCAATGTCGATTACAGCCTTTCCTGTACTGGCTAGAATTATTACCGAGAATAACCTACAAAAAACCCGCCTAGGAACTTTAGCCTTAACTTGTGCGGCGGTGGATGATGTGACGGCTTGGTGCTTGTTAGCTGTAGCGATCGCTGTAACCCGCAGTGGTAGTATGATAGGAGCTTTACCCACTATCATCTATTCTGCCATTTATATCACCTTGATGATGACAGTGGGACGAAAATGGCTGCAAAAATTCGCTAAATACTACACTCGTACTGGCCGCTTAACTCAGGTGATGTTAGCCGTGATTTATATGGCTGTGGTTGCTTCGGCTTTAATTACAGAAATAATCGGCATTCATTTAATTTTTGGGGCCTTCTTACTTGGGGCAGTTATGCCGAAAAATGCGGGATTAACTCGAGAACTAGCCGAAAAAACCGAGGACTTTATTCTCATTTTCTTGTTGCCGGTATTTTTTGCCTATAGCGGCTTAAGGACTCAAGTGGGGTTATTAAACCGTCCTGAATTATGGCTATTATGTCTAGCGGTTTTAGCAGTTGCAATTATCGGAAAGTATGTAGGAACCTATATTGCCGCAAGATTTTCTGGCGTTGAACATCGAGAAGCATCCGCGCTGGGATGGTTGATGAATACTCGCGGCTTAACAGAACTGATTGTACTCAATATCGGTTTAAGTTTAGGGGTGATCTCGCCGCTTATGTTTACCATGTTAGTCATTATGGCCTTGGTAACCACCTTTATGACTTCGCCGCTATTAGAGTGGACATACCCCAAACGACTGATTAAATTAGATGTGGTTGAACCCAGTGAGGAAGAACTTCAGCCGAATTATCGCATTCTCGTGCCGATGGCTAATCCCAGTACCCAACGAGGATTATTACAATTAGCGATAGCTTTAGCCGGAACCAATTCTCCGGCTGTGGTGCATCCCCTGAGTTTAGTTCAACTCGATGAAGAATACGCTTTTGAAAGTAGCCCGGTTGAAGCTGAACGTCTGATCCAAGAACGCCGCCAAGGAATTCAAGAACTGATCGAACAATTAAATTTATCAATTGGTAGCCACTACATTCAACCCATTGTCAGAGTGACGGCAGATGTTGCTCGAGAAACCGCTCAAATTGCTTTACTTGATCGTGCTGATTTAATTATTATGGGATGGCATCGTCCTACTTTTAGCAGCAACCGTTTAGGAGGAAGAGTCGGTCAAATCTTGACTCAAGCACCGGTCGATGTGGGGGTTTTTGTGGACCGAGGACAACAGCAATTTAATCGAATTTTAGTGCCTTATGTGGCTAATGTTCATGATGATTTGGCTTTAGAACTAGCCTTAAGATTAACCGTTAATAATGAGTCGAGTTATTTAACTATTTTGCCAGTGATAGACACTTCTCAAACAGAAGGAGAAATTAGCTATGAATTAGGCCAAATTATAGAACAGTTACCCGGCAACGTGCGCTCACGTATTAAAATCCAACTGATTCAAACTGGGGAAACGATTCAAGCAGCGATTAAAGCTTCTGCTGATGCTGATTTAACCATTGCCGGCACTACCAGAGAATGGGGCATAGAACGACACACTTTAGGCCGTTATACTGATCAATTAGCGGTTGAATGTCACTCGTCTTTACTGATTACTCGTTGTCATCTCAAGGTTCGTTCTCACCTGGGTTCTGTTTTAACTCTGGCTCAGAATGTCTAAAAAAACATCGGTTTTAACATTTAAAATCCCTATTAATCATGAGTCACTTTAGTGCTAAATCTCTCACTTTTTACGGCGTTGCTATCACGACAGTGGTTATTTTATTTAAAGTCGTCAGCGCCTATGGGGAAACGAATTTAAAAGCACCTCCTTCTCTGGATGGTCTTTATCCTTTAGAAACGGAAAGTTTACCAGCTTGTTTTAAATCCCAAGGTTTGAACTTAATGATTCAGCAATCCGGCATTTATTTGCGCGGGCAAATTCTCCCTCAATCTTCGGAAAAATCCCCAGAAACTTTAGCAGAAGAAACCCCTTTTCTTAACGGTAAATGGAACAACCAACAGATAGATTTATCGGGATCTCTTTCCCAGTTTCCTGAGTGTAAAGCCGAAGCCGTAACCCTTCAAGCGTCGTTACAAAATAAGACTTTAACAGGTCAATTAAATCTTGATAACAATCAGGAAGTGGTAAAATTTACGGCTCAAAAACAAGAGGTTGAAAAAAAGGAAACTAAGGGCCATTAATCGTCTAAAAAAACTCGGCTTTTTTTTCTCAATATTGAGCTTAAATATTGAGGAGATCAGCCTCTTGTATATTTTTTGAAAAGAAATCTCTGATGATAAGCCTTAGATTATTACGTTTTTCATGTAGCTTGTGATATTCGGGAAATTGCTGACACAGAATGTCATTCACTTCTTTACAAAAATAATTAGGAATACTAGAATTTATGTGATGAAGTAGATGGTAAGTGGCAAATCCCGCATACCAAAAATATTTTTCTGAAAAATTAGAAGTAAAATAAAAATTGGCTTTCATTGCACCTTCTTGGCCTTTAACATTAATAAGGGCATGGTCGACCAGAGTCCGAAACGCAATACAAGAAGCGGTAATTACCAGAGTAAAAAGATACATAAATATAAACATCATCGATAATTTAGACATTTCCCAAAAGATCAGAAAACAACCTAAAGTAATGGAGTCGCCAATAAGAATTTTAGAAAACTCTTTATAATTTTTTCTTAGGGAGTATGCTTGGGGCGAAACTAAACCAATGGGACTTATATAATTAAAATAAATAAGCTGTGTTTTTTCTGAAACCATAAAAAATGGTTTAATCATCAGACGCACAATGAGAATTAAAGAAAGCATAAATGAATGAATAATCACGTTTAACCAAAAAGCCCCTAAAGTTTTTTGATTGATAAACGGAGGTAAAGTATCTAGCTTTTCTTCATATCTATTGGTATTTGAATGATGACTGAAATGTCCCCACCTATAGGCTGAAGCATTGAGAGGAAAAACTATTGGTAATAGATATTTCATCGCAAAATTAGCTCGTTTTGAATAATATTGCTCAGCATGAATATAATCATGTAATAAAGTGCCCAGATAATACAAAGAAATAGATAAAAAACTGGTTGACAAAATGAACATTATGACATCAAAAATCGAAAAATAAGCGAAGTTATCGGGAAGAATCGCTGCGATTTTAATCATAACGACATATCCTAAAAAACAAGTCGCTAGATTAATGAACACAGTTTTTTCATAAAATTTTTGAGCTTCTTTTTTTCTTTTTACAGCTTCATATTTCATGAAATCTGTAGTGACAGCAATAATTTCCGAATAATTCATGAGATTTTTAATTTTTATTGAGCGTTGATGATTGAGTGAGAAAGCAAATATTTTTTTTGCAATATTCTCTGTCATATCATACGCTAAAGCGTTAAAATCTCCGACTGTAGAAACACTGAGTTTTTAACCTTGATTTATTCTAAACCCTATATTAATCCCGTAATTTTACTGAATTTATCGAGAACTATCAAGTTTATCCCAAAAAATATAAACCCCACCAGAGGGCAGGGTCTAAATTTAAGATGAAAATTCAAATTAAGCTACATCATCGTGGGCAAAACGGTTATAGAGGAAATCTAGGGCATAATTGCGGAGATCGTAATATTGAGGGTCTTCCATAATGCGGTCTCTGTCTCTGGGGCGGGAGAAAGGAATTGTCATAATTTCCCCGATGGTTGCATGAGGTCCGTTAGTCATCATTACCAAACGATCCGCTAAAAAGAGGGCTTCATCAATATCATGGGTAATCATCAACACGGTACAGCGATGATCGTTCCAAATTTTCAATAATTCTTCTTGTAATTCTTCTTTGGTAATAGCATCTAGCGCCCCAAAAGGTTCATCTAAAATCAGCACTTCAGGACGAATCGCTAACGCCCGGGCAATAGAAACCCGTTGTTTCATCCCCCCAGAAATTTGAGTGGGTTTTTTCTCAGCCGCTTCAGTCAACCCTACTAACGCCAAATGTTCTCTGACAATGGCGCGTTTTTCAGCTTCGCGCTTGTTAGGAGAAACCGCATCAACTGCCAAATAAACATTTTCAAAAACACTTAACCAAGGTAAAAGGGCGTAGTTTTGGAAAACCACCATGCGATCAGGGCCCGGTTTAGTGATCGGTTTTCCATTAACTCTTACTGAACCAGTGGTAGGGGTGGCAAACCCAGAGATCATATTTAACAAAGTAGACTTACCACAACCTGAGTGACCGATCACACAGATAAATTCGCCTTCAGCTACCGTTAAGTTGACATTTTCTAAAACCGTATAAGGACCTTTGGGAGTGGGATAAACCTTAGAAACATTTTCAACCGTGACAAAAGCTTTGTTAAAAGATTGTTGAGCCTTGAATTGTAAAGATTGAGGTTTAACTGTTTGCATGATTGACTTGATCCTTAAATATTGTATAACTAATGGTGAATGGGAAAAAAAAGGGAAAAGAACAAACCCGGCAGGAAATCTAGTACCAGATTGATAGCCTCTAGACTTACCCGTTATTAACGAGTGAGTAATGAATGTTCTTTCCCCTTTCTGCCGAGGGAAAACTTTAGGCTACCTTTTCTCCTTCTCCCCCCTTCGGGGGGGTGGGGGGATACCAGGGGAAAAACTGATGCTTGTGTTAGGCGGCACTAGACACAGGGATAGTTGTCCGCCCTGCATCTAAATGTACCTCTGCCATCGTAAAATCTCGTTTAATCGATAAACTATTGAGATAACCTACCGGATCTTCTGCATCAAAGGTGATCTTATCAAATAATTTGATCGGTTCTCGACGGTATTTGATATCTCCTAAACCTAATTCTCGCGCGGCGGTACTAAACACACTGACGCGACAAACCCGTTCGAGAATTTCTACCCAGTTGCGCGGGAAAGGAATATGACCCCAGCGTGCCATCTGAGTCATCATCCAAAGGTGTTCCGTGCGTGACGGACGGTTCATTCCTTCCCCATAGAACATATGATGAGCGTATTCTACGGGTTTTTCCAAATTACAGCTATATTGATTCGGATCACCCAGTTGAATGTAGTCGACATTGGTGGCTAAATACTGGCGAGTCGCTAATATTTCCCGAATTTCTTGCTGATGGGCTTCTTGGCTACAGTAGCGGCAGGCTTCTAATAGTGCTTTAACCAGAGCAATATGGGTATTAGGATAAGTATTAGCCCAGTCTTCCCGAACCCCTAACACTTTGCCGGGATGTCCTTGCCATATCTCTAAATCTGTAGCTACCGTAAAGCCTACCCCTTCCATCGCCGCGCGAAGGTTCCAAGGTTCACCCACACAATAACCGTCAATGGTACCTGCTTTAAGGTCTACCACCATTTGTGCCGGAGGAATGGTTTCTAAATGCACATCATGGTCCGGATCAATTCCCCCAGAAGCTAACCAGTAACGTAAGAGAATATTGTGCATTGAGGAAGGATGAACCATACCGAAAATATGACGGTTATCCTTGGACTCTAGCAGCATCCGCTTGAGTTGGCTGACGGTGTGAACGCCCTGTTCATAAAATTTCTTGGCTAGAGTAATTCCGTTACCATTGCGAGTCATGGTTAAAGCACTGACCAGAGGTAAAGGTTCGTCTTGATGACCTCCGGCTGTCAACCAAGTGGGCATTCCGGCCGGCATTTGAGCGGCATCTAAAAACCCGCCTTTAAGGCCATCGACAATTCCTCGCCAACTGGTTTCACGAACTAAATTTACTTCATCTAATCCATGTTTAGCAAAGAAACCCATCTCCTTAGCAACGGCTAAGGGGGCGCAAGCGGTCAGGGGGACAAAACCAATTTCTAGATTAACTTTTTCCAGTCCATGACGAGCGACAACGGCGGTTTTCTTGGCTCTTAATTTCTTAATCTTTTTCTGTTGATTGAGGAAGTAAATAATCTCACTTCTTAAGCTGTAGTAACTGGGATGATTGACCACTTCCATACGCTGACGAGGACGGGGTATATCCACTTCTAAAATACCGCCAATTTTTGAGCCTGGACCGTTGGTCAGCATGACGATTTTATCGGATAGTAAAACCGCTTCATCGACATCGTGAGTTACCATCACCGAGGTAATATGATATTCATCACATATCCTCATTAATTGTTCTTGTAGATTGCCTCGGGTTAAAGCATCTAATGCGCCAAAAGGTTCATCTAACAGGAGCAATTTAGGACGAATGGCTAGGGCCCGACCAATGGCGACCCGTTGTTTCATCCCCCCTGATAGCTGACCAGGATATTTATCAACAGCGTGGCGTAATCCGACTAAATCAATGTGTTCTTCAATAATTCCTTTTCTCTCGCCGGCGGGTAAGCCACTCATGACTTCATCTACTGCTAGAGCGATATTTTGTCGCACGGTTAACCAGGGTAGGAGCGAGTAGTTTTGGAAAATCACCATTTTGTCGGGTCCGGGTTTTTTAACTTGTTGACCCTCTAGGGTGACGATTCCTTCGGTGGGTAAATCGAGTCCGGCAATCATGTTTAATAGGGTTGATTTACCGCAACCAGAGTGACCAATTAAAGAGATAAATTCACCTTGTTTGATTTCTAAATCGATGCCTTTTAGGGCTACGTATTCACCGCCGCCGGTTAGCGGGAAGATTTTTTCTATGTTGTCAACTGCTACAAAAACACCCATGTTTTATATCCTCTTGATTTTTATTTGGCGCAAAGTCGCAAAGGAACAGAGATGGAGATATATGTTTTTCTTTTTTTCCCCTCTCGGAGTGGGAGAGGGGCACTCTGGTGAGGTGGTTTTTATTGGCCGGGAGCGATTACTTTTTGTAGGTAAGCAATTGCACGGTCGAGGATTAAGCCTACTGCTCCGATGTAAATGACGGCTAGTATGATTTCACTGATGTAATTTTGTTGGTATGCGTCCCAGATAAAGAAGCCAATTCCGACAATACCTGACATGACGATTTCTGCTGCGATAATTGCCAACCACGCCAACCCGATCGCAATTCTTAAGCCGGTGAAGATGTAAGGAAGTGCAGAGGGTAATAAAATTTTGAAGAAGAATTTTTGATTGGATAACTGTAAGACTTGTTGAACGTTGATGTAGTCTTGGGGTATTTGTTTTACGCCTTCTGTGGTGTTAATTAAAATCGGCCAAACTGAGGTGATAAAGATAACAAAGATTGCCGCCGGTTGGTTTTGTTGTAGGGCAACTAAGGCGATGGGAACCCACGCTAAAGGCGCAACCATTCGTAAAAATTGGAAAATGGGGTCTAAAGCTTTGTTGATGAGGGGTTGAGTTCCGACTAATATTCCTACACTAATTCCGATAATCGCTGCGAGTGAATATCCTTGTGCAACTCTTCCTAAACTCGCTAAGGTTTGCCAGAATAATCCTTTATCTAATCCACCCCGATCATAAAAGGGATACAGTAAGAGTATTCTTGTTCTTTCATCTGTCCAAAGGCTGCTCGGTGGGGGGAGTTTAATTAATCCGATAGTTGATATGAATTGCCATATTAATAAAAATCCCGCAACTCCTAATAGAGGAGGTATGATATTATCTTTGTTCTTTTTCCAAAAGTCGGAAAAAGCATTGTTACTATTACCATTTTTGCGAATTCTTGCTGTTGCTGTCATTTTTTTTCCCTCTTTAAAAAGCTTGTGAATGAAATGATTGTTGATTGACTATTAATCTCTAATGATTAATAACTAAACTTTTTTAATTTTTAGGCTCTTTAAATAAGCCTCTGGATTTTCTGGGTCGTATGTAATACCATCAAAGAAGGTTTCAACTCCTCTGGAGGTACTTGTCGGAATATCGGAGAATCCAGCGTCTTTAGCCGCTTCTATCCATAAGTCCTCCCGATTAACTTTGTCTACAATCTTTTTGGCTGTATCAATATCGGGAATAGCGTCTTTATGGAAACCCCAACGAATGCTTTCGGTTAAAAACCAGAGATCGTGACTCTTGTAGGGATAGGAGACGTTACCTTTGCCATCTTTCCAGTACAAGGGGCCTTCGTCTTTACTCTTAATATCGGGTTTTCCGTTCCCCATCTTGTAGAATCCTTTGTAGGGAGATTCGAGAATTTTTTCAGGGATATTAAAGTAGCTACGTCCGGCAACCATTTTGACTACGGTGGCGCGATTTTGGTCTTGATCGATCCATTGTTGGGCTTCCATAATGGCTTTAAGTACGGCTTTGGTAGCTTTGGGATTTTTGTCTACCCAGTCAGCGCGAATGGCTAAATATTCTTCAGGGTGATATTTCCAAATTTGAGGAGTTAAAGCCGCCATGTAACCGATGTCTTCGGTAATGATTCGATAAGGCCAGGGGTCACCGGTACTGAAAGCATCCATCGTTCCATTCCGCATCCCTTGTACGGTTTCAGCCGGGGGAACGGCTAATAAGTCAATATCTTTATCGGGATCGACACCACCGGCTGCTAACCAATATCTAATCCAAAAATCTTGGTTAGCATTGGGGAAGGTATAAGCGGCTTTGAATTTTCTGCCTTGGGTTTTGGGCAAACTCTTGATATAGTCGGCGGCTTTAGATACATCTACACCAATGTCTTTACCTAAATGTGCTTTAGAGATCGCTATCCCATTCCCATGAGTCACCAACTGCGCTAAAACATACATGGGAACTTTTCTACCATTGGTAATAATTCCTTCAGTAATTAGGTGAGGCATGGGCATCTGCCATTGACCCCCGTCAATCCCTCCACCTTCAGCACCGATGACTACGTTGTCTCTAGCCGAAGCCCAGTTAGCTTGTTTAGAGATTTCTACGTCGGTCATCCCATATTTGGCAAAAAATCCTTTTTCTTTAGCAACAATTAGAGGGGCAGATTCCACAATGGGGATATACCCTAATTTAATTTTGGTGGTTTCTGGCTGCTGATCAGCACTGAGATTAGCCGCTTCGACTTTTTCGCTTGTTCCTCCAGTGGTGTCAGGAGGATTTCCGACACAACCTTTGAGAAATACTGCTGCTGCTGCTGATGCAGAAGCCGTTAATAAGAATTTCCGACGTGAATATTGAGAGAAATTAGACATGAAAACCTCCTTCCTGATAGATTGAATACAGGTAGATGACTCTTATTTGTTATAAGTAAAAATCTCTTAAGGCTTTATTTGCACTGATTTACAGCATCTCTAAAGCTTTTTTTAGAGAACTCCTTGCTAGGTTTTTTAATTGATTTGGTTAATGGCTTAACTTGATTATTCAGTTTAGCATCATCTTAAGAAAAATCTTAACTTTTTATTGATCACAACCAAAGAAAAATTTGATTGAATCGATAAGTATAGATTAACACTAATGATTATCAGGTTAGAGAATGAATTTTGTCAATATATAGATTTTAATCAATAGAAATAATTGAAACAAAACGAGTGAATTAGACCTTGTTGGTCAATATATAGATTCTATTCAATAGAAATAATTGAAACAAGAGGGGGGAATTAGACCCTGTTGGTCAATTTATAGATTTTATTCAATAGAAATAATTGAAATAAGAGAGGGTAATTAGACCCTGTTGGTCAATTTATAGATTTTATTCAATTTGAATCATTCAAAAAATAGGAGGGTTTAAGGATTGTGCCCTTATTAGTAAGCTCACATCTCGCACCAGAACAAAATTCTTTAATAAACCTCAGTTCAGTCAATACTTACCGATTACAAGCCAAAAACCGGAGCGATTACTCCGGTTGGCCTCTATAATTAATTGGTGAAGTCCCGCACGGCCTAGGCAGATGGGCAAAAATGAGGACATTAGATAAATTAGATCTAGTTCATGTTGCCCACCAGACAATTAAACGGAACTGTTTTGAGCTTCAACAACGGTAATTAAAGCCAGATCAATACGCTTTTCATCAGGTTGGGTAATTTGAGCGCGAATACCCGGGCCAAAAAACTTTTCTATCTTCTCTTGTTTTTCTTGCCACTGCTCGAGAGAAATAAAAGGAGACTCAAATTCTAAAATAAGAGCATAAGCTCCATTGATCGAGGTTTCTTGCAGACTAACTAATACCGGTCTTTCTTCATCAATAGGACTTAACCCCAAACGTTGTAAAGACTCATCTAAATGAGCTTGTTGTCCATAGCGATAGCGGGTAACATCTTTACGAATTTGATTTTGGGTAGTAGTAGCTTGTTGCTCCCGTAGGGCAAGAATTTCTGATGAAGGCGGCTGACTATAAGGAACCGGTTTAAGTTCAGCCGATTTTAGGGCTAAACCGCCCAGTAATATCGGTACACCATAAAATAATCCTGCTAAATTCAGGGTAGCATTGCCTGTGGCATAAGCAATAAATCCAACAACAGTTAAAATACCACCGAGAGTTAACCCCAACGAAGCTAAGGAAAATTGACGTAACATTTATCCCCACCTAGAACAAGTGATACAACTAGCTTATGAATAAACAACACTATAACCTACGGTGGGCAATAGTTACTTAATGACTACTCTTGCTCGGCTCTGGGTTTTCGCGCTCCCGTGTTACTTTATAATTAGTGCTAATAGGAAAATCTGACAATGGATAAAGTGACGATTATTGAGCAAATTCGGCAAGTCCAAAGCAAGCGAGAGTTTTTGATTGGGCTTTTAGATAGAGCGGATTTAGGTACACTAAGAATTGATGTTAATCAAGCCATCGAAGAACTTGACGAATTAATCGACGACTTTAGGCTAACTTTCCCCGAGGAAAATTTGCCATACTAAAGCAGGTTTCTAGGTAATAGCTCAGTTCTATCACCTAGAAACCTAACGCCATCTATTTACTGAGGTTTTTTATAATTCACTTCAATAACGGTGTGGACGTTGCCGCGCGGGTTAAAATCTCCCTTAATCTGGACTTCTAAAGGATCGCAGGCAGCCACAAAGTCATCTAAAATCTGATTGATCGCCTCTTCATGAGAAATATAGCGATCACGGTAGTTATTAATGTATAACTTAATTGCCTTTAACTCCACCACTTTTTCATTAGGGACATAAGTCAAATAAATGGTAGCAAAGTCGGGATAGCCAGAAAACGGACATTTACAGGTATACTCCGGTAAAGTAATCTGAATGTGATAGTGGCGACCAACACGAGGATTGGGAAAAGTAAATAACTCTCCTTGAGCAATTTCTCGCTCGCCATATTTGAGTTGAGCGGCTTCAGCAGAGGGTTGTTGTTCAGTAAAATTACTCATTAATCCTGATCTTAATTTTATGGCAGTGGGCAAGAGTTGATTCAATGATCTTAGCAAAGCCGCTTGTTAAGTTACGATAAGTTGCATCCTTTAGCGAGGGAGAGCATAATAGACATAGATTATACTGAGAGCATCTACGGCATTTGATCAAGACATGATGAGTGTTTCAGTCTTAAAAAAAAAAGACGTAAGCGAGGAGTAATCTTAACTGAAGCCGGACTCAATAAGCTTGAGGAGGCTAAAGTGGAAGCAGAATTTAAAGATAACAACGGACATCGCTATACTCTAGAGCAGATGAGCGAGCGTACAGGATTAACTCCTGATACTTTAATTAAAGTCTTTGCTTGTGAATCGAAGGTCGATAAGCAAACCCTCCAAACCTGCTTTAAAGCCTTTCGTCTCAAATTAGAACACCATGATTATTTTTACCCAGATTTTGACGATGAAGAAGATTTGCCAACCCTGGTACCTCCGAACTATATTCAACCAGCCATTCCTGTTTCCACTCACGATACAATTAGTTATGTAGAGCGTCCTCCCATCGAATCGATCTGTTATGAAACTCTTCAACAACCCGGGGCCTTGCTTCGCATTAAAGCCCCTAGTTTGATGGGAAAAACTCTTCTCATTAGTAGGATTTTAGGATTTTTAGGGAGACTTGAGTATCGGACTATTCGTTTGAGCTTGGAACTAGCTGATCGAAAAACCCATTTAACACAACTCAATAAATTTTTACGTTGGTTTTGTCTCAACCTTTCTAGAGAACTCAAAGTCCCCAATTGTCTAGAAGATTATTGGGATGAAGAAGGAATAGGAGCCAAAGTTAGCTGTACTACCTATATTGAAGAATATCTATTACCTCAAGCCGATAGTCCTTTAGTTTTATGTTTAGATGATGTAGACTTACTGTTTCCTCATCCTGAAATTTACGAGGACTTTTTTGGACTATTGCGCTCTTGGTACGAAAAAGGCAGAACTCGAGCGAGTTGGCAAAAACTCAGGTTAGTCCTAGTTCATTCTACTAATGTTTACATTCGTCTGAATATTAATCAATCTCCCTTTAATGTAGGGATACCGATAGAATTATCAGATTTTACTGAAGAACAAGTGCAACAACTGGCTCAACAATATAATCTAGAATTCACTCTTGATCAAATACAAAAACTAATGGGGATGATTGGAGGACATCCTTATTTATTAATCAAAATGTTTGCTTATCTCAAAAGCTATCCGAATTTTACGCTAGAGCAAGTTTTACAGGAAGCACCGACAGATGCCGGAATTTATGGTTCTCACCTGAGAGAATTTTGGTTTAATCTTCAAACTAATCCAGAATTAGCAACAGTTTTCAAAAAAATTGTTAGCTCTACCTCAGCTATTAATATTGAACCCGTACAAGCTTATCAGCTTCATAGTATGGGATTAGTAGAGCTATGCGACAATTACGTCAAACCTCGTTACAATTTGTACCGTTTATACTTTTCTAGCCACCTCAAAGATATGTAATGAATTTCAATTCTCACTCGTTCTACCCATATCAACCAGGAGGAAGTTTACCGCCTGATTCTCCTACTTATGTCGTGCGTCAGGCCGATTTGGAGCTTTATAATGCTTTGTTAGCCGGAGAATATTGTTATATTCTCAACGCTAGACAAATGGGAAAATCGAGTTTAAGAATTCAAACCATGCGTAAACTAGAAGCCAATGGTTTTGCTTGTGCTGAAATTGAGTTATCTGGCATCGGTTCTCAACAAATTACTCCTAATCAATGGTATGGTGGAATTCTTCAAGAGTTAGCGAGCGGCTTCAACCTCAATTTTAATCGACGTGTTTGGTGCCGGGAACGAGAGGACCTTTCACCCATACAGAGGTTGAGCGAATTTATTGAAACTGTATTACTGGAGCAAATTACCCAACCTTTGGTGATTTTTATTGATGAAATTGATAGTGTTCTAAGTTTACAATTTCCCACAGATGAGTTTTTTGCTCTGATTCGCCACTGTTATGACAAACGAGCTAAGAATTCTCAATATAAACGTTTATCTTTTGTCTTATTGGGAGTGGCTACCCCCTCAGATTTAATTACCGACCCTAATTCGACTCCCTTCAATATTGGGAGAGCTATTGATTTAAAAGGGTTTAAAATTGAGGAAATAAGCCCTCTAGCTCTAGGATTTATTGGCAAAGCTGATCAGCCAAAAGCTGTGTTAAAAGAAATTTTATATTGGAGTGGAGGACAGCCTTTTTTAACTCAAAAAATTTGTTGGTTAGCGATTAAATCCGCCTCGTTTATTTTGGCGGGGAAGGAAAAAATACAGGTTAAAGAATTAGTCAATCAGCAGATCATTGAGCATTGGGAATCTCAGGATGAACCTGAACATCTACGAACGATACGCGATCGTTTGCTTCGCACGGCTGGCTCGCAGGTAACCCTGTTAAAGCTCTATCAACAAATCCTTAAAAGAGGCAAAATTACGGCTAAAGATAATCTCCATCAGATGGAACTGCGGCTAACTGGATTAGTCACCAAACAACAGGGAGAATTAGTCATTAAAAACCCAATTTATCAATTGGTATTTAATCAAAATTGGGTGGCTCAACAACTGCAAATTTTAGAAGGAAAACCCACTAGCCTTTCCCTAATTACTGTGGCGTTTTCAAGTATTTTCATTGCGCTCCTCGTGCTGGGAATGCGATGGCTAGGAATATTTCAAAGTTGGGAACTCAAAAGTCTAGATCAGATGATGAATCTTCTTCCTCCAGAAACTCCCGACGAGCGTCTGTTGATTGTGGGTGCAGATGAAAAAGACTTAAGACTTTATGGTCATCCAATTCCCGATAATATTTTAGCTAAATTGCTGGCTCAATTGAATCAATATCAGCCTTATACCATCGGGTTAGATATTGTTCGAGATCAACCTGTGCCTCCAGGATATCAAGATTTAAGCCGAGTTTTTAAAACGAGTAAAAATTTAGTGGCTGGCTGCGCTTTTGGCGGTAATAATCCTAATCAAAGAATTAAACATCCTCCTCTAATTCCCCTAGAACAAATTGGTTTTATAGATGTCTATTCCGAAGATAGTCAGTACAATAACCAAGATTACACGGTGCGGCGCTATTTATTATCTCGTAGTTCTAACCCCGAGAATTCCTCTTCAATTTGTAACACCCCTTATTCTTTTGGATGGCAATTAACTTACCGTTATTTAAAAAACAAGAACATTCCCGTGACAGTGGTGGGAGATAACTGGAAATTTGGAGATTTGCTCATTTTACGCTTACAACCCCATAGTGGCGGCTATCAAAAAATAGACGCTCGTGGCAATCAAATTCTCCTTCGTTACCGAAAAACCCCTGATCCTCAAAAGATTGCCCCCCAATTATCTTTTAGAGAGGTTTTAAATAAAACGGCTAAACTTAAACCAAATTTAGTGAAAAATCGAGTGGTTTTAATTGGGGTTGTGGCGGCAAGTGTTCCTGATCCGCATGATACTCCCTATGGCAGAATTCGCGGTTTATATGTTCATGCTCATTTAGTTAGTCAGTTGCTCAGTGCTGTTGAGGATAAACATCGATCTCTGATCTGGTGGTTTCCTTGGTGGGGTGATGCTTTATGGATTATGTTATGGTCATTGACAGCAGGTTTATGGATTCGCTGGCATCAAAAACCTCTTGCTCAAAGTATCGCTCTGGGTTTTTCTATTGTGCTTTTATATGGTTGTTGTTGGTTTGGGTTAATTCAAGCCGCTTGGTTTCCTTTCATTCCTTCTCTATTGGCTTTAATTGTGACAGGAATTAGCTTAATCGGAATGCAAATTTTTCTGCGGCAAAGAGACAATGATAACCTTTAAAATTGTTGATGAAGTTTTGGTCTAGAATCTTAACTTTTACTGGGTTTTAAAATTACTCACATTTAAGCTACAATAGTAAATAATTTATTCAATATTCCTTGTTGTTGATTATGACTCAACTACTTGGACTTGTTAAGTCTCTAGTTTTAATAGGGATTCTAGAAATAGTACCAACCGCCATTGCAGCAACAGCAGCAGAAAGCCAATTGCCTAAACCTCCAAATACAGGAACACCGACAGGCAATCCCACACCAGCAACTACTCGTTCACCAGTAACTTGTCCGAAAACGGATAAGCCGGTAACAGCCTTAATCGCTAATAATCACAAAGATTATACGACCAAGGAATATCCCACCTTATGGTTTTATATTCCTTATTATTCTAGTGGCGAAATTAGACAGTTAGAGTTTGTCTTACTCGATGGAGCAGAACGACAAACTATTTATCGAACAGGCGTAAAATTAAGCCAAAAGCCGGGATTTATTGCCATCACTGTGCCGGCTAACGCTCAATATGCCCTTCAACCCCTGAAAACTTATCGTTGGTATTTAATGCTAGATTGTCAAAATGATCCAGATGATGAACCCGCTTTGGTGGTTAATGGTTGGATCACTCGTTTAGCTGAGGGTTCGACTCAGGCAAATTCTCTTTGGTATGATAAGATCAATGACCTTGCTAAAGATTATTTTACTGACCCCAATAATCAAACAATTCATGAGAATTGGGTCATGCTCCTACAATCTTTGGGTTATACCTGGTTAATTGAAGAACCTTTGGCTAATTCAACTTTAACGACTCCGTTGTATTAACGCCAATTGCCCACTAAAACATAACCCGCCCAATAGTAAGGATTTTGGTACTTGGGTTGTTTTAACAGTGCTTGTTGGGCAAGATGTAAGGCTTGAGCTTTACTAGATCCTAGCACCTTGAGTTGATTATAAAATATCTCCATTAGTTGAACTGTAGACTCATCACTGATTTGCCACAGAGTTGCTAACGTCGCTTCAGCCCCAGATCTTACCGCTAATCCCGCTAATCCTAAAGTGGCTCGATTGTCACCTAAAGCCGTTTGACAAGCACTCAGGACTAATAAATTAATTCTATTAGAAGATGTTTGCTCGGAATGACTAAGTAAATTATTAATGTCATTAGGTCTTAACAATTCACCGATAGTTTCTTGACTACTATGAACCAGTATAAAAGTTTCTTGAGGATCTGAGCTAAAATTTGCATGAGTGGCCAGATGAACAATAGAATAATGATTTTGCTTAAGATTGTCTTGAAGATTTTCGCTAGTAAATTGACGATTTAAAAGAATTTTAGTGGGAAAAATCGTTTTTATTTCCTCTAGTTCATCCGTAACGTTTAAAGGATTAAAATAACGGTTTTCTGCCTGAACTTCTTCACTTATACCAGCCGCTAAAACTTGAAATTTTTTAGGATTATTCAAATCTGGCTTAAATAAATTAGAGCTAGGCAGTAAAGCAAGAGCATATTTTTTCTCAATTAAATATTGCTCGGTTTTAGCATCATAAAGTACCCCAAGAGGAACATTTTTTAATTCTCCATCTAAAACAAAGACTAATGTTTTTAAATCTGCAACAGTTTGTAGTTGTTTTTCCATTGGTTCAATTAGCCATTGATAAATCGCTGTCGCATTAGCAGTTACTTCCCCAGCATTGCGTCTTACAATGGCAATACGCAAACGAGAAATGGCTTTTTTGACGATGGTTTGCGAAACCGGGACTTGATGATGGGTTAAGGGTTGTCCCGGTAACTGAACAATTACTTCCACACGGTCGGGAAGAAGAATAGGATAAATAAAAGCGGCTGTTGGCTCAATTTCAGCTAAATTTGGTTGAAGGTAAATTTCCGATTTAAGTTGACAACCTAGAAAATTTTCTAATTCTGCTATCTGGAGGTCATCAATAATTTGAATAGCCTTTTTTAAATTTTCTTGAGAAGGTTGAAAATGATCATTGGTTGTTAATAACAAATCCACTAACTGACGATACACGGGTTCAATCTGATCACGAAAAGCAAATTGTATTTCTGAATTCACATTAAGTAAATCACCCCGAACAGCTTGCAAAGAGTCAACCGCAGCATAATAAGCGGCAATTGCGCCTGTGAGATCTCCTTGTTTTTTCAGTAAACGCCCTAGTTGCCATTCCCAACGATAGCGTAACTCAGGGGCCTGAATTTCTTCTAACAGCAATAACGCTTTTTCAGTGAGTTTTTGAGCCTCTTTCCATTGTTGGTTAATTTCATAAAGTTCTCCCATTTGTCCGATAGCCGCCGATGTTGTGGATGAATCTTCTAACTTTTGAGCTTGGTCAATGGCCGAGGCGATAATCTGAGCAATGGTTTGCCAAGAAGGAAGATTGAAGTTGTTTTTAGACATGAGTTTTTCTGATGCGAGTTGCTCTCGATAATCAGAATTAGTACAGGAAAAATCCTGATACTCAATACTCTGTTTTAAACAACTTAAACTATGAGCAAAATTCAGGCGGCTATAAATTGCCTCTCGAGAGGGAGCAAGTTCACTCAATTTTGCTTCTAGAGGAGCAATCAGTTTTATAGCACTCTCCCATTGCCGATTATCAATTAATAGAGAAAATTGATTAGCTAACGAGAGCAACTGTTTATTTCCAGTGGAAATTTGAGCGGCTCTTTGATAATAATCCAAGGCGGCATTAATATAGCCTTCGGCTGCTTTTAATTTGCCGATCGCTAGATTTTTTTGGGCTAAAGATCTTTGGGTATTTCCTAACTCGAGCAAAAACGTACTTTGTAAATCTGGATTAGGGGATAAAGTTAACCCTTCTTCTAGCACTTTTTGAGATTGATTGAAGTCTCCTATTTCCCTTAAACTATATCCAAGCTGTACAAATCCATCCGCTTTTAAAATAATATCTTCAATAGACTTTAAATTTTCTTTGATTTCAATTAAAGTTTCTCTAGATCGGACATTTAAGCCTAATGCCTGTAAAACTTTTACCTGATTGAGTTTAGTTCCCAGAATACCTTGTCGATGATTGGCTAGACTATATTGATAGGTGGCTTTTTCCCAAGCGTTGAGAGCATCAGTTAGCTTTCCCTGTTGCCAATAGAGACGGCCTTGGGTATTCCAAATTTTGCCGAGAACGGCGGCTTGATTTTGGGAGTGATCTGCTTGTGTGTTGAGAAGTTTTAAACTTTGATTAATAGCTTCTTGCGCGGCTTGCCATTCTCCAAGATGTTGATAGGCTAAAGAAAGATTGCTCAGTGTTAAACCTTGACTGAGATAATCTCCTTTGGCGGCAAAGGCAGCAACCGTCTGCTGCCAAAGCATGATGGCTTTTTGATATTCTCGGTTTTGGTAGGCTTTTATGCCTTGTTGTAATAAACTTTGAGGGTTAATCTCGACAGAGGAGAGAGAAAACGATTGAAATCCGGAACTGGTTCTCCACTGATGAACCGGATTTGGGTTGGCAATGAGTATAGTTTGTGCTTGCTGACTGGTGGCAGACAAACTAATCATTAACCCTAACAGGAATACCAGTATAAATTTAACTTTGTTCAATTAGCTCAAATCATTGATTATGACCGTTGCTAGATCTAATCATATCAAAAATTTTATTCCTTAAAACCCTTTTTCAGCTAGTAAAAGCCCTCTTTTGCATCTTTAATGACCAATGCCTCAAAATTGTGTTTGCAGCGCTTTTTCTATTTTGAGTGCCTCATCCGGTAATACTGTTTGGAAAATTACCATAGCTTCTAACCAAAATTGCTTACATAATGGTTCATTATCTAAGAGTAAGCAGATTTCTCCTAAATGCCAGAGGGCTTCACCATATTCTTGTTTTTGTCCCAGTTTTTTGAGCAAGTATGCCAGTTGTACAAAGAAGAGTTGAGCGATTTCCCAATATTTTCCTCCGCCATACATTTCGCCACGCTCTTTGTAGATTTTCCCTAATTCAAAACAGGCTTCTGCTATCTTGTATTCATCTTGGATGATGGAGGCAAAGCGAAGAACTTGATGCCAACCTGCCCAAGCTTCTATGATATTGCCGTCTCTAGCCGCTTGACGCGACCACATTGTAAAATATTCAGCACCGATCTCTGCACTTAAATGAGCTAAATCAAGAAAGTTTTGTGCTTTAAACCAGGTTAAAGCGGATTGGCTCTCTTTTTTAATTTCATTAATCCAGTTGGGATTTTCTCCCCCAAAATCATTATTTACCCATTCAAATATAGGCCGATTTAGGGATTGATAATAAATCTCTCCTTTTTGTTTAACAGTTACAGTTATTTTCACTTGTGGGTGAAGATCGATAATATTTTCTGAAACGATATAAAACCCTTCTTCTAATATTTGAGAGTTGATTTTTTTTCGCGCTTTTTCTAAAGATTCCGCTTCCATTTCAATGATTTTTTCTAACATCATTCCTCTCCTTTTGCCTTTATTCGAATTAGTTTTTGCTCAAATTGTGCTAGTTTTTTGATGAATGGCTTTATGCCTCATGAATATTTCTCATGAGACTTTTTCAGGTTTCAATACAAATTTTTCCCGATTAGGTTTACTATGTTACAAGATTTTTATACTTTGTTCATATAACGTTACAGAAGATAGCATTAGGTTATTATACCGTCTTAATCATGTTAAGCTTAAGTGGGGATTAACTGATTACACTCTATAACTTATTAATTTTATTTTCAAGCCTGAGATAATAATAAAAAATTATGACTAATAAGTAATGAATAATTTGAATTTTTCAAGGACTGAGCAACCCTAATCAGGGAACAGGCAACAGGCAACACTTCGACAAGCTCAGTGCAAGTAGGCAAAAGTAGGCTCGGGAATTTACGCTTAAGATTAACGATAACTTGAGTTTAATAAATTCTTTTTCGAGGTCGATAATTAGCCACAGATTCTACTAATCCCAAGGCAATAAAATTAGTTAATAAAGCTGAACGTCCATAACTCATCCAAGGTAAAGGAATCCCTGTAATGGGAGCGAGTCCAACAGTCATACTAATATTAAGAACCGCTTGAAAGGCTATCATTGTCAGGACTCCAACGGCCAACAGAGAGCCAAAATTTTCCTTGGCTTTTAAGGCAATTACCAACAGCCGCCAACAGATGAGCCAAAACACTAACAAAACAGCAATTGCACCAACAAAGCCTAATTCTTCGCCCACCGATGAATAAATAAAGTCTGTATGCTGTTCAGGAATAAAATTTAACTGGGTTTGAGTACCATTAAATAATCCTCGTCCCCATAGTTCTCCTGAACCAATCGCAATACGGGATTGAAGCAATTGATATCCCGATCCCAGAGCATCTTTTTCGGGATCGAGAAAGCTTGTAAAACGGGCTTTTTGATATTCTTTGAGCAAACCCCACATAATGCCGCTCACTTTACCGGCGGCAAAATTGCCTAAAATGGCACCGATGGCTGAAAGAAATCGGAAGGGGAGGGTAAACCAGGCAATAATTCCCATGCTTAAAGCAAAAACAATCCAGCCGGGAAACAAAAGATTATATAAGAACATCGAAGCAAGGGGAGAGATCATTAAAACCAGCCAACCGGGATTAATATTAGCCCAGTAAAGCATTCCTAGGGTAATAGCCGCAAAGACTAATCCTGTCCCTAAGTCAGGTTGTAACATGATCAGTACCCAAGGAAGGGCGGTAACAGCCAAAGCTCGAAAAACAGCCGGTAAAGTGGTGGCCGGCTTTTGATGGAGAATAGCCGCTAGAGAGATAATTAAACCCACCTTGGCAAATTCAGAAGGTTGAACATTAAACCCGGCGATATTAATCCAACTTTCGGCCCCATTAGCGGTTACCCCGATAATAATTACGCTCACGAGGGACAAGTTAGTAATTAAATAAATGATCCAATGCCACTGCATTAAGAATTCATAACGCCACCGGGCTAACAATAAAGCGATAAAGGTGCCAATGCCTGCAAAAATCCAATGTTGCCACCAATCAATAGAGGTTTCGTGCATTTCTGTACTGCGGATCATCAAGCCGCCAAATGTACTCAAACCCACCACCAGCACAAATAAAAACCAGTCTACTTGGGGCAGGGTAGAAAACCACATTTTCCAATTGAATCTAGGCAAGAAAGTTCTTTGTAACATCAAGGTGGCTCTCCGGTTTTTCTGATGATCTTACCAATTTTAGACTAAGGCACTGATAGATACTTTAGCGGCAATTTGTTGAGCGATAGCTGTTAAAGCTTTTGCGGATGCTGAAGTCGGATCACCCACAACAATAGGAATTCCGTTATCTCCACCTTCTCGCAGAGAGATTTCTAGAGGGACACAACCGAGTAGGGGTACCTGTAATTCACGGGCGGTTTTTTCGCCCCCGCCGGAACCAAATAAATCATAACTACGCTCCGGAAGGTCTGGAGGGATAAAGTAGCTCATATTTTCTACGATTCCCAATACATTAACCCCGAGTTGTTGAAACATTTTTAAGCCGCGACGGGCATCTTGTAAAGACACGGTTTGAGGTGTGGTGACGATAACGGCCCCGGCCATGGGTACTGCTTGGGCTAGGGTTAATTGAGCATCACCGGTTCCGGGGGGCATATCCACCACGAGATAATCTAGATTTCCCCAGTTAACCTGATACAAAAATTGACGAATAATGCCATTGAGCATGGGGCCGCGCCAGATTACGGGTTGATCCGGATTGATTAAAAACCCCATAGAAACCATTTTTACGCCGTGATTAAAGGCTGGTTCTAAGATATCGCCGTTTGCGCCTTGCTTGACTTGTATTTGAGCCTCGGTTAACCCTAGCATGGTTGGGGTATTGGGTCCGTAGATATCGGCATCTAATAGACCCACTTTTGCGCCGGCTTTGGCTAAAGCTACGGCTACATTCACCGAGATGGTGCTTTTTCCTACTCCTCCTTTACCACTGGAGATAGCGAGAATATTTTTAATGCCGCCAACGGATTGTTTATCGGGTAAGGATTTTTGCTGAGGGGTTTCGGCGGTTACTTCTACTTGAACTTTTTCGACTCCGGGTAATTGTTTGACGGCTTTTTGACAGTCTTCAACGATAAATTCTCGTAGCGGACAGGCCGGCGTGGTTAATACTAGGGTAAAGCTGACGGTTTCTCCTTCTATCTTGACATTACGGATCATATTGAGGTCCACCAAACTTTTTTGCAGTTCAGGGTCTTGAACTGGACGTAGGACTTCTAAGATCGTTTCTGTATTTAGCATAATTTTTCTCCTTTACCCAGTCATTACGGGGATTAGCTGTAGGGATATTTTTAATGTTTTCTTCCATAAAAATTAACCTTTTCTAGACCATCATATCAGATCGGTGATCCAATCCTGGTTAGGAAAAGCAAATATTTATTAGCTAACCATCTCAATGATGGCTAAGCGTTCTGTTTTTGTTGCCGGGCAAGGGGTTAACACTGCTTGCTGATTTTTATAAGGGGCTATTTTTCGGATTTTCGTCCACTCAAATTTTTAGAAAATACATCTTTCTCTTGAGAGAGTTTTTAGGTTTTTTGTTAATGAAGGTTTGAGCTTTATCATTGATTGGGTGTCAATTTTTCCCTCAGTGGTCTATTAGATTGTTAATACACCTTAGTTATCGTTAATAGGCACGCTTTCAAACCAGAACATTTTTACCAAGCTCGCTTTTAAAAACAGTTAGTTAGGAAATTTTAGACGATTAATGGTTCTCTGTGGTATTTTAGACTATCGCTCTAAACGACTCGTTCGGCTGCATCGGCTAATTCTCTGGCCACTTGCATCGAATAGGGTTTAATCCACCACCAGATCAGAGGAGATAACCATCCGCGCAGAGTCACCGAGTAGGAAATATAAGTTCCGCACAAAGTTGATTCTACCTGATAAGTGATCTTTTGTTCCATGCCTGGAATAGCCAAAACCCGCAAACTCAATAACTCGCCCGGGCGGACATTTTCCACAAACAGACGGATAGGGATGGGAGTTAAGCGAGTTACAGCCTGATAAATTAAGCCAGGTTTAGCAATTAATCCTAAAGGAACATTAGTTTTTGAAAAGAGCGGATGCCAGGATACATCCGCTAAATTAATCAATTTTTGCCAGAGTATATCTATGGGGGCTGTACTGACAACCCGATAAGTTTTATAGAGGGAAAATTTACAGGTCAGTTTCCCTTTAGCCGCAATCAGTTTAAAAGAAAAATTGAGAATCACCTTCCGCCTCCCGCACTCAATGCTTGGGCAAATTTAATATTGTAAAATATTCCGTGTCTTTTTATTAAGATACATTTTTATTTTTAACTTATCTGCTCCATTAAGCCGTAGATTGATAAAGTGATGACTTTTTAACTTCGTCTGATGATCAGGGCAGACGACTGTAATCTAACTGTTTCGCGTATCTAGAACGAAAATTATGACCGTTGTGACAACAGATGTAACCCCCTCAAAAGAAAATTTATTTCCTCCGGCAGATGCTAAAGAGCGAGTCAGCCAATTCATGAAAAGTTTACAGGATGAAATCTGTCAAGGTCTAGAAGAACTTGATGGGACCGGCAAGTTTCGAGAAGATAGTTGGAACAGAGAAGAAGGGGGTGGAGGTCGTTCCCGGGTCTTGCGTGACGGGGGAGTTTTGGAGCAAGGGGGTGTAAATTTTTCAGAGGTTTGGGGTAAACAATTACCTCCTTCTATTTTAAAGCAGCGCCCAGAAGCTGAGGGTCATGAATTTTATGCCACCGGCACCTCACTGGTTTTACATCCCCGCAATCCTTATATTCCCACTGTTCACCTCAATTATCGCTATTTTGAAGCGGGGCCGGTCTGGTGGTTTGGAGGTGGGGCTGATTTAACTCCCTATTACCCTTATGCTGAAGATGCCGCCCATTTTCACCGTACTTTTAAAGCGGCTTGTGATCAGCATCATCCAGAGTATTATCCGGTCTTTAAGCGCTGGTGTGATGAATATTTTTATCTCAAGCATCGAGGAGAAACCCGAGGAATCGGTGGTTTATTTTTTGATTATCAAGATGGGTTAGATCCCCTTTATCGTGGGCCTCATGCCGATCAAGGTGCGGCTATCTATAGTCAGCAACTTCCTCCCCAATCTCCTCGTACATGGGAGCAGTTATTTGCTTTTGTCAACGATTGTGGTCGGGCCTTTTTACCAGCTTATGTTCCCATCGCCCAAAGACGCAAAAACACGGAATATGGAGATAGAGAAAGACAGTTTCAATTGTATCGTCGGGGCCGCTATGTAGAATTTAATTTGGTCTATGACCGAGGAACGATTTTTGGCTTACAAACAAATGGTCGTACTGAGTCGATTTTGATGTCTCTACCGCCTTTGGTTCGTTGGGAATATTGTTATACTCCTGAACCCAATACCCCAGAAGCCGAATTGTATGAACGATTTTTAGTTCCTCAAGATTGGGCAAATTGGAATAAATAATCATATTTTCGTTGCTTTCAATTAAATTAATAAAGTATAATTAAATTAGCTATTATTTTTGACCTTATTCTGGCAAAATGATAGCTATTTTATTAAAAAAAAACAGACCTTTTACTATAAATTTTCTAGGTTGTAAATGAGTAAATTCTAGGAAATTTAGCAAATATAATTCCTAATTATATACAAAATTTACTGAATTATAAACCTAAATAAAGCTGGGAGTTTTTAATATTATTATTAATTGTAAAAATTAGGTTTAATCGTCTTGCCACTATCTTTTTAATCTCTAATGTTGTTTCTCGAAATTTCGCCGAAAAAATCGCCTGAAACTCGAAGTTTTTTGCCTATTTTACACTTAACTTTCATTTTTGTCTGTACTTATATATTACTATATAGTTTTTCATATAGCGTTTGCTAATAATTGGTGAAAATTAGACCCCTGCTAAATCGAGATTGGCTAAGGGTTTTACCGCTCAAAGACCGATGCTGTATGGGTTTTGCTAATCATCGCGAGAGTCAACTCTCCTAGTTCTTTTAATCAATTTTTATCTATGAGATAATTATTAAAGTAGATGGATCTAGTTGGATTTACTCCAGTATTTTTTCTGAAAGATTGACGAGAGAATTAAAGATTCATTAAGTATTGCTTGAAGCTATTGTTAAGGATTGCTTACAAACAAGAGTCATTTAAATGGTCTTTTGAAGAGCCATATAATTAATCCTAATTAGTTTTTCGTAAAAAATTAAGTTACAATGAACGCACTATATATAATTTTCGTTGGCTATCAGTTATCTTGTAAATATAAAAAGTCCATAACTCCTATGAACAGATTAACTCGTTTTTCAACCATTTCTATAGTTACTATTGGCAGCATCGTAGGTATCAGTAATTACGCTCAAGCCGGCTCATTAACTCTTAGTGCTACTACTTTTGGAAACTATTCCAATACTGGCACGAGGAATACTACCACTTACCTAACTGGAAAAAACAATACGACTGGCACTACAGAAACCAATCGTAGCTTTTTTATTTTTGACCTCACTGGTAAGGATTTGAATGCCTCATACCGCACGATTCTCAACTCTCAATTGATACTGAATAATCCAAGCAGTGGTTATGTTGGTCCGAGTGGAACTTTGAAATTTAATGTCACCAATGTCGATACCAATAATGTTCCACTATTGCAAAGTACAACAGCAACCACGACTCAGAGAGTAGCTATTTTTAATGATTTAGGAGTCTCAAATGCGGCATCAGTTTATGGTTCAACTAATGTCGGTAGTGTGAACAATGGCAAAGATGTGACGATTGACTTAGGGACTAATGCTAATGCCAATATCCTAGCACAAGCCCAATCTGGGACTCCTATGTTCGCCGTAGGAGGCGCACTCACGTTAAATGGAACAACGGCACGGCAAGTCATCTTTAACGGCAGTGGGGCCGGTACTAAACAACTGGTGATCAACTATGCTGATGCTCAAGCCTCCACCAATGAAAACCAGCAATTCGGCAATGTCTTAGTCGGTCAAACCAAGAATGTGGATTTAACCGTCACGAACTCAGGCGATGCAGGGAGTCTACTATCAGGTTCCATTGGTGCATCGAGCAATCCCTTGATCACTCCCACTTCTGGCACCCAGTCTTTTACCAATCTACAGGCTGGCCAGTCGGCTACTCGTACCTTTACCTTTACTCCCACCAAGCGTAGTAAAGGCACTTCTGAGCAAGCCACAATTGCTCTTACCAGTAATACTAAAAACGCCATAGCGAACCCGTTGTTTACCGGTTTTGGAGTAGCGGCTCAAAATGCCCTCACTTCCATCAACAATAATGCTGGCTATGTGCGGATAGGAACACAGGCTAATCTAAACTTTAATATCCAAAATGTGGGCGATGGAAACTTATCCGGTTTAGGAGAGATGAGCAATCTCAAAGGAACCATTGCTCTAACCGGTAGCAGTAGCGATTTTTCAGCCACATCCGGTTCAATAGGAGATGTGAGTCTTGCTGATAACGTTGTCAAAGCCGTCAATCTTTCTTACAAGCCCACAGATCATGGTGTAGATACTCAGGTGGTGAGCCTAAACTTTACGAATGGTAGCGACGACGGCACCAACCAAGCTCAAGTTAAAACCGTAAACTTGACCGGGTACGGAGTCGGGGCTGAGTTTCAAAGTTCATCGGCCCCTAACTCCACCCTTGACTTCGGTAAAGTCCTAGTGGGAAAAACTCGTCTTTTGTCTCTGGCCATCTCCAATGCCACCCAAGACCCAACCCAGGATTTACAATTAACAGGATTGACCTTGCTTGATGCTAAGTTTGAAGGTCCTGGCGCTGAGGCTTTTTCATTAGTCAATTTCACCAAAGGAACCGTACTCGGGGCTGGACAGAGCCTCAATTTGCAGTTGCAGTTCAATCCCCTCTTTAAAGGCGATTTCAGCCAAATTGCCTTGCGAATCTTAACTGATCAAGGAACGGCTTTCGGACAGACAGGACAAAGTTTTAGCTACAATATTAAAGCCACTGCTATTCCAGAACCTAACACCACTTTAGGCTTATTAAGTCTTCTAGGTACTGCTGTTTTATTGCCTAGAAAAAAAGCTAAGAAAATTCTTTAGCTAATTCCACAAGAAGCGAAGTACCTGAACATCAATAAAACACTCTATGTGTAAGGTAAAAACCTCCGTATGCCCCTGTTGCCTGTTCACAGAGCCGGTTAGGGGGCTGTACTTATGTCTAGGTACTTAATAAACTCTTCCTTTCCAACCTCCTCCTTGTCCTCGCCAGTGCCGCCAAGCAGAATCAATGGTCATGAGAGTGTACAAAAAAGCGATGCCCGGTAAACTGATTCCCCATAAAAAAGAAGACTCGTATAATTTAAGAGTGGGAAAATAGGCGATCAGCATCAATAACCAAGCCATAGTGCCTATCCCTATCATTAACTTATTTCCTAACACTACACCTATCATCACACTGAGGGGAGGAATTAAATAAATGATGGTCATTCCTATCACTGTCCCGATTAATAGCCAAGGGGAATAATTGAGTTGAGTAAAGGCTGTACGAGCAACCAAATCCCAAAGACTTTTAAGAGAAGGATAGGGACGGAAACTTTCTGTGGCATCTGTCAATCCTAACCAGATAGATTTTTCGGTTAATGTGGGTTCAGTTTGAAGATAAGATTTAACAGCCGCAGCGAGAGAGCAATCATCAATTAAGGCTTTACGTAAAATTTGGAGTCCTCCGATGTCTTCTAAAATTTGGCGACGAATTAAAATACAACCGCCGGCGGCGGCAGCCATTTTCTGCTGAGGGTCATTAACCCAAGGAAAAGGATATAATTTTTGAAAGAAAAAGACAAAGGCCGGAATTAAGACTTTTTCCCAAAAAGATTTACATCTGAGTAATACCATTAAGGAAACCAAAGCTAAATTTTCTTGTTCAGCTTTAATAACTAATTCTTGAAGATTAACAGGATGATGACAAATATCAGCATCGGTAAAGAGAAAATAATCGGGAGAAGAGTGCTGCTTGGCGTAGCGAATCCCTTGTTCCATTGCCCACAGTTTACCCGTCCAACCCGAGGAAAGCGGCTGTCCTGAAATAACGGTTAAACGAGCAGATTGGTGACATTTTTGGGCGACATCAAGAGCCACTTGACCGGTTCCATCGCTACTTTGGTCATCAATTAAAATAATAGAAAATTCTCCAGGATAGTTTTGATTTAGAAGAGAGTTTAAGGTAGTGGGTAATAGATCAGCCTCGTTTCTGGCAGGCACAACAGCACAAACCGAAGGATAAAAACTCAATTGATTATTGTTAAGCTCAAGACGTTGATCAGCTAACCAAAATTTTCCTCGAAAACACAATAAATAAAGCCAAATTAATAAAGATAACAAAACTAAACCTAAAAAAACTTGATTCATCATGTTTAATTTTTAAACGGAGGGAGATCAATAAATTATGCTATCGGTGAGTCAGGCGGCTCAAACGGTTAAAACTTTAGTTCGCCAATGCTTACCGACTTGGGCCACAATACAATATATTGTGAAAAACAATTATTTTTTGTTTTGTGAGGAGCGATAAATAGATGTTAGCCAAAAAATTGACCCAAAACTTGCTGATTTGCCTGCTAGTAACCTTGTTACTGGTTTGGGGAACTTCTCTGGTTAAAGCTAAAGATACAAGCTTAACTCAAGTTTATCAAGTTCTCAAAAATAAGCAAACGGTAGACCTGACTCATGCTTTTGAACCTGGTATTCCCCACTGGCCAGGGTTTCCCGATGAAACCCGTAAAACGCTTTATTGGTATGAACCGTTAGAGGGCGCTTTGGGTTCGGGATTTTTTGCTCAACTCTATTGTCATGCGGGACAATGGGGAACTCATGTTGATCCGCCGGCTCATTTTGTCAAGGGTTTACGCACGGTAGATCAAATTGAAGTTAAAGAGATGATTTTGCCTTTAGTGGTGATTGATGTGCATCAAAAAGTGGCCCAAAACCCTGACTATACTTTAACAATGGCAGATATTCAAGATTGGGAGCGGCAACATGGGAAAATTCCTCAAGGCGCGTTTGTGGCGATGCGAACAGATTGGTCAAAACGTTGGCCGAGTAGGGAGGCGATGCAAAATAAAGATGCTCAAGGTGTTGCTCACTATCCTGGGTGGAGTTTACCGGTTTTAAAATATCTGTATGAAGACCGCAAGATTACCGCTTCTGGACATGAACCAACGGATACTGACCCCGGAGTAGCTACCAGTAAAGATGATTATTCTTTGGAGAATTACATCTTGTCCCAGAACCATTACCAAATTGAGTTGTTAACTAATTTAGATCAAGTCCCAGAAAATGGCGCATTAGCGGTGGTTACTTTTCCTAAACCAAAGGGGGGTTCAGGGTTTCCAGCTAGAGTGTTTGCAATTTTGCCATTTTAAAAAATGAGATTAAAGCGAGTTATCTTGCAAAAATTTTTGAACTTCTTGTAAATAAGTTGGGGCATCTTCCAACATGGGAAAATGAGCAGTTTTAGGAATTTCAACATAGGATATATTTTCATTCAAAGCCGCCGCTTGACGACCCATTGCTGCGGGAATAATAATATCTTTTTCGCCAGAAATTAGCAGGGTGGGAACTTTAAACTGTGCAAACTTTTGCGGCATAACTTCCACTGCTTTCTGACTAACTGAGGTATAAATTGTCCCTAAAGCCGCTTCATAATCTGCTAAAATAAAATCCTCTAAAAAATCCCTCTGAGCATCTTTTTCAATGGGACGATGAAGAAATCGCGCCATAAATAAGCGATCAGCTAAAGGAATTTTTAAAAACCAAGGATAACGAAACTGAACCACATATTTTCCAAATTTATGAAAAGCTGAAAACGCTTTTTCATCGTATTCAAAAATCCCATTACAAGCTAAGATGGCTTTTTCTACTCGTTCAGGAAATAAATCTATAAAAAAAGCGGCTACCGATGCGCCCATAGAGTGACTGTGGAGATAAACTCGTTTTATATTTAAAGCATCTAATAAAGCCGCTAAATCAAGCGCGTATTCTTCTAATTCGTAAGTAACTTCTACAGGCGTTTGAGGGAGTTTACTTCGTCCAAAACCACGTAAATCGTAGAGTAAGCAGTCAAAATTTTGAGACAATTCTTTAGCCGTCTTACGCCAATATCTGGCTGATCCTCCCCAACCATGAATAAACACCATGACGGGTTTAGGTAGAGAATTTTCTGAGTGAGAAGCGGCACAAGCCTCCGAATGCGGTGCAGGGGACAGGCCCTCACTAATCCACTCATAATAATGGTCAACACCTCTAACGGTGATCCGTTGTTCTGTCTCCTGTGTCATTGAGCGCTTTTTAAATTCAAAATTGAAAAAGATAAATTTACTGTTAATTGTACTATCTTATTTAGCTTTTAGCTTTCGCTATCAAATCTCAATTTTGAATGAGCGAATTTTTTAAGCTGACTCGGGTGTAACAATTGAGGAAGGATGAACTAATAAATCAGCCGTTGAGCGTTTTTCTACCATTTCCCGGGTAATCAAACAGCGCTTGACATCTTTTCGGGAGGGTAGCTCATACATCACTTCTAACATTAATTCTTCCACGATTCCCCGTAATGCTCTGGCCCCGGTTTTGCGCCGATAGGCTTCTTGAGCGATCGCTCTGACGGCATCTGATTTAAACTCTAATTGAACATTATCCATCTTCAGGAGTTTTTGATATTGTTTAACTAGAGCATTTCGCGGCTGAGTGAGAATAGCGATGAGGGCTTCTTCATCGAGGGGGTCTAACGAGGCCATAACCGGAATTCTCCCGACAAATTCGGGAATCATGCCAAATTTTACTAGGTCGTCAGGTTCTATTACTTTAAGCAAATCGGCTGTACGTTTATCTTTTGCATTTCCGTCTCCTGGCTGTATAAATCCCATAGATTTTTTGCCGAGTCGCTGTTCAACAATTTTATCCAAGCCGACAAATGCGCCGCCACAGATGAAGAGAATATTACTGGTATCGATTTGGATACAATCTTGATAAGGGTGCTTGCGTCCTCCTTGGGGAGGAACATTGGCGATGGTTCCTTCTAACATTTTCAGGAGTGCCTGCTGTACGCCTTCTCCCGATACATCACGAGTAATAGAGGGATTTTCGCTTTTACGGGCTATTTTATCGATTTCATCAATATAGATAATTCCCCGTTGAGCTTCTTCTACATCAAGGTCTGCCACTTGTAACAGTCGTAGCAGAATATTTTCCACATCTTCTCCCACATAACCGGCTTCGGTGAGAGTTGTGGCATCAGCCACCGCAAAAGGCACGTCGAGAATTTTGGCTAAGGTTTGAGCTAAAAGGGTTTTTCCTGAGCCAGTGGGACCCATCAGGAGTATATTAGATTTTTGTAATTCGATCGGATCATCAATTGAGCCTGTTCCACTGCGTTTGGATTGGATATCTGAGAGACGTTTGTAGTGGTTATACACTGCCACCGAGAGGACTTTTTTCGCCTCATTTTGTCCAATCACATATTCATCGAGATATTTTTTGATCTCTCTGGGTTTGGGAATTTGGCCGAGAGTGAGACGTTCTCGGCTATTGCGACGTTTCGGGCGTTCTTCCCTTGGCGAAACGGATGAGGAAACCGGGCTTGGGGGTTCCATCAGTTCCTCATCCAAAATTTCGTTACACAGTTCTACACACTCATCGCAAATGTAGACTCCCGGACCAGCGATAAGTTTACGAACCTGTTCCTGGGATTTGCCACAAAACGAACACTTTAGGTGGGAGTCGTATTTAGACATAGTTATTTCTTATTACAGTGAGGTTACTGGAATTGTGGGATCAGGAAGTTCTGAGCGAGAAATGACCTGATCGATTAATCCGTAGTCTTTGGCATCATGAACGGACATATAAAAATCTCGCTCGGTGTCTTCTGCGATTCTTTCGTAGGGTTGACCGGTGTGTTCGGCTAATAGAGAATTTAATCTTTGTTTGATATAGAGGATTTCTTTAGCTTGAATATCGATTTCCACCGCTTGCCCTTGCGCTCCGCCGATGGGTTGATGGATCATTATTCTAGCACTGGGTAAAGCCATGCGTTTTCCTTTTGTGCCACCGGATAGCAAGAAGGCTCCCATGCTGGCTGCTAGTCCAAAGCAGATGGTGACTACATCAGGACGAATTTGTTGCATGGTATCGTAAATGGCTAGTCCAGCGTACACCGAGCCGCCTGGGGAATTGATATAGAGTTGAATGTCTTTTTCTGGATCTTCAGCATCGAGATACAGCAGTTGAGCCACAATGGAGTCAGCGACATTATCATCAATTGCTGTGCCTAAAAATACGATTCTTTCCCGCAATAAGCGCGAGTAAATATCAAATGCTCTTTCTCCCATCCCCGATTGTTCTATAACTACCGGCACGATATTCTGAGTGCTGGAGTAGATCTTGGGGGAGCAATAGCTAATGATGGGGTGATCAGGCGATTTTGATTGAACCATAGGATTTGGATGCTGTTTAAAAAAATTTTGCCAGTTACTACTAACTTAGCGTTTTTCCCGCGTTTTCGGCTAGAGTAAGCCAGTTGAGAGATGGTGTTAATCGTTGGTTTTTCAGGTGGAGGCTTGGTAAATTACAATTTTAGTCAATCCTAAGCTTATTTACTAACAAAGGGCCCGTTGGCTCTAGTTTAGGGTTTTTTCAAAAGCTCCGCCTTCAGGCTTTTTTGAATAGCCTTAATGGCATTTGGATTGAGGCTACTTCCTCCACCTCAAATCTACCACAAAATTTTCGGTTCTTTGGAACTTTTGCGAGAATTTTGGCTAATTATTTTCTAAGATTCCTCAGAAGTTTCTCGAGAAGACTCAATCGGCTCGGCGAAGGTTTCAATGATAGTATCTTCTCCTTGGTCTATTTCTGTTTCCTCTTCTTGAGGTGTTGATTTAGGCACTAATTCAACGGTTGCTTTTTCTTGCAGCCATTCGAGAGTTTTTTGAGTCTGTAATTCTTGGATGATAACTTCTCGTAAACGGTCTAGATCGATGTCTTGCCCTTGTAATTGCTGTTTGAGCTTATTATATCTTTCCTCAATGGCTTGGTTATCGACTTCAATGGATTCGACTTTAGCCACCTCAGTCAGCACGAGAGTTTGTTTCAATCGCTCCACCGCTTCAGGACGAGCATTATCTCGCATACGGCCAATATTTTCTGAAGTAAAGAGGGTTTTGACATCTACTCCCATTTGTTGCATTTGTACAGCAGTTTGTCGCAGTAATTCGGTTATTTCTTCCTGAATTAAAGTTTCGGGCAAATCTACGGTACTAATGTTCACTAATTCTTCAATGATGCGAGAGTGGATGCTATTTTTAGTCTCATTTTGGGCTTGTTCTGAGAACTGTTTTTCTAGGTATTCACGCCACTCGGCCAGCGTTTCAAATTTTTGTTCGCTGTTTTCACTGATTTGTTCAGCCAACTCGTCATCAAGTTCGGGGAGTTCTTTAGTTTTAAGTTCCTTGAGGGTAACCGTAAAAATAGCTTCTTTGCCGGCTAATTCTTCTTGAGGATAATCCTCTGGGAAAGTGGCATTAATTTCTTTGGTTTCATCAGGTTTCATGCCGACAATGCCTTCGACGAATCCACTAATAAAGCGTCCTTCACCGAGTTCTACGCGAAAATCTGTCCCCTGTACGCCGGGGATAGCTTCTCCGGCTTGAGGTCCGTCGTTGGCTAGTGCGTAGTAATCGATAATTGCCACATCCCCAATTTGAGCGGGACGATCTTCAATGGGAACTAAGGTGACAAATTTTTCTCGTTGCTGTTCTAGCCACTCATCTATTTTTTGAGGATCATAGACGCTTTCTTCGGCTTTGATCTGAAGATTTTGATAATCTCCGAGTTGCACTGTAGGGGGAACATCCACCGAGGCTGAGAAAGTGAAGGTTTCTCCGGGGTTAAATTTTTGCAGTAATTCTTCAAAACTCGAGCCTAATTGATAATTCCCGATCACTTCAATCGATTCTTGTTTAATAGCTTCTTGCAAACTCGATTGAATGATTTCTTCTAAGGCAGTAGCCTTGATCCGTAGGGACCCTAACCGTTGAACTAGGACCTGACGGGGGATTTTTCCCTTGCGAAACCCAGGAATCTGTGTCGTGCGTGCAAGGTTGTTGACCACCGTTTCGTAGGTTTGTTTAGATGTTTCTGGGGGAATTTCAATTTCTAACCCGATTTGACTGTCAGGAAGCTTTTCCTGGGTAACTTTCATCGATTTCTCTTTCTCAAAACGACTATAAATGTATGCTTTGGATTTACTTAAGCTTAGAAATGGGTTTTCCCGTTTTAAGCAGGGTATCCCGATCTTTATATTTTACCCTCGAATTACCAATGTGGATCAAGCTGGGCGAATGAAAATCCCCTTTTCCATCAAGGCATAAAAATATCAGTCAGGTTGAGCTATGACTGGGGAGGAAGCAAACCGTGCTGTGATCGTCGTTTTCCACAATGAATCTGAGTAGGAATATTTCTAGCTCCTTGTCTTCCTTTTTCTGACTCCAAATATTCTGACTAAAAAATGGTTGAATAACTCATGAGTTATCCAACCCAAATGCTATTACTCTCGCTAATAAACTCTGATAATTTTAGGGGTCTTTAACATATTCTAAAGTTTGATTGTTCCCGTCACTAAGTTTTAAATGTTGCTCACTTACTTCATAGTATTTTGCGGCTTCTAATGCTTGTATATATGCACCTTCTTGCTTCATTATAGCTTGAGGATGACATAACATTTGGGTAGTAGCTACAGGCCCAATTAAAATGCGATTTTCCGTTGCACAGAAAGACGCAATGTAGCGATTGCAACCAGCACTACCGTAAATTACATTATCAGGTTCATCATCAAAGCTTGCTGTGATTTTAGCACTGTTTAAAACCGGCTCATTACCGATAGATACAAGGGTCCAATCTCCTTTAAGCTCTGTCGCGTAACTGGGGTTTTGAACGGCGAAAGTTAACCCTAAAAATAACAGCCCAAAAATGACAGCTTTTTTGATGGATTTAAAAATGTTCATGACTTAACTTTACCTAAAATTGAAGACTTTTTAAGTCTCTCAGGCTTTTGCCATTAATAGTTCAGTTAAATTTAGGACTTGAACAATAAATAAAATTCAGGAAAATTCAGGAATAAAATTCGGTTTAGGTCGTTATTATTGAAATAGTTAGTGCTACTGTGACAGATTTACCGACTTAATAATGAGGCGTAACAGCTTATGAACTAGCGCGTTATGCCCAGAAATGAGTAAGTTTAGGGAAATATTTTTTAACTGTCGTCAGTCCCCTACTCTGGCACCGGTCATAAAACCCCCTTTGGATTAGACCAACCCGCATAGGATGGCGATCAGATGCCCCAGAAAATCTCATTTGTCGCCCAAGCAGCGAATTAGCCGCCCTCATGACTCACTAGCCAAAAACCTATCGGGGGAACTTGAGCCGCTCAAGTCGGTCAAACAAGAGCAACAATGCTCGCTCTATGATATGATAACCAAGCTGAAAATATTATTATCTGTTCGGGTTATGATAAAGTAAAGCCATCTTAAACCTTGAACAGTAAAGTCTTTCTAAACTAAACTAGCCCGTTATAGTAACTTAAGTTTAAATAGATAAAACCATATATCAAAACCCCATCAAAAACCCAGTTCAAGGTTTAACCAATCTAAGGAGGAAACTCAATTGACAAAAGAAATTAATGTTGCTATCCTCGGCGCAAGCGGAGCAGTCGGCACAGAACTCATCGAATTACTCGAAAGCCACCACTTCCCAGTAGCTAATCTAAAACTACTTGCTTCGGGTCGTTCGGCTGGTAAAACCCTCTTATTTAAAGGCCAGGCCTTAACCATCGAAGAAGTCAACGAAGGATCATTTAAAGGAATTGATCTCGTTTTAGCCTCGGCAGGCGGCTCAATTTCCAAAGCTTGGGCCAAAACCATCGTCTCCTCGGGTGCAGTGATGGTAGATAACTCCAGCGCTTTTCGCATGGACCCTAAAGTGCCGCTCATTGTGCCCGAAATCAACCCCCAAGCCGCCGCCGAGCATCAGGGAATTATTGCTAACCCCAACTGTACTACCATTATTATGGCGGTAGCCGTATATCCGTTACACAAAGTTCAACCCGTAAAACGGATGGTGGTAGCGACCTATCAATCAGCTAGTGGTGCCGGTGCTAGAGCAATGGAAGAAGTCAAAATCCAAGCCCAAGCGATTTTAAATCAGCAAACTCCCACTGCCGAAATTTTACCCTATCCTCTGGCCTTTAATCTATTCCCTCACAATTCAGCCCTCAATGAACTGGGATACTGTGAGGAAGAAATGAAAATGATCAATGAAACCCGTAAAATTTTTGGGGATTCAGAGATCCGCATTAGTGCCACTTGTGTGCGAGTTCCCGTATTGCGGGCCCATTCAGAAGCCGTTAACCTAGAATTTGAGCAACCTTTCCCGGTCAAAAAAGCCCAAGAAATTTTAGCAAGTGCAGCCGGCGTAAAAGTAGTAGAAGATTGGCAGAAAAATTATTTCCCCATGCCCATAGAAGCAAGCGGCCAAGATGATGTATTAGTGGGAAGAATTCGTCAAGATCTCTCTCATCCTAATGGTCTAGAATTATGGTTATGTGGAGATCAAATTCGCAAAGGAGCCGCTCTTAATGCCATTCAGATTGCAGAATTATTGCTCCAAGAAAATCTACTTCATCCCTCAAAAACCGTAGCCGTTTCTGTGGGACAATAACTGTCAGAACAAGAGAAAAAATACAGATGAGTGATCAGAATTTTGGAAGGGTAATCACTGCTATGGTGACCCCCTTGGATGAGCAAGGGCAAGTCAATTATGAGGCGGCCGGCGAATTAGCTGTCCATTTAGTCAATCAAGGCAGTGATGGGTTAGTGGTGTGTGGAACAACAGGAGAATCGCCCACCCTTAGCTTGGAAGAAAAATGCCAACTCTTTCAAGTCGTGAAAAAAGCCGTTGGGGATAAAGCCAAAATTATCGCTGGCACCGGCACCAACTCCACAGAAAAATCTATTCAGGCCACTAAAGAAGCTGCTAAAATAGGAATAGATGGCTCATTGCAGGTGGTTCCCTATTACAATAAACCCCCTCAAGAGGGATTATATCAGCATTTTCGCTCAATCGCCGAAGCTTGTCCAGAGCTACCGATAATGCTTTACAATGTGCCAGGACGTACAGGGCAAAATCTTCTCCCAGAAACCGTGGCCAAATTAGCAGAAATTGAGAATATTGTTGCTATAAAAGAAGCCAGTGGGAATATAGAACAAGCCTGTAGAATTCGCAGTTTAACGCCTTCATCTTTTGCAATTTATTCAGGAGAAGATTTTATTACTCTACCGTTAATGACAGTGGGAGCCATCGGGGTAGTTAGCGTAGCGAGTCATTTAGTGGGTCAACAGATGCAGGAAATGATTCAAGCGTTTGAAGTTGGCAAAAATTCCTTAGCTACAGAAATTCATTTAAAACTTTCTCCACTATTTAAAGCTTTATTTTGTACGACAAATCCCATCCCGGTTAAAGCCGCCTTAAAAATGCAAGGTTGGAAAGTAGGAGGAGTGCGCCCTCCACTTTGTGAATTGTCTTCCGAGTTACAAAAAAGCTTAGAAACTGTGTTACGAGACCTATCATTAATCTAAAAAGTGGACAAAAAAAGATTAATGAACTCTATTTGACAACGTATAGATTAAATACGTTACAATAATAGTAACAATTTATTAAGAAAAAATTCCTGTGGAGCAATTAGGCATTAGAAAAGCAGGAAAAATATATTTTTATCTGCATAAAAAAATCTGATTAAGAGACAAAAATTGTTGAAAAAAACCCGTAGCCAAATAACTATTAAATTTTTAGGAAAAACTCTAAAAACTCAAACCCAAAATAGCCAATTGTAAAGGAGGCAAATGAGTAACAACGAAACCCAATCTAAATTAAAAATTATTCCCCTAGGCGGACTTCATGAAATCGGAAAAAATACTTGTATCTATGAGTATGAAGATGAAATATTAATGGTGGATGCAGGAATCGCTTTTCCCACCGATGATATGCACGGGGTTAATATCGTCTTACCCGAAATGACCTATCTACGAGAAAATCATCAGAAAATAAAAGGGATGATTGCTACTCATGGTCATGAAGATCATATTGGGGGAATACCTTACCATTTAAAACAATTTGAAATTCCCGTTATTTATGGTCCGCCTCTCGCCATTGCCTTAATAGAGGATAAATTAGAAGAAGCCGCCGTGACAGGCCGCACCAGCTTAAAAACGGTTCGTTCTCGGGAAATAGTGCGAGTTGGAAAACACTTTTTAGTAGAATTTATCCGTAATACCCACTCAATGGCCGATAGTTTTACGCTGGCCATTCACACTCCTATCGGCATCCTCATACACACAGGAGACTTTAAAATTGACCATACCCCTATAGATGGTCAACATTTTGACTTTCATCGATTAGCCGAATATGGGGAGAAAGGCGTATTATGCTTACTGAGTGACTCCACCAACTCAGAAGTCCCCGGACATACTCCCTCAGAAGCCAGCGTTTATCCTAATTTAGACCGGATATTTGCTCAGGCCCAGGGGCGAATCATGCTCACCACCTTTGCTTCATCGGTTCACCGTATCAATATCGCCCTACAGTTATCCCAAAAACACAACCGAAAAGTGGCGGTAGTCGGAAGGTCCATGCTTAATGTCATCGCTCATTGTCGTAACTTAGGCTATATTAAATGTCCTGATGAGCTATTTGTTCCCATTAAAGCCACCAAAGGATTAGCGGATGAGCGGGTTCTCATTCTCACCACCGGCTCACAAGGAGAACCCTTAGCGGCTATGACTCGCATTGCCAACGGAGAACATCCCCTGGTGAAAACTCGTCCAGGAGATACCATTATCTTCTCTGCTAACCCGATACCCGGCAATACCATAGCCGTCGTTAACTGTATCGATAAACTGATGATGCAAGGAGCAAACGTTATCTATGGACGGGATAAAGGGATTCATGTTTCCGGTCATGGATGTCAGGAAGACCAAAAAATGATGTTAGCTCTCACCAAACCGAAATTCTTTGTGCCTGTACACGGAGAACATCGGATGTTAGTGCAACACGCTCAAACCGCGCAAAAGATGGGATTTACCAAAGAAAACACCGTTATTATTAAAAACGGCGATGTGATTGAGTTAAGCACTGAACGGATACAAGTTGTCGCTCAAGTTCCGGCAGGACTGGAACTGGTAGACCAAGCCGGCATCGTTCATGAACAGGTGATGGAAGAACGCCAACAGTTAGCCAACGACGGAGTAGTTACTGTAGCGGCTACCGTCAACCAGCAAGGAAAACTGGTCACTCAACCTCAGCTAAATTTAAGGGGAGTGGTAACCGTTGTCGATAGTGCCTTACTACACCAATTAATTAATCGTTCTATTGAGCAAATTCTCAGTGAACGTTGGGGAGAGTTTAAAACCCAAAGCGGCATACCCAACTGGACTGGGTTAAGACAAGAAATAGAGAGTTATTTACAACGACTAATTAAACGGGAACTCAAAAGCCAACCCTTAGTAGTTTTTGTCCTGCAATGGGCAGATACATCAGAGTCGCCCTTGCAACCTGAACAAGCTCAACAAGCTGAACAACCTGAACAAGCTGAACAACCTGAACAAGCTGAACAACCTGAAGCCACAACTTCTGGGAGAACTTATCGGCGGAGACGTTCCACTGCTTCGATGGCATCGTAAGCTCAAATCCCCTTTGTAACAAATAACCAGAAATCATCATTGTAGGGACGTTGCCGGCAACGTCTCTAATTTTAATATCTGAGTGAACAAGATCAACAAATTGATCCGAAATTGAAGAATTTATTTAAAGCTTAAGCAAACAGAAAAGATTTTTAAAGTTGTCACAATTAATACACCTATTGCTTCTAAACTAGAAATAAAGGTACTGATAACATTCATCACAAATCATTATGGTAACAGTAGGTCCTAATTCTGAGTCAAACTCTTCCCTACAACTGCGAGAAATTCAGGAATTGTCCATTTCTATTTCTGCCCAAAAACTGAACCCAACAATGTTGAGCGAAGATTTCCTAAAAGCTAGTGGAATAATTCCTAGTGATTGGGAATTAAACAAACAGCCGGTGTTAAATCCTAATTATGCTCAAGTCAGCTTTCAAAATGGGGTAAGCATCGTTACTCAACCGCGAACCATTACTTTTTTAGAAATGCTCGGAACCAAACAATCAACAGAGATAAAATTGCCAGAACTGGTTCACAAATATGTTGAAAAGCTTCCTCTTGCTGAATATCAGGGATTAAGTATTAGTCCAAAAAGTGTGGTTCCGCTTTCGGGTTCACTGGATGCAGGCAGAAAATTTATTACCGAAACCTTACTCGCTCCCGGCGCTTGGCAAGAATTTGGTAAAGAACCTGTACAAGCTGGACTAAATTTACTCTATCAGTTAGACAAATGTCAATTTAACTTGACAATTAATGAAGCCAGGTTACAGTTACCCGATCAACAATCTCTTCCAGCTTTATTATTTTCTGGTAGCTTTAACTATGATCTGACCAGCAACACCGAAGGGGAGCGTATAGAGAAATTAAATCAAGGCATTGATGAATGGGAAGCCAATTTGGAAGCTTTTCGAGAAATCGTCAATGAAAGATTTTTAGGACAACAAGGAAGCTTATTCCCCAATCAGTTCATCCCTACCATTGTTCAGTAAAAGTTAACAGTTATTTAATTTTCAGTGACAGAACGATTATCAATTTGCGCTCGTTGTAAACGTCCTGAAAAATCGACATAGACTGTTTTCCATTCAGAAAAAACATCTAACGCGGTAGTTCCGGCTTCTCTATGTCCATTACCACTTTGTTTAACCCCACCAAAAGCAAGATGTACTTCTGCACCAATGGTGGGGCCATTAATGTATGTAATACCGGCTTCAAGGTCTTGCATGGCTTGAAAAGCGCGGTTAATATCTTGGGTATAAATCGAAGAAGATAAGCCGTAGGGAGTATCATTGAGGACTGAAATGGCTTCTTCAAAGGAACTCACCTCAATTAAGCCCACCACAGGCCCAAAAATTTCCTCTTGCGCCACCCGCATTTGAGGCGTGACGTGATCTAAAATTGTCGGTTCAAAGAAAAACCCCGATTTTAAGGCAGAATCTTTAGGGATATCGCCGCCGAGTAAAATTTTAGCGCCTTCTTCCCGAGCCAGATCAATATATTTTTTCACCTTTTCCCGTTGAGTTGAACTAATGAGAGGCCCGACATCGGTTTTTGGATCAATTCCTGGGCCTAAACGGAGTTGAGCCGTTTTCTCGAGTAACTTTTCGGTAAATTCCTTTTTGATATCCCGATGTAAAATCAAGCGGCTAGTGGCCGTACATCGTTGTCCTGTAGTGCCAAAAGCTCCCCATAATGCGCCTTCTAAAGCTAATTCTAAATCGGCATCTTCCATCACAATTTGAGCATTTTTTCCCCCTAATTCCAAACAGACACGCTTATGGATACGTCCGCAAATTTCCCCCACTTGAGAACCAATAACAGAAGAACCTGTAAAAGAAACTAAATCGATTCCTGGATGTTCGACTAAATCTTGTCCGATTTCTGGCCCTACGCCATGAACTAAATTAACGACTCCTGGCGGAAAGCCGGCTTGCTGGAAAACTTCGACTAATAGGGTGGCACAAGCCGGGGTATCTTTAGCCGGTTTAAGAATAATAGTATTGCCACAGACTAAGGCCGGTAGAGACTTCCAACAGGGGATAGCCACCGGAAAATTCCAAGGGGTAATTAAAGCACAGACACCCACCGGCATCCGCAGCGTCATAGCAAACTTATTGCTGAGTTCTGATGGAGTGGTTTGTCCAAATAAACGCCTTCCTTCCCCAGCATAGTAAAAAGCGCAGTCTATCCCCTCTTGAACATCCCCCCGAGCTTCAGCGATGGTTTTTCCCATTTCCCGAGTCATCACGGTAGCGAGTTCTTCTTTTCTCTTGGTTAAAATTTGAGCGACTCGTTGAAGATATTCCGCTCTTTGGGGTGCAGGGATTTTTCGCCAACTCAAGTAAGCTTTGCGTGCGGCTTCTACTGCGGCATTAACATCGGCCGAAGTGGATAAAGGGAAAGTCGCTACTACCTCGCTAGAATTGGCAGGGTTGCGGCTTTGTGAAGTTTCGCGCACTTTCGCGGGTACCCATTGACCGTTGATATAATTAAAACAAGTTAAAGGAGGCATAGCTGTAAATAGTTAATACTGAACATTTAACAGTTATTAAGTTATCAGTTTATATTTAGTTTATTGTGTATTTCGTTGCATTTTAGCCTTTTAATTTTAAATTAAAAATTGTTTTAGGGTTTTTCGGTTGCCGGCTATCTAGAACATCGCGCAATTTTGCCACAGCTACTTGACATGACCTGAGAGCCTAGCCGCTAGTGCAGTGGATAGTTTTCCCCAGACCTACCACTTAAGAGCGAGTCAAGAAATCCCTCTAATGATATAGAATATACGATTAAACTTAGTCTCAAGTTGTCTCTTGAGTCTTTAAATGCGATTTCTTAACAAGCTGAGTATTCAATCCAAACTATTACTCATGCTACTGCTAATCAGCATCGCCTTAATTTTCATTACAGGCTACATGGATTACAGTAGTGGCAAAACGGCATTTACCAAAACCATCTTTAACCAACTCGTTATCCTACGAAGCGTCAGAGCCAAAGAAATTGAATCCTACTTTCAATTTAGCAAAAATCAGATTCTCACCGTCAGCGAATCCCCATCAGCCATTGAAGCAATGAAAACCTTCAAGGCAGCCTACCAAAAATTAGAAACTCAAACCTTAAACCCCAACCAGCAACAACAGTTAGAGAAATACTACCAAAATGTTTTTATTCCCGAACTCGGGCACAATGTAGTAGATGGAACACCCATTGCAGAAACCTACTTACCTCAAACGAGTGTCGCCCAATATCTCCAATACCACTACCTAGCGAAAAATCGCTCTAAACAGAGACAAAATGATTTAGAAAATCCTGGAGATGGCAGCGAATATAGTAAAGTTCATCAAAAATACCACCCTTTATTTAGAAATTTACAAAAAAGATTTAAATATAACGATATTTATTTAATCGACGTTGATAGCGGCAACATTGTCTACTCCGCAGAAAAACAAGTAGACTTTGCAACTAATATAGGGTTAGGTCCTTACGAAAATACCAACCTAGCCAAAGCCATCTTATCGATTGAAAAATCGAGAGACCACAGTTTAATCATCATCAAAGACTTTGAACCCTACCGTCCCTCCTATAATAAACCCTCGGCTTTTATCGCCACCACAATTTTTGATGGGACAGAATTTATCGGTGCTTTGGTGTTTCAACTCCCCATCGAGAAAATCAATGGAATTATGACCTCATCTGGACAGTGGGAACAAACCGGACTCGGCCAAACCGGCGAAACCTATTTAGTCGGTCCAGATAACTTGTTACGTTCCCTTCCCCGCCAGTTTGTCGAAAATCCCAACCAATATTACCAAGCTCTCGAAAAAAACGGTCTTGATAATAACACCATTGAACGGATACGCCGCTTAAACACACCCATTTTAGTTCAAAAGATAGAATCGAGCGCTTTAGAACAGGCCATCACCGGTAAGAAAGGAACAGCCATCTATCAAGACTACCGAGGCATTCCCGTACTAGCCGCCTATCAACCCATTCAGGTAGGAGATTTTAACTGGGGATTAATTGCCCAAATGAGTGCGGATGAAGCCTTTGCTCCCATTAATGAGTTTACCCGTCAATTATTAGTGACTTCTGCTATTCTCGTAGTCTTTTTCACGCCGCTTTCTAACTGGTTGGCGCGGCTGTTTGTGCGTCCCATTAAGCAGCTTAGGGCAGGAGCTTGTCGCATCGGATCAGGAGAAACCGATGTTAAGCTAAACATTCAATCAAAAGATGAATTTGGCGAATTAGCAGTAGCTTTTAATTATATGAGCGAGAACTTACATCAAAGAGAGCTACTGATTCAGCAAATGAAGCAAGAAAACGAAAACCTCTTGCTCAATATTTTGCCAGACCTGATCGCCAAACGCTATAAAAAAGGAGAACAAGCGATTGCCGATACTTTTCCCAATGTTACTGTTTTATATGCAGAAATAGAGGGTTTTAATGAACTATCTGCTGAATTGCCCCCTGAACAAACTATTAGGTTACTCAATGAAATTGTCAGTGCTTTTGATGAAGCGGCAGAAGCTTATGGCGTTGAGAAAATGAGAACCATCGGCAATTTATACGTGGCGGTTTGTGGGTTGTCAGTTGCTCGCGTCGATCATGTTAAAAGGACGGTAGATTTTGCCTTAGACTTACTCAAATTAATCACCCGTTTTAATCAGCAACAGGGAACAAAATTGAGTTTAGATATTGGTATTCATTGCGGTCCGGTAGTGGGGGGAATTGTAGGAAAAACTCGATTTATTTACGCCTTAACCGGAGAAACCATGAGAATTGCCTACGCGATTCATTCCTCACCTCGGCAAAATGTCATTCAAGTGACCCACAAGGTTTATGAGAGTGTAAAAGATCTTTACCCATTTGAACAGATTGGAGAAGTAGAAATTCCTAAAGCCGGAGTCATCCCAATTTGGTCGATGAAAATAGGGGGAATTAAATCATCGATTAATGTTAACTCTTCTTTAAACGGAGCAAGCGTCGGCATAATTGATTAAACCCCCTTTTTCATTTCCCTATTCCCAACTGTCAATTAATTTTCTATGACCGACTTTATCATCAAGCAAAATTGGTTTGTATGGACATGGGTATTAATTTTAGGGTTTCCTATGCTAATGCTGTTGCTTAATGAATTCGTAGTACAGCTAGAAAGGCAACAAAAACCCCTCGTCACGCCTGTCCGTATCCTGCGAAATTTGGTAGTGCCAACCCTGGCTATTTTTTTGCTTTTGGTTAAGGTCTTACAGCTTGCTGAAGAGGCTATATTAGTTCGCTTAATCGAGACTGTTCTTTGGATTTTTATTATTTATGCGGTACTCACTTTAATTAATATCTTACTGTTTGAGCAAGCCAGGCCGGAAAGCTGGCAATCTCAAGTCCCCAAATTATTTCTTGATCTCAGTCGATTTTTCTTGATCTTGGTAGGAACAGCGCTAGTGTTATCAAGTGTCTGGAAAACAGATTTAGGGGCTTTATTGACCGCCTTGGGCGTGGGATCATTGGTGATTGGTTTAGCCTTGCAAGACAGCTTAGGCAATATTTTTTCGGGAATTGCTTTGCTTTTTGAGCGCCCCATCAGAAGCGGCGACTGGGTAGAGATTGGGGATAAAGTGGGCAAAGTGATAGAAGTTACTTGGCGCTCAGTACATTTGCAAACTTGGAACCGAGATCTGCTGGTTATCCCCAATTCCGAACTCGCTAAGAGTAATTTTAGAAACCTCAGTCGACCAACGGGTCTTCATGTGGAAACTTTTGAGGTAGGCTTTTCTTATGATGACCCTCCCAATCGAGTTAAACAAATTCTTAAAACTACGGCACGGGAAACTCAAGGGGTATTAAGTGATCCAGAACCTTTTGTCCAAACCACAGGCTATAAAGACTTCTATATCAATTATAAAGTTGGTCTATTTATTGATGACTACGGACAATCTCGTAAAATTTTAGATGAGTTTATCACCCGTATTTGGTATGCGGCTAAACGTCATCATCTGACGATTCCCTACCCAATTCAAAACCAATATGAATATCAAGGTGTTGCACCTATCCCAGAAGATCGAGTTCTTCGAATCACAGAAATTTTACGCTCTATTCCGAGTTTAAGTATGATCGATCCCCTGCTTCTGGATCAGTTAAATGACAACATCACCACTCAAAAATATGGTAAAGGAGAAATTGTCATTGCTCAGGAGCAGCGTTTGCTAGGACTGTATATTATTCTCCAGGGTCGTGTACAGTTATGGGTCCGTGATCGTACCGGTAACACACAGCCGGTTTTAGAACTATCTGAGGGCGATTTTTTTGGGGTACAAGCATCCTTGTTATCTGATCATCAAAGCGATGTTTCTGTGGAGGCCCTTGAGGACCTAGAAGTTCTCATTTTGGATACAGAAACTCTACAATTGCTCTTATTGCGATCCCCTCGCTTTGCGCTTGAATTGGGCGAGTTGATGGAATCACGCCGCAAGTTGGTGCAAGCGGCTAAAAGTAGCCTTTTTCAGTGACATCCTCCCACGCACTCCGTAAACTCCCTGCGGGGCTTCCCTAACTCACGATAGGGCATTCCTGGTTATTCCCTTACGGGGTTTCGCCACTTATCTAAAACTCGTTGGTACAAGCGATGATGACATCTCCCACCGTTGGTTTCCCGACAGAACGACTCGCTCAGGCGTTTTCGTTTTCCAGAGTCCCTGGATACTTGAGGCAGTGCGGTCTTGACGGTTACCGTCGAGAGTAACTGCCGTGTCGATTTATTCGATTTTTGTCGTATTTCCCAAGCTCTGGAGGTTCCGCCTAATGACTACCTTTCACTCTCATCTTGGATGGGTACATCCCAAATTTGGCTCAATTCAGGTTCTTACCTTGCGGCCAATTTTAGTATATAGGTACTTGGCTACGCTGTCAACCACTGACTCGCTTTCATGAGGACGCGCATCTGCGGTCGCACGGCAGATGATCTGCTCACGTAGTGGCGCGGAGCGCATCGTCCGTCCCTCGAACTCCACTACGTTTCGTTCGGGGATTTCCCACTCGGAACTGTTAAAAAACCCTGCATCCTAGCAGGGCTTTAATTTTAAGCAAGAGGAGACTCAATCCGTTCACTCAGAGGTCAACAAGAGAAACTTTGTGAGTCAGTCAGCTAAATTAGTATACGTTGTCGCCACCTTGATGACTTCATCCATCCGGGTGAGAGAGTTTTAGCAAGTCGGGAACTTATTGCGGTTACTCTCAATCGGTTTATGGAGGATTTATCTGTATTGTTAAGGAGCTAGTCGTTACTGATGTAGCTTCTTATCTCTGTTTCTATTGTTAGAATATTAAATCTGACGGGGGATGTCAGTCCCATAATTAAGGGAATTTTTGGCCAAGGAAAGGCTAAAATTTGCTGTTTAAGTAGAAAAATGTAGAATATTACTTTGAACAACTCAAACTCATTGCTATCGAAATACATCTCTACACATAAAGTTACTGACAAGTATTTCATCTGCGTTCATCTGCGTTTATCTGCGGACAATTATGCAAGAGGTCTATTTTATTAACCTTTTCAACGGGAACAAAATCATATTCGCCGCTAGAACAGGGATTAGAAATCAGAGTCACTAATTGGACTGTATTCTCTTGGCGATCACCTTTAATAAAGCTAATTTCTGGGGCGGTCACTCCCTTAGCTTTAAAATTAGGATCAATTAAAGTTTGTTGTAATTGAAGCCGCTTTTGTTTAGGGTTAAATATCATCATTAAAGATTCCATCCAATTAGGAGAAGGTATTTTATTTAAAGCTTGAGCTAGAGTTATAGTGGCATCATAGGCCATTGCTGTTCGCCAACTGACTGTTCCTTTCCATTCTTTTTCGGCTTCTTTAGTAAAATCTGGATCGCTACTGGTTAAAGGATGCCAAGGAATAGCAATCACTATCCCTTGGGCAAATTTTCGTTGATTTCTAGTAGCCGGGTTAAACAAAGTATCAGACCCAATGATGGGCAGTTTATTATCATTAGCTCTCATTAAGTCTAAAGCATTGTTAAACGAAAAATCATTAACTCGTCCATCAGGAATTAAAAATAAAGCTTGACTTCCTTGTGTACGCACTTCCTTTATAGCTTGATAAGCATCAAAATTTTCATTTTTTAAATTATCAAAAACTTGAATACTTCTGCCGGCAAAACTCTTCTCAAAATTATTTTTATAAGACCGACTAAAACTACTATCTGGATTATAAAAAACAGCAATTTTTTGAATGTCTTTTTGAATTAAAAATTTAGCAACTTTCTCAGCTTTATTTTGATCGGGTGATACGGTACGGAAAAAGAAGCGGCTACTATCGGTTAAATCTTCTGATGTGCTAGTGGGGGAAATTAACACTAATTGATGCTGGTCATAAACTGAAACCGATGCTTTAGTTACGTCGCTGGCGTAGCTTCCTATAACTCCTAAAATATTAGGTACTTTACCTAAAGTATTGGCAATAGTAATAGCTCTTGCGGGTTTATTATCATCATCAGTAATTACCACCTGTAACCCATAACCTTTAATAATATTATTCTCATTAATATATTTTTGGGCTTGGGCTACCCCTCTAAGAATTTCTAGTCCGGCATCTGAGCCATTATTTCTATCTTTTAAAGGTAAAGAAACAGCAATGCTATAAACCGGAGTTTTATTGAGAATTAATTGGACATTATTTAAATAAATAAGCGTTTCTGGGTCTCGGGGCTGTTCTTTTCTAGCGTTTTCAAAAAAATCTAATGCCTGTATATAGTTTCCTTTTTCGTAAGCTTCAACGCCGTTTTCCTTAGCGGAAGAGGGACTATCATCATTAATGATAACTCCAGCGCAACTGATAAAATCGGATTCTTGAACCGGACAAAAACTTGATTTCTGAGTTGACCATACCAGCCAACCCCCTAACACTATAACTCCTAACCCTACACTTAAGGCGACTTTGAGTTTCCAATAGTTAGGAGGATCTGGAGGTAAAGGGGGAGGAGGAGGAATTACAACAGGCTTATCCTGTCTAGATAATACACGTAAAGCCTCTAAAACGTCTTGAACTGAACGGTAGCGCTCTTGACAATGATAAGCGGTCATTTTATCGATAATATCTGCTAAATCTTCCCTTACTTGAGCCTTATTGCGCCAAATAAAATGACGATGAGCCGCATCTAGCTCCCATTGCTCCTGAGTGGGGTTGCTTTTAATCAAAACTTGTATGGCGATAACTCCCACTGCATAAATATCACTACATAATTGAGGATATCCCATAAACTGCTCTGCTGGTGCATAGCCGGGAGTTCCTAGTGCTAGAGTTCGAGTGATTTGATTGCTGTTTCTTCTAACTGTAGCCGCGCCAAAATCAATTAAAACAATTTTATTATCACTACTGCGTCGGATTAAATTGGAGGGTTTAATATCCCGATGAATCACTCCCTGTTGATGAATATATTGAAGAATGGAGAGGAGATCTTCTAGAAAATTAATAACCGTTTGCTCATAGCAAGGATTGGTTAATTCTTCGTTAAGACAATGACCTTGAATATATTCTTGAACCAGATAATATATTCCGTTTTCTTCAAAGTAAGCAAAGATTTGGGGAATTTGGCTGTGTTCAGTTCCCAGTTGTTCAAGAAGTTTGGCTTCTCGCTGAAACAGTTCTCTAGCTTCTAGGGTAGCATCTGGATCTGTGAGTTGCTTAAGGACTCTTTCTTGATTAAGACAATCTAAATCTTCTACTAAATAAGTTATGCCAAATCCCCCTTTTCCCAAAAAGCGAAGGACTTGGTAACGATTGCGGATAATGTCTCCTGGATTTAAAGGCATTTTCGTCGGTAACTGAACCATATTACGTCACAACAAGGGACTCACTGAAATATATGAGCTTTATTTTGGCACAAAATTCCGGTCTGATCCGTAATTTTACTAATTATTAGCAAATTTCCTGGGCTGTATCAAGTTTATGAAGTTTATGAAGTTTATGAAGTTTATGAACTTTATGAACTTTATGACTTTTCTTTATCAATATATTAATGAAAAATAATAATTTTTTTTTGAATTTATGAATTGAATTTATTTTATTAATAGCTTACCCTAAAAAAAAAAGGGGGTAAAATGAAAAGTAACACAATCAATCGGAAAAAATTATTGGCAATTATTAACTTCAATAGTCTCAAGACTATCTTTTTATCAATTTTAACTTTTTTACTAATTTTAACTTCTAATTGGATGGCAAGCTTTGCTTATTCATCTCCTGTAGTTCAGGGAAAAGAACCGATAGAAGTAGCACAGGCTGAAAATCAATATCCTTTTTATTGGGAATTCATTAATGTAGATATTGATCTACAAGAAAATGGGGATATGCTTATCAGTGAAACTCAAAATTATGTTTTTACTCAAGCCTACAACAATCAGAGATATCGATATATTCCTCTAGATAAAGTGGATCAGATAACTGATGTCTCAGTTTCTGAAAATGGAAAGCTTTTACCTATAACCACAGGAATTGAAAATAATCAATTTTGGATTCGATGGGAACATTCCCTTAATCCTCCTGAAGCCCATACATTTGTTTTAAATTATCGAGTGATTGGTGGCTTACACATTCATGATAGTGGGGATCAAGTTTACTGGAAGGCTATCTTTGCTGACCGAAAATCTCCCATTGAAAAAGCAAAAATAACTGTTAGATTACCTAACATTTTATCAGGAAATATTCAAGATTTTAAAAGTTTTGGTGTTCCTTCTAGTTCGGTTAAAGTAAACTCTCAAACCATTCAATTTATTGCTCAACAAAGTATACAACCTGGAGAAGAATTAGAAGTTCAAATTACTTTCCCTCATAATCTTCTCAAGGTTTCTGTTCCTAATTGGCAAAATTTTTCTTGGGGTTCATTTATTAACGCTATTTTTGGCTGGATTTTCTTTATTTTTATTATTTTGAGTTTCATAACTGGTGGTAGTAGTGGCTACGGCGGTGACGGTGGTGGCTACGGCGGTGACGGTGGTGGCGGTGGTGGCGGCGGTGGTGGCGGTGGTGGCGGCGGTGGTGGCGGTGGTGGCGGTGGTTAGTCGAGTTTGAGTGGGCATCTTGCCCATCCTACAATTATATTTAATCGAGTGGGGAATCAGACAAATTTAATGACTCTAAAGCCAGCATTGCATCCACTGCTGAAGCATAACGTTGCCGAAAATCATAACAGACCATTTTGTCTAAAATATCCCCTAACTGGGGATTAACTTGTGTTTGTTCGCGCCAGACAATATTTAAGGTATCAGAATCAACTTTAAATTTAGTTGGTTCAATGCCGGTTAACGCTTGAATGCCAAGCTTACCAACAGCATAAACATCACTTCTAGGTTGAGGACAACCAACAGCTTGTTCAGGAGCAATATATCCCCGATTACTATTTTGAATGGTAATGGTTTGTCCTGTGGCAACTTGTTTAACCGAACCAAAACCCAAGAGAACTATTTTACCGTCAGAATTGCGTTCAATTAAGTTATCCGGGTTAATTTCTCGGTGAATAACTTTTTTGTCATGCACAAAAGCCAGGATCGATAAAATGCTTTTTAGAAGATCAACAACCTTAGATTCTGGCCAAGGAGGAGGATTTAACATTAGTTTTTGGCTTAAATATTGACCTTCAATAAATTGATGCACTATATAATAATAACCGTCTTCTTCAAAGTCAGCTAAAAGTTGGGGAATTTGATCATGTTGCCCTAGTTCTCTTAAAGCCCACGCTTCCCTCTGAAAACGTTGCGTCATCGCTTCAGATTGAGTTGTCCATTGTTTAACAATACAAGGAACCGCCTGAGAAAAGCCAATATCTTCAGCGATATAAGTTGTCGCAAATTCGTTACTAACTAAGTCCTCAATAATTCGATAGCGCCGCAATAGAACTTTATCTAGTAATCGATTGATCACAGGAATGGGTGCTAGGATTTGCTCACGGGTTTGACTGGCTTTGGCTAAATATTCCCACAGATTAGCCTTACGAACCCTTTCCTCATTTTGAATTATGAGTTGTTGTTGAAAAACTTTGGTTAATTTTGACCATAAATTATGAGCAACGTATCGAGCAATATAACTGACATTCAATCCCCGTAACGCGGGTTCCCCGCTTTTCATTTCTTCATAACTTAATCCTTGTAATGTTCCTTTTATTATTGCTTCTTCTCGGCTGTCTAATGGCTTTAACTCTGCGCTCAACATCCAATTATTGATCAGGGTGATTATTTCTTCTGGATTCATAGTTGTGTTTTAATAGGGAACAGGGAACAGGGAACAGGGAACAGGGAACAGGGAACAGGGAACAGGGAACAGGGAATAGGGAACAGGGAACAGGGAACAGGGAACAGGCCATAGGCCATAGCCCTAATAAATTTCCTATATTTTTTAAAACCTTTATATTTGGACAATATGAGTTTAAATTAAATTTTAACATATAAATTTATTATTTTTATCAATATGATTTTTATGAAGAAAATTCTGAAAAATATGAACTTATTTTAGGACTCAACACTCAAGAATTTATTTAACATATAAGTAAGGTATTTAATAACCGTAAAATCTCTAGGCCAAATTTACTTACATCAATTTGTTATGTTCTTAAAAAAAGTTTTAATGGGATAAATCTTAAAAAATTCTGCAAATTCATGAGCATCTCAAAAATTTAACGTAGAATGCGAGTTAACTTATAACCAAAATTTATAGACTTTACCCGAGCTAAGTTAAAGGGGTAAAAATGGATAAAGATCAGTTGGTAATGATAGCTATTACAGTCATAGCTATTGGGGTTATATTAGGAGCTTTATTTGTCCTATTAGTTAAATGGAAGCGAGGCAATAGGGTTATTAACAGCTTAGTCAGTGTGAATCAAATTGTCGGCTCAATTGGCAGAGTAGAAATACCTTTTGATCAAAATAGTAAAGGAAAAGTAAGAGTAGGCATTAAGGGATCTTTAATCGATTTTGTGGCTGTTACCAGTTTACCTTATGAATTTCAGTTAGGTGAGTCGGTTTTAATTATAGAAATTAAAGAAAACAGAGTTTCGGTAGTTCCCGAAAATTATTTAAGGAAAATACAGGATCAGGAGTAAAATAATGAACCAACAATCTTTACAAACTTCTCAAACAATTATTGCTCAAAGTTTACCCAATGATTACTCGTCACCCGCTTCTCAAAATAATGGGCAGGGTTCAGGGGCAATATTGACGGCTTTCCCCATCGCTTTATTAATATTTGGGGGAATTTTATCAGTTTGGTTTATGAAATCATTTTTGTGTATTTGTAAACCGAATGAAGTAGTGATTTTATGTGGAAGAAAACGAAAAACCAAAGATAATCAAGAAGTGGGCTATCGGGTAATAACCGGCGGCAGGGCATTGAGAATTCCCATTGTAGAAACGGTAAAACGAATGGATGTCACCACAACTCCAATTAGAGTAGAAGTGAAAAATGCCTATTCTAAAGGGGGAATACCTTTAAATATTCATGCCATCGCCAATGTTAAAATTTCTAGTAATCCCGATGTAGTGGGCAACGCAATTGAACGATTTTTAGACCATGATCGCTCGGAAATTATTCGGGTAGCCAAAGAAACCTTAGAGGGGAATTTACGAGGAGTAGTGGCGACTTTAACGCCCGAACAAGTGAACGAAGATCGACTAAGATTTGCCGAAAAAATCACCTCAGATGTGACCCGAGACCTAATGAAATTGGGGTTGGAAATTGATGTTTTAAAAATTCAAAACGTCGCCGATGATGTGGACTATCTGAACTCTTTAAGCCGCGAAAGAATTGCTCTCATTATCCGAGATGCCGAAATTGGTGAATCGGATGCCCTTAGTGAAGCCGAACAAATAGAAGCCGAATGTGAAGAACAAGCAGAAGTGGCAAAAACTCAGGATCAAATAATCATTTTAGAAAAAGAAAATGAATTGAGAAAAATTAAAGCAAAATTAGAACAACAAGCGAAATCCGAAGAAGAAATCACCATTGCCGCCGCTAAAGAAAGACGCGCAAAAGTTGAGCAAAAATTACAAGAAGTCAGAGCAGAATTAGAACGGTTGCGGCTACAAGCGGATGAAGTATTACCAGCCGAAGCTCAACGAGAAGCAAAAACCTTAAAAGCTAGAGGAAAAGCCTCTATTCTTGAAGAGAATGCCAAAGCCGCCGCCTTAGTCAATGAAATGTTAGCCGAAGTCTGGCAGCAAACCGGACGAGATGCGGGCGAAATATTCCTGATTCAACAATTAGAAAGTGTGCTAGAAGAAGCCGTGAAAATTCCCAAGCGGCTGAAGCTTAAACAGGTGAATGTGGTAGATAACGGCGACGGAAAATCGGTTTCTACTTTAATGAAAGTGTATCCCGAAATTGTGGGGCAATTTTTAGCAAGTGTGGATCAAACCCTTGGCATTGATGTAGTAGGGACATTAACCCAAAAAAGCGAAAACGAGAACTAAGGAGAAATAGAGATGGAATTAATTATTATCTTACTAGGATTGTTGGGTTTAGGCACCGGCGCTTCGATGATGGTAATTCGGAATTATTACTATATTTGTCAGCCGAGTGAAGTGTTAATCTTTGCCGGCAGTCGACAAAAAACCGCCAACGATCAAACCATTGGTTATCGGTTAGTGAAAGGGGGCAGTAGTATCAAAGTTCCCTTGGTAGAAGAAGTCTTCCGCATGGACTTAACTAATATGATCATTGATCTCAAGGTAGTTAATGCCTATTCAAAAGGAGGAGTTCCCCTGATTGTAGAGGGTGTTGCTAATATCAAAATTGCCGGAGAAGAACCCTTAATTCACAATGCTATCGAACGATTATTAGGCAAAAAACGCAAGGAAATTGAACAACTGGCGAAAGAAACGTTAGAAGGGAATTTAAGAGGAGTATTAGCCAGCCTTACTCCTGAAGAAGCCAACGCCGATCAGATCACTTTTGCGAAAATTTTATTAGAAGAAGCCGAAGATGATTTACAACAATTAGGACTGGTATTAGACAGTCTTCAAATTCAAAAAATTTCTGATGAAGTGCGTTATCTTGATTCCATTGGGCGTAAATCCAGCGCGGAACTTTTTCGAGATGCCCGCATTGGTGAAGCTAAAGCCAAAGCTGAGTCAATTATTAAAGATTCAGCTAATAAAAGAATTACCGCTCTCAGACGCATTCAACGAGACTTAGAAATTGCTAAAGCTGATGCTGAAAAACGGGTGCGGGATGCTCAAACTAAGCGAGTGGCTATGATTGCTGAGGTAGAATCTATTGTTATGGCAGAATTGGCTAGGGTAGAGGCAGAGGTTAAGGTACAGACAGAAAGAATTAAGCAGGTTGAACAACAGTTACAAGCGGATGTTATTGCGCCGGCAGAAGCGGAATGTCAACGAATGATCGCTAATGCTCAGGGTGAAGCGGCTAAAATTGTTGAAGATGGAAAAGCACAAGCAGAAGGAACGAAAAAATTAGCCGAGTCTTGGAAAGGGGCTGGAAGTAGTGCGAAAGAGATTTTCTTGTTCCAAAAGTTAGAATTATTGTTGAAATTGATGGCGGCTAGTGTACCAGAAGTAGCGATTGATAATGTTACAGTGATTGATGGAAATAATGGAACTCCGGTGGCGAAAATAGCCTCATTAATGGAACAATTACGACAGGCGACAGGAGTAGATGTGGCGCAAATTGCTGGACAATTGAGTGCCGAGAAACCGAAAAGTAATGGGGTAGTACATTCCGAAAAACCCTTATTAGATTTGAAAAAGTTGTAAGCAAGTCAACCCATAGCTGTAGAGGCGTTATCTACAACGTCTCTACTTTTTTTATTTGAATAGGTTTTGTAAATACTCATTAACAAAATTCTGGCTGATGCGTTCTTGTTCTAATCGTTTTTGGTGTTGTTTTAAATATACATATAGGTGATATTCTTCGGCTGTAAGATGGGGAATATTTTCTATTTTTGATGTAACACCGCTTACGGTAAATTCTTCAAAACTTTTAAAGGTTTGTTCGTCCATCATCACCGAAACTGTATGAGGAAAATAACCTCTAAATTGAGAAAGTATTTCAAACCCATGAGTATCTAAATCACCCCAATAAAAAAGGGGACAGTCAGCTAACCAACTTACAGATTTTAAAGCTTGTACAGCATAGCCACCGCCCCATATAGCACAAGTATTTATTAAGGGAGGAAGCGTCAAAAAATTCATCAAATTTTCAGTAATAATAAAGCGATGTGGTTGGAAATTGAGTTCCCTAAATTCAGATATTGGCGTTTGAAAATCAGAAATGGGAAATTTATAGATTTTTTTGATACTGTTATCTAAAATCCTTAATCGTATTAGCGGCTCCCGATATTTTAAATAAAATCTTTTTTCAAATGAATGTTCTTTTGGCGATTCCACTGATTGGAGAGCGTCAGGAGGTAATATATTTTCTAGAAGAGAGCGAATAATTGTTTGATTTTCTTCAATAAATTTAGTATGAACTTGGATTGGTAATTCTCGGATATAAAGATTGGGTCTAGGATTTTTTTGAAAGTATTGGCAAACTTTAAGTAAATCTTCCCATTTTTCGGTATGCTGAATAACTTTTAGAGGATTATCATAAATCCAGTTTTCTAGCTCAGGAACTTTCAGTCTAATTAACTCTATATCTCTCTTAAATTGAGTCAATTCTTTTTCTTTATTAATGAACTTTAAATAATCAATTTCTGTCTCAATCGTAATCCGTTCTGGTAATGATTGATGACCGTATTTGTGTGTATTACGAGTTTTTAACTCAAGATTATACCCATAACCTAAAGTTTGTTTTGATTGTTCAATCAGTACGATAACTTCATTTCGTAAAGCGATAAAATCTTTGGGCAATGTTCCTATAGGAAAGTCTTTAGGAAAAAAACATTCAGCTTTAACTACTGCCTTGAGTAAGTCAGGATAAAGACGTTCAGCCTTTTTTTTAATTTCCGAAGGATTGATCATTAGCTTTGTTTAATACTTGATTGCGTTTTTTTTGATATTCTTCAATAGAGATTGAGTGAATCTGAGAATAACTATAATCAGAATTATTACAAACAAAATGTAAATTAATAATATAGGGTTCAATTACATTAATTTTATCTTTAGGAGTAATAACTAACAGTTGTAAATTTAAGTTTTTAAATAATTCCATTGCATAACGAGCATAATTATCATCTAACTTACTAAACGCTTCATCAATGACTACAAATCGAAATGATTTACTTCTTGAATCTTCTTGATTAAGACCAAACTGATAGGCAATTGAGGATGCTAAAATTGTATAAGCAAACTTGGCTTTTTGTCCTCCAGACTTTCCTGAAGAGTCGGTATGATGTTCTTTTTCTGAATGATCTGATCGATAACGCTCACTGACGGAAAAGTTTAACCAGTTGCGTACATCTATAACTTTATTTTTCCATCTTTCCTCCTCTTTAAATCGTTTAATGAGACGTTCTTGAATATTTTTAAATCTTTTTTCATTATCCTCAGCACCGTATTCTACTATTTTACCTAGACAGATTTTTAAGTCGTTTCTAAATTCTAGAATTTCTGTATCACGGGTCATTTCATAACACAATTCAATATAAGTCGAATCTGTATAATTAATTTCTCGTAAGCACTGATTCAGTTGATCGATATTATCTTGAATCTCTTCCTCCTGTTTTTCTAAAGAAGTTTTAAACCAAGAAATCTCTTGTATAACTTTTTCATTCATGAGTTTTTTAAAATTTTCCTCATGACGAGGTAAATCATCACGCTCAATTTTATCTTGCAGAGCCAAATATGCCGGTAAAAAATCGACCGAAGTCCCTAAATTTAGAGTAAATTCTGGGAATTCCTTAAGAAATTTGTCAGTCACCCTATAAATTAAGTTTTTACAGCCATTTTGCTTTTCCTTCTCTCTGTCGATTGTACTTGATACTAACTCGATAATTTCCTTTTCAATTTCAGCAATTGTGTTTATGCTCAGTTCCTTTTTTTTCAGTTGTTTAGTAAACCAGGGAATTAATTCATCTATTTCTTGTGGTAAAAACTGACTAAGTTTAAGTTCACACAGGGACTGAGAGAATTGAAAATTTTGCTGCTTAGTTTTTAGTCTTCCTATTTCTTGCATCAATTGATCCCGTTGTTCAGTTGCATCTTGAATTTGCTGCTTAACCTCTTTAAGTTGTTCTTTTAATTGGTTCAAGTGAGCGGAACTAGCTTCTAATTCTTTTAGCTGCCGCTCCAGGTCTTGTAATTCAAGATGTACTGAGCGCCAATCAATCTCTATAAAATCTGTAAAAGTCTTAAAAGCTTGCAACAAAGATTGTTGGTTTTTGTATTGACTGCCCTGATCTTTTAAGTCTTGGATATGTTTTTGAACTTGACCTAACTCTTCGTTAATTTCCTTTAGTTCTGCTTCAAGCACTTTAATTTTATTCGCATTATTCCAACCTAAGATATAGTGACGACGATCATCAATTCGAGAGCGATCATTTTTTTCATGTTGTTCTTCCCCATGCTTAATTAACCCATTACGAGTAATGGCGCGAGTTTCGTGCTGAAGCTGTTCTTCACTATCACAGCAAACATAGCTAAAGTGCTGTACTAATTGTTCCCGTAACCAGTTAAAAAATATATTATTGTCATTCTTAATGTCTAACTTATGAGGAATTTGTTGAAGAGAAAAAGCCCGTGCTGTTGGGTTAGGGGTTGAGGGTTTAACCCGATAATAGACTAAACGTCCCTTTAAATGATTGGCTTGTACATAGGCATTAACAGCGCGATAGTGTTGCTCTGGAACGAGGATACACAACCCAAAACCTCTTAATAGTCGTTCAATAGCTCCCTCCCATTCCTGAGCTTCTAAACGTACTTGCAAGAGTTCTCCGACAAAAGGTAAGTCGGTTTCATCTAAATTTAGATGGGCAATAAGGCGCTCACGGATTTGTAAATTTTCTGAGGGAATTTGATTTTTTCGTTGGCGTAAAGATTTTATTTCGTTTTCAAGCGGCTCTATTTTGCGGTTTAAATCATTTTGTTGGATTTTATGGCCGTCTAATTTATTTCCAATCTCCTCCAAAGCTAATTGAATTGTTTGAGCGAGATCTTCTGCTTGTTTTTTTGCCCTGTAAAATCCATCTCTATCTAGGTATGTAGGCAACTTTAACGATTTTGCATAGCGATCGTACTTTTCTGCTTGGTGTTTTCTTCGGTTAACTTCTTTCTGACGTTGCTCGCTTTTTTCCTTGAGTTCATTTAAACGTTGTCCAACGCTGTCATTTTCAATAGCAATTACTAAACGTTGTTCGTTTTGCCGCAAATCTTTAAGACGGTCATCACATTCTTTCTGATGATCTTGAGATTGATTTAGTTGTCGCTCGATTTTTTCTAGTTCTTCAGTAAGTAGAGCTAATTTTAGTCTTGCAATATAGGCTGGAGTGAGCTTTTTAAGACGTTGTAAAAATTCAATTTCTTCTGTGGATTTGTGAAGTTTTTTCTCCTCTTCTTTGAGGGGTTCGAGAATTTCTAATTGTTTTTTTTCTTGGCAAATCGCCTGGTAAGAAACGGTTAAATCTTGATAAAATTCGATTAAGTTATTAATTTTAGTTTGAATATCAGTTTTTTGTAACATATGATTGCGGATAAAATCATTCAATCCCCCGATTTCTTTAATACTGACTGTTTGATTAAATAAATCTAATGCTTTTTCTGACTGTAAACCCAAAAGTTTCCGAAAGCGTTGACTGTATTTAATAAATTCCTCAAAAATTTCTGCTCCGGATGCTTTTAAAGCTTTTTTTAACTCGGAAGTATGCTTAAATTTGCTAAAATGGGAAGTAATACTTAAATTATCATTAGCAATAACAAAAAACTTTTTTAGCGCGCTCTGTTCCATCCATAGCACTTGAGCAAGGGTGACTTTTTGTTGAGTGAGTTCATTTAAAAAATAAGCCAGTACAACGGTAAGTTTTCCTTCCTTTCGGAGTAATTTAGATTTAGAACCATAAAATTCTTCGTTACGAATCTGACCATAAGCGCCTTGCACGTAGCTTTTTTCATCTCGCTCTTTTTTTCCCGTCATGCTAGAAGCTTGGTTATAGTTACGCTTTTTGTTAGGTACGAGTAGAGTCAGTAGTCCATCTACTAGAGTCGACTTTCCAGAACCATTTGCCCCTGTTAGTAGTCCTGTTTTGCCGCCTAAATTCACTACCCAGGGACGTTGATCAAAAGTTCCCCAGTTATAAACTTCAAACCGTTGTAAGCGAAAACCAGCTAAATCGTCATTGTTGGAATAACCATTTTGTTCAATCAGGAGAGGAAGTTGCATAAGCTTCTAGCTTTTGTTTTAAGAGAGCGAGTTGATCAGCATCGATTTTGGCTTTAAGAATGGGTAAGACTTGATAGCTTTCGTCTTCCTGAGAAAGCCGCCTCAAAAATCCTAACTCTCGGACTTTTCCTACTAAGCGCTCAACTTCAAGCCGCAATCTATCTTCATTATTCCCATCTGGCAGATAAAGTTTTAACATCTCTCGAATTTTTTCGATATTGAGTACCAATTGTCCTGTGGTACTATTAGTGTCAAACTTTCGCCATTCTTCCCGCAGCAATACACACAAAAGGGTTACTCGAAAGGTTAAGGGATTACGTCTCGTCAAACGAGGAAGAGGTTCAGATTTATCCTGCGGATCGGGATCGGGTTGTTCTAAATAAGCAAATCCATCTGTTTCGTGATTACGAACTTCTAAGCCAATTTGAGCAAAATATTTTTGAATCGCTGTTAGATAAGTTTGTAATTGGTTCCAGTGAACATCGTCACTATACATTGCTCCTTGTAAAAGTTTAAGGATAGCAGGAGCGTAGGGTAGTGTTGATTGAGGTAACATCGTTAAAATAAGCGTCTAAAAATTACTTGTGGGAGCGTAAGCCGCAACTGTTTTTCAGGTTCTAAGCTGGCAACTCGAATAGATTCTTTTATATTATCATTGAGTAAATGTTGCTCAGATTTACTGGCAATGGCTAAATAGGCCACAATCTCTGATAATCCTTGCTCTACAGGATATATTTCCACTAACTCGGCTAAAGTGACTTGTGGGCGATGCTCTAAAGCTTGTGCAATACGCCGCTCTAATTCCGTCTCATCTACATACAATTGATGATAAAGCTCGGTTAGTTCTTCATCCAGATTCACTGGCGGCAAATTGTCAAAATTTAATGAAAAAGTCGGGGGTTTACACTCTTCGAGGTCATGCAAACGACGTTCCATTACTAAATTGACGTTCGGTTCTCCTTCTAATACGAAAAAATCCTCATCAAGTGGGGGCTGCTTCGCTACTCTTATGGCAAGACCTTCTATTTCTCTAATTAATTCAGCAACGCGCCTATTTTCGCTTAAATTGCTCTCATCGAGCATTTGACGCAGTTTTTCGGCTAGTCGATGGTTGGATTGAATAATCTGTTCTCCTGCATCCATCAAATGACGTTCAATCCGACGTAGTAACCCGTATTTTTGCATTAAAGAACGTAACTCGTCTAAGTTATAAACTTCTTGAATTAAAGACTTTAGTTCTCGCTGTTGATCCCCAGACATTAAAAAGTTCCAAAACCCGTAGAAACTGCGCCCCTGATCCGATTCTTTTATTTCTTGATCAGCATTTAAAACACGGCCCACTACAGAACCTTTATAGGAATTTTCTTGAAGTTGCTCTTCTTGTATAGTGCGAGTTAGTGCCCGAAACCTTTCTGTTACTTCGGCAAAATCTCCCAACAATTCACTAGCAACATTATTAGCTAGAATAAATTTTTCTTTAATTTTAGTGCTATCGTAACGAGTCACTACGCCAGTTTGTCGAATCTTGTCAATTTCTTGCTGTATGCGATCGCGTTCCTCTTCGAGTTGCGCTAACCGGGTTTCTACATCTGTGGTACTGTAATCCCGAATTTCTTTGAGCAAGTCGAAGATATGGTAAAATCGAGATTCAGTTACCACAAATTCAGGCGGTTGTATTAGTTCTCCCAACCACTTAAGCACTTTTTCAATTGCAGGAGTTAGCTTAAAGACAGGATCATCACTCCCTGGTTCATAAGTTTTTCTTAAATATTGGTCATCACACCACTGATTAAGGTATTGTTGAGGCGATTGCGGATAAGCCCCTTCTGCCTCACTTTCTCGAATGAACTCTAAATAATCTTCTAATTTGCTGGTTAATTCTGAGTTTTTAATGGCAGTTCGCTGATTTTCCTTAAACTGTTTGTGAAGAAAACTTACAATTAAAGGAGCATTTTGACTTCTTAACAGTTGAAGACTAGAAGAATGTTTCAATTCATTTTTAATTTGGTCATAGTCCATAAACATTTAACCCTCATAAATTTAAGCTAATTTTAATTATCTAAACATCCATAATATGTATATATTAAAAATATTTTAAGGAATTCTTATTTTTCTCGATTGCCTGCTACCTGTTCCCTTATAATACGATTTCTAGTAATGTGATTGGAGATAGGCTATAATTTTAGTAGGAATTTAGGGCAATCTATAAATGTAACTCTTTAAATGTTCTCAAAGCAAAAATGAGTCATGGACAAGAGCTATAATCAGGCATTATAAGAGACAAGAACAGAAGCCTCGGAGCAGTGATCGCATGGTTTCTCTTCTAGAAGTCCTTTAATATGCAAAATTTCCCTTTAAAGTTGAAACCGTTACCATCAGGACTAGAACTAATGTCACCGATTCAGTTTGCAATTATTGACAGTACCTTGCGAGAGGGCGAACAATTTTGTAAAGCGAATTTTTCCTCAGATGATAAAGTTGAAATTGCCAGAGAACTCGATGCTTTTGGTGTTGAATACATTGAAGTAACATCCCCCTGTGCTTCTCCTCAATCCTTTAGAGATTGCCAACATTTAGCTCAATTAGGCTTACAATCTAAACTATTAACTCACATACGCTGTCATCTAGAAGATGCCAAAAAAGCTTTAGATACAGGCGTGAATGGCATCAATTTGTTTTTTGGAACTTCTAGCCTTTTGCGGGAATTTGGTCATGGGAAAAATATTGATCAAATTGTGGCAATGGCAACCGAAGTAATTACTTTTATACACCAACAAAGCCCCCTAATTGAGTTACGTTTTTCTACTGAAGATTCTTTTCGCAGTTCCTTTTCAGATTTACTGCGGGTGTATTTGGCTATTGATCGTTTAGGAATTATTACTCGTTTTGGGATCGCTGATACCGTAGGAGTTGCTACCCCCAATCAAGTTTTTAATCTGGTGCAGACTTTACGTCAGTGTACCGATACAGATATTGAGTTTCATGGTCATAATGATACTGGTTGCGCCATCGCTAATAGCTACGCCGCTCTAGAAGCCGGTGCGACTCATATTGATACTACCGTCTTAGGGATTGGTGAGCGCAATGGGATCACTCCTTTAGCCGGGCTGATTTCGCGCCTTTATACCCTTGATCCCGAACAGTTAGCCCGTAAATACCGCCTACATCAATTGTTACCATTACATCAGCTAGTAGCGGCTCGCGTGGGTATTTCTATCCCGATGGACCACTATATCATTGGCGAAGCGGCTTTTACTCACAAAGCCGGTGTTCATACTCAAGCTATCCTCAATAATCCTAAAACTTATGAAGCCATTGATCCGGGTGATTTTGGTTTAAAACGTTCATTTTTGATCAATCACAAACTGACAGGAAAACACGCTATTGCTCATCGCGCTAATGAACTCGGACTCTGTGTCGATCAAATTCAACTTCAAATCATTGCCCAAAAAATTAAAGCTTTGGCTGATCAGCAACAGCTTACTCTCGATCATATCGATGAAATTTTGCAATCTAGCTTTGGGGATCAAACTAATCAAAATTATGCTCAATTAGAACCCCTAGCAGGAAGATAGGAAAAACAGTATTATTAACTCCCTGATTGCACAAGATGTATACAACAGTGACTACGATGAATTACATAACTACTAACACTTCCTAGTAAGATTTCACTCAGCTTAGACTGTCCTCTACGTCCGATAACAATTAGGTCGGTTTTCCATTCACTAGCAAAATGACAAATAGCAGACCCCGGACTGCCATAAACCTGAGTATAATCAGTTTTAACGCCTTCTTGTTCAGCTTTTTCTTGGTAGTTTTTCAGCTTCTCTTCGCATTCTCGCTGGAATTTTTGCCATTCTTTTTGATATTCTTGTGTGATGACAATGTCATAGCCAGTTGCATAAGGGACAAACCTGACAGGACTATCGGAAGCATTTTCTGATAATACGTGCAGTAACATTAACTGGGGTGCGGAACTCGTTCCGCACTGTGATCCCCAAGATTTAGCTAGAGTCAATCCTACGGTAAAAACCTGCTCTGAGGCCGGGGAATTGTCGAGAGCAACTAAGATTCTTTGATACATAGTGCCTCCTATCAAAGGAATGCTTTTACTCAAGCTCCTATTTACTATTATTGACTCTAGTATGGGTTTTGGAATCGAAAAGAAAACAATCTTAAAACCTAGTTTGAATCCCTCAATCAGACTTTTGCTTGAGATGGACTCGAGTCCGGAACCGCTTCGGGAGCATGAGAACTTTTAACTCGCTTGGCTAAAAACCCAACCAACCAGGGAGCAATTAAAATAATCCCTAGCATCCGCGTTAATTGCATCGCTAACACTAATCCTGTATCTCCCCCTAGCTGCATTACGGTAGCAATCATGGCCTCAATACCCCCAGGCGTAAATCCTAAAATAGCGGTTGAAGTTTCCACTCCTGTTAAGACATGAAACTCGTATCCTATTCCCAGACAAATTAAACTTAAAACGCATACTAAAGCGATCTCGATGTACACAGCTTTTAAGAGTTTTCGGGCCACTTCCCAGTCAAATTGAACCCCGATAGAAATTCCTAATAATAACAGTCCTCCATTAAAAACAGAGCGAGGAATTTCTATAGAATAAGGAAGTAACCAAAACACGATTAACCCCACAAAAAAAGGCCCTAAAAATCCTGCCGAGGGAAATTTTAACCGTTTTCCTAGCCAGATTCCTAAGCCGCCACAGATAGCCACGATTAATAAATTGAGATATAGAGGTAAGGTTGAAAGATCGGTTGTAGCTGCAACATTTGCTGCGGTTTGAGCCTCTAATTGAACAGGAAATAAAAAAGTTGCTGTAGCGGGCAATAGCAAAACCACCAATAAAACACGAATGTATTGAATCAAAGCCACAGCGATCGCATCTGCGCCCATTTCTTCACTCATAGCAACAATGCTAGAAGCAGCACCCGGAATAAACCCTAAAAAACCTGTGGCCTGATCAATTCCCGCCCAACGACTTAATAAGTAGCCGTTAAACATACTCAAGCCTCCTGTGGCACAAACACACAACAGCAAAGGAATAAAATAAGTTTTCGCTATCATTACTGTTTCTAGCGAAAAGCGGCTAGCTGTAACCATGCCTATGATAATTTGCGCTATCAATTTAAAATAAGGCGGTAAGGGTTGACGGCTACCTTGCTTAATTGCATAAGCAATTCCTGCCAACATTGGACCTAATAACCAACCGACCGGAATTTTTAGCCAAGAACATACCCAGCCGGCTAATAGGGCTATCACTAGCTGTCCGATAATTTTTTGCGTCTTTGGCCAGGAAACGGTTATTTTTTCTTTGAGTTGAAGGTAGCTATGGGGATAAGCTACAACGTAAGCGTCTGGTAAAAGGGAAATTTTGAAAATCACAGAACTATTGAGAAACTATGGGAAATTTTTTTTATTAAGGAATAGCTTGAAAAACTCAAAATTATCAGTTTTTTAGCTTAATAATCTGGGTTTTTCTCAAAAATTAGTCGTATTTTATTTTTATATTTTTTGAGCTTGGATTAAAAAAACTTATTTTAATCATAAGATTTTTAAGTTTTTTTGTTTAAGAATTTGTACTCAGTTTTATTTTAGAAGTTTGTCTGCTATTTTTGCAACAAAACTTTAAAAAATTTCCCTAGCGCAAATTTCCAAAACAGTTCCTTTCGCTCAGATTTTGAGGCCTTAATCCCATTTGCGAAAGACTTATCCCTTTTCCTATGCTATCAGAATTTTGTAGCAAAATTTACAAAAACTTTAAAAGTCATCAAATTTTGACTCAAGGGCTTTTAGCAAAAACCCCCAGTAGAGACGTGGTATGTTACATCTCTACTAGATTTAACATACATGGATATTTATTGATGCCGACCGTTCAGGAAGAAACCACCGGTAAACGCCCTAGCGCAACTTTAACAAACTCTTGTAAAAAAGCTGTTCTTTGATTTTGGTCAAAAACTTGTTTTAATTTCTCGGTGAATTTCTCTAAATTGAATACTTTTCCTGATGTAATACTTACCTCTTGTTCTTGAAAATATTCAATCAAGCTTAAACCCGCTATGCGAGTTAAATAAGCCGCGCTTACCCCTTGTATAACTCCCCCGGCTACAAAAGTAACCAGATGACTTTTTAATAAACTCCCAAGCGTTTGAGTGGATAACTCTACTAAGCCTAACTTTACCATCAATTTTCCCACAGTTCCCGAGGTGGCTTGAGCTTGAGAAAGAGAAAATTGTTGCTGATAAATTTTGCTCAGATCCACGATCATTTGAGCATTAATAGCAGCCGTTGCCAGTAAATCTAATGCCGCTACCGGGTTAGCAAAAGCACTTGCTGCCACTATCCATTGATATTGTTCCACCACCGGCATCGCCCTTGTGCGTCTTACCCCATTTAATTTTTGTTTGCCTTGTTGTTTCAATTGCATGGCTTCTCGCCAAATCGTTCCCCATATCAATTGCTCTCTTTCTTGGGCAATAATTTGACTTAAGCGGCTTTCTAATATTTCTAAGTTAGCTGTCTGTTTTTCCATCCATTCTTGTACCGAGCCATCTTTTTGATATTGGCGAACTTTAACATCATTGGGAGCCGCAGAAATGGCCATTACATCTTCTTCTCCCATTAGCGGCTGCACTCGGCTTTTTAATTGCTGTACAATCAGGGCTTTTTCTTCAGGTAAATATTGGTCCTGTTTGTTAAAAATGAGGAGAAAACGCTGATAATTTTGTTTATACTCTCCTAAAATTCGCCATTGGGAATCTGTCAAATCTCCATTTACTAAGAACAGCACTAAATCTGAACTTGAAGCGACTTGTTTAGCCGCTATTTCTGTTGTTACTGTTTCGCTACCTAAAGGTTCTGTCTCAACAAAACTGAGATTGGCAGCAATTTTTTCGCTGGCTAAAACTTCTATCAGACTGCTTTTTCCCACTTTTCGCCCACCAGTAACGGCAATTTGTAAGGTTTGCCGCTTAAATCCTTCGGATAACTGAGCAATTTGTTGTTTCAGCACAGAAATATCTTCAAGGGGGGCTTCTGTTTCCAAATCTACCTTAATTTTAAGGGCCTGGCCAATTGCCTCCTCTACGGTTTCTCGTTTTAGAGGCGACAAATAGGACAAGCTGATTTTAGGAGACTTCTGATGCAAAAACCAAAATCCTCCGCCGAGGGCGATCGCACCTAATAGCCCCCATTCTCCCACTTCCATGATTTCATCAGATACGTTATCCCACAACCACAGTAAAAATGATAAGCCAATTCCCGCGACTAAAATCGGCTTGTTTAATTTAACAGCCATCTTTTTCTTCCTCGGAGCTACCCTCGCCTAGATTTTATTGCCTGTTGGCAATGCTTTGTCTATATGTATACTAAGCTGTCGGGCCTTGAGCGGCTAGTGCTTTGTTGAAAGAATTTACTTAGCCGTTGTCAGCTATAAGCTGTTACGCATCTAAATTATTAGTTGAGATCAAGAACCAGGAAAGGGAAAAGAATTCAACGTTTTTCCCAAAATTAAACTTATAAAAATTATTCATTGCAGAAATAAACTCCCAATGGATTCAATCAATCGTCGTTTAGCAATTTCACAATAGTCTAAGTCTAGTTCTACTCCTATTCCTCTCCTCTTATTTCTATAAGCTTCTAACAAGGTTGTAGCACTCCCACAAAAGGGATCAAAGACTAAATCATCTACATAACTAAATAATTTAATACATCTATGAGGTAATTCCCGAGGAAAAGGAGCCGGATGACCGATTCTTTTTTTACTTTCTCCGTTAAATGTCCAGAGTCCATTAGTCCACTCCATAAATTCTTCTTTTTTTAAATCTGATTGTTTAGTGCCATTGGTTTTCTTCCATTGCTCTTTATAAAAAACGACAATTAATTCAACGGGGGCAATAACAAAAGGAGCCGAGGCCGATAACCATGAACCCCAAGCCGTTCTTCGGGAAATATTTCCTTCATTCCAAACGATGGTTGATTGATATTTCCATCCTACTTGTTGAGCAATTGTTGTTAAATCTGCCCCCACACTTCGATTGCCTCCTTTGTTTTTATCTAAGGGAATATTTAAGACAAATCTAGCTTGAGTTTTACTCCAGCGATAGCAATTAGACATCCATTGATGACTAAAATCCAAATAATCTTGATAAGAAAGTTCATCATTGTTAGAGTTATAATTTATCCCTACGTTATAAGGCGGAGAAGTGACGATTAAATCAATAAATTCTTCATCAAACAAATTTTCTAGCGTGCTATCCCCTTGATAAAGGGTTATTTGCTCATGTTCAAAATATTTGGATTTTAGGGCTGTATCGATTTTAGCCCCCCCCATAGGGCTATTAATTGTTGTTTGTTCTGTCTTTTCTTGTTTCTCTTTGGCGGTCACGTTAATCTAGAAAACTTACTATCAATACAATAAAGCCTCACTAAGATAACTTCTAGCAAGGCCTCATGTTTATTTAATTAAGTAGCGGGAGGCGGATTTGAACCACCGACCTTCGGGTTATGAGCCCGACGAGCTACCAGACTGCTCTATCCCGCGTCGCCTTTTCTAGTATAACCCTAAAGTTCTCTAGATAACAAGTTTTTTGCGAAAAATTTTTTTGACTCTATAAACGCCCTAAAGCGATGGCGGCTAAAATGGCTATACCAAAGGCTAACCGATACCAAACAAACACCCAGGTACTCTGCTTTTGCAAATAACGGATCAGCCAAGCGATCGCCAGATAGGAAAAAATGGCGGCTGAAATAACTCCCACGACTAAAGGCACAATTTCACTTTGTCCCACCTTTTCATCGAAAACATCTTTCAACTCTACTAACCCGGCTAAGGTAATGGCGGGAATGCCCAACAAAAAAGAAAAACGAGCCGCCGTCGCCCGTTCTAAATTCATAAATAAACCCGCCGTTAGAGTTGAACCCGAACGAGATACCCCAGGAATAAGGGCTAATGATTGAGCGAGTCCCATTAATAACCCGTCTTGCCAGCGCAATCGTTCAAATTTGCGTTTACGTTGTCCGACTCGTTCCGCTAAAGCTAATAATAAAGACATAACGATGGAAGCCACCGCGATCGTGCCCATACTCCGTAGAGATGAATGATCTAAATCTGGTACTAAAATTTTTAATAAAAATCCAAAAAAGACAATAGGCAGAGTTCCTATAAGAATTCCGATCCCTAGACGAAATTCTAAACATTTATAATCAGATTTTTGGATAGCAAAAAACATTCCTGTGGTAATTTGCCGTAAATCGGCCCAAAAATACCATAATACGGCTGCTATACTGCCGAGTTGGATGATAGCGGTAAAAGCGACCCCAGGATCACCCCATCCTAAAAGCACAGGAATGGCTTTTAAATGAGCCGTGCTACTGATGGGCAAAAATTCGGTTAATCCCTGTACTATTCCCAAGATAATCGCCTGAAAAACGTTAATTTGTGACATTAATGTTTCAGGATGGGTCTGAGGAGAGGATTGGGCTAGAATTACGCGACTATTGGCTAAGGTTAAACTTACACCTAGAACAATGGCACTCAAAAAGGCTAACCTTCGGTGTTTTAGTTTACTCATGTAAAAAACCACTTCTAAACACTTCATCTCAGTCTATCTGATGAGTGTTATTTATAGCTGTATATGATTTTGTTATTTTTTTAAGAATTTGTTTATCATGTATCCCCCCAGGGGGCATATCATAGAGTTATGCTATAGTATGTATTAGAAATGTAAAGATAAGTAAAGAAGAATTAAGGAAAAATTTTGCTAAACCACACCTTGTTTTCAACTACCTCGACAGCGACCCTGAGTTATCTCCAGCAAATAAAAAGCAAGGCCTTGTCACGCTGGAACAGTGAACAGCGCTCTTTGGGATTAACATTCTTAGCCGCCGGATTTTTAGTCTCTGTACCGGTTTTTGTTCAAGCGCCGTTAGTGCGGCTTTGGCCAGCCTTAAGCTTACTGATAACCGTCTTGTGGGTGTGCCTGGGGATGATGCTTCTCAAACGTCCTAAAACTCATCTATGGGGAGATTTAATTTTAGGATTTAGCTGGAGTTGGTTGGCCGGTTCCATCTATTGGGGATGGTATCGAAGCGAACCGACTATTCATCTTCCTATTGAGGCCATTGGTCTACCGTTTGCTTTGTGGGGATTAAGAAAAGGAAACCTTAAAGTAGGAAACTTATTTTATTTAGGGTCTTTGTTGGGAACAGGGGTAACCGATCTCTATTTTTATTTAACCGGTTTAATCGAACATTGGCGGCAAATCATGCTGGTTGATCCCGCTTTAGCCACTCCGATTTTACAAAGCGCGATCGCTATTGTGCAAACGCCTTGGGGGATCAGTTGGGCGATCGTCTTAGCGAATCTACTGCTGGCGATAGGATTATGGTCACTGCAAAAACAACAATCCCATTGGTGGGGATTTAGTGGGGCTGTTTTGAGTACAATTTTAGTGGATAGTTTATTTTGGTTAGCGACTTCTCTGCTGTGACATTCTCCCGACTCCGACCTGCGGTACGGAGCGGGCTTCCTAACCTCGTCCTGAGCTTGCGAAGGATCAGGCATTTCTAGTTACTCCCATTGCTGGGCTTTCGCCACTTATCTAGAACTCGCATTCTACAAACGTATGACACCTCCCACCGTTGGTTCCCCGATAGCCCGACTGCATAGACTTTTTCCTTCCCCAGAGTCCCTGGGTAGTTTCTGCAAAGATTTTTGCGGAAAGCGTGACCTACTTACGGTCAAGTTTTTACCCAGACACCGAGAGTCAACCGATGACTCTAATTTCTGTCTGGAACCCTATAACTTGAGTTGTCAAGGTGCTGTACCGTTCCCAGAGTTTGGAGGTTCCGAATCAATGCCTACCTTTTACTCTCAATCTGGTCAGTGGTTAGCTGATAGAATCATTGTACCATACTGGTAGATCAGATGACCGAAAAAGATTTGCACGTAAGAATTTCCGTCTCGGAGATGAAAAAACTTGAGCGTTACTGCAAGAGAACAAATTAGTTAAAACTTGACACTGTGGATTAAAAACAAGGTTTTAAGAAAAATTTTCTCACAGCCAGCCATTAAAATCTGAGCGGGAAAGTTAGCCAATTTCTCCTGTGGTGAACAATAGTTGCGCCGTTTCCAAAGAAATTAGTAAGTTGACAGAGATCTTGTTCGACTCTTGTCAGTCCTCATCCGGCCTGACTCATCTATAATTAACCCCCATCAAGATGCTACAATATTTTCTGGGTATAGGTTAAAACACCTCTCCTGTACTAGATCCATCCATCTGGCAGCGCGTCAAAAAAATACTACGATTGTCAGGCTTTGTATAGGCAAAATAGAAAACCCAAGTGGCTAACTATTTCCTCTATTAAGAAGCTCGCAGTCCTAGGCAACGCAGCCAATGGGGTAGATTAACAAAAAGCTCATGGCCGTAAGGCCGGTAAGGTGAGACACACCTGAACCTCTCCTAATGAGGAGAAACGCTTGAAAAGCCATCCAAACCTCTGACAGTAGTTAAATAACTAAGACTAGCGTTGGGATGGGACATAACAATTTAAAACCCAAAATAGGGGCAACTCTATGAGGAGAATTGTTAGCTCAAGAATCCGTCATCATCTAGGTAGCGGAGTGTCACAATGAAAATGTTCCTTAATAATTGCTTATGCGACTGTGGAGAAACACGAATCTACTCCCCACTTACTGTTTTCCTCCGAAAAGGGTAAACGTTATTTCTATCTCAGCAGCGATAACCCTAATACCCTAAAAAGTTGCTGGACGGTTGGTCGAGGACACGAAAATGATTTAGTCCTTAGAGATCAATGGATTTCTCGGAATCACGCGATCTTACAAACCACAGAAACCGGAGAGTTTTACTTAATCGATTTGGGAAGCCGCAATGGAACCTTTGTCAATGGACGCAGAGTAGGTATTCCTGTCACCTTACATAATGGTGATCAGATTACATTTGGAAAAACCGAAGTACAGTATTATTGTCCGTCTGAAGAAGCTTCTGTAGGAGGTAAATTCGGCAATTTAGATTTTGTTACCCTCACCGCTACCCTACATGAACGGCAATTAACCTCGGTGGTCGTCGTGGATATGAGAAACTTTACCGTCTTAACACGACAGCTAGATGAAACCATTCTTTCCACTCTAATTGGCAGTTGGTTTAGAGAAGCGGGCGAGATTATTCGTGAAGCCGGCAGTTGGGTTGATAAATACATTGGGGATGCCATAATGGCCATCTGGTTTCACGGTTCTAAAGAAGTTAACCGCAGTGATATTCTCAAGATTTTCCAAGCCGTCAGTAAGTTGAATAAAATGACTCAAAAATTAAGTCGTGAATATCCTGTCCCCTTTGAACTACGTATTGGCGCAGGGATTAATACCGGCTATGCGATGGTGGGCAATACGGGCAGTGGAGATCACCCGGATTATACAGCCATTGGAGATACCGTTAATGCTGCCTTTCGCTTAGAATCAGCCACCAAAGAAATTGGGGCAGATGTAGCCATCGGAGAGAAAACCTATAGCTATTTAGGTGATATAGAAGACGCACAGCAACACTTTCATGAAAATACAGTCCACCTCAAAGGCTATGATACTCCCACCATCACCTATGGAACCACCTTTGAAGAGTTAGATTGTTTCTTAGAAGAAACTAACCCTTAAAGGAGGACAAACACCGCTAAAATTCTTCCCTTAACTCCACTTCAAAAACCTGGGAAAAAGCTTTTTTGAGGTCTTGACGAACTTGCTCTAGGCTAATTTTCTCAATAAAATCGGCTAAACTTCCTACCGGTCGATCCTCGATGCCACAGGGAACAATGCACTCAAAGCCGCTTAAATCCGGGCAAACATTGAGAGCAAAGCCGTGCATCGTGATCCAACGACTCACCTTAATACCGATGGCCGCCACTTTGTACCCTTTTAACCAAACCCCTGTCAACCCCTCAAGACGTTCTCCATTCAGCCCATACATTTTAAGAAGCTCAATAATAACCTCTTCAAGTTGCCGTAAATACCAGTGTAAATCCTGTTTGTAGAAGCGTAAATTCAAAATCGGATAACCCACTAACTGCCCCGGACAATGATAAGTCACTTCACCCCCTCGTTCAATGCGATGAACTTCTATTGGGGAGTCATCAGGGTTAAATTTGAGAAATTTGAGATTAGCACCAGTTCCCAAGGTATAGACCGGAGGATGCTCCAGTAATAAAAGAATATCCTCTAAATTGGGATTTTGGAGTCTTTCTTGCACCAGTGCTTGCTGAATAGTCCAGGCTACAGGATAAGAAACCAAACCTAAATTCTTCAATAAGCACTTTCTCATAAAAATATTAAGTTATGTCAAGGGATGCAAAGGAAAATAAAAAGACAAGGGAAGGTTATGTTTTAAACAATACTAAGATGTTAATCTAAAAGTAGGGAATCATGAACGGAGGTCACACACAACTCAAAAAAATCTCCTGATATGACATCGCTCTTGAACAGCCTTCATTGGTCATTTTCTGATGAACCCAACCGATAAAGAGGTGTCATCACTGAGAAATTTAATAAATAGACCAACGGTTTTATTGTAAGCTAATGTCAGAGGAAGAGTCAAAACCCAAATCAAAACAGCAACCCAGCTTATCACCCTAGTAACTTATCTTGTAAGATCATTCAACTATCTTAATGAAGAAGAGTTCCTACAAGCAATCTACGATTATTTTTGACATTAGTAATAAGGAAAAAGCGATGTTCGCTCGTCGGAAAAGTCCGTAAACTTTTCTGAATCAGATCACCACACCAACAACATTCCTATTGCGATGGAAGCCTAAGCAGTAATTGCCGGCACGAAATTTTTTATTTACATTCAGTCAGATTAGATGGAGCAGTCAGTATGAAGCTTTTAATTCAGGGGAATAATATCACTGTTACTGAAGCAATTCATGATTATGTACAAGAAAAATTAGAAAAAGCCGTTAAGCATTTTCAGGCCATTACCACTAAAGTCGACGTTCATCTATCTGTCGCTAAAAATGGACGAGTACAGAATAAACATAAAGCCGAAGTGACAGTCTATGCTAATGGGGCTGTGATTCGAGCGCAGGAAGGAAGTGAAAATTTATATGCCAGCATTGATTTAGTATCAGATAAAATTGCTCGTCAGCTACGGAAATATAAAGAAAGAAGATTAGAACAAAAAGCCTATTCTCCCGTCAAAACAGGAGATGTGGTTCAAGACCAACCCGTTGAGGGAAATTTAATTGGCGATCGTCAGCCAGAACTTCCGCCAGAAGTGGTGCGGATGAAATATTTTGCTATGCCTCTAATGAGCATTGAAGAAGCTCTAGAACAACTTCAGTTAGTCGATCACGACTTTTATATGTTCCGCAACCGAAACACCAATGAAATTAATGTCATTTATATTCGAAATCACGGCGGCTATGGAGTGATTCAACCTCGGCCGACTAATGACAATGGTCATGAACCCAATTGAATCAATGCGGCATCAATCCCCCATCTGATCCCAAATCTTCTTGATTAACCCCCTCAAAGTAAAGACGTTACCCAAAACGCCTCTACTTTGTATTTGACAACTCCCGCGCACTCCGTAAACTAGGCTTCGCCTCGCTATGCTACGCAGCACTTCGTGTCCGCGCACGTGCGGGGATTCTCGGGCTGACCACTGCCTCGACTAACCTATGACCCTTCGCAAGCTCAGGGCTTCGGTTTTGGTCTTACACGGTCATAACTGACTCGATTACACCTTTTTAGGGCAAACCTCTTAGCGAGCCACTCCCACAAGCGTGACTTTCGATGTGTCCCACCGTAGTTGCTATTTCTTTGTGTTCCGTTTCGACTTATCCACGCAAGGGATAGCGGTCTTCGGGTTCCCAGATCTGCCGATGTTGCTGCGCCGTTGGTTATCCCAAGCTTTGATGTTAGGCTGTCTGTAAGTCCATGCGGTCTGGTGGGTTCAATAAACCAGTAAAATCATACTGGTTTTAGGCTACGTTGTCAACTTTGCTCGCTCTCATCCCTTCACTATCGCTCAGGACAAGCCCACGAACTTCGTTCCTCGTTCGGGGATTTCACAGCGAAGAACTGTTAAAAATCCGCCAGTATTTTAATCGGCGGAAAAGTTACTTGATCTTTTTTGGCTGCCCAATTAACCCAGAGCATCAAATACAGCAAACATGGGAAGATACATAGATAACAAAATTGTCCCTACCATCCCTGCGATAAAAACCATCATTAAAGGTTCTATGACACTTGTTAAAGCTTTAACAGCTTGTTCTACTTCATCTTCATAAAAGTCGGCTACCTTCATCATCATCGCATCTAATTCCCCTGTTTCTTCTCCAATACTAATCATCTGAATGGCTAATGCGGGAAAAACATTGGCTTTTTGTAAAGCAATACTCATCATTCCACCCTGTTGAATTTCTGAGACAGCACCGGCAATGGCATTGGCAATCACTTGATTTCCCACTGTATTACAGACGATTTCTAAAGAACTGAGAATCGGTACACCCGAACGAGTTAAAGTGCCAAAAACTCGACAAAAACGGGCTACGGCTGATTTCTCATTTAAGTCTCCAAACAAAGGCATTTTTAACATAAAACCATCTATTTGCAGTCGGCCGGCTGGTGTTTTGTAATATTGTTTCAGCAAGAAAACCACACCCATAACAGTTCCGATAGGAATAAAAATTTTCCAACTTCTCATTACACCACTCAAGAACAGCATAAACTTGGTGAGTGCAGGCAGTTCAACCTTCAAATCTAAGAAAATTTTCGCAAAAACCGGAATTAGAAAAACCGTCATCGCAAAAAAGACAATAACGGCTAAAATTCCCACAGCAACCGGATAAGCCATCGCTGATTTAATTTGATTTTTTAGTCGTGCCATATCTTCGAGTAGCTTGGCTAGTCGAGCCAGAACTTCATCGAGAACCCCCCCGGTTTCCCCTGCTTCTACCATACTGACATATAGCTGATCAAAACAGTCAGGATATTTAGCCATCGCTTCCGATAAAGGACTACCCTGTTGCACCTCACTGCTAATCCCCGCCAACGCTTTTTTTAATTTCTTATTGCCACATTGGTCAGACAATACACCTAAGCATCTAACAATGGCTACTCCTGCATTAATCATTACAGAAAATTGACGAGAAAAAACGGCTTTGTCTTTAATCGTTATATTATTAAGAAAACCCTCTATGAAAGATAAATCTAATTCCATGCCGGCTTTTTTGATTTTGCCCACAGCAGGATATCGATTTCTTAAAATTGTTCGAGCTTGTTGGGGAGAATTCGCTTCGATTTTTTCTTGCAAAATTTTCCCAGAACTATTTTTAACTTGAGCAATAAAAGTAGGCATAGCTTAAAAAAATATCCTAATACAGTAAAGGAAAATTATTGTTAAACCCGAAAAGTGATCCGTGAGCAGTCTCTCGCTCGGAACGATTAACGTGGAGGCAACCCCCACGCCGATTCACTAATGTGCGGACTCAATTTAAGGCCGACCTTTAGATTTATTGTTCATACCACTCCCAACTTGCGCCCCACTCACCAGGCGTTGTAATTCATCAGGTTTACCACTCTTAGACATTCCTTCTTCAAAAGAAATTACTCCGTTAATAATAAAATTCGCTAACGCTTGCTCCATCGTTTGCATTCCTAATTTCAGCCCAGTTTGAATAGATGAGTAAATTTGAGGGGCTTTTCCCTCTCTAATCAAGTTAGCAATTGCTGGAGTAATTACCATGATTTCTTGAGCCATTGCTCGTCCAAATTCGCCGGGTTTAGGATTTTTCTTTTTGACTAAACATTGACTAAATACAGCTAATAAAGAATTAGATAACATGGCTCGGATTTGAGCTTGTTGGTTAGCGGGAAATACATCAATAATCCGGTCAATCGTACCGGCGGCTGAACTGGTATGTAAGGTTCCAAAAACTAAGTGCCCTGTTTCGGCGGCTGAAATCGCCAAAGAAATTGTTTCTAAATCCCGCATTTCACCTACCAGAATAATATCCGGATCTTCCCGTAAGGCGGCCCTGAGCGCATTGGCAAAACACTTAGTATCTTCTCCTTTTTGACGTTGATGAAATAAACTTTTAATATTAGGAAAAACATATTCTATCGGGTCTTCTACCGTTAAAATATGTTCAGAACGAGTTCGATTAATTAAATCTAAAATAGCGGCTAAAGTCGTTGTTTTACCTGAGCCGGTTTGTCCAGTCACTAACACCAATCCTCTTGGTCTTTCTGACATTTCCCGAACAATATCCGGTAAAGCTAACTGTTCAAAATTAGGAATTTTAGAAGACAAAGCCCTTAAACAAGCGGCATAACATCCCCGCTCTTTATAAACATTCACCCGAAAACGGGCTAAACCCTTAACCCCATAAGAACAATCCAGTTCCCAGTTCTGCTCTAACTCTTTACGCTGTGTATTATTCAGCATACTAAAAATTAATTTTTGACTGTCTTGAGGAGAGAGAACTTCTTCGTCAATTGGGCTGAGTTTTCCACTGATCCGAAAGTAAATAGGCGCACCCGCTTGAATGTGCATATCAGAACCCCCCATTTCCACGAGTTGTTCCATTAAATCTTCAATCATCACCTCTATTGGCATTGCTTGATCTCCTATTAGTCGTTAGTTATTGGTCATTAGTCATTAGTTATTAGTCATGTTGGCTTTTGCCTTCTACCTCCTGCTTCCTGCCTCATTAATCACTAAAACGAGCAGTCATACAATAAGGACAATCGAGCCATTCAGGAACTAATTCAGCCTTACAAGTGCGGCAAGTGAGTCCGCTTTTCCGTTTAGCCTTCAGTTCAGCTTCTAAACCCGAATCGGTAAAAGTTACCCGTTCGACTTCTTCTAAAGTGGTGTAACCTTCTCGTACCAGATTCAAGCTATAAGCTAATAGAGTGGTCATTCCCTCTTCTACAGCCGCGTCTTTAATCCGATCAGTGGTGGCTCCTTCATTAATTAATTTTTGTAGCCGCTCACTGTTCTGCATGACTTCATAAACCCCAACTCGTCCCTTGTAACCTTTCCCGCCACATTTAGCACAAACAGAGCCTTGCTGTTTAGCTTCAGCCAGTTCATCAGATGTTAAAGTATTGGCTTTGTAGAAGGTCACTTCGTCTTCATTAGAGGCCGATAAACCAAAGCGAGCCAATTCCGCTTTGCTCGGGTTGTAGGCTACACGGCACTCTGAGCAGACTCGCCGCATTAAGCGTTGAGCCAAAACCCCAAGTAACGCCCCAGAAACCATAAAAGGTTCGATTCCCATTTCATCAAGACGGGCGATCGCGCCAGCCGCATCATTGGTATGAAGCGTCGTTAAAACCAGGTGACCGGTTAAAGCCGCTTCAATTGCCGTTTTAGCCGTTTCTTTGTCGCGAGTTTCTCCCACAAGGATCACATCAGGGTCTTGACGCATAAAAGCCCGCAGAATCGAAGAAAAATCCATCCCTTTTTCGCGAATAACCTGAACTTGGGTGATGCCGGGTAAAGAATACTCAATCGGGTCTTCTGCGGTGCTGATATTAACCCCAGGGTGATTGCGTTCAGCTAAAACCGAATACAAACTGGTCGACTTACCCGAACCAGTGGGCCCCGTTACCAAAAGTAAACCAAAAGGACGACTAGCAAGCTCTCTGACAATTTGTAAAGTTCTTTGGTCAGTAATGAGCTTATCTAACCCTAACTGCGTGGCTGAGTTATCTAAAATCCGTAAACAGACTTTCTCCCCATAGCGACTCGGTAAAGTATTAACCCGAAAATCCACTTTACGACCTTGGAACATACGGCGAATCTTACCATCTTGAGGCAGTCGTCTTTCAGCAATATCTAAATCGGCCATGATTTTAAAACGAGCAATCACGGCGGGCGTAATTTGTCGCGGCAGGGGGTCAAACGCTTGATGAAGTACCCCGTCCTTACGAAAACGAACCCGTAAATGTTCTTCTTGAGGTTCAACGTGAATGTCGGAAGTGCCTTCTTGGAGAGCTTTAGCAAGAATTTTATTGACTAAATTAATCACAGGAGCTTTACCCGCATCATCGGCTCCTAGATCATCGGTGGCATCTTCGCCAACATCTTGAACAGCACCCAGATCAATACTGTCAACAATATCAGTTAAATTTCCTAATTTTTCAAGCTCTTTCTCTTTAGCTAAACGTTGTTTCTCTTCTTCAAGTACAGACTGAGCATCATGGAATTTTTCCAGCAATTGCTCATAATCTTGTTGGGTAATGACCTGACGGTGTAAAGTTAAATTGCGAGGACGTAAAATGCGATTAACATCATCAATGGCATCCAAATTATCTGGATCGACCATAGCCACTAAGATGCCAACAGGTTCAGTTTCAATTTTTTTTAAAGGAATTATCTTATAGCGCCGACAAACATCAATGGGGATTAAAGTATCTACCAGTCTTGCCATTTCGGCTTCATCGAACTGGCTAATTTCTGGATCAATACAGTCAACGCCGTAGACCACCTTAAGCTCAAACAGTTGATGTTTTTTGTAAGAACGCTGCAAGTCAGGAGGCATCTGTCGTCCTGTAAGCGCTTGTAGAACCTCAACGAGGGTGCGGCCTGACTTACGGGTTTCAATCAACGCTTGCTGCATTTGGTCTGGGCCAACATAGCCAGCTTGAACCAGCTTGTTCCCGATGGGGGTCAACTGAGAAACCCCACTTTTGATTAGCGCTCGGCTTTTCTTGGAGGATGTAGAATAAGTCATAAAACCATGATGTTGTCTCCACTACTACCAAGTGTTCCCCTTTTGGAAAAAAAAATTAATATAGAAGCCCAAAAATTTTCCTGCTTGGGAGTTGTGGCGAGCTTTCTGAGGTGCTTTATCGGTTTTCCCAGAAAATGTTACAGTGGGTAACAGAGGATTAGCTCAAAATCAAAAGCTATAACTTAACTTAAAATCCAAGAGTTAAAGAGCAACATCTCTTGTCCATAGATTTAGAGTCCTATGAGTGAAGATAACAAACAGCTAGAAGAACACTTAGATAATCAGGTACAAAATTCACAAAAACCTGAATCTCTAATAGAAGAAAATGCCAATCACCGAAACAGCTACTCGAATCAGCCGTTTAATGATTCAGTCTCGTCAACGACAAAAGAAACCGCAACGACAGCCGAGCAAATCCCTGGTGATTCTCAACTGAACGAGACTTCATTACAGATTGGAGAAATTGTAGCTGCCCTAGCCACGCTTTTACAAGGAAATCAACGTGGCAGTGAACTCTTAAGTCAGTTACAGCAAATAATCGGCTCTTTAGTAGAGCATCATCAAATGCTTCTTCAAGCTAATGAAAGTTTTTCTGAACAACTAGAAGAGCAAAACCAACAATTAGAAACCACAAAAAGACGATATGTAGGTTTAGCGGCTGAGTTTGATAATTTCCGCAAACGAACCCAAAGAGAAAAAGAAGACCTGGAAAAACAGGTTAAGCGAAAAACCTTAAATGAATTATTAGAAGTGGTGGATAACTTTGAGCGAGCCAGAGTCCAAATTAAACCCACCAATGATGGGGAAATGGAAATTCACAAAAGTTATCAAGGAGTTTATAATAATTTAGTCAAAGGACTCAAACGTTTGGGAGTCTCAGCCATGCGCCCAGAAGGAGAACCTTTCGACCCAATGTATCATGAGGCAATCTACAGAGAGCCGACCAATGAATATCCTGAAGGAACTGTAATCGAGCAACTGGTTAGAGGATATTTACTTGATGATCAAATTTTGCGGCATGCTATGGTCAAAGTAGCCGCCCCCCCTGAGCCTGAAAGCGATCAAAGTGAACCCACACCAGAGGCAATCTCAGATGCTCAATAGTCTAATACTTAAGAATTGTTATTTAGAGGATTATGTTTTTGCGAGACATTAGGGATGACCTTCTGTCAAAATCTGCTATAGACTAGATAGTAGATTCCTCGTTGTTCTCCTAACCTAAACCCACCTATAACAGTTAAACCCCTGCTGTAAACAAGTTAAAAAAGCAGCTAATTGTTTTAAATTAGTCTATCTTGTGGAATTGAACCATCAGTAGGCTGGCATTGGCTAAATTCAGTAGGGAAAGAGGAATTAAATCTTAGGTGTGATGCGAATAAGGGTTAATTACACCTAAGAAGTTTAGTCAAAGGTAGGATCAGTCGGGAAAATTCGTGTTTGTTCTTAAGTAATAATCGAGTATTTAAAGACCCGATAAAGTTGAGTCAACCAACGAATAGTCTTTACCCAAGACCAAAAAGCCTAGATTGCTCCTAACTGCTTATCACAGTTTCAGTCTCACATAACACAAGTGTTGCCGAAGCGCTATGGGAAAAGTCATTGGGATAGACCTAGGGACGACCAATAGTTGCGTCGCTGTTCTCGAAGGGGGTCAGCCGATTATTGTCCCTAATTCAGAAGGGGGACGCACAACCCCGAGTATTGTTGGATTTACTAAAGGTTCGCAGCGCCTAGTAGGTCAGTTAGCTAAACGTCAGGCGGTTACCAACGCAGAAAATACAGTTTACAGTATTAAGCGATTTATTGGACGTCGTTGGGATGAGACTGAAATTGAGCGCTCTCGAGTCTCTTACAACTGTGCTAAAGGCCGAGATGATACGGTCAATGTTCGCATTCGAGATAAAGATTACACCTCTCAAGAAATTTCGGCAATGATTTTGCAAAAGCTTAAAGCCGATGCCGAAGCCTATTTGGGAGAACCGGTTAGCGAAGCCGTAATTACAACTCCCGCCTATTTTACGGACGCTCAACGACAAGCCACAAAAGATGCAGGCACCATCGCCGGGTTAGAAGTGTTACGAATTATTAATGAACCGACGGCGGCGGCTTTGGCCTACGGACTTGATAAACAAAATGAAGAGCAAAATATTTTAGTCTTTGACTTAGGAGGAGGAACCTTTGACGTTTCTATTCTCCAGTTGGGAAATGGCGTATTTGAAGTTAAAGCCACTGCCGGAAATAATCACTTAGGAGGCGATGATTTTGATAATCTGATCGTCCGTTGGATGATAGATAATTTTAAAACCACTGAAGGAATTAATTTGGGAACCGATAAAATGGCCGTTCAACGGCTGCGAGAAGCGGCAGAAAAGGCCAAGATAGAACTCTCGAGTATGCTATCCACCTCGATTAACTTACCCTTCATTACAGCCGATGAAACCGGACCTAAACATTTAGAAACCGAATTGTCTAGAGCCAAATTTGAAGAATTAAGTCGTGGTCTTGTAGAATCTACCCTAGAACCCGTACGCCAAGCACTCAAAGATTGTGGCCTCAGTCCCAGTGAAATTAATCGAGTAATTTTAGTAGGAGGCTCTACTCGCATTCCTGCGGTTCAAAAAACCATTCAACAAGTATTTTCCAGTAGTCAACTTGATCGCTCCATTAACCCTGATGAAGCTGTCGCTTTAGGAGCCGCTATTCAAGGAGGAGTCTTAGGGGGTGAAGTAGAAGATGTTTTGCTACTCGATGTCACCCCTTTGTCCTTGGGAATTGAAACATTAGGAGAGGTGTTTACCCGCATCATAGAACGCAATACCACTATCCCCACCAGTAAATCAGAAGTTTTCTCCACCGCCACAGACGGACAAACCTCAGTAGAAATTCATATTCTACAAGGGGAACGGGCTATGGCTAAAGATAATAAAACTCTAGGCAAATTCTTATTGGCGGGCATTCCGGCCGCGCCTCGGGGTGTGCCTCAAATTGAAGTGACTTTTGAAATTGATGTCAATGGTATTCTCAAGGTCGGTGCTTGCGATCAAGGAACAGGCCGAGAACAAAGTATTTTAATTAGCCATACAGGAGGCTTAAAACCGAGTGAAATTGAAAAAATGAGAGAAGAAGCCGAAAAATATCGGCAATATGATGAAAAACGAAAACAATTTGTTGAAATCAGAAATCAGGCTGACAGCTTAATCCACGACTACGAAAATATTATTAAAGAGCATAGCCGCTTAGTGCCTGAACCTCTCAAGCAGAAAAGTCAGAAGAAGCAGGAAACGCTCGCTATAGCTTTGCGGGATAACTCCATTAGTATAGACCAACTCAGTAGAATTTTAGAAGAATTTCGCCAAAGCGTTCTGGAAATGGGCACCATCATCCACCAAGGAGCCGGAACAGCCAGAGGGACAATGTCATCTTTTGATAATATTTCAGAAGATTTTGACCTGATCAGCGAAACAGACTTTAAAACACAGACTCAACCACCAGTAACCAACTATACCTTTACTGACACCATTGACAATAGTAAGTCAACTTCATCGTATACTTCATCCTCAAAAACTTTTACTCAGACGGGGGTAGGAAACACCTCATTCCCAACCGACGTAACCCAACGCTATACACAAACCGAGCTAACAAACTCATTCAACGATAAAACCAAGCCTTACACTGAAACAGATTTTCCTCAAAGCGATGATGATTTTGATTATGATCAAAACGAAACTTTCCCAGGAGATTATGAAGTGATAGAAGAGGGCTAACAACAGCTAATATCGGCACTGGGTAGCTTAGATTCTTTTTCCAGTAAGATTACCCATATTTAAAACTTCCGTTTAAAATTAGCTACAAGAAATAGTGAAACAGTCTCAAGAGAGAAATAAACGGGAGGAAAATAGACATGAACGCATCAGAACAAGCAAAAGGTCTAGATGTAGCCACAAAAATCGCTGCGATCGTTAACCTCTTTAAATCTCAATTTCCTGATGCTAAAGCCGATCTCAAGCCTTGGCGTAATGATCCTGATACCCAAGACTTAGTAGATCCTCAATCAATTGATATTGGTTTTCACTTACCCGGCTGGAGCAGACGAGTTCAAAGTCGTAGCATTCTGGTTCAAATTCGCTTTCATCTTGATCCGGTGGAGCAGACGAAACGTTTAATTGGCATAGAAACAGTAGGATTTAACCATCAGGGAGAAGCTTGGCGGCTCTCAACTATCGAAAATTGGCAATTGGTTGGGAGATATCAGCCAGTGACTGAGGTAGAAGAAAAACTCAAATATTTTTGTCGTCAGGTTTTTGAAGTATTTAACTCGACTCAGGGAAAATCCTATTAATGTCCCAGAGGAGGTTACTCGTTGGATGGATAGAAAAAGCATGGGAAAAATTATCGCTTTTTTATCTAATCAAAGTGAAAATTTAAAATGAGGACAGCCTCTTGCCAGCTTGGTTGGTTAAAACAATCTATCGATTCGCTTTTGGTGGCTCACAGGGGTCTTTTTCATCTCCTTTACAGCCATCACCACCATTGACTATAGTTAGTTTTTGAACCTGATTATGGTCAACATTGGTAGCGGTAGCCCATGAGCTTACACTGGAGATTAACACAAAAGCTAAAGTCATTGTGATTGTCATGGTTCTTTTCATAATCGATCTCCTTTGCACACGGTTCTACTTACCCATAACGGGCTATTTTTAGGGTAATCTCTTTAGCTTGTTCATGTCAGTCCCCCGACTGATTGAGTCAAAGTAGAAAATAATGGAAATAAGTAGAATAGAACTGACGCACTCACCTATTGAAGTCTCCTAGGCAAAAACAGATGAAACCAAAAGGTTGGGATGAATTCCTCAAACAAATTGCCCATGACTACGACCTTCATGGAAAACTCAAAGAAATTTTTTTAGTGCGCTTTGCTTATGAAAACTGGCGTAAGCCGGATAAAGAAGTCTGGGAATTAGCTGAAGCCGCCAGTCATGAAACGTACAAAAAACAAATGACGGAAGTTTATAGCTACTTTGCCAGCGATAAACCGAATGGTTGTCTTGAAATTCGACCCGGCAGTAAAGGCCCGGGTAAATTTCAAATTCTACGAGAATGGCTTAAAGAACTTAAATATCCTGAGTGGAAATCGGCTGGGGCTATCCCCCAAAATAACGCGCTGACAACTTTTGAAGTGCGAGTACCTCCCCCTTCCGATGGTGCGGTGTATATTCCTCGTCCTCCCATTGAATCCGACTGTTCTCAAGAAATTTTAAAGCCGGGTGCTTTGATTCGCATTAAAGCGCCTGAAAAAATGGGAAAAACTTCTCTGGTTAAACTGATTCTGTCTCATGCTGATGCTTGTGGTTGTCGGAGTGTGTATTTAAATCTACGAGAAGCCGAAGGGGCAATGCTGACCACTTTAGATAAGTTTTTGAGGTGGTTTTGTGCCAACATTAGCCGAGAATTAGGACTTAAACCCATGTTAGATGATTATTGGGATGAAGAGCTTTTTGGCAGTTTGGTCAGTTGTAAAACCTATTTTCAAGGATATCTTTTAGAACAGTTAGATAGTCCTTTAGTATTAGGGCTAGATAATTTAGATCGGGTATTTGAATATCCTGAAATTGCTAAAGACTTTTTACCTATGTTGCGCTATTGGCATGAAGAAGCTAACAATTTAGAAATTTGGCAGAATTTACGTCTAGTTATTGCTAATTCTACTGAAATTTACATACAATTAGATGCTAATCAATCTCCATTTAATGTAGGTAAACAGGTTAAATTACCAGGATTTAATACAGAACAGGTAGAAACTTTAGCACACTCTTATGGATTGGATGGCAATCATGATCCCCAGATGCAAGAGTTTTTGGAAAATTTAAATCTTATGGTTGGAGGACATCCTTATCTGCTTAAGTTAGCTTTTGAAGCTCTTGCTAGTACCAGTATTACCCAAGAAAAGTTATTGCAAGAAGCTCCTACCCAAGGAGGAATTTATGGCTCTCATTTGCGTCGTCATTGGGATAATTTACAAAAACAACCCGAGTTAGCCGCCGCCATGAAAACAGTGGTAAATTCTGATGAAGGGGTACAATTAGAACCCACTTTAGCCTATAAATTAGAGAGTATGGGGCTAGTAACCTTAGAAGGCGATCATGTAAAATCGAGTTGTGAATTATATCAACGGTATTTTAGTGATAATTTGTAATTAGATTATGGCTCATACCCAGCCCTAACCGACTGGTGCTAATTTAACTTGCTCGAATTTAATCAGTAATTTCTCTGTAGCGATGACACTCACCAACAAGCTATCATTAAAACAACTATATAAACAGGCGTATTTTTCTCCTGTGAAAAACTTTAGTAAAGATCCCTGGTTAGCAGTTAACCTTTCCATGTTTTTTCCCGGTATGGGGCAGCTATACGCGGGAAAACTGAGCCGAGGATTTTTGTTAATAGTCTTGCAAATATTTGTAATATTTTATGCCTTAGAGTCGATTTTTAGTCCTCAAGGCAAAATTATGACAGGCTTGATCTGTCTTTTCTTGAGTGTAGTCATTTATGGTGCTAGTATTCTTGATGCGCTTCTCTGTGTTTACTATCAGCAAGAAGACACCACTGGCGAAAGAATTCCTCGCAAGAATAAAAACCCTTGGTTTGCTGTTTTTGCTTCTCGGATTTTACCTGGCTTGGGGCAATTATATAATCAAAACGTATTATGGGGAATGGTTTTTTTATCGGCTTTCCTCATTTGTTGGAAGTTAGAAGGGTTGTTTCCGAGTCTGTTGTCTATTCCTCCCACTCTAGCCGCTATCGCCACCTATCACGCCTACATCAGTTTTCCTTACCCTAATCAACGCTTTCATCTTTCTCAAAGATCTTTACTCGCTATAATAGTAGGCTTAATTTTTGCTTGGGGACTGATCAGTAGTTATATTCCTATATGGATTAATCAAAAGATAGAATTATTTATCATTCCTAGCGAGTCAATGCAGCCAACTTTACAGGTAGGTGATCGCGTTTTTGTTTCTAAATCGAAAACCTATCAGCCTCAACGCGGCGATGTTGTTGTTTTTAGACCTTCTGATGAAATTAAAGCCGTCGATCCCAAAGCTGAATTTTATATTAAACGATTAATTGGTAAACCTGGAGACAAAGTTCTGATTGATCATGGCATAGTTTCTATTAATGATCAACCCTTAAAAGAAAACTATATTGCCCAGCCGCCTAATTATCAATGGGGGCCTGCTATTATTCCTTCTGGACAATATTTTGTCTTAGGAGATAACCGCAACAACAGTTTTGATTCTCATGCTTGGGGATTTTTGCCTAAAGAGGATATCTTTGGTCAGGCTTACAAAATCTATTGGCCGATGAACAGGGTAAAATCATTAATTAGGGAGTAGTCATCAGTCATTAGTCATTAGTCCTTAGTTCAATAGTTAATCCCTAACTTTCTGCAATCAACAAGAAACAAGGGGTTAACAACAGCCTAAAATTAGCTAAATTTACCCATATCTCTCTAAATAATAGGTAATAGATAATCGCTCAATTTAGACTAATAACTAATAAGTAATGACTAATGACTAATAACTAATGACTAATGACTAATGACTAATGACTAATAACTAATGACTAATGACTAATAACTAATGATTAATAACCCATGACTCAACCTGAAACTTTGCAAAACCTTCTTGAAGCCATTGCTAAGGGAGAAGTTAGTCCCGCAACAGCTTTAGAACAACTCAAACACCTCAGTTTTGAACCTCTGGAAGAATTTGCTAAAATAGACCATCATCGCCAATTAAGGACAGGTTTTCCGGAGGTGATCTGGGGTCCGGGCAAAACCCCTGAACAAATTGCCCAAATTATGAAGGCGATGCGCCAACATTATCCTGTCGTCATGGCGACTCGTATTGAATCTGAAGTTGCTGAAGATTTAGAAGAACTTGTTCCGGGTTTAATTTACTACCCGGTTGCCCGAATTTGTGCCCTCAAAACGGGAACACTGAAGATCAACGCCACAGGCATTATTTCTATCCTAACGGCAGGAACAGCCGATATTCCCGTCGCCGAGGAAGCCGCCATAACGGGAGAACTGTGTGGGTTTGAGGTAAAACGTCTTTGGGATGTAGGAGTCGCCGGCATTCACCGCTTATTAAGTCATCGTCACTTGATTTCCCATGCAGATGTATTAATTGTGGTGGCCGGAATGGAGGGAGCATTACCGAGTGTGGTGGCAGGAATGGCGGATTGTCCGGTGATTGCCGTACCCACTAGCATCGGTTATGGGGTGAGTTTTGGTGGAGTGGCTCCGCTATTGACAATGCTTAATTCTTGTGCTACAGGAATCGGAGTGGTGAATATTGATAATGGTTTTGGTGCGGCTATTTTAGCCGGTCAAATTCTTCGCAGCGCTGAAAAATTAGCGAAAAAAATAAATGGATAAACAAATCCTATAAGGGGGACACTTTAGAGGCAGCTTTGGCACTGCCCCTATAATCATGGTTTCACAGGGTTTACTTAAAATTGCCCGGACTATTTTCGGTAAAAATTAGGGATTTATCATCAAAATCTAGCGAGTCGTTTAAATTTTCTATTAGCCGATTTAACATCGATAATTGTCTACGTTCAGCACGAAGACGCGCTTTAGTTAATAACAGTCTGGCTTGTTTTTGAATAGCCATAATTTAACTCCTTCGAGGCTGATAGCAATTAACAAAATTTCCTGTATAAATTTATAATATTTTTATTATGTCAAGGCTGTGAAGAAAATATGACAATCTGGTGAAAATAGCCTTAAAATTAGAAAATTTTTAGATTAAAATTGAGAATTTATCGGCATCTATCTAAAGAATTATTAGGCAATTTTAAAAAATTAATACTAGAAATAAATTATTTGTTTACGGTGATGTTAAGATTTAAGCTTTTCAAAAATGCTTATAATATCATCATCACATCCAGAATTGCTCAAAAATCAATAAACTTGGAGGAGCAGCCGAGTAAGCACTGCCCCTATAATTTGGAAAACTATTTAACTCCTGCTGGTAAATAACTCTCGATCACACTACGAAAGTCACTCTTTTGTTTAACGCCGCGCATTTCTTTTAAAAATTGTTTATCTTTAAAGAATTGAACGGTAGGCGTACCCACTACGCCGCCAGTTTTAGCAATCTCTGGGTCAGCATCGATATCAATTTCGACAAAGTGGATTTTTCCCTCATATTCATCCACCACTTTATCTAAAATTGGTTTAAGAGTCTTACAAGGCCCACAAGTAGGAGAAACATATTTAACCATGATTAAGCGATCACTATCATGGAATAATTTCCGTAAAGCATAGCCTCCCACATAGCGAGTTTTATTAATATCAAAAGTCTCTTCGGTATCAGCCACAACAGTAGCAGCTTTTTCTGTGGGGGTATATTCTTCTGATTTCGGGGTTTGACGGTATTCTTGAATTAAATTATGCTCAGATAACCAGCGCTCTGCCGCTAAGGCCGCCATACAACCGGTTCCGGCTGCGGTGATCGCCTGACGGTATTCATGGTCCTGTACATCTCCGGCAGCATAAACCCCTTCTACAGAAGTTTGTACTGTGCCGGGTTTGACGACAATATAACCCACTTGATCGAGTTCTAATTTTCCTTTAAATAACTCAGTATTGGGGTTATGACCAATGGCATAAAATAATCCGCCGACTTTAATTTCTGTTTTTTCCCCTGTCAAATTGTTGATCAGTTTTACTCCTTCGAGGTGGTCACTGCCAAACACATCTTCGGCTTCAGTGTTCCAGTGAACCGTAATTTTAGGGTTATTTAAGACCCGGTCCTGCATGGCTTTTGATGCCCGCATTTCGTCCCGACGTACTAATAAATGAATATGGCTGCCATATTTAGTTAAAAATACTGCTTCCTCTGCGGCAGAGTCTCCAGCACCAATAACCACTAATTCTTGTCCTCTAAATAAAGGACTAGCCCCATCACAAATGGCACAAGCCGAAATCCCATAATTCCAATATTTCTCCTCACTAGGCAACCCTAAGCGCTTGGCTGTAGCGCCTGTCGCTATAATAATACTATTAGCTTTAATTTCTCTTTCTGTAGAACGAATCGTAAAAGGACGTTGAGATAGATCGACTTCGGTTACATCTTCGGTATGACATTCTGTTCCCCAACGTTCCGCTTGGGCTTTCATGCGTTCCATTAATTGAGGTCCTGTAATTCCTTCTGGGAAACCGGGGAAGTTTTCCACTTCTGTTGTCGTCATCAGTTGTCCCCCTGGAATACCCCCTTTTTGAAACCCCTCAAACATGACAGGCTTTAAGTTTGCTCTCGCTGCGTAAATCGCTGCTGTGTATCCAGCCGGACCAGAACCAATAATGACTAAATTTTCTATATGCGGGGTTGTCATAGTAATTATACAAACTCATAACGACTACGTATAATAGTATAGCGCATAAAAGCGGCAACAGAGAGAGTGTCCAAAAACAGAGCTTTTTCGAGTTGGGAAGTGTGCCCTTAATGAATAACTAAAATTAAAAAATACTTTAAAAAATTTTCTCCTGTAGAACCAGTCATTAACCATAACAAGGCTCTGGCTCCATCGCGTAAACATTTTTTAAAAGATTCTGGTCGGGCGTGGGAAGGAACGGCAAGGGGTTTAATGACAATTCCTCGACTGCCAAAAACAATCTCACCCACAATCCAAGCGCGGCGCATATGGTTTTCTGAAGTGATTAAATAAACACTATCAATGCCTTGTGCTTTTAATTGATCGACCAAAGTGGTAAAATTTGTTACCGTATCTTTGGCTTTATAATCGAGATGAAGGCGAGTGCTATTTACTCCTGCTTTAGCAAAGATCCGTTTAACATAATTAGAAGGACTTCCAGAAGAAACCCAGATGGGTAATGTGGGGTTTTTTGAGGCTAAATGAGCGGCATAGCGTTCTCGCTCTTCATGTCCTCCTAAAACAACGATTGCCTCTGGTTTAACCAGATAGCTTTGAATTTCGTTATAACTCCACCAACCCCCCACAGAGACAACCGGCAATAGATAAATTATTTGCCGAAGTAGAGTAAGAGGGGATTTTTGTTTAGGTCGCGTCAGCTTTAAAACCATCTACACAATACTCACACCACAATTAGCCAAATTACACGGAGTTACTCAACAAAAAAAATGTCAATTCGTTGATCAATCGACAGATGATGTAACGTTTGAAGATTGAATTTCAGATTAGACCAGCACTGGGTATAAACCGACTATCAACCATGACGACAAAAAAAATTTTATGCTCCCAAGAATGTTAATGATTATCTTAAAAAGGAGGTTCCCAAGTCAAAAGTCCCTAAAAATGCCTACCTTAGCCGAAATACTGTATTAAGATTAAGAAGCATCCTTTAGAAGAAATAATAAAGATGAATAGCTATTGGAAATCAAGATATTGGCTTTTTTTCCTGTTTTTAGTGGCTGTGTTAGTTTCAGTGGGAGTGAAAGGGGTAGCGCAAAATAGCCCTTTAAATGACCCGCTATACCAGTTAAACAATAAAGTAGACAGCCTAATCGATAACCAGGAAAGCCTGAACATTTTTATCAACTCACTATGGCTGGTCATTGCTGGAGCATTAGTTTTTTTTATGAATGCTGGCTTTGCATTACTAGAGGCAGGGTCTTGCACCAGAAAAAGCTTAATTAATATCTTAGCTAAAAATGTGGTGGTTTTTTGTATTGGGACGCTTGCTTTTTGGCTGTTAGGATTTAATGTGATGTTTGGCGATGGTGTAAATCTCTTAAACAATCAATCTTATACCTGTCCGCTACCAAACACTAATATCCAAACCCATACAGGCAGATGGGCTTTAGGTTTTGAGTTATCTTTTCCTACTCTTGTTGACCCTTCTGTTACCGGGGTGCAAAATAGCAACAAAGGTAGCAATCCTCTTGGATTTCCTGAGAATGGCTTTTCTTGCTTGAAACAGATGTGGCCTAATCGTTCTTTTGCCGCCTTATTTTTCTTTCAGTTGGTTTTTGCTGATACGGCGGCTACCATAGTCTCGGGAGCGGTGGCTGAACGAGTTAAGTTTAATGCTTTTTTTATTTTTAGCTTTGTCCTTATTCTGTTTATCTATCCTATCGTTGGACAATGGGCTTGGGGACCTTTTGGCTGGTTGTATCAGCTTAATTTTAGGGATTTTGCTGGCTCAACCGTTGTTCATTCTGTGGGAGGGACAGCCGCCTTGATGGGAGCTTGGTTACTCGGCCCAAGATGGACTCAATTTGATTACGATCCCCAAAAAGAAATAAGGCAAGGCAATAGCACGTCCGTTGAATACTCTGCGCCAGAGGATCATACAAATAAGTTGAATATAGCTCATAGTCCCGGATTCGTAACCCTAGGCGGCTTTATTTTATGGCTTGGTTGGATTGGTTTTAACGGAGGTTCGACGACTTACTTATCTTATGTTCCTCATATCGTCGTAACCACAATGATAGCATCGGCGGCAGGTGGAATTACAGCCATATTCATCGTTCAAGGTTTAGCAGACCAAGATCCATCTCTGGGAACTTTTATTAATGGTATATTAGGGGGATTAGTGGCGATCACCGCATCATCGGCCTATGTCCGGATTGAACAAGCTTTGGTGATAGGCTGCGGCAGTGCCATATTTGTTGTTGTTGGTGAAGCATTTATTTTGCCGAAACTGAAAATTGACGATCCAGTCGGTGCGATACCTGTTCATCTAGGGTGCGGTTTTTGGGGGACTTTGGCAGTGGGTTTTTTTGCTAACCCAAATTCTTTGCCATATGGCGGTATAGATGGAACTAACTTACCACAGCGATTACAGATGATCTCGATTCAGTTGCTAGGATGGGTTGTGATCTGTGGATTTACTGCCTTAGCTAGTTGGTTGGCTTGGGTTGCTATAGGTTATGGTATTTTTCAGTTTGAATCTTTTAATACCCGACGACAGATCCTCCGACAACAAGGGTCTAACAGATTAATTCCTCTTCGTGCTAGGCATGGAATAAGGTTATCAATTGTAGATGAGTATGCGGGGACTTATAAGCTTTTTAAAGATTCTGAACGCGACGAGAGGAAGAAAACACTAACTAAAAGACCGATGAATGTTAAGGTTGATCGGCAGGACAGCGAGAAAGGTTGACTCTTCCTTTTTCTTGTTGTATTAGCTCTATTTCTGCTTCTACTTGTTTTTTTACTGTTTCTATGGTGCGCCAGCCCGACATTAGGTTTATTACTTTTTTTTTCAATTCTGGATCTAGATCAAGTGCTGTTTGTGAGATGAGGCATAGAGATCTGACGGCTCCATATTTACCACTTGGAAGTGACGAATTTCCTACGTAGATTTTTTCCTCGGCCAGTCGGCTCGCCTGTGTATATAATACTTCAGCAAACTTTATTTCTAAGTCTTTATCATCACAAAGCTCTTGAAGGGACTTTTTAGAATGCAGATTTAAGGAATCTGCTATCTGTTGAATAATTTTGTCTCTTTCGTCTCGAAGTTCATTTCGATCTTCGATTAGACCTGTGTTAAACACTCGATTTTTAAAGTCTTTGCACAGTGAAACTGTTGGCTGTATTGATCGGTCTGGAAAAAAAATAGACTTAACACAGCCATAAAACATAAGAAAAATTATTCCTATGAAAATAGTTAAAGATAGAGGTCGAGACAATCCTTTTTGATGTGGTGGCGGGGGTGGCAAGCTGGTTCCGTCAAGTGGATTCGGCGGAGAGGAATCTGTTCCCCTTACGGTGGGAATTTCTTTTAAGTCAAATAAATCTTGATAAATCCAGCTAAAGGGTATTAGCTTTCCTTTTGAATCTTTTTTTATTAATCCTATATTCAATAATTCTTCTACTAAGGAATGGTTTTCATCTTCTTCTCGTATTGGTTCGGTAGAATTCCAAATTTTTTCAAGTAAATCCAACAACTCCCGAGGGGAATAATTGTTGTTATTTATAATTTTTTGTTTTAATTCTTCTAACCTTTCTTTAAATTGATTTTTTATTTCAGGATTTTGCGTTAATTTTTCTTTAATTATTTCTTTAATATTTGGCAAATTTTCCTCAGATAAACTAGGAAAAATTTCAGAATTATCACGAATAATATTTACCAATATTTTTGCCAGAGCAATATCTTGTTTGTTAGTCCAATCGAAAATTTGCTTGTAAAATAATTTCCCATCCTTCCTAGGTTGGGCTAAGTTTTCCCATTCCTCTAACCAATCATCCACCAGATCAATAAATTCTTGTTCAAGGTCATTATTATTCTGCATAAAAACTCCTATGAATAAAGTGAAGCATAAAAATTATTTATTAATTTGTGTTTTCGTAATCTCTTGAAATTTCTTCCCTTCTTTGTTTTTTATGTTCTTTTTGACTTTGTTGTATAAATTTATTTTGTTTATTAGTTAATTTTTGAGGCAACTCGGGATCAGATTTAATAGCTCTCAAAAAATCATTACTTAACAGCCAAATATTATCCCCATAGGCATACCATGCCTCTGTACTAGCATCCAAAAGGGCTTCAATGGCAGTCTTATATCGTTTATTTGGAAAAAAACGTGACATTTTTTCTAGAATTGGATAGATATTAGGAGCTTTTTTCTCTATTTCCAACATCCATTTATTCCACTCATTATCTGATGGATTCCAACGATAACAAGAATGAAGTTTTGAGGGACTTTTAATAAGAAGGCTAAACATAGTTACAGCTAATGAATAAAGATCCCTTGTCCACATAAAAGTCTCTAATTGCTTATTGTCATAAAAAAAATTCATTAACAATTCATAGCAGTATCTGTCCTCCTTTGATAATTGTAATTTACTACTTAAAGTTTCTGGAGGTGCGTAAAGAATTGTTGACGAATAATTTATAGTAAAATATGGATTTTTGATAGGGACAAGCTTGGAAGAGCCGAAATCTACTAAGTATAGCTGTAGATTTTGTTCATGCTCATCCTGAGAGTTCGTCTTAACCTTTCTACAAATAATGTTAAGAGGTTTTATATCTCTATGAAGAACTTGATTGCGGTAAAGTAAGTGAAGATCTTTCAGCATTTCTATTAAATAATTGAAAACCCTTCGTTCTTCAAACAGAAGAGTTGGATTCCCGATGGTAATCTTCTGTTGCTCCTGCTGTAATATCTTCTCAAGATTATCTCCTTCAATAAATTCCTGAACTAAAAAAAAATAACTATGTTGCTCATTAGTATTTTGAGCATCAGGATAATAATGGTCAATATATTTAGGGACTCTGGCTCCTGCATTATAAGCTTGTTGAAGACCCTCAATTTCACGGTCTAATTGCTTTCGAGACTCTTCAAGATTATTACTATTATCTCGTAAAATTTTTATGGCATACCCCTCCTCAAATCTTTTATCTGTTAAGTTGTACTTGTAAGCCTTATATATACTTCCGCCTCCTCCCTTTCCTATATGGCCTCTCAAAAAATAAATATTGCCGTTCTTGCTTTTCCATCCTAGATTCCATGCTGACGTAACGTTGCATGGGCAAGAAAAACCTTCGGATTTTACATTTTTGGCTTCTAGGTTGTGGACGGGCCAATCATTATTATTATTAACCGCACAGTCGGGATTAATACAGATAACGGAAGCAGAGGTTCCTATAATATTCATAGCTCCCTGTTATTATCAAAGTTAGTATCGTGCCATATTTTGTATTTTCTGTCATAACTTACCCATCGACTCTCAGAGAAAAAGAAGCGGCTTTATCGCTAGTGAGAAAGGAATAGTATATTAGTTCTATGAACACCAGCAATAAAGTCTATATAAAATTATATAGCGCAAAAACTGTTTAAAGAGAAGAAAGAAACGATTAAACTGAGAATTTATAAGCTCAATACCCTAACAACGCTTAAAAAAAACCACATCTGCCTGTTTAACAGATGTGAGAGCCTACTCTTAAAACAACTTTTTAGTTGTATAACTTTGAAGTAGTAACAAGACAATTATTTAAGCGGTATCCATGACCGTGAATATTTTCGATTAATTTCGGCGCATTTTTGCCAAATTTATTAGCAATTTCTTGATTAATTTTGCTAACATGAGGTCGCAAGCGTTGACGGGGAGGAGGAGAGTCAATATAGTCTGGCCAGACTCCTGAAATTAGCTCTTCATGAGAGCTAAAACAATGTTTATCTTGGTTTTCATAAACCTTATTGGCCATACAGTCAAGAAGTCTTAATTCATTTCCCGTATAATCAATACGTTCGGTTGGTAGATTTCTGCTATTTACAAACAAAAGCTTTGAAGTCAAATTGTAGTTATATTTAACTTCAAAAGGATAATTTTCACAAGAATCTGTTTGATCAGGATCATAAAAACAAAATGTCCAAAATGGATTTGCCTCTACCGAAAAATTACTCTGAACAAGAATCCTATCTCCATCTTCAAGTCGATATTCATTTTCATCAATCACGTAATTGTCAACGTCAACAGATGGCTTATTAGCTTTTTTGAGAAGTGCTGGATGGGTACTATTTTGATTTTTGACCGAAAAATAGCAGTCTGCTTTCAACTCAATTGAAAAATGTTTCCGAGACACTAATTTATCCTCGGCTGGCAGTTTGATGTCAGTATTAATATCAAATTGACCATCTTCATCTGCTCTGCCTATCGTTATGGAGTTTTTTCCTGTTAAAGGGTTAAATAGTTCTGAAAGGTTGTATAGACCATACTCTTTTTCATTGGGTTGATAAAGTTTTAAATAAGCTTTCATTCTTATTTCCTCCTAAACTAAAAACAGTCTAGCACACTTTTTTAATGGCTTAATGCTTGAAAGGGTTTAATTTGATTTAAATGAATTTTAAATGAATTTAAAACCCTAGCTATATTTGTTTCAGTTAAAATATTCTTGGCTTGTGTTTTCAGATAAACGAATTCATTAAACGATTTTAAATTTTTTTCAAATTAAATTAGTAAAAATTTTTTCTAGGATAGAAATATAAAGCCTAAAATACGAAAGGGGCTTGTAAAACCATGAAAAAATCAATTTTATTTTGGGTCATTTCCTTCGTTCTTTTTATCTGCCTTTACTTTGCCATTGGCAATAGCGATTTGCGCTTGGAAGTTCTGCATATAGTCGTGGGTTATTTTGAGATCATTAAATATCTATTATAAACCCCCATCAGGGGAGCATTCGCTCAATAGCCCATTTGACTCTTGTCAAGCGCGAATTAGTGAATTTTAGATAAGAGTAACCACTGAATTAATTTCAGTGGGTTTTAATATTTTACTCAAAAACTCTTTAAGCGATCGCAATTAATGGTCCAATATACTGCTCAAAAGTGGGACTGTGTGTATCAGTATCTACCGTTAACAGACTTTCTACCCCGTCTACCTGAATGCGGACTAAATATTCTGCCGGTTTGATATTAGTAAGACGAACGGTGATCAGATCACTATCTATGGCTCGAGTAGCCGCTTTAAAAGAATATTCAGCCGGATTGTCCGGACTCAATTGATTGAGCAATAGGTTCACCTGTTGCCTTTTTCCCACAGAGGGACTAACCGAAATCATCAGTTCAACTTCGCGTAAATCTTCTTCTCTAGAGGGTTGAACCTGAGCAATGCGAAGCTCTCGAATCGTGGGAGATAACACAAAAGGAAAAATATTAGATTCTACAATATGCTGTTGCTCTGTGGCATCCCGTTGAATAATTTGTAAACTTTGAACCCCAGGCCTGAGGGCACCCTCGGGAAATGAACCTAAATTAAGAACAACCTCCTGATGGCTAACCTCTTGGGGTAACACTTCTACCTGAGCAATTTGTACATGGGTCAGGTCTCCTTTTAACCCAGAACCGCGAATTTTTAGATTACTATCGGCTAAAATCGGACGATAGGGACTTTTTCCCCAAACCCCACTCAATTCGTCTAGCGTGACAATTTCTGTAATGACGGGTTTATAGGGAACAAGCATGATTCTTGGCTGACGTACTGGTAAAGCGCGTTTAGGAATCTCATCACTTTCAATTAACACCGTGCTGGCCTGATAAGCCATCGAAAGGGCGTAAGGGGTTTGAAAAAAGACAGACCAAATTTTAGATAAATCTTCCGTCGACAGAGGTAGCGGCATAAACTTTATTTGTTCAAGTTGTTGCGCCAAATCTGAGCCGCGTAAATATCGCAAAGAAGAATCTTCAAGCGCATCGCTAATCAGGTCAGAGGTGAGAATAGCACCCGAGTGTAAAGTTCTGACCACACTCCCTAAAAGACGTTGAGGTTCTAGCTCACTTTCATTGCCATAAAATGTTAAAATATAATTAAGATCGAGGGCTATTTGGGGTCGTTTCACTAATTCTCCCGTAGAGCGTCGGCTCGGTAAGTCAGCATTACGCCAATTTACAGGACTGACGCGGTATAAATAAATATTGACTCCAGTTTCTGGAGTGCTTCTTCCTAGTCCATCTGGCCGAATTGTCGTGACCCTCGCCCCCTCTACATCATCTTGAATAGTGGATTGCAAGATTTTTTGTAGAGTTGCAGTCACGGTAGCAATAGCAAGATAATTGCTCATATTGACTGTAACTCACCTAGACAGTTACTCTTGAATTTGAAAGGTTAAATCGACTTTTCGATTACGACCAAAGGTGATTGTATCGCCTGTATTTAACTGTTTGCGGAAACGTGCCCCTGGGTTAATCGTTTCTCCGTTTAAAGCAGTACCATTGAGGCTTCCCGCATCTTCTAAATAAAAATTTTTCTCTTCGATATGAATTACTGCATGAACACGGGAGATAATATCAGCATTGGGAAGTTGGCTAAGATCAATTTGTACGGGCATTTCTTCATTAAGTTTACCCAAATACACCAGTTTTTCTTCGGTCGGGATGGGGAACTGAGTCTGCGTTTCCTCATGAACTAATATAGCTTCAACTACTTCTAAAGCTGTAGAAGGCATCGAGGATAATTCTGGTTCATCCCAATCTAGAACTGTAGCTGAGGCTACAGGAGGTGCTAGTGAGGGTTCTTCTTCTGCCTCTGCAACACTTTTGGCGGCTTCAGCTTCGTAAGATGAATTAATCTCTTGTGTAGCGACTACAGGAATTTCAGGCGTTTCCGGCTCAGAAGAGATTGCCTCTGATGTGTTGGAAATTAATTCTTCTGCATCATCTGACTCTCCTTGTTCTGTCTGGGGAGAACTTTCGGCAGCCAATGGCAGAGGCAGTTCAATGCCACACATATCACAGTACCGAGCATCTTCTGTATTTTCGTGACCACACTCAGGACATACAATTAATGACATTTTAAAACTCTTGCTCCTATCAATAATATTTTGCTAAATAGGTAAGCGCGTCTTACTTTATTAAAGACTTAATTTCATCTTACATCTGTCCTTAGTCAGTTGTCATTATATGAAAATTAGTTAATTTACTTAATAATCTGAGCGTCAAAGACATTAAATAAGCCGTTTGTCAAGTGAAGTTATATTGAGAACTCTTTTCAGTTTTGTCTTTTGTTAAACCTATAATTAGTAAAAAGCTAAAAAAATTTTCAACTAGGATTTTGCCGAATCTAGCCCGTAAAATAGGTGCGTTTTTTCAGCTATGAACGCACCCAACAATAGACTTACAGCTTAAAAAGCATCTAAATCGATAGCCTGTGATCCTCCTTCTAGCAATTGCTGTAACACCTTACCGAGTTGCATCCAGACTAACCCGCCAATAAAAATTGTCATGGGCAGCGCGATGGAATAAGACAACCAGCGATCTCCCAGAAAAATTTCTAATCCGGCTGAGAGAAAAATACAAATTCCTATACTTATTCCCCAAAAGGGAAATAATAGATCAAATCCTAGTTTTTGTTCGCTCAATTGTTTTTTAGATTGTTTCATCCATTGCTGAACTTTTAATTTCAAGGTGGCTTCAAAGGCTAAACCCGAAGTAATCCCCATAAATAAGCCAAAAATCAATAAAAAGTAAGGAGGTTCCGGCAAATAGTACATAGTTGTCAGTTATTAATTCTCTGTTGTTATTTATAACATCAATCCGTGCCCCCATAATGATAATTATGGCTAGTTTCCCCAGGCAGTTTATCCTCTGCCTAGTTCAGATTATCTTCTTTGTTGAAAAACTTATAAGACTGAAGAAAAAATTTTCTTTTTGTCCTTGAAATCCCTCTTGAATCGTTCTTTACTCTCCCATACGTCAGTTACCTGATTTATCTAAAGTGTAAGGGTTGCGTGATAACGGTTCTAGACCGGTATGAGAGGAATAGTACCCTATAGCTAGGGCTGGAATAGTTAAAGTCAAGACAGCAATCAAAGTTCCCAGAATGTTTGCCCATCTATAACTAGGAGGCTCGGATGCTCTCTCGACTGGACCAGTGGATTCCATAAAAGGTAATTAGTGAAATTTGAATGGAGTAATTTATAGTTAGAGATGGCTTTATTCTAACCTCTCTATTAGTATTTTACCCATTACTTCTATAGAAAGTGCAATAAGGGTTATTAGTTGTTAACACAAACAGGAGACAGAAGGCAGTGGTCGCGGGAGCAGGCTTTCGTATCGCCAACAAGTAAGCACCCAAAAGCCGGCAGAATTGATAACCCATAACTTATAACTGTTGACGGTTAGCGGTAAAAAGAGAAACCGCCCCTAGACAACGGGCGGCTTGGATAAGCAATCGGAGGGTGATATTGACTTTATGTCTTGTAATCGAGATTACAATCACCCGTGAGTATTTGTATGTAGTCTTTGTAACCGATTTTTAGGATCATGGTTTATTTAGAGCTATAAACACTGAGAGGTTCTTGAATTAACCTTATATAGAGGTGTTTAAAAGTAGAACTGATAACTCTCGGAATTCTAAAATCGATGGGAACAACGACTGACGGCAACTTCCAATCAGAAATTTGTAACTCACAGGGATGTTCTAGAGGAAAGTTGATGCTCTCTAAATCTGCACTATATCCTAAACGCCGTTGAGCCGCTAGGGTGGGAACTTGGCTTGGAGCTACCCCCAAAACCTCGACCATTACTCGATCTAAAGCAAATACATCCGATGATGCGCCTAATATTCCTAACGGACGAGGCTCCCCTTTACTGGGCCCATTGCCTTGATGCCCGATAATACCATCAATAATGGTTAAATCAGGATTAATGGCTTTTGCTGTTTCTACAAGCATCTCGGCAAAGCGGCTTGAGTCTTTACCGGCTTCAAAATGCCACCAAGCTTTCATTTTTCCGGGCACACAGCCAAAGAGATTTTTCACGCCCAAAGTTAAGGTTAACTGTACATGAGATTTAACTTTAGGTAAATTGATGATGACATCGGCCTCCATAGCCTCTTTGGATAAACGCAAATGATTAAAATTTTCGCTTTCGGTGGGATAGGGTTTGCCGTGAAATTCAACAATGGGTAAATTTAAGGCTTCTATCAGAGGTAAATATCCATTAGCGGCAGCAACGCCTTTAGCACTCCCAAAGGCTGGACTATCTCCTAAAAAGGGTTGTCCGCCGGCTTCAATGACTAATTGAGCTACACAATACACTAATTCTTTCCGAGTGGTACATTCATTCTGAGGATAAGAACCGGTTAGAAGGTTTGGTTTGAGGAGAACGCGATCACCATTTTTGACATACGCTTGTATTCCTCCTAATGGTTCTAGTAACTTTTCTACCGATGCGCGTAATTGAGAAAGGTCGTAGGAATCAGCACGAATTAAACTTACACTGTACATAAGTATATTTTTTTCAATTAGGGGAACTCGAGAATGTTATTGAAAATTATTACATTTAACCTTCGTTACGATAAACCCGATCCCGCTCAAAACAATTGGAGAGTACGACGAGCCGCTATTGCCTCTCTTCTAAATTATTATTCTCCAGACCTAATGGGAACTCAGGAGGGAAAAGCTCATCAATTGTTAGACTTACATCGGATGCTACCAGAGTATCAAAGTGTCGGGGGAGATCGCACAGGGACAGGAACTAATGAACATTGTGCTATCTTCTACCATCGGAGGCGGCTTAAATGTTTAGAGACGGGGGATTTTTTCCTGAGTGAAACGCCAGAAATTCCAGGAAGTATTACAGCAAGTTGGGGCAACCCTCACCCTAGGATGGTAACTTGGGCAGTGTTTGAAGGGATCGATGAAGCGAAAAAGATCGTTTTTTATAATACTCATCTCGACTATAGAAGTGCAACCGCTAGAGAATTAGGGGCAAAATTAATTACAGAGCGCTTAAGTCAGTTAGATTTAACCGATAGCTATCTATTTGTGACGGCTGATTTTAATGCTACTCCTGGGAGTTTGCCTAGAACAACCTTTGAAAGACCTTTATCTAATGGGATCAAGTTATATGATGCTCTTGCTGAAATTCCCTTAGAAAAACAACTCAGTTTTAACAATTTTACGGAACAACCAACAGATGCTATTGATACTATTTATTATGATAGCCGCTCTCGATTACAACAAGCTAAGGTAGATCAGCAAAAATGGGAAGGGTTAATTCCTTCTGATCATTTTCCGGTTATTGGTGAATTTTTGATTGGATCTTAAAAATAAAAACTAATTTATTATGAAAATAATGATTATTTAAAATAAAGTCAAAAACCGAAAAGCACCCCCTATTTCAGAGAGTGCTTTTCAGTAACTATTTAGTTGTTAGAAACCTTAGCCATTGATGCTAGGAGCAACGACGGGTTCAGCAGACGCTAAGTCTAAGGGGAAGTTGTGAGCGTTGCGCTCGTGCATTACTTCGAAACCTAAGTTAGCGCGGTTTAATACATCAGCCCAGGTGCTAATTACACGACCTTGTGAGTCGAGAATAGACTGGTTGAAGTTGAATCCGTTGAGGTTGAAGGCCATGGTAGAGATTCCCATTGCGGTGAACCAAATACCGATTACAGGCCATGCACCGAGGAAGAAGTGTAAGCTACGGCTGTTGTTGAAGGACGCATATTGGAAGATTAAACGTCCGAAGTATCCGTGAGCGGCTACGATGTTGTAGGTTTCTTCTTCTTGTCCGAACTTGTAACCATAGTTTTGAGACTCTACTTCAGTTGTTTCACGAACTAAAGAAGAGGTTACTAAGCTTCCGTGCATTGCAGAGAACAGAGAACCGCCGAATACACCAGCTACTCCCAACATATGGAAGGGGTGCATTAAGATGTTGTGTTCTGCTTGGAATACGAACATGAAGTTGAAAGTACCAGAGATTCCTAAAGGCATACCATCAGAGAAGGAACCTTGTCCGATGGGGTAGATTAAGAATACTGCGGTAGCTGCGGATACGGGTGCAGAGTAAGCTACACAGATCCAGGGACGCATCCCTAAGCGATAGCTTAATTCCCACTGACGACCCATGTAGCAGAACACTCCGAGTAAGAAGTGGAATACTACTAACTGGTAAGGGCCACCATTGTACAGCCACTCATCTAAAGAAGCGGCTTCCCAGATGGGATAGAAGTGTAAACCTATAGCGTTGGAAGAAGGAACAACTGCACCAGAGATGATGTTGTTTCCATAAAGTAAAGAACCAGCGACGGGTTCACGAATTCCATCAATGTCCACAGGGGGAGCAGCGATGAAGGCGATGATGAAGCAAGTGGTAGCTGTCAGAAGGGTGGGGATCATGATCACACCGAACCAACCGATGTATAAACGGTTGTTGGTGCTGGTGATCCACTGACAGAACTGTTCCCATACGGAAACGCTTTCGCGTTGCTGTAATGTAGTTGTCATATGGCTATGATTTCTATGAAATTATCAAGGTACGGAATGGATGATATGCCTAACATCTTAGACAAACCCTTAAGCTTTGTAAAGAGTTTTAATAAAAAATATTTTTATCTTACATATAAGTTTTTTTTATATTCGGTCAAAATATACAGAAAAGCTTGAAGAGTTAGGAAACACTCAACAAAAAGATTCAATCTACATAAAGAGGATTTAGCTGAATAACGATTGTTATGAGTGAAAGCAACCGATTCCAGATGCCACCCGATCAATCCAATTTATTACCAAAAGTGATTTATGTTCCTCAAGAGTGGTCTGACTCTGTAGAGTTAGAAGAGATCTCAACAGGTTCGATTACAGCAGAGGTGATAGAATCAATAGAGCCATCATCTTTCCTCAACTTATCAGAAGAACAGGATTCCTCTATACAAGCCACAATCCTCAATTCTTCAAAAACTGAATTTTCTCAAGAGCGGTCGTGGTTAACTGTGGTTCGTAAATTGCGACAACAAAATCGCGAATTGCTGAAAACCGTCGTTAATTTAGAGCAAGCTTTAGGGGAATCTCAGCATCAATTACATAATCAAACCTTGCGCTCCCGTAGTGCAGAGTCTCTTTTAACAAAACAAACTCAAGAACTCACTCAAACTCAAGCACAAATTACTCATCTGACTCGGGAATTAGAGCAAGCTCAACATTTGACTAAAAATCAAAAATTTTCTCTGTTGAATTTGACCCAACAATTCGAAAGCACTCAACAACAAGCCGCTCTCCTGGAACGAGAATGTGCTTTATTAAAAGAAGATAATAATGAAAAAACACAAAAACTAATTTTTTTAGAACAGGAAATAGCCGAATTAAGTTCTCGCTTACATCGTCAGCAGCGCTATACTTTACAATATAAAGCCGCCTTAGATCAATGTTTAGAAGTTCCTCAAGCTCAACTTAATCATTCTTCTACGGCTTATTCTCTCACCTCTAAAGTAACATCTATTCAGCCTTGGTCGAGTCATAGGCAACAACTTTCTTCTCAGTATCTAGCAGAATCGACATTAGAAATCAACCCTTATGATAGAGACATAGAAGGTAAATTTTTAGACCCGATCAACTTGAGCTTAGATCAAACAAGTCAATCCTTTGTAGATGAGCCAAATATCCCCTCTAAAATTGATCTAATTCCCTCAAACTTCAATTCAAGTCTCAACTCAGATTACTGTGAGGAACCCCTACCAGATGAAGATGAAATAGAGGCTTTTTTAGATGAATTTTTTACCGCTTTTGAGCCTGAAAAAACGGTTTCTAGTGAACCAATGACCAAAGGGATTTCAGCTAACTTATCTAATTGGCCTTCCCCTGTGATCTCTTCTGTAACTAGCGTTCAAAAAAAACCGTCAAGAAATATCGAACTGCCCGGTTTTTTGCGGAGTTCTAGTCAAATAACTAATGAATAATGGTAGCCGACAAAGAGCTACCTACTGACTAATGACTAAGAATTAACCTTTAAGCCGAGGGCAAATCAAACAGAACTAAATTAATATATTTATTGGCCCATTCAGTCCCAAAAGCTTTTTCAAGTACCCGACGAGTCTTATCATTTTTTTGTTGTTGGCTACAATAATTATATTGTCCAGCTAAATATAAGGCTTTTTCAGCACTCTCGAGAGGTCGAACCACTAGAGATTGACGACAATGAAGTTCAAGAAACTGCTCAACTCGTGAGAGAAAGAGATTTTCTTCATCTTTGTTACTAGGGCGAATAAATAAACAAAAATCCGAGAAAATATCACCCCAGGGGGGAAGCTCCCGAGGTTGAGAAAATTCCAGATGAGGTAGACTCGATAAAACCTTTTGATAAGTGGTTGGTAAAGTCTTTTCAGGATTGGTGGGCGATAAATCCGCGATCGCTGCACTGGTTCCCGCCTTACTGGCTACTATATCACAACCAAACATCGGTAAAGGATAGTCAGGATGGGGGAACATAACACAGTGCAAAATATCGAGATTATTACCCAGTTTAGCCAGTTCTAAGTGCATTTTGCGAAACTGAGGCGTTTGATAACAATGGTTTTCAATCACCAGTCTTTCCCCTTCTAGTCGTCCTTCCACATAACCTAGTCCTTCGGGGAGTTGATAGGGAGATAAGTCTAAATATTTTTCCCAGTATGACAAAATTACATCAGCTAAGGAGCCAATCAAGGGATGTTGCTGTTGACGGATTGAAGGTTTAGCAGTGTCTAACATTCGTAGTTTCTCTGTAAGATTAGAATAGGTTATTAGGAGTTAATGTATGTTTAATTTAGGTTGGCCAGAAGTAGGTATTATTATTATCGCTGTGTTGGTGATCTTCGGAACCAAAAAAATTCCCGAATTCGGTAGTGCATTAGGTAAAACTTTACGGGGTTTTAAAGAGGAAATCAATAATCCCCAGCATGATTCTACAGAAGATGACGAATAAAGATAAAGAAAATATTACATCACTCAACCCATCCCTAAAACTTATGCTAGAGATGAACACTGGATTATTTCCAGCAAAGCCCTCAAAGTCTAGCGGCTCCTTTTTTGTCAGGGGAATATTTCTATATCATATTTTGGGTTTAAACTTTTTTTTACTGAAGGTTTGTAACAAAACTTTTTATTAAAAAGGCGTTCTTGGTTTCAATCTGTACAGTAAGATTAACTTTTAATTGCCTGATTTTGGCGGCAAAGTAAGCATGAAATAAGCGATCTGATCTTTTACTTTGCCTGTCTTTGTTCAACAATAGCCTGGGAGAATTTAAAAGCTTAGGCTTATTGCCTAGACTTAAAAGTTAATAACAGATCAAATTCACTGGTGGTTTTATCCGGCATCGTAGCAGTGAGAGCCAAACCTTCCAGAGAATTGAGGACTGTCATAGTATCAGGATTTGGGGTCATACCTTGCATTTGAGCCACTTTGGTAAACTCAGTCACCATCTGATTGAGGTCTAGATAAAAATAGCCAAAATTATTTTTAGGTAAAGAGTTGGTAATAGCTCGAAAATTGGGACTCAGTGCCACAGAATCTTTAGCTTTAACATCAGTAGCCGTTGAAAATGGCATAAATAAAGTCATGGCTAAAGAATGATCATTGAGCCATCCGCGACTTAAACTGAAATTTTGTGGCGGCATTTTCCAATCTATGACATCAATTCCGTTAACGCTATTGGGTTCAACGGAAATATCATACATTTTGACCATTTGATCGATTTTGTTGAAGGTACTTTGAGCCGTAGACTGATCGCTCGTTTCTAAAATGATCATCCCGCCAATGCCCATCATTGGTACAGTGCTTTGATGGCTAAACACCATTCCTAAAGCAAATTCCCCATCCATCCAACCAAATACTTCTTGATCCGCGTCTAGATTCCATGAACGAAAACCTTCTCGAACTTGATCCACCCAAGCTTGTAAATATTGATCATTTTGAGCTTGCTTAACCAAATTAGACCAGCCATCGCGGAGGGCTTTACCACTAATAACGGCAAAAGTCTTAGCGGGAAATTGTTCCAGCACCTTACCGGGAGCCACAGTCAGAGAGGGTATAAACCCAGAGGGATTAAGTTTAGCCACTGTCTGTAAGTGAATTCCTTGGTCTTCGAGTCCTAAGCCAACGACGATCGAATCTACCTGTTTTAATGATTCTAAGGTATTGGGAGCCAGAGGAGCATCAGGTAAGGCATTTTTTAATCCTTGCTCAATCACAGCACCATAGTCAGCAATATAAACTTGAGCCACAGGATGGTTCAAGGTTAAAGTTTGAGTTAAGATTTGTTTAGCTCCTGGTTTGTCACTGTAAGAGAGTGAACCATTGAGAGTATCAATAGACTGCTCTACCGTTTCAGGCTTATCCCCTAAGAGAACATAGCTACCCATAATCGCAAAACTCAAAGGAGGGCTATTGGGCGTGGTTAGGGTAGTAATGGTAATTCCTTGATGTTTTGTTTGTGTGGTTTTGTAGTTGGGTTGATTTTTCAGTTTCTTTTCAAAATCAAAGGCCTTGAATTTATTTTTAATACCAGCAACGATTAATACTTGTGGTTCAGTAGAGCTTTTAGAAGGCATAAAAGCCAACATGACCCCACCTAACCAGGGATAAACATCTTGTTCATAGTTAATTTCTTGAGAGGATAGATTATTTTTGAATTGATTTAGTTTCTTGCCTAAAACTTGTTGAGCTTCTAATGTGCCAAATTTAGATAATTGCGACCAATCTTTAGCATCTGTAGAAATATAGCTTGTCAAGAGTGCCCCTTGAGGCACAGCTTCAGCCGCATCAATCGGCGTTAAATTTTTTCCGAATAATTCCCCTCGCCAATAATAAATTCCCCCCGCAGTTAATCCAATTACTGCTAGGATCGAAAGACAACCGCACCCGGATTTCTTGTTATTCCTTGTAGCCATAAACTTTTACAAATCTTGATGCTAATACCATAGTCGACGAAATCACCGATGACTGTGATCTGGATCACTCTGTAACAATGAATTCAAATTTTCCTTGGCGATATTAGGTATAATTTCACAAATGTTACAGCTTTTGGTATTTTTTCTAAGATTTTTTCACCAATTCCGGAGGACGCAATTATTCTAGAAGAACAGGGTGATCGAGGAGCTTTTTTTCAAGGGGATGTTATGACAGACTCAACAGTAAACCGTAAACAATATAAAACTGCTAATTCGGTAACTTTTGACTTTTGATAGTAGAGGGTTTGCGATGAACGAACTAGATCGATATTATAAAATGCTAGGTTTAGAGCTTGGAGCCTCCCTCGAAGAGATCAATCAAGCTTATAAAGACTTAGCTTTCATTTGGCATCCTGATCGCATCCCCAAAGATAATCCACGACTTTTAGAAAAGGCCACTGCTAAACTTCAAGAACTCAATCTAGCACGCGAACAGTTACGCTTGAATCATCTGCAAGCGAGTCAACTGTCTGCCCAAGGGTCTCGAGGCGCTAACAGTTCCCAACCTCAGCCTTCTTACCCCTCTTCTCCGATTTATGAGGAGCATCACACCAGCGAGCGGCGTTATGAGCAAGCTAAACGCCCTTATTACCGAGATTATACCCGCGCGGATTTTCGAGGGGCAAATCTCAGGGAAAAAGATTTTTCCGGACGTAATTTGATGCAGGCCGATTTAAGTCATGCAGATTTAACAGATAGTTTTTTACATAAGGTCAATTTAGAACGAGCAATTCTCTACCGCGCTAACCTTTTTCGGGCAAATTTGCTACAGGCCAATCTTAGAGGTGCGAATTTACAACAAGCGCATCTAATTGGGGCAGACTTGAGCGGCTCAGATCTCAGTGAAGCGGATTTACGGGGGGCTAAAATCGGTTATGGTAAGCGCATTATGGTGAAATTGACAGGGGCAATTCTCACAGGGGCTATTTTACCTGATGGAAGCATCCATCATTAGAGTCTTGTTTTGATCATAGCTTCAATGGTAGTCTAGATTCTTATCACCTACTCCCCCGTTGACTTTTGAGCAAACTCAAGATTTTTATATGTCCTCTCAAATCTCTCTAGAAAATCAGACCCCTAAAACCGAAGCCTCTTTACAGAAGGTTGACGAAAAAGCGTCTAATGAGTTGGTACTCTCATCTTCGATCAAAAAATTTATGCAAGTGGGTTGGCAAATGTCTGCTTTAATTGAACAAATTCCTGAGTATTGGAACCAGTTTTGGCAAGCTTATCAACGCCCTCTCATCCTGCTGGGATGGATTTTAGGAACTCTGGTAACCTTAAAAGTTTTCTTAGCTGTTATCGCGGCTATCAACAGTTTACCCTTGTTAGCGCCTCTGCTAAAACTGATCGGTTTGGCTTACAGTCTTTGGTTTATTTTTCGCTATCTCCTCGGTTTTACTAAGCGTCAGGAAATTCTCACTCAGTTAAACAGCTTTAAAGAATATATTTTTGGTGCTTCTTGACTTTAGAACAGTCAAATCGTTGAAATACGGTTAAATTTTAGCTTTTGGGCGTAAACTTTGCGTCCCTACAGTATGGCAATTGTTTTCAGCAGGTAGGGGCACAAAGCTTGTGCCCTCTTTTAGATAAGATTAGCCTTATCACCACAAATACGGGAGAAACATCGCCTAGCCTGTAGGAAGATGTGATAATCGCTACGGTATTATATAGTTATCAAAGCCGGTTAAACCCCTGATCCTGAATTTATGCCTAATAAGCTTGCCTCAAAGATCAACCCTGACATACTGACTCCCGTTGCTGAATATTTTAAAGTTCTATCAGAAGTAAGTCGTCTGCAAATTCTTAGTTGTTTAAAAGAAAAAGAAATGAACGTTACCGAACTCGGTGAAGCCACAGGACTAGGACAAGCCAACTTATCAAAACACCTGAAAGTGTTAACTCAAGCCGGTATTCTCAGCCGCCAACCTCAAGGAGTTAGCGCCTACTACTCGGTTAACGATCCGATGATTTTTGAACTATGTGATGTAGTCTGTCAACGAATTAGTGAAAGAATGCAGCAACAAGCCGAACATTTTGAACAGTTAAAACTTTTTTCTCAATAATTTTAAGGAAGGTGATCAGATTCCGACTCCGAAATGGTTTGAGTCGTTTTCACTTCTGCCGCATTCCCTGACCCCATTAAAACCACTAAAAAACGAGTATCTTCTGAGCTTTCTAAAATCACTTTTTTAACCATTAACGTCAGAGGAACCGCTAAAATTGCCCCCATTCCTCCTAATACCCAACTCCAGAAAATTACCGAAAGAATAATAATTAAAGGGGATAAATCTAACCCTTGCTGCATATAGCGCGGCTTAATGCCTTTGTCTACAATATTATCAATAAGCCAACAGAAAAAAAATACTAACAAAGCTTTCTCTATCCCAAACTCTAATAAAGCCAAAAGCATCGGCGGAAGCACAGCCAGAATAAATCCCACAGCCGGAATAAAATTGAGCAAGAAAAACAGCACCCCCCACAAAGCCGCTAAATCAATTCCCAAAAACAACAAAATAAAAAAATCCACCACCCCCGTCAATGCCCCTGTCCAAGCCGTAATAAATACATAGTTTCTAATATCTCGATTAAAAGCATTAAACCGAGCTAATAAAACACCACTAGACGTTATATTTCGTTGTATTTTTTCGGAAAAACCCGAGGCTTCAATTAACATAAAAGCTATTAAAAAAACTAACAGCAGCGAGGTACTTAATGCTTCTGTAATAGTCCTTAAAAATCCAGCAACAGTGCCAATAATTCTGGCGGGAGAAAATATCTCCAGCGATAATAATTGGCTAGTATCAATTCCTCGAGCCGCTAAAGTCGCTTTACTAGCATCTTTTAACGCTTGTATTTTCGCTTCATAAGTCGGTAAAATATGAATTAACTCAGAAATAGAAATGCCTAAAAAAGCGACTAAGAACAAGCCCGCGCAAATAACAATTAAAATCGTCATGAGCAAGGCTAACCAACCGGGTAGGCGTTTACGGATGAGCCAATGTAACAGAGGCGTGATGGCGATAGCAATTAGCGAGGCTAAAAAAAAGGAATTTAAAATAGAAGCAGCCGCTTGCATTCCCGCCACAATAATCACAAAACTCGCGCCACCAAGCAGCAGCAAAAAAATAGGGGACAGTAGAGGTTTGGTAGTCATAAAGAAAATTGAGCGATTAATCAGGAGATCTAGCAGGGATTTTTTCCCTGACTCAGAAGGGTAAGTATTTATAACTGGTGCTAAATAAGATTCAGATAAATTATACTATGGCTGAAAAAAAAATAAGATTAATTGATAAATTAAATTAAACAAATTAAAATTCTTAAAAATGACTCAACTCGAAAAAGCCGTTATCCTCATTACTGGTGCAAGCGGAGGATTTGGACAAGAATTAACCCGGCAGTTATTAGAATACGGCAGCCGCTTAATATTAAGTGATTTATCTGAAGCCGCTTTGCTTAAACAGGCGCAAACCATACAACAACAAGTAACAACAGGTGAAATCATCGCTTGTATAGCTTGTGATCTTAGTGATCTTCAGGGATGTCAAACCCTTTACGATCAAGTCAAAGCACTGAACATCTCAGTAGATATTTTAATCAACAATGCAGGAATAGGACTTTTTGGGCGCATGGATGAAGTGCCGCCCGATAAATGGGAACAACTAATGCAAGTAAACCTATTAGCACCCATGCGCTTAAGTACCCTATTTGTCGCCGACATGATTACTCGCCGAAAAGGTCACATTGTCAACATTTCCTCCTTAGCCGGCTGGGCAGCCCTAGAAGGAATGGCCCATTATGCAGCCAGTAAATACGGTTTGCGAGGATTTAGCGAAGGACTCTATAGTGAAGTAAAAACTTATAACGTGCAAGTAACGGCTGTTTATCCCTTTTTTAGCCGCACTCCCATCCTTCAATCACAGCGCTATGGGACTTTAGGCTCAATATACCAAGATTATCCGCTTTCGATGGCAACCGATCCAGCCCAAGTCATGCGCCAAACTCTAAAAGGCGTTATCAATAATCAACTTCATGTATTTCCCGACATCACCGCTAAATGGATTCAATTTCTCAAACGATATTTTCCAGATTTACTAGACTGGTTAAGGGAAAGATTGGATAAAAAACTCAAAAAACGATGAACACAACAGACAAATATTTAATTATCGGAGCCGGTTTTGTGGGGTTAGGAATGGCCCAAGCCCTCAAAACAGCCGGTATGGCTTACGATCACATTGATGCGAGTGATCACATCGGGGGAAATTGGTATCATGGGGTTTATGACTCTGCTCATATCATCTCATCGAAAAAAGTCACTCAATTTACCTATTTTCCCATGCCCGCCCATTATCCAGATTTCCCCAGCGCCCAACAAATGCGGGATTATCTGACAAGTTTTGCCGCTCATTTTGATTTACCTTCCTCAATTGAACTCAACCGCACCGTGACTTATGTACGCCCAGTGGACAATAATCTTTGGGAAGTCACCTTCGCTGATGGAGAACAACGCCTCTATAAAGGAGTATTGATGTGTAATGGTCATCATTGGTGTAAACGCTTTCCCAGCTTCGAGGGAAAATTTACAGGAGAAATGATTCACTCTAAAGATTATAAACATCGCTCACAACTAGAAGATAAACGGGTTTTAGTGGTGGGCGGCGGCAACTCAGCTTGTGATTTAGCCGCAGAAGCCGCAAGAGTCGGCAAAAAAAGTGTGATCAGTATGCGCGAAAGTGTCTGGTTTTTACCGAAAACCTTTGCCGGAGTGCCTATTACGGATTTAATGCAATGGTGGATGCCAGAATGGCTTCAGCGTTTAATCGCTTATGGAATCATTCGCCTCAGTTTTGGGAAACATTCGGATTATGGCATGAGTGTTCCTCAACATCAAATTTTCCGCAAACATCCCACTTTGAATAATGAAGTTCCTTACTATATAAAACATGGTCGCATCCGTGTTAAACCGGCAATCAAGCGGCTTGATGGAACCGAGGTAACCTTTACTGATGGCAGTTGTGAGCAATTTGATTTAATCGTTTGTGCCACGGGTTATCATTTGGCTTATCCGTTTTTACCCAAAGAACTACAGCGTGTTCAAGGTGCCATTGTCCAGTGTTACGGTGGATCGTTTTTGGCTGACTATAAGGGATTATATTATATTGGCTGGGGACAACCCCGAGGCGGAGTAGGGTCTTTAATGAGTGCTTCTGTGCCTATCTTGGTTCGTTTCCTCAAACTTCAAGACGAGATTAATATCCCTGTAGGACTGGTTCTTAAAGAAATGGGACAGCAGCTACCCCAAACCCATTTATCTGATCCACAGGAAATTTTTAGACGTTTAAAGCTTACCAAGATCTTCTTTAACCAGATTATCAAAAAAGCTAATCAGGTAGATGCCCAATATCCTCATTTTTCCAACCCCATTCTTCCGCCTTTACTATCCGAGAAAACATCGTCTCTGGTAATGTTTTAGCTCTTTGGGGGACATTTTTTAAAGATTTGTTAAAGATTGACAAAAAAATAAGAAAATTCGGGAATACTTCATCTGTCTGTCGTATATAGTTCAGGGAACTCCCTACTTCTGACAGTAAATGTATTGAAGTTTCACTCCCACACTTATGAATGATCTCAACCAAAAACCCCGTTTACTCTCTTTTCTGCAAGAGGAATTAAAAATCCCTTCTGCCTCGATCAATTTAGCTCTCAACGATCCTCAACTATCTTACGGTTCTTTCCCGATGCTGTTATGGCGTTATGGTCTAATTAGCTTATCTCAGTTAGACCTGATTTACGACTGGCTCGATGAACCTGGTCATTCTTGTAACTTTTAGCTTCGAGAGTGATTATATGGGTTCATTATGGATTGGTCAATGGTTCAGGGGTTCTAGAGATGGGTGAATGCCTAAGTATCAACCCGGAACCCTGAACACAAAAAAGCTTAAGATAAAAAAAATTAGCAACACGGCTTACTAAATATTTAAGAAAAAATCAAGTTTTTTTTAAAATTCAAAAATTCTTGTCAGACAAAAAAGTTGGTCAATATTTCTGGAATCGAAAGGATTCAAATTGAATCTAGTAATAGGTAAACAGAACTAGATTCATTTTTATGGACTTTAAAATCTTTAGCCGCACTCAAACGACAAATACCAGCCATTAAGAGTCAAGGGGACGGATATTCGCTCTTGAGCCATGAAAATCCCTTTAGCTTTATGGGTCTAGCCAAAACCCAGATCGAACAATCTTATTTTAAACGCTAAGAATTTGCGCCTAGCAATTTCTATCTATATGACAACTCAAAAATTGACATCACCTACTCTGGTGATTGTCAACAAAACTGGTTAAAATCATAACATCAATTTTCAGGAGAACTCCCTTATGCTCACCAAAACTTATACATTAACAACCCTATTAACCACAGTCACCCTCTGCGCCAGCACCATTTTTGCTCAACCGAGTCAAGCGCAACAAATCAGTTTTGCCTGTGCAGTAGATACCGATAAAGTACCCACAACCTATGCTCAAACCCCAGACGATACAGTGCCGGTTTTCAAATGGACATCTAATTACTTTCGTCCTCCCTACACCCCCATGCAACGTTGTCAAGAAGTCGCGGGACGAATGAATAATTTTTATGCTAACGGAATGATGGATTACCTCACTAGCGGAGTCGTGAATAATCAGCCGGTCATTTGTGCTGGCCCTAGCTGCAATGCTGATGGCAGTAACGTTTTAATCACACTCAAACCGAATCAAGACCCGAATCAGGTTCTACAAGAAATCGATTCTAATCGTTCAGGTGCTGGGGGACCTTCCTATCAATTAACTGGTGGAACCACTAGCAGCAGTAAAAGCAATGCGCTAACTCGCAACTCAAACGGGACTGTTAGCCTAGATATGAATCGCTTTTTACAAACCAATTCTGCTACAGTACCCCAAACTTCACAACCTACTCAAACCACCTCTCCCGGGATTCTAAAACCTAATCCTTCTAATTCCAATAACCCCCCAAGACGAACTTGGTAAAAACATCAAAATTTTTAAAAATTCAAAGTTCTCTGTTTTTTGTACTTTGTCCTCTGTCCTCTGTCCCTTATTCCCTGTTCCCTGTTTGGCTGTTCCCTGTTTCCTAATAATGACTAAAAATTTACAGATATTTTTTGTTGGTTTAGCTAGTTTAATCATCGGCCTATCAACCGGCCTATTCTTGCAAGGAAAAGGAACTGACAAGGTTGTCCAATCTCCCTATACCCCAAGGCAACAACAAACGCCTAATTCTCCGAGTTCTTTTGGTTTAAATCCGCCTAATTTTAGCTATGACCAACTTTATCAAATCGCCCAATCAATTACCGTAAAAGTCTTATCAGGTCAAACATCTGGGTCAGGGATTCTTATCCAAAAACAAGGAGAGATTTATACCGTTGTTACTAATAATCATGTATTGGTTTTTGGACTGACTAATCAATCTTACCGAATTAAAACTGAGGATAACCAAATTCATAATGCTCAAGTCATAAAATCAGTGGATTTTAAGAAAAATGACTTGGGGTTACTGCAATTTAGGAGCCAGAACAATTATAAAGTAGCCACAATTTCATCTTTAGCTAAAATCAATTATGAAGCAGAAGTCTATGCGGCTGGGTTTCCGGCTGAAATCGATTCTTCTAGTTCCGAATTTGTCTTAAGTACAGGCAAAATTAAAATGTTTAGTGACCTTGCCTTTGGTGGCGGCTATCAAATTGGTAGTACCAATAAAGTGCAAAAAGGCATGAGTGGAGGGCCATTACTTAATCGTCAAGGCGAGATAATTGGTATTAATGGCGTACATAGATACCCATTATGGGGAAATCCCTATGTATTTGAAGATGGCTCTGTTGCCTCTCCTGAAAAAAAACAGCTTATGAGTCAATATAGTTGGGCAATTCCTATCCAAACATTTTTAAATATAGCTCCTGAATTTGCTAGGAAATAATTTAGTTGTATATAATCATGACTTAAGAGTTAAATCATGTTGAGTTTTAGAGAGATAATCAACCGGCAGCATTTCAATCACAAAAATGAGATACTTCCAATCAACCTCATCCATCAATGGCCTTTAGCCCTAATTTTTTTGCTCTTCTTTTTTCCTTCAGCCGCCAAGGCTTTAGAACCTCAACAAATTGCTCAACAAGCCCAACAAACTACCGTTAAAATTACAGGATCAGGCCTTGAGCAAAGCGGCATTTTAATTACAGAAGATAAAAATACTTATTGGATCATGACTTGTACTCCTAAAGATAAGTCTGTACTCAATAAAGCTAAAATTATTGCTCCTGATGGTCAACCCTATGAGTCTCTAAGTGCCCAAATTATTCATTTAAATCAATTTCCTATCAGCTTAATTCCTGTGCAGATTAACCGCTCCTATGAAACCGCTAATATGGGAGATTCTAACTCAATTAAATTAGGAGAAAGGGTATATATTGCTGGTTTTATGCCAGCTTCCGATAATCGTAGAAATCCGCAATTTATCTTCACGGAAGGAATAATCTCTAGTCTAGCCGAACAACCCCCGAAATCGGGTTTTACCCACACTAACCCCATCTATCCAGGAATGGAAGGAACCCCGATCTTTAGTCAGCAAGGAACATTAATTGGTATTAGCTGTCAAAACTCGACTTTAGCTAATCGTCAGAAAAAAGACCTTCAACTGAATTGGGGAATTCCCATTACTCCTCTAACCGAATTGGCTCAACAAAAAGGCTTATCTTTTGGGTTTTCAGCTTTGGGTTCTCCTCCTCCTTCTCCTAATCCTTAATGTATCAATTAGTTTTGAGTATGCAAAAAAGAGTTATCATCTCAATGACAATGGGTTTGGCTATGGTAATTTATCCGTTTGAATCTCATAAAATTAGCCAATTATCTCCATTGTTAGCTCAAAATAATATTATCAATACCCAAAGACCAAAAATTTCATTATCTTCCTTAGAATTCTTGCACAATTCACAAGAACTGGTCAAGAAAGGGAACAGGGAACAGGGAACAGGGAACAGAATTAAGGGAAATTTGATTTCTGCAAGAGGTTCCTTGAGCATCTCCTCTCCACTGAAAGAATCAGCTAGAAAAAAAAATTTAATTAGTCAAACTTCTCCCCTCAATTTAAATCCCCAAAATTGTCAAGGAGAAAAAATTCTTTCTGAGTTAATTTGTGCCGGTGATAACTTAAATAGTCAAGAAACAGAATTATATCAACTGATCAATCAATATCGAACTCAACAAGGACTTTCATCGATTCCTTTATCCCCCTCATTAAGCCGAGTAGCTAACCGTCATCTTCAAGATTTACAAGATAATTTAGAGCTTTATGACCGCAGTGGCAAAGATTGGCATTTTGGCTGGAGTAATTGCTCTTATGATGCTAATAATCCTAACACATTTTCTTGTATGTGGGCGGCTCCTCAGCGTTTAAAAACAGCTTATCCGGGTAAAGCTTATGAACTGCTTTGTGGAGGTAAAAGAAATATTTCTCCTCAAGAGGCTTTAAACTGTTGGCAAAAAAGTAGTCTTAACAATGATGTTCTGATCAATCAAGAAGATTGGCGTAATTATCGATGGAATGCCATAGGAATAGCGATTAATGAAGGATATGCTACTGTGTGGTTAGGACAAGAAAACGATAAAGCTAATCAAAATACTAACCCCCCTAAACCTGTACCGAAACCGGGTAGGATTTGGTAATTTATATTAACTAGGAGATTATTACAATGTTTAAACCTAATCTAAAAAAATTCTCTTTAAGCCTTATTGCTTCTAGCTTAACTGTGATGAGTGGCTTGATTTTTGATGGACTGGTCAGTCATGCTTTAGCACAAACATCAACCGGACAAAAACAGTCTAAACCCGTTCAATCTATGGGTAATAAACAGCTAAAAAGTCGCGTGGGAAAATTTGTCTTAGTTTATCAACCTTCTCGGATTAGAGAGCATCAAGCATTACAAGAATTTTTACAAAAAGTGGGTTTATTTGAAGCTTTGATTTCGGTTTTCAATAATTCCGGTTTGGTCATGCGCTATGATGTTCCTGTTGTGTTTGCAGATTGTGGGGTTGTTAATGCTTTTTATAGCCCTGAAAATAAATCTATAACTATGTGTCATGAACTAATTTTTCAAATGGCAAAAGATTTTATCAGAGTTAAAAAAGTCTCTACAGAAGAAGCATTAACTGATGCTTTATTTGCTAGTGTTTTTGTTTTTTTTCATGAATTAGGTCATGCCTTAATTGATATTTTACCCCTTCCTACTGTCGGCAATGAAGAAGATGCAGTGGATCAATTTTCGGCTATACTGCTCCTAGATACAGAAAAACCTGACGTGGTTATTAAAACTGTTTATAATGCGGCTCTTTGGTTTGGGAATAGTCCGCAAGCACCTGCATGGGATGAACATGCTCCCAGTGATGTGAGATATTATAATTTAATCTGTTTAATGTATGGAAAAGACTCTAATCAATATGGTGTTTTCGCCAAAGAGTTACAAGGAAGAGCCACTAAGTGTGGTAATGAATATAAAAAAGTATCCCAAAGTTGGGAGCAATTATTACTCCCTCATTTTGCTGATAATAATAATTCTCGGGGGGGCAATTCTTCCTCTGAACCCCCTCGTAATCCTCCTTCTAGAGGAGCGCGGCCAGGCCAGATTTGGTAAAAATAATTATTTCAATTAATATTAATTAATTCTTCAAGTTTTTTTTATTTCAGAAAATTTCTTGGGTTCCTCCTAAATAGCGGCGGATGAAGCTTTCTAAAGTTTCTAACTTAATATTATAAACAGACTCTAGAGTGGCAATTTCACTAGATGTGCAGAAAAACTCATTCGCTAATAAGGTTCTAAAAGTGCCCAATGAGCGTTGGAATTGAGGATTAATTAAACCGATACCTGCTCTTAGTCCATCCAGAACTAATAAAGGAGTATTAATAATTATAGGTTCTTGATTAAAGATTTTTCCGAAAAGGCGAGGAATGGTTTCTCGGGTTAGAATTTCCGGACCTCCCACCGCAAAAATTTGGTTTTTTGCTCCCTCAACTCGAACAGAAGCAATGGCGATTTTGGCTAAATCGTCTGTACTGACAATAGAAGACCTATTTTTGGGATCACCAATTAGTAAATAAATGCCTGTATCTCGAAATCTTTCTGCAAGGGGAAGTAAATTATTGGCAAAACCGGACGGGCGCAAAATTGTATAATTTAACCCACTAGCTATTAAATATTTTTCTACTTCTCGCTTGGCTTTAAATACGGGTGCATCTTCATAACCTCTATCAACACCTAAGACAGAAATATAAACAAAATGTTTTACGCCATTGGCCTTTGCCGCTTCAATTAATTCTATATTAGCTCGATAATCTAAGGCTTGAGCCTCATTGTCTGAACCATGAGCAACGATAATATATTCAACTCCCTGACAAGCTTTAGCAATATCTTTATCTTGTCGTAAGTCTCCAATAAAAATTTCTGCTCCTCGGTCTTCAAGTTCACTATAACGCGATAAAAGACGAACAAACGCCCGTACTGGTTGACCTTGTTCTCTTAACTGTCTAACAATTCTACGTCCTAAAGACCCCGTTGCACCAGTGATTAAGAACATTGAATAAGAGCCTCCATTTGGTTGTTTTTGTGCTTTTAATTGGATTTATAGGTCATAATCTCACACAAGTGAGCATAGATGAATACTCACTCATGTGAGCAAAAAACAAGGAGTACCCATATACACTATAAAGTTCTTCACTCCTAAACAAAATCTCTCGCAGGAAGTAACTCATGGCCAATGGAGTATAGCTATTACTCGATGGTTTTTTCTCTCTAATGGATGAAGATAGGTAAACAAATGTTTCGTTATGTTAAAAAGTACATCGCTCACATTACACAATCACCTTAAGAATTGATCATGGAAAGCAGACAATCTCAAGATTACTACACCGAACAATCTCAACGTAAATACGGAGAATTCGGCACTAAGTTTGAATTTGGTTCTAACCCCAGCGCCGAATTATGGAATGGCCGTTTAGCCATGCTTGGCTTTTTAGGCGCATTAATTATCGAATTAACAACCGGACAAGGATTTTTCCACTGGCTCGGCTTATTCTAGAGCTAACTCTTTTTGAGCAATAATATTAACCAGTAAAGAGATGGAAGCTAAAAGTTTTCATCTCTATATTTATGAGATCATATCATATTTAACGCTTCTTGTAAACGAAGCTTATCCCATCCTTTTTGATTCAATAATACCCAAGATTGAATCAAATCCGGACCTTGTAATTCTCCCATTAAAGCCGCCCGTAAAGATTTCATCACTAACCCTTTTTTGACTTTTTGGGTTTTTGTGACTTGGTTGGTGATGCTTTTAGCTTCTTCTTCACTCAACTTAGGTTGACTGGAGACTGCCTCAAGAACTTCTGTGATAATCTCTTTTACGCCATCAAGTTTTAATTGAGTGATCGCTTCTTCACTATAATTAACTGACTCTCCAAAAATCAAACGACTTTCGGCAGGCGCATCACTCAGACGAGTCAAACTCGGTGCAATTAAAGCGGTCAGTTGTTCTAACCAAGGGCGATCAAGATCAAGATCAATTTGATATCCTGCCTCATTCCAGTAAGGAATTAGGTACTCTAATAATTCCTCTGAGGGCATTTTATGAAGATATTGGCTATTAATCCAATCTAATTTATCCCAATCAAACTTAGCACCGGCTTTATTGACTCGATCTAAACTAAATAATTTAGCGGCTTCATCAAGGGTAAAAATTTCTTGGGTAGAGTCGGGGGGAGTCCATCCCAACAAAGACATATAATTAGCCATCGCTTGGGGAAGAAACCCCATTTTTCTAAAATCATCAATAGAAGTTACCCCATCGCGTTTACTCAGTTTGCGCCCTTCGTGGTTGAGAATCAGGGGAGTGTGAGCAAATTCTGGCACTGTTGCGCCTAATGCTTCATACAAGAGAATTTGTTTAGCGGTATTGGCGATGTGATCTTCTCCTCGGATGACATGAGTGATGTTCATATCAATATCATCCACCACCACCGCTAAATTATAGAGGGGTTGTCCAAACGCTTCCGAGTCAGTGTCAGGGGTACGGGCCACGACCATATCACCCCCGAGGTCGGTTCCTTTCCAGACGACTTTACCCCGAATGTGGTCATTCCAAACAATTTCTCGATCATCATCGATTTTGAAACGAATGACAGGTTTTCTTCCTTCTGCTTCAAAGGCGGCTTGTTGGTCTTGAGTTAGGTTACGATGACGGTTATCATAACGAGGGGGTAAACCCTTAGCTTTTTGAACTTCCCGCATTTGTTCTAATTCTTCGGGAGTGCAATAGCAACGGTAAGCTAACCCCTTATCGAGTAGAGTTTGGATCGCTTGACGATAGTGATCTAGCCTTTCGGTTTGAAAAAAGGGGCCTTCATCCCACTTAAGTCCTAGCCAATGGAGTCCGATTTTGATATTGTCGGTATATTCTGGGCGGGACCGTTCTAAATCAGTATCTTCTATACGTAATATAAATGTACCGTTGTGATGGCGGGCAAATAGCCAGTTAAAAACAGCCGTTCTGGCGGTTCCAATATGTAAGTTGCCGGTTGGTGATGGTGCGATACGTACTCTAACAGTCACAGATTACCCCTGTCGCGCTTATCTATAAGTTTTTATGGTGCAATTCTTTATTGTAACTTAGCTGTTTTCTCTAGCCGTTATATTGGCTTAAGGGCCGATTAAAATACGGCCATTCTTCCACCAGTTTACACTTTTGGGCAGGGGTTTTAGCTGGATTCCCCATTAGTGCGATCGCCCATGTGTCGCAAGTTTGCCGGTTTTAGCTGTCTTGCCAAATTGGTAATTAGGGCTTGCTGAATCAATCTAAAACCTTAAATTAGATGTTTCCTAAACTTTTCTCGCTAAATTTTATTCTAATTCGAGTGTTTCTTCTTCGATTAGGATTTGATCAATTTGTTCATCCGTTATCCCTAACTCTTTTTTAGCAAATACTCGTCTAGCTTTTTTATCTAAAATTGTAATAATATTAGTTTTATCTTGTTTAATGAGTTCTAAATCTTGCTTTTGTAGCAAAATCATGTAGTAACGGGATACTTCCATCATACGATAAGCATATTGAAAAGCACTTCTAGTAAATTCTCCTGTTGTTACTATTTAACGGAAATATCTTGATCCGCTTCTAAAGGCATAACTAGAGAATTAGCCGCTTGTTCAAATCGGTATTGCGACGCTTTCAAATATTCTTCATTAATATCAATAGCCAACCAATGTCTTTTTAAATCTTCGGCTACTCTCCCCGTCACATTAGAGCCACAAAAGGGATCTAAAACTAAATCTCCTGGTTCAGTACATAAATTAATGATAAATTCAGGTAGCGCTTGAGGAAATCTGGCGGGATGAGGTTTTAATCCTTCTTCTTTGCATCTTCTTTGATAGTAATCATTAGATGCAGTATTAGAAGCAGAAATGACATTAACCGGTTGAGCTAAATCATTAGACAAAAGCCAATCAAATGTAGCCAAAACCGGACTACCTATCGCAGTAGCGACAGCACTTTCTTGTGCATCAATAATATTAGGAGGAATAGCACCGCCTCGATTTTTTTGAAATTTCCTGGAAATATCATGTCCGGAAGGGCGTAATTTGGCATCATAGCCATTTTTTAAAAAATTTTCCATCGCCTTGCTATAAGGCCGCAAAACATTTTTGTTACAAGCTTTGGGATGAGGATCTTTAGATAACCACCAGATAGTATTGACAGCATCCTTAACTCGTTCTCGCCTAACTGTAACCCACTCTGCCGGTGTGGGTAATTTAGCTGGATTATACCAATATAATTCTTGGGCTAAATAAAATCCTAAGCCTCCTTCAATACGAGGTTTACACAGGTGCATCACTAGCTCAAAATGATAAAGAGATCGAACAGGATATCCTTTAACCCAACTTCCACCAATATCAATAACAAGAGAACCATTAGGTTTTAGAATTCGATAAAATTGTTGAGCAAAAGTTTCAAACCATTGGACATATTGATCGGCATTCACATTGCCATATTCTTTCTTTCTTAATAAGGCAAAAGGCGGTGAAGTACAAATTAAATCAATAGTTTCGTCTGGGACCTCCGACAAAATGGCCAAACTATCACCAAGATAAGCCGCACCCCCCTATCGTTTCATAAAAAGGCAGACACTTTAGCTTCATCTAACAAGGCTCAGAAATTCCCACAAAAATCATACCCATGTACTAGAATATCATTAGCAAGGCTTATTGAAATCCTAATTTTCTATCCCGATCTGTTTCTTTAGAGAGAATTATGATTAAGGGTTCTCGGGAGACTATATTTTTCGGCTGCGATCGGTTATCCTGTCACAGAGGACACTATACGCACGGGATCGCCAAACTATAAGATAAAAAGGATGAGGAATCATGTAGTTTTACCAGTTTAACCCCCAACTCACCTGACCTAACTATCACTCACACCCTAACAACTAACCTAAATCTTACCAAAAACAAGCAACGATAAATGAAGCGGAACTTCTCCAACTTTGTTGACTTATTAAACCATCAAGCCGAAGCGCAGTCTGACAAAACAATATTTACCTTTCTCGGGGATGGGGAAAGCGAAACCCTTAGTCTAACCTATCAGCAGTTAGACCAACAGGCTAGGGCGATCGCAGTGCAGCTTCAGTCACTACAAGCGGCTGGAGAACGGGCATTATTACTCTATCAACCGGGGTTGGAATTTATTTCTGCCTTCTTTGGTTGTTTATATGGAGGAGTGATCCCAGTTCCCGCTTATCCCCCCCGCGCTAACCGTTCTATAGAACGCCTACAAGCTATAGTCTCAGATGCCGAGGCAAAATTTGCCCTCACGACACAAGGCATTGTCAGTACCATTGAAGGAAAATTAACTCAGTCGCAAATCTCTACAGAAGCCATTCAATGTGTTACAACCGATAACCTCGAACTATCTTTATCGAACCAGTGGCGAAGACCGAACTTAAAACCTGACCAACTCGCCTTTTTACAATACACCAGTGGGTCAACCGGCAACCCTAAAGGGGTTATGGTTAGTCATGGGAATTTGATGCACAATGCCGCCCTAATTAATGGATATTTCCGAGATACCCCCTCTAGCCGGGGCGCGTCCTGGTTGCCGCCTTATCATGATATGGGACTTATTGGGGGCATTCTTCAACCCATTTATGCTGATGTTTATGTGGTGTTGATGCCGCCGGTTACCTTTTTACAACGTCCCTTGCGCTGGTTAGAAGTCATTTCCCGCTATCGCATCACCACCAGTGGGGCCCCGAATTTTGCTTATGAATTGTGCGCCACACAAATTACACCAGAACAACGGGAAAATTTAGATTTAAGTTGTTGGGAATTAGCTTTTAGCGGCGCTGAACCGGTTCGCGCCCAAACCTTAGCCCAGTTTGCTGAAGCCTTTGCCCCCTGCGGCTTCCGAAAAGAGGCTTTTTATCCCTGTTATGGGATGGCAGAAACCACTTTAATTGTTAGCGGCGGAACCCGGGGCGTTTATCCGCTTTTAAAAGATTTTGATGCTAAAGGAATTGAAAAAAATCAAGTCATTCCCTCCTCACCTCTAGAACCTAATAATCTTACTTTGGTCAGTTGCGGAAAAATTAGCGGCGGGCAAAAAGTAATTATTGTTAATCCTGACACCTTAAAACAGTGCGATAATTATCAAATAGGAGAAATTTGGGTTAATAGTGAGAGTGTCGCTAAAGGTTATTGGAAGCGTCCCCAACTCACAGAAGCTATTTTTAATGCCTATACAGCCGATACTCAAGAAGGTCCCTTTTTACGCACCGGAGATTTAGGATTTTTAGAAGATGGGGAATTATTTGTTACGGGCCGTTTAAAAGATTTAATTATTATTCGCGGCAGAAATCATTATCCTCAAGATATCGAAATGACCGCCGAAAAAAGTCATCCAGCTTTACGAGAAAGTTGTGGGGCGGCTTTTTCGGTAGAAGTAGGCGAAGAAGAACGTTTAGTCATTACTTACGAAGTCAAACGCAGTTATATTCGTAAGTTAAATGTCGAAGAAGTCACCAGCGCCATTCGTAAAGCGGTCACCCAAACCCATGAATTACAACCCTATGCCATTGTTTTATTAAAAACCGGCAGCATCCCGAAAACCTCTAGCGGCAAAATTCAACGTCATGCTTGCAAAGCTGAGTTTCTCGAAGGGAGTTTAAATAGTGTGGGTCAATGGTCAGCCGCACAAACGTTACCTAAAACCTCAAAACAGTTGTTAGAGGTTAACTCTCGTAAAAAACGAGGGCACATAATTAAATCTAACCCTCAACAAGAAATTATTGAAAACTGGTTAGTGACCAATATTGCCCAACGTTTAGGCCTATCCCCGACGGAAATTGAAATCACAGAACCTTTTGCTAGTTATGGGTTAGACTCAGTTCAAGCTGTGCGTATTACCGCCGAGTTAGAAGACTGGTTAAAGGTGAAATTATCCCCCACCCTAGCTTATGATCACCCAACGGTTGAAAGCCTAGCTAAATATTTAGCCTCTGGGACTGTAGAGACTACCCTGGCCACCTCAAAACCTCTCAAAACCTCTTCATCAGTGGCTATTATCGGTATGAGTTGCCGCTTGCCGGGGGCCAATAGTCCTGATGAGTTTTGGCAACTTTTGCGGCAGGGAAAAGACCAAATTACCCAAGTTAACGCACGTTGGGATAGAGATGATTGGGGCGGCTACCTTAAAGGCGTGGATCTTTTTGATGCTCAATTTTTTGGCATTTCTCCCCGAGAAGCCCAAGAAATGGACCCTCAACAACGGTTATTATTAGAAGTAAGTTGGGAAGCCCTGGAAAAAGCCGCTTTAGCCGCCAATCAATTAGCCGGGAGCAATACAGGAGTATTTATCGGCATCAGTAGTCATGATTATTCCCAAATACGCCTCAAAAATGCCTTAGAACCTAGTGCCTATGCCGGTACCGGGAACGCCGCTAGTATCGCCGCTAACCGTCTCTCTTATCTGTATGATTTTCGCGGCCCTTCGTTAACGGTCGATACCGCTTGTTCGTCGTCTTTAGTGGCTATTCATTTAGCGATAAAAAGTCTCCAAAGCGGCGAATGTCAAATGGCCCTCGCCGGTGGGGTAAATATCTTGTTATCCCCTGAGTTAAGCGAAACCTTTACCCAAGCCGGGATGATGGCCCCTGATGGACGTTGTAAAACCTTTGATGAGAGTGCAGATGGCTATGTGCGCGGGGAAGGTTGCGGCGTAATTGTCTTAAAATCTCTAGAAGATGCCATCCGAGACGGTGATCCCATCTTAGGGGTTATTCACGGTTCCGCCATCAACCAAGATGGACGCAGTAACGGCTTAACGGCACCCAATGGTATAGCACAACAAGGGGTCATCCGTCAAGCCTTAATGAATGCGGGCATGAGTGCGGCTGATATTAGTTATGTGGAAACTCATGGCACCGGCACCGCTTTAGGGGACCCCATCGAAGTGAATTCCCTAAAATCCGTTTTAATGGAAGGCAGAAGCGAAAAACACCCCCTCTGGTTAGGTTCTGTTAAAACCAATATAGGACATTTAGAAGCCGCCGCCGGTATCGCCGGATTAATTAAAGTTCTCCTCTGTTTACAACATCAAGAAATTCCTCCCCATCTTCATTTATATCGCCTCAATTCTCACATTAATTTAGACGATAGCCCCATTTCTATTCCCACTCAATTAACCCCTTGGAAGCCTGAAAATAGACCGCGTTTAGCTGGTGTTAGTTCTTTTGGGTTTGGCGGCACAAATGCCCATATTATTGTCGGGGAATATCAAAACCTCTCCCCGACTAAGAGAGGACAGGTAGAAGAACTAGAACGTCCCTTACATATTCTGACGTTAGCGGCTAAACGAGAAAAAGATTTATCTTCTTTAGTGAAGTCTTATCAACACTATTTAACCGCTTTTCCCTCTGCCTCATTAGAAGATATTTGTTTTACGGCCAATAACGGACGAACACAATTTAAAAACCGTTTAGCTATTATTGCCCAATCTCGAGAACAATTAGCCGAAAAATTGAGTCGGGGTGAATTCATTACCCCACAAATAGCCCAAAAACTGAATCCCAAAATAGCCTTTTTATTTACTGGACAAGGGTCGCAATATATCGGCATGGGCTATCAATTATATCAAACTCAGCCCACTTTCCGAGCCGCCCTCAATACTTGTGCTGATCTCCTAGAACCCTATTTAGAATATCCCTTACTAGAGGTTTTATATCCTCAAGAAAATTCAAATTTAGCCCATTATCTAGACCAAACCGCTTATACTCAACCAGCTTTATTTGCCTTAGAATATGCCTTAGCACAACTGTGGCTATCTTGGGGCATAGAACCGAGTGTAGTTATGGGTCATAGTGTGGGAGAATATGTCGCCGCTACCCTAGCCGGAGTGTTTAGTTTAGAAGATGGACTGAAATTAATTGCTCACCGAGGAAAATTAATGCAATCTTTGCCTCAAAATGGTCAAATGGTGGCCGTTTTGAGTGATGAAGAAACCGTCAAAAAAGCCATTAATTCTCATGATGAAAAAGTGGTTATTGCCGCGATTAATGGAGAACGGAATTTAGTTATTTCCGGAGAAAATCAAGCCATCATCGAAGTAACAGACCGATTAACCCATCAAGGCATCAAAACAAAACCCTTACAAGTTTCTCATGCTTTTCATTCGCCCTTGATGCAACCCATGCTAGAAGAATTTGCATCCATAGCGCGAGAAGTGGAATATTCATTACCTCAAATTCCCCTAGTTTCTAATGTTAGTGGAAATTTAGCCGCAGAAGCAATTGCTACCCCCGAATATTGGGTCAATCATGTTATCAATCCGGTTCATTTTTCTCCTAGCATAAAATTGATGGAAAGTAAAGGATATCAAATCTTTTTAGAAATTGGGGCGAAACCAACCCTTTTAGGCATGGGGCGGTCAATCATTGAATCAGATAGTTCTGTTAATCATCAAAACGCTTATCTTTGGTTGCCGAGTTTACGCCCAGGACAATCAGATTGGCAACAAATGTTAACAAGTTTAGCGCAATTATATGTACAAGGAATTAACATAGATTGGGCAGGATTTGAGGCAGACTATCAGCGTCAACGAATGGGAGGACTGCCGACTTATCCCTTCGAACGTCAACGGTATTGGTTAAAGCCAGAATTAGAAATTCACACAGGGACAAAACGCCTTACGACAGAACAAGTTTCGCCCCCGAATCAAGATTGGTTGTATCAAGTGGTCTGGGAAGCTAAACCCATAAACCCTCATCAATTATCAAATCAAAAAACCTCAACTTGGTTAATCTTTGGTGACCAACAAGGATTAGCAAAAACTGTAGCCGAACAGTTAGAAAAATTGGGGAAAACCTCGCTATTAGTTCAGTCAGACAAAGGCGATAAAAATGGCAATCATAAGACCCTTAACCCCACCGAAAAAAACGACTTTCAGCGTCTTTTAACTCCCTTTAAGACTAGCGGAGAATCTCTAGAAGGGATCATCTATCTTTGGAGTCTTGAAGAGGACGAGATAAGCAAGTCAAACCCGCAAAGCATTTTATATCTGTTACAGACGTTGTATGAACAAAACCTGTCATCTCGGTTGTGGATAGCAACCCGAGGTATTCAACCGGTAACAACAGAAGACCTAGCCGCCCCTCATATACCCTTACAGGGGATGTTATGGGGGTTAGGTAAAGTGATCGCCCTAGAATATTCAGACTATTGGGGGGGCCTAATAGATATAGGGACTCAACCCCATACAGATGAAGCAAAATTATTATTATCGGCCATTATTAATCCCGATGGAGAACAATATTTAGCTTTTCGAGACGGACAACGCTATGTGGCTAGAATAGATAAAGCCGAAATAAAGCCGAAAAAATTCTCTATTGATGAAAATGGCAGTTATTTAATTACAGGGGGGTTAGGCGCTGTCGGGTTAAAAGTAGCCCAGTGGTTAGCCAAAGCGGGGGCTAAACATTTAATCTTGATGGGGAGAAGTCACCCCACAGCTAACGCCCAAGAAACGATCAAACATCTGGAAAAACAAGGCATTGAAATTATCATCGCCCAAGCAGATGTGACTCGACAAGAGGATATAGACAGGGTATTTAATCAAATTAAAACACCGTTAAAAGGAATTATTCATGCCGCCGGACTGTTAGATGATGGGATATTACAAGGATTATCTTGGGAAAAATTTAAGAAAGTATTAGCCCCCAAAGTCGAAGGAACCTGGAACCTACATAAAGCCAGTTTAAATCATCCCTTAGATTTCTTTGTCATGTTTTCCTCTGCCGCCTCCTTATTCGGTTCACCCGGACAGGGAAACTATGCCGCAGCAAACGGGTTTTTAGATGGAATGGCCTATTACCGACAGTCTCAAGGACTACCCGCATTAACGGTTAACTGGGGTGCCTTATCAGGAGGAATGGCAAAAGCCACTCGTTTAGCGGTAAAAGGACTGGATCTGATCGACATAGAACCAGCCCTAGATATTTTATCTCACCTATTAGCCGATAAAATTGCTCAGATCGGAGTCGTATCAGTAGACTGGGAAACCTTAGCCCAACAATTCCCTCAATTAAGACAATCACCTTATTTCCAAAGAGTAATCACTCAACTCTCACCAGAACAAGTCAAACCCGATCACTCTCAATCACAAATCTTAGCAAACCTTTTAGCCCTCTCCCCCGAACAACGAACAGAAGCATTAACCGCTTATCTTCAGTCAGCGATGGCCCAGATCATGCAACTTTCCCCCAGTCAAATATCCGGCGAAGATAGTCTTTTAGATATTGGGATGGACTCATTAATGATCATGGAAGCCATTAACCAGCTTAAACGGGACTTGCAATTAATGCTATATCCCCGAGAAATTTATCAACATCCTAAAATTGAAGCCTTGGCTAACTATTTAGCGGCTGAATTTGAACGGACACACGGAAAGGGTCAAATACCAGTAACCAGTAAGCAAGAGTTAGTGGTAAGTCGACTGACAATAGCCAACCAACCACTAACTATCACCAAAAAACTACCCGGGATACTCTTCATTTTATCTAGTCCTCGCGCAGGATCAACCCTATTAAGAGTGATGTTAGCCGGACATCCGGACTTGGCCTCTCCCCCCGAGTTACACTTGCTACCCTTCAATAGCATGGGACAACGGAACCAAGAATTAGCCTTATCCTATCTCGGAGAAGGACTACAACGGGCCTTCATGGACTTACAAGGACTCGACTCGGCGACATCACAACAACTCATTGAACGGTTAATAGCGGAAGATATCTCTATTCCTGATGTGTATGAAATGTTACAGCAATCAGCCGGCAAGCGGCTACTGGTAGATAAATCTCCCACTTATGGAATGCAACGGGAAATTTTAGATCGCGCCGAGGCCATATTTGAAGGGGCAAAATATATTCATCTGGTCCGACATCCCTATCCGGTCATAGATTCTTTTTGCCGCATGAGAATGGATAAATTGGTGGGTTCAGAGGGAGATAACCCCTATCAGTTAGCTGAGTCTATCTGGTGGGAAAGTAACCGCAATATTATCGAGTTTTCTAAGACCATTAGTTCAGATCGCTATTATCAACTGCGCTATGAAGACTTAGTCACTCAACCTTCTCAAGCAATGCAGGCGTTATGTGAGTTTTTAGATATACCGTTTGATAGCGCCCTTTTAGACCCCTATCAAGGCCAACGCATGACAGACGGCGTATACAATCAATCTATGTCTGTGGGCGATCCGAACTTCTCTAAACGCAAGCAAATAGACCCGAAATTAGCCGATGCTTGGAAAGACATACAACTCCCTCACCCCCTAGGAGACAATACCCGTCAATTAGCCATCTCTCTCAATTACCCACTTCCCCATCAAAATATACCCCCATTATTAAGGGGGGAAGGGGGGATCACCGAAGAGGTCCACCTCGAAGAAGAGTATATAAATATTCGTGGCCTGAACCTTTGTTTATGTAGTTGGGGGCCAAAACAAGGGGAATTAATCTTATGTGTTCACGGAATTTTAGAACAGGGGGCGGCTTGGGGTCAAATGGCCACCCGTTTGGCCGGACTAGGATACCGAGTGGTGGCCCCTGACTTACGCGGCCAGGGAAAATCCGATCATGTCGGAAAGGGTGGGTCATATAATTTAATTGATTTCTTGGCTGATCTAGATGCGATCGCCAATTCTTTAACCGATCAACCCTTTACTCTAGTAGGACATTCCCTCGGTTCTATTATTGCGGCGATGTTTACCTCTATCCGTCCCGAGAAAGTGAAGAATTTGGTCTTAGTGGAGACAGTTTTACCCACAGAAGTAAGCCAAACCGATGCAGTCGAACAGTTAGCCACTCATTTAAATTATCTGGCCTCGCCGCCAGAACATCCCGTTTTTCCCGATGTAGAAACGGCGGCTAAACGCTTACAAACAGCCACACCCGCTATGTCTGAAGCGTTAGCGATCTCATTAGCCAAACGCATCACCGAACCCTGTGAAGGCGGTATTCGTTGGCGTTGGGACTCATTATTGCGAACTCGGGCCGGTATCGAGTTTAATGGGATTAATCGATCTCGCTATATTAGTTTACTCGAACAAATTCAAGCCCCTATTACCTTAATTTATGGAGATAACAGTGACTTTAACCGTCCCGAAGACCTCCAAGCACAACAAAAAGCCATGTCAGCCGCTAAGCGAATTATTCTCAAAGGCGGTCACAACTTACATTTAGACGCTTATGAACAATTGGCTAACATCATCAAGCAAATTTTGGGGAAGACAGGACAAAGTTTTTAAAAAATTATGACCCAAAAAACATCAACAATTTTTGAAATCCCCTTGGCTTTGTTATCCTTCTTATTTTACAAAGCCATGAAATTCCTCATCGGCAATCTTTACACAATCTATTTAACTTTTAATAAAAGTAAAGCCTCACAATGGCGAGTCCTATCTGAAGAAGTCGTGATCAAAACCGCCCTCAGCTTACCGGTTTTAATGACAAAAGGTCCTCGCTGGAATACCCACGCCATCATCGGAACCCTTGGGCCCTTTAATGTTAATCAATCTATTGCTATTGATTTAAATTCAGCTAATCAAACTACTCGATCCTGGATCGCCGTTATTTATAGTTTTCCAGGGTATGAAACTATCGCGAGTCTTGAATCAAATCGCATTAACCCTCAAGAACAATGGGCATCTTTAGCCTTAAAACCCGGTAAATATAGTATCGGATTGAGATATTATAATTGGGGTGAAAAAGTGATTGTTCCAACGGTTAAAGTGGATGATCAGATATTTGTAGAATCTCAATCGATTCCTTCAGATATTAATAAGTTTTATTTAGATTTAATTCAGAAAAAAAATTGGTTTTATTTAAGTCTTCATTATTATATTTTTACCCTGTTGCGGCTGAGAAAGCGGCTACCAGAATCCTTGATAAAACAGGAATATTTACCGGTTGGGGCAACGGATACTGAATTTGTCTATAATTATTTAACCCGAGGACAGGCGCTACAAATTTCTCTTGATTCCGACTTAGTTAAGAATTATGACATTTACTTGACAATTTATGATCGTTCGAGTTTACCGTTAACTTGGAGCCAAATTACAGAAGAAAACTATTTAACGAAACCTATCGAAAACAACGGCTATTATTTAATTCGGATGCGCCCTAAATATGTCTCGTTAGAAGAAGTGTTAAAACAGTTACCGGTTCAGTCTGTAATAAGCGATGAAGAGACGTTGACTCAAAAGCTTAAGCTAACCGTTAAAACCGGTCAAAATTAATTTTATTAATTGAGGAGTGAATCATTGCCAACTGAGAAGCAAAAAAATACAGTAATTTTTATCTGTCAACTGCTTTCTAATTTACTACAACCTATTTGGTTATTTAGGTTTGATCCTCTCAATAAAAATATTTATATTATTGCAGGAAGAGAGGAAAGTTTAGAAATTACTATTTATCAAACTGGAAGATGGGAATTTAATGAAGATGAGTAAACCTGATTTTAAAAACATGACTCGAAAAGAATTAAAAAAATATATTTTGGCACATCCAACAGATGATGAAGCTATCCAGGAGTTATTTATTAATCGTCGTAATCCTAATGCTGAGGTTTATCCCTATCCTTATGATATGCCTTATGAAGAAGTCGAAGCAATCTTTAAATCTAAATTAAATCAAGAGCCTTAAATTTGAGGATGGGTAAGGATTTTAAAAGCCGCTTTGATGCCCTTTTTGGCACTGAAAAAATCTCCTCACCCGCTACTCCACTCCGAGACGGTAGAAAATCAATTAGAATTCAAATTTAAACTTTTTTGAGAAGGCAGAATGGCTCGATTTAAACAGGCTGCCCTGAGATTAACATTATTAAGGTCGACATCATTAAGTATAGCCGCCGTTAAGTTAGCTTCGGTCAAATTTGCACCTGTCAGCGTTGCCCCAGTAAGATTAGCACCGGTTAAATTGCACTGGCTTAGGTTTGCGGCTCTAAGGTCAGCACCACTAAAGTTTACCCCACTGAGGTTAATATTTCTGAGATTGAGTGCTATCAATTGCAAATTACTAAAGTCTCTTTGTCCTGCGGTGTATCGGCTTAAAAGTTCTGTACGATTCATAGAATTTCCTGATTAATAAGTGACAGTCCAATAGAGGTATTCTTCCCAAATCTCAGATCTTGCCGCAGATATTATCTAGGCAGGATGGGGAAAGGGAAAGGGAAACGAGAAAAAGATTTTCAAATGACTAATGGTTATATCAATAAGAGACTATCCCATTAAGTCAAAGAAAGAATTACTCAATTGAGACATCTCTGGCAAGAGGAACAACCCAAATTCAGTTCAGTTTAATTATGTTTGGCTAGGCGGGTTAATGTTGTTGAATAATTGTCGGATTTTGCGATTTTGGCTGGACTTGTCTAGTGTTCAGAACAAGTTATTGAATGGTTTTGGCAACCTATTTTAAATTAAATAAGCTTGTTGATTTATAAACGCATCAGCATCATAGCATAATATCTCCATAAATAATCAACTTTTAAATTTAAGTAATTCAGCTTTGTATATTTTAGATGTAGCTTCATGGAGAATTGGTATAATTTGGGATACTGAACATCTACTCACCCTTAAATCCTATCATGGGATTCAAATTGTCAGCCCTGGTTCGTTTATTGAAATAACCTATTAAAGAATAAGGATGTCAGAAGCTAAAAAAATCGTTATTGTCGGTGCCGGATGGGCCGGTTTAGCCGCTACCTACCACCTCGCTAAACAAGGGTATCGAGTCACCCTCCTAGAAGCGGCCCCTTATCCTGGGGGGTTGGTGGCCGGTTGGAAAACCCCAGGCGGCAGGTCCGTAGAAGGGGGTATACATGGCTTTTGGTATCCCTATCAAAACATATTCAGTCTAGTTAAACAATTAAATCTTGATCCGTTTACGCCCTTTACCCGTTCCTCTCAATATTCGCCGGCGGGTTTAGAAGTAGACTCACCCATCTTTCAAAATGAACCCCGACTCCCTACCCCATTAGGAACGTTTCTCTATCCCCGCTTTAGACGCTTACCCTTTATCGATCGACTCTCCGCTTTACCCCTTCTCTATTCACTAATTGATTTTGATAATTCTCCTCAAGCGTGGCGGCGTTATGACAAAGTGACCGCTAGAGAGTTATTTAAACAGTTTGGTGTATCGGCAAGACTGTATAAAGATGCTTTTGAACCAATGTTATTAGTGGGGTTATTTGCACCCGGAGAACAATGTAGCGCCGCCGCCACCCTCGGAATGCTTTACTATTTCATCTTGGCACATCAACCGGATTTTGATGTGGTTTGGTGTCGGGGAACGGTAGGCGAGATGATTTTTCAACCTTGGATAGAACAAATTGAAAAGGTTGGGGGAAAGGTACTCACGAATAAACGAGTCGATGATCTCCTCTTGGATGAAACCGGTAAAGCATCAGGTGTTGTCTGTGGTGAGGAAGTTTTTGAGGCAGATGGGGTGATTTTTGCGGTGAGTGTGAGTGGGATGAAAAAAATTGTCTCCAGCAGTAAAGTCTTGCAGAATTATGCCGAATTTCGGGATTTAACGAATTTGGGGGGAATCGATGTTTTAGCCACTCGTTTATGGTTTGATCGTAAAGTGGATGTTCCCTTACCCTCTAACGCCTGTTTTGGGTTTGATCCGACCACAGGATGGACCTTTTTTGACCTTAATACCCTGCATGATGAGTATAAAGATGAACCCGCAAGCGTTATAGAAGCGGACTTTTATCATGCTAACCAGTTATTAGCCATGACAGATGAACAAATTATTGCTAAAGTCCACAAAGACCTAACCACTTGTGTCAATGAGTTTGGCTATGCGAAAGTTATAGACTATAGTGTGATTCGAGTTCGCCAGGGAGTCACTCATTTTGCACCCGGCAGTTATCAATATCTCCTGAAAGGGAAAACTAGCATCCCTAACCTGTATATGAGTGGAGATTGGATCATTACCTCTCATGGTTCGTGGTCCCAAGAGAAAGCTTATGTTACTGGGTTAGAAGCGGCTAATTTAGTGATTGAACAGTTTGGTATCGGCAATAAGGCTAATATTATTCCTGTAGAACCCGATGAACCCCATATTCAACTGATGCGTTCAATCAATACAAATGTACGAAATTGGGTGCAGAATTTCTTGCCCGATTTTTGGTTACCATAGAGATTAGTCATTAGTCATTGGTGATTAGTTTTATAGTAGAGGTGAAAATGTTTGGAAGAAAACCAAAAGAAGAAAATTTCTCGGAAAGTTCTGAATTATCGGAAGGAATGTTATCTCCGGAAACCCGCTTAGATTTAGACATTCAACCGCAAAATGATTTAGACTTATTTCCAGAATCGGTTATTAGTCGCCCCCAAGAACCAGTTCCTGAAGTGGTAACCGTCATTGATAAACTTAGCGGCATCCTTTCTCCTTATTTTATTGTGATTGTGGGCTTGTATTTGTATAAGGAGAATTTTTTAATCGGATTTACGTTAATTACTATAGGGGTTTTCTCTCTGCTGAAAATATCTCTTAAAGATGTAGGCCGATGGATTGAAGGGATTTTAAGTTTTGTTGGATTTAAAGATTAGCTAATAAAAATGAGCAAGGTTAAGTTTACTAAGCCGCCTTTACAACAAGTTGCTTTCGCTGTTGAATTTCAAGAACTGGTTGATTTTTCATCAGTTCACTTTGGTTTATATTGGGAAACGATTAAAGATCGATTTCCCGAAACTTTTGATGAATATCCTATTTTTGATGAAAATGAAGAATCATCTTTACCTCCGCTCCGAAGAGTGATTTTTATGTCTGAAAATACAAGTAAAGCTATTCATTTACAAAACAATGGTTTTGCTTATAACTGGAAAAAAACTAATCAAATTCAATATTCTAATTTTGAAACGCTTTTTGAAGAATTTGAGCAAGAATGGCAATTATTTCGTGAATGGTGGACGAACTTGAACCCAAATAAGCTTGACTATCAATTAGTACAAGATTTAAATTATAGAATTCATTATGTAAATCTCATTGATCAAAATTCAGGATGGCTTGATTCAAATAACTATTCTGATGTTTTTAGTTTTCTCAGTAAAAAATTAAATAAAAATTTTAAATTTCCTGAAGTCTTTCAAAGCAAGCTCTCTTTTAAAATGCCTAATGATTTAGGTGTATTAGAAGTTTTGATTCAGCAACTTACCAAAATAAAAAGTGAAGATGATGAAAATGATGAAAATGAAGTTGATATAGTTTTATTTATCTTACAAGCCAGTAGTGAAGGAATAATAGAATTCGATCTAGAAACTTGGTTTAAATCAGCCCATGAATACATTTTAGAATGTTTTTTAAATTTAACTCAAGATACAGTTCAAGAAAAATGGGGAATGTATTATGAGTAATTCAAGTGTTATTTTACCGGATAATTTGAAAACTAAAGAAATAAAAGAACCCAAGGATAGATGGACATCTGGTTATTATTTAGTAGGCCAATACAAACCGGCTGATCTGAAATCTGGTTATGCTAAATTTCCATCAGTATCTTCATCTAAATCATCAAGTGCTAGGTCATTACAGGAATTTAAAAGACCGAATAATGCTGAAAAAATCAAGCCTGAACAAAGAGATTTATCATTAGCATCTGCCGGATACTTAGACAGTCAATCTGTATTGTTAATTAAAGAATACTTTGCCTATAGTCCTTATGAAAGAGTAAAGTTAAGTAAAAATTATGCTCGAAATATTAAATCTGTAGATGAAGTATTTGCTGTTTTACAGTTGGGTACAGCTAGAGGAATAAAAGAAGCTTATGATGGGGCAACTGCACTATTGGCAGAATGTTCGACAAAAGTTTTAAGCCAAACTGTTGATAAAATTCGTAGAGAATTAATTAGTAATCCATTGGCAATTAAAAAATATGAAGATGACTTAGAAATTTTAATTACAGCAATTGCTTGTTCGCAAAAAATTTCTACTAAGAAAAAAGAGCGTTTGATTAATTTATTTGTCCAGCACTCAAATCGAACAGTAAAAGCCGCAATTATTGATGCTTTCAGAATTCTGGAAGGAGAAATTAATTCTGAAGCAATAATTAAGCATTTAAAACCATTTACATCTGATCAAGAACCTGATGAATATATCCGTCGTTATGCTGAAGAAGCAATTAGTGATTTAGATTAAAATTAATTAATTAAAATGCTCCCCACTCTAGCGGATTTTGGAATAAAATCACCTGTCTATGTCAGAAAAATCGATAAAAAAAGTCATTGGAATCCACAAAGTAGTAATTTAGAAGAACGAGTTAACCAAGTAGCTGATAAAGTCTTTAAAGAAGATTTATGTAGTCTTTGGTATATTGATTCAGATGAAGCTTTTTATGGTGTTATAGCCGCTATAAGTTCAGGGAGAAATCCGAGAAATCAAGATATAGATTTTGTTTGGATTACCGATGAAGAATTAAAACTACTAAATATTTTAAAAGAGCAAACTAAAGAAGGCTATTGTTTATTTGTTCAGCATTTACACTACAATATCCTCATAGATAGAGAAACAGCAAGAAGACTTTGTTATTCTCTAATTCAAAAAGAAAGAGAAGCTCAAAGATGTAAAAAAAAATCGACTCAAGCAATTCTTGAGTATCAAAATAATAAAGGTTGTAAAGCCTTAATTAACAATACAAATAAATGTAATTGTGAAAAATAATTAGAAAGACTGATTACGATTTCGATAATTTTCAACAACATCTATTAATTTACCTTTTCTATTTAAAATATTATCGGCTAATTCCACGATCCATAAATTAGGCAAAGCTTGGGGACAAGCCGCTAAAACCACATCTAAAGCCTCCGTTTCTCTATCCTCTCCTAATAAATAAGTGATAACTGTCAAAGCCACAGCCGAAGAACGAGTAATTCCTCGACAACAATGAACCAATAAATCTCCCTGAATCGGAATAATTTTAGAGGCAAAATCAATCACCTTTAAAATATCTTCTTCAGAAGGTAAACGGTAGCTCAAATCATGCTTAGGGGTTTCTAGGTCGTGGAACTCTAGCCTGAGTTGCTCAGGAATTAGCTGATAAGTAATAGGAGGAGCCAAACCGGGGTTATTAATAGAAATCAAATATTTTCTAGATTTCCCAAAGGCAGAAGAGTAGACATAATTTTTAACTTCTAGGTCCGAAAAAATCCCTAATAGAGGGATCTCTGTTAAAAGAGGTTTAGAGTGGCTTGAAAAACTCTGTAAATAGCTAAAGTTAAGCTTTCTTTTAAGCTGCTCTAATTGTTTATTGGCTTCTTCTCGAACATATTCATCTGAGTCATGAGCCGCTATTTTAAGCCCTTTTATGGCTGCTTTTGTCGCCATTCGTCCTAACGCTTCAACCGCTTTCAGCCTAACAAAATACTGAGAATCATTAAGAGTATGAATTATAGGCTCTACCACATCCTCTAATTCTCGTTCTCCTAACATAGAAACCGCGAGCCGGCGAACATCTGGATAATGATGGGTTAAGGCTTTAATTAATGCTTCAGTGGCTTTTGGGTCTTTAATTGCTCCTAAACTATAAGTCGCTTGAGTATGAACATAAATTTCAGGATCGTCTAATATCCTCTGTAATAATTCAATAGCTTTATCTCCTCCTAAAAATCCTAGCGCGATAGCCGCTTGTCCTCTGACAGAATAATCACTATCTTCGACCAGTAATTTTTCTAGAAAGGGAAGTGCGGCTGAGACTTTTTGTTTTCCCAGTGAAACCGCAGCACGCGAACGAATTTCAGAATCTTGATGTTCTAAAGCTAACATCAATTTTTCAATGGCATAAGCTTGATGAATTTGTCCTAAACTCCAGATGGCCCAGATTCTCGGAGATGCTTCTGAATGAGACAATAAATTAAACAACTTATCTATAACTGTTTCTGTTCCAATTTGAGCTAAACTCCAAGCTGACCAAGCTGATATGGCTTGATCTTCTGAATGTAAAGTTTCAAACAAGATGGCTAGAGATTTTTCGGGAGGTGATTTGGCTAAAAGGCGTATTTGACGAGCCAGAGGAATACTTGAGGACTCATTATTCATTAGTCATATGAAGTTAGATTAAAATTGAGTAAAGTTTCGCTATATTCGGCTATTTTACTGTTCTTGAGATTTTAACACAAATCTAGCCGAGTTTTATTCCTATACCTGCACCTTTTAAGATATAAAAATTTGAACATTAAGATATAAAAATTTGAACATACCATGATTAATGGGATTTTTTAGGCCAAGATTTCCTCTACTCGTTCTAATTCCAAATCCGCTAAATAGTCGATGGCCCAATTGGCCATTCGTTGCATAAAATGAAAAGGGTAGGTATTGGCAATTCCTACTACCTGCATACCGGCTTTTTTGGCGGCTTGAATTCCGGCTGGTGTATCCTCAATGACTAAACATTCTGAAGGCTGTAATTGTAAGTTAAAATCTAAACGATTAAACCGTTCAACTGCTAACAAATAGCCATCAGGTTGAGGTTTACTGGCCTTAATCTCATCACCAGCTACAATCACACTAAAATAATGGGCAATTTCTGCCCGTTCTAAGACTAAATTCACCTCAGAACGTAATGCCCCAGTTACTAAACCAATTTTTAAGCCTTTGTCTTGTAGTTTCGGGAGAAAACCTTTTATTTCTGGATAAATAGGTAACTCGCTGAATTTTTCTAACCGTTGTCGATACTTTTGCGCTTTTGATTCAATTAATTTATTCAAATACTCATCAGATATCACTCGTCCTCGACGGGCAAGAATATCTCGTAAACAGGCACGATCACTTCTTCCTAAACATATCTGTTGAAATTCTGCCAGAGAAGGACGCAAATTTTCCCCTAGCAAAATTTCCTCGATTAAGTCTAGATGAATCGCTTCATCGTTAATGATGACACCGTTAAAGTCAAAGAGGATTACTTTTAGCATTGATTAGTGATTAGTGATTAGTCCTTAGTCTTTTTCCTGTTCCCTCTTAAAATGCAGGAATAGCGTCAAAAATTTCCCTTTGTTCCACAGTTTCTTGGTTTTTATCAGTAACGGTTAAGGGTTTTATTCCTCGGGTAACTTGGTGAGTCATCCACACATCTTTAGTTTGTATCCCTTCAAAGCCGGCATCCTCCATCCAAGTATCTACACTCTCCATCGCATAAGCTTCTATGAAAGGTTTTTCAAAAATTTCCATCAACCCGGGTGTCTTGAGAATATTTTGATTCCCATCGAAAATGATCACTTGTCCTCCAGGTACTAATAGACGAAAACATTCTTTTAAAATCCATTGGGCGATGGTAGGGGGAATTTCATGAAACAATAACGAAGCCGTTACCACATCCAACGAAGCCGAGGGAAAACCGGTTTTTTGAGCGTTTCCTTGTTGCCAGAGGATGTTTAAGCCGGCAGTAGCCGCTTTATATTTTGCCATAGCCAACATATAAGGAGATAAATCTATTCCCATTACTTGAGCATCAGGAAACCTCTGCTTTAATATCAAGGTTGTGGAACCGGTACCACACCCCAAATCTAAAATATTACGGGGTTGTCCTCCTATAATATCGATCGCCTCAGTACGTAACCAGGTTTCATTAGGGAGAAGAAGGTAACGCACAACCGCATCGTAGGTAATGGCCGCTTCTACCGTCAAATATCCCTCTGCAATGCCCTGAAGGTTTTGATTGTTGTAGTATGGGGGATAAACGATCTCAGGTTTTGATAAGCACTCTATTTCTTGTTCCCAGTGGATGGCGTTTCTCAGGTGTTGTAACTCTTGCTCATTAACGAGGAAACCCGACAAGGGTTTGAGCAGCTTTTCCCATAGCGTGTTTTCTTTAACCATATTTCCTAATAAAACTCTTATAAAGATAATTTAAATGACTTTTGCCGCGAGAGGGGAGCTACATCCTAAAATGGCTCAACTCAGATTAACGAGTGACCATTCAAGACAATTTCGCTATTATCAAAAGTGACTCGTTTCCCGTCTTCTGTTGGGATCAGGGTTTGATGAAACAATTGCTTAATATGATTTTTTTCATCCGCTACGATCACATGAGCGTGATGTCCTGAACGCAAAACTTCAGCGCGATCGCGTTCTTCATAAGCATAAATAATCAAAAGATCTCCCGGTTGACACAGTAAAGCGGCTCCTCCATTGGGACAAACTTCTCCGGCTCCAGGTTCTCCAGGAAACACATAGGTAGAAAAGCGTTTCCCATTGTTGAGGTTCACAATATCTACTTCTTCCAGAGGAAATATCCCTACTTGATCTAATAGTTGCTGATCAATGGTAATACTGCCAATATAATCCACATTTGCCTCTGTTACTCGTACCCGATGCAGCTTGGCGTGCATTAGTCGAATTTTTCCCATTACCTCTCCTAACTCAACTTTTCTATTTTAGAAGGTTTAGTTAACTCTAGACTGTCATCTAAATCTATTGTCTGAATCGTTGTTTGTCTGATCAATTTTATGACTATTGGCTACAGATAGCGCTTAACGGCAAGAGGAAAAAGGTTAGCGAACAAGCTTTTCTGTTTACCTTTGTCATCAATTCCTAATGGTGATCTCGATGTAGCGTTTTTTTAGAGATTTGGGAGCCTGATCACTCTGAGATTATGCTTTACCCGACGCAACCGCCCCAATTTTTGCTCTTTAATCATTGATCGTCCTAGCCCAAGGAACTTTTAAGATAACTTTTATTATTTTAACATGAACGACTCGCGATCTTGGCTGCGAGCCTAGGCCGGGTTGCTGAGGCTTCATTTGTTGCGCTTTTCCCAACCCTTCAGCCGCACAGAGCCTTGAGTCGGTAGGTTTCTTAAAATATAATCTACCTAATAATTGCGCTAACTTCTACTGGGTTTTAGTTATGACTTCTCAATGGGATTATTTTCTCAAAAATCTTGGTCAATGGCAAGGTTCATTTACTTCTTTATCTCCCCTGGGTGAAGTGAGAGAAGATGTCAAGAGCATTCTAACTTTAGAAGGATTTAACAATAATAGTACAGTTCGTTTAGTCCTGCAACGCTTTCCCCCCAATCAGCCGCCCCATGAATTAAAACTCGAATTTACCTCTTTAAGTCGAAGTCTTCTTTTTTGTGAAACGGGGGCTTTTTCTCAAGGTTCAATGCAGTGGTCACCTTTTTCGGATTTTGGGGCTGAATTAAGTTTAATTGATCAGGATCGCCGCTTACGTTTAGTACAGCTTTTTAATACTCAGGGAAAATTCAATCAATTAACTTTAATTCGCGAAAAATTAGCGGGAACTTATCCACCTGAAAAACCGGATTTAACCCTCGAACAATTATTAGGAAAATGGGTGGGAGAGGCAATTACTATTTCCCCTGATTGGTATTCCTCTGAACCTTTTCCTACTGAGCTATTAATTGAGCGTACAACAGATAATCGTATTTTACAACAGCTTACTTGGGGAAAGGGCGATCAAAGACGGACCATGAGTTCTAGTGCTATCATTGACGGTTCAAGATTATTATTTGATCAGAGTAACCTGCCTGTACAAATTTTGCTTTTACCTGATGGAGCTTCTTCTAACTGTCCTCTAGAAATTAAACTCGGACACAGTTTTGTTTTAGAAGTAGGATGGTTAATTGCTCCCACTCGCCGACAAAGGCTAATTCGACGGTATAATGAAAAAGGAGAGTGGGTCAGTCTAACCTTAGTTAAAGAAGAAAAAACTGCTTAAAGGTTTAACTGATCATTTCACCAAAGACTTGTTCATAGCGAGATAAAGATATTTGAAAATCATAATTTTTCTCGGCATATATTCTTCCTTTTTCTCCAAAAGTTTCTAACTTGTCTCGATGCTCATATAATTCTCGTATGGCTTCAGCTAAAGCTTTTGAATCTTCCGGAGGAACCACGATTCCTCCTCCACTATCTTTAATGGCTTTGGCGGCTGTTCCATTGGAGGGAACTGAAGCGATAATAGCACGACCACTAGCGAGTAAAACTTGAATTTTAGAAGGCATATTAAAAGAAATAACGTTATGTTTTTGGATGACAATACTAACATCGGCGGCGGCTAACATTTCTGGCAATTTATGGCGAGGCTGAAAAGGGCGCAGCACAACATTATTGACTTTTCGACTTTGTCGATGAGCGTCTAGCCATTCTAAAGCCTCTTCTTTTCCGACAATAACAATCACAATATCCTTAATATCTTGAAGCCAATAAGCCGCATCAATTAAAGTTTCTAGGGGTTGAGTGAGAGCAATGTTTCCCGAATATAGAACGACAAATTTGTCTTGTAAATTATTCTCAAGCCGAAAATAATTTTGTCTTTTTTCTAAAGGTTTAACAAAATTAATATCAACCCAATTAGAGATTTCTACAATTTTTTCAGGAGCAACTCCTTTGCTTAGTAAATTTTGGGTAAATCCATCAGCAATAACACAAATTAGATCGGCACTAGAATAAGCAAAACGTTCTAATTTCTTAAAAATACTAATCATTTTTTTATTGCTAAGTAAGCCGACATGAATAGCGGCATCGGGCAGAATATCTTGCAGATTTAAAACGACAGGAACTTGATAGATCCATCCTAAAATTGCTGCCGGCACACAAACCGGTAACCCGGGTATCGTTAAAAAAATCACGTCAGGCCGCCGTCCCATTAAAGCTTGAAAAAAGCTCAACAGCACAAAGCTCAGTTCAAATAAAATACGATTAATCAAGCTCCGTCGCCGACCGATCCAAACAAAACATCTTTGAATGATGACCCCATTACGTTTTTCTGTAGCATATAATTTTCCTCGATAATCCGGATAAATTTCACTTTCAGGATACCAAGGCATGGCTGTGATCACTCTAACTTCATGACCTCGTTTCACTAAACCTTCTGCTAATTCCGTCATTAAAGGAGCGATACCAATAGGTTCAGGGTAGTAGTTATAAGAATAAATTAGAATTCGCATATCCTCTATTCCCAAAAGAACGGCCTTTTTCAAAATTTCAGTAAAAATACCGAATGGCTGATTGATAAGTATGAAACCACGACCACTTGACAGCAGCCGCTCAATCTTATTAATAGGTTGCCCGAATTCCTCAATAAATTATCAAGGGCGAAAAAAATCAATGAATTCTCTTACCTGTGTTAAAAAAAGTTGCTAAGATGATCTCTGTCCCGCCACCCTGGAAACTTATGTCTAGCCCTTTTTCCTCTCAAGAAATTGCCGCCGAAGGACTCAAACCCGAAGAATACACAGAAATAGTTAAACGCCTAGGCCGCCATCCCAACAAAGCTGAACTAGGGATGTTTGGAGTCATGTGGTCAGAACATTGCTGTTATAAAAATTCTCGACCACTGCTAAAACAGTTTCCTACCCAAGGTGAACGCATTCTCGTTGGGCCAGGGGAAAATGCCGGTGTGGTAGATTTAGGAAACGGATTAAGATTAGCCTTTAAAATTGAATCCCATAACCATCCTTCAGCCATAGAACCTTTTCAAGGAGCCGCTACAGGTGTAGGAGGTATCCTCAGAGATATTTTTACGATGGGAGCGCGTCCGATCGCCAGTTTAAATTCTCTTCGCTTCGGAAGTCTGGATAATGTTCGCACAAGAAGATTATTTGCCGGCGTAGTAGAAGGTATAGCCCACTACGGAAATTGTGTCGGAGTCCCCACTGTAGGGGGTGAAGTGTATTTTGATAATGCTTATAGCGGCAACCCCCTAGTCAATGCGATGGCCCTGGGATTGATGGAAACCCCTGAAATTGTTAAATCTGGGGCTTCAGGCATCGGAAATCCGGTTTTATATGTCGGTTCTACCACAGGACGCGATGGGATGGGCGGCGCAAGTTTTGCCAGTGCAGAATTAACCGATCAATCTATGGATGATCGCCCGGCCGTACAAGTGGGCGATCCTTTCTTAGAAAAATCTTTAATAGAAGCTTGTTTGGAAGCTTTTAAAACCGGTGCAGTGGTAGCCGCTCAGGATATGGGCGCTGCCGGTATTACCTGTTCCACTTCGGAAATGGCCGCTAAAGGTGGGGTGGGAATCGTACTAGACCTCGATCAAATCCCTGTGCGAGAAAGCGGCATGGTTCCCTATGAATACCTCCTCTCAGAATCCCAGGAAAGAATGCTATTTGTGGCACAAAAGGGACGAGAAAAAGAATTAATCGAAATTTTTGAGCGTTGGGGACTGCACGCGGTGGTGGCCGGAGAGGTGATCGCCGATCCGATCGTGAGAATTTTATTTCAAGGAGAAATAGCCGCCGAAATTCCCGCTACCGCCTTGGCCGATGATACCCCCATCTATCATCGAGAACTGCTCTCACAAGCGCCTGAATATGCCCAAAAAGCTTGGCAATGGTCAGTAGATACTCTCCCCAACCCTAACCCTACTGGCATAGAAATTAAGGGTAAATTTAGCACTTGGAATGAGATTTTGTTACACCTGTTAGATACCCCCAGTATTGCCTCTAAGCGTTGGGTATATCGCCAATATGACCATCAGGTACAGAATAATACTTTGATTTTACCTGGGGGAGGAGATGCGGCTGTCATTCGCATTCGCCCTATCGACGCTAAACCCGTAGATTCTAAGATCGGTGTAGCCGCTACGACTGATTGTAATAGCCGCTATGTCTATTTAGGTCCCTACCAAGGAGCCGCATTGGCTGTGGCTGAAGCCGCACGGAATTTAAGCTGTGTCGGGGCTGAACCTTTGGCGGTTACCGATAATCTCAATTTTGGCAGTCCTGAAAATGCGATCGGTTATTGGCAATTGGCAGAAGCTTGTCGGGGTATCGCTGAAGCTTGTCAGGAAATGAATACACCGGTGACAGGGGGAAATGTGTCTCTATACAATGAAACTCTAGATTCTCAAGGGAACCCTCAACCCATTTATCCTACCCCAGTTATCGGTATGGTGGGATTAATCCCAGATATTACTCGTGTTTGTGGCCAAGGCTGGCAAGCTAATGGGGATATTATTTATTTATTGGGGGATTGTTTACCGACTCTTGGGGCTTCTGAATATTTGGCGGCTGTTCATGGTGTTGTTGCAGGGAAGCCGCCACAAGTGGATTTTGAGTTAGAAAAACGGGTTCAACAATCTTGTCGTTATGGGATTCGTCAAGGTTGGGTTAATAGTGCCCATGATTGCGCTGAAGGGGGGTTAGCGGTAACTTTAGCTGAGTGTTCTATTAGCGGTAAACGAGGGGCACAAATACAAGTTTCTTTTGCGGATAATTTGAGGCTCGATGAGTGGTTATTTGGAGAGTCGGCTAGTCGCATTGTGGTTTCGGTTAAGCCGGATTTTAAAAGAGTTTGGGAGGATTATTTACGGGATATTTTAGGTGATCAGTGGCAAGAAATTGGCGTTGTTGGAGATGAGGGAGATCGGTTAAAGATTAATGATTTAATTGATTTGAGTGTTGATGAAATGACTGATTTTTGGGCGACTGCTATTGAGCGGCGTTTAGTGAGTTAGTTTTTGTTTCGCGCTCCAGACGCAGAGGAGCAAAAAAAGCACAAAGAGGTTATCTGTAGGGTGGGTAAGGTCGCTAATGTTTTTGTATTAAGTTTTTAAGGTTTGGCTGACTTTGCCCACTATCTAGCATTAAGATTGCTGACTTAAGTTTTGATTGATTCACGAGTAAATGTTGTTTTTAAGTTGGCTATGCCGCTATTTTGAAGTCGTTCCCGAATGAGTTGTATGGCTTCTTCATATTTCATCCCGTCTTTAGGCCCAAATGGGATAGAAATACTGCTGTTGTTATCTATTTCAATGTTTATTTTTGCAGGCACGATAAATTTTTTAGCAGAAATATAAACTTTGTTTATATATCCCTCGTTTTCACTGAGTTCCACTTTAGCAAAGTCTGATAGATAGGGTTCAAATAATAGCCACGCTAGACGATCTACTGTTGCTCTTATGTAAATATATTTGTAGGGTAAATTATCATGATTAAAATTTTGACCCCTTAATCCTTTACTTCCTTGGATCATATTGCTAATAGGGACTGACGTTTTTTTATCTCCTTGCTCTGTCGACAAATTAATGTCTTTTTTACCTAAAGGTTCGCGTAAATCTCCTGCAAAGCATTTGACATATATATAAATTCTTTCTGTTTGTAGATTGCCAGTGTACATCAGCTTGCTATAGCGCGTTATATCAATCCCTCTTGCCGTTAATAAACTAGAGATATCGGTTTTATTACTACGGCTTCCTATTCCTCGTTTACCTGTCTTAAAATCTTGAGCTATTTGTTGTAATAAAAATTTTCCTCCTTTTACATCTATAGATTCATTAAATACTACTTTAATAGGATCAGTTTCATAAGGGAGGATTCGTTGTAAAGATTGATGGTTAAGTTTAACAAATTCGCCGCTAAAGTTTGCGGGTATATATAAATCCCCCTCGGTTTTACAGCAGTTTTGCTTCAAAATTTCTAACGAATCATTGTCTATCGCTTTAAATGCTATGCCTGTTAAAGTTTGTGAGTGATAAGTTGTGATCAATTCAGTTACATTTTTATTGACAGTACAAACCTCTATAGCATAGCCATTAACAACTAATCTTCGACCAGTCAAATAAAATCTGAAACCTGATGAACTCTCCCATTTATTGGCATAGGATTTACGAGGTTGAAAAATATTACGCAGAAAAGCTTCTTTTGCTTGCCAGTCCTCTGTTACTTCATCCATATCTGCTAGGTTAATACCTATATGAATGACACTTAAAGGTAAAATTTTTTTACGTACCCTCCAGTCTTGCCTAAAATCAATACATTTTTGCACATACAAAGGATCATTTTGACGAGGGGGTTCTATACCCAGAATAAAAGCAAAATCTGAGATAGCCGCTAAAGTTTCCCGTAATAATGTCTCGGCTGGACGAACTTTTTTAGTCTTTACCTTACTTCCATTTAAGTGCGGGTTATATTTTTCAATCCGTTGTTTTTCTGCTTCATCCAAAAAGCCTGTAGCCACCAATTCATAATAGATACGAAATGATTTCTTTTTTTGCGCCGCTAATTGATGTAACCGATGATGAGTTTTTCCTGCCCAACGTTTATTAATATTTTTGGCTTGACCAACATACCAAACTAAACCGGTTTCATCAACAACATAATAAATACCTGAATAAGCAGGCAATAATTCTTTATTTTTTAAATCAAGATTAGGCAGTTGTAAAATATATTCATCCGCATTCATGTTATTAAAAGATCATAGAGAGTTCGCAGGGAGTTAAAATCATGTTATCCTTAGTGTAAAATAGAAAATCCTTGCCCTACAATTAGAATTAATACGTAAGTTTGATTAAATCCTATTTCATTACAGAAATCCCACAAGCTCAGATTTTCCCAAATCCGGGTGATTTCGAAGATTGGTGGGAACCCCTACACCCTGTCTAAACCTAAAATCAGTTGGTGCAAGATATCAGGTTATGGAGTCAAGCACTTTTCTGTTGGGTGGGGACATGGGAAGACACCATCGATAAAAAAACTTGTTTTTGGTTAAGATTTTATGACCAACCAGAAAACTTACGGCTATGGGCTGAAGAAGCCGCACAACAGCGAGCAGAGCGTTTAGTAGCCAGGTTGAGAGAATTAGGAGAAGACCCTGATAGCCTTTCATAATTAACTTTTAACACTGTTAACCGATGGTCACTCACTGATGACGATGGACTGCTCACTATTGACTGATGACTAATAATGATTTTTTGTTAAAAAAAAGTTAACCTATGTTAACTTTGCCTAAATAGATTAGTCTAGAAGTGGACGATTAACCTAATTGACTGTCGGGATCAGGAGCCAAAGCATAGAATGATTGCCAAGCCATCTCCATACTCTGAGGAGCAACCTACACAACAACATAAGCGTAATCTAGAATTACCCGATAAACCCGAAGAAGCCTGTGGGGTTTTTGGACTTTATGCCCCTGAAGAAGAAGTGGCTAAACTAGCCTATTTTGGATTGTATGCTTTACAACACCGAGGTCAAGAATCTGCCGGCATCGCCACTTTTGACAAAGACACTATCTATTGTCACAAAGACATGGGTTTAGTCTCTCAAGTGTTTAAAGAGACGAGTTTAAATGAGTTACCTGGATATTTAGCTGTCGGGCATACTCGCTATTCCACTACTGGCTCTAGCCATAAAGTTAATGCTCAACCTGCTGTTATTAATACCCGTCTCGGTCATCTTGCATTAGCACATAATGGTAATTTAGTCAATACGATCGACCTGCGACAAGAATTAGAGAGACATGGATGTGATTTTATCACCACCACTGACTCGGAAATGATTGCTGTGGCGATCGCTCAACAAGTTGATGAGGGGAAAGATTGGCTAGATGCCGCTATCGGTGCTTTTAAAAAGTGTTCTGGGGCTTACAGTTTAGTGATTGGAACTCCTCAAGGTATGATGGGAGTCCGAGACCCTAATGGCGTTCGTCCTTTAGTCATTGGTACTTTAAATGAAAACCCAATGCGTTATGTGTTAGCTTCAGAAACCTGTGGTTTAGATATTATTGGGGCTGAATATTTACGGGATGTGGAACCCGGAGAAATGGTCTGGATCACTGAAGAAGGTTTATCCTCTGTTCATTGGGCAGAAAAACCAGCCAGAAAATTATGTATTTTTGAGATGATTTATTTTGCCCGCCCTGACAGTATTATGCACGATGAGACTTTATACACTTATCGGGTTAGATTAGGTCATCAACTGGCAAGAGAATCCTATGTAGAGGCGGATTTGGTGATGGGTGTACCGGATTCTGGCGTGCCTGCGGCGATCGGTTATTCTCAAGTCTCAGGAATTGCATATGGAGAGGGCTTAATTAAAAACCGCTATGTGGGACGGACCTTTATTCAACCTACTCAACATATGAGAGAGTCGGGGATAAAAATGAAGTTAAATCCCCTTAAAGATGTCCTTCAAGGCAAACGGATTATTATTGTAGATGATTCCATTGTCAGAGGAACCACAAGCCGCAAAATTGTTAAAGCACTGCGAGATGCAGGCGCAAAGGAAGTTCACATGAAAATTTCTTCGCCGCCTGTGACTCATCCTTGTTTCTATGGTATTGATACGGATTCTCAAGAACAGTTAATTGCCGCTACTAAATCTACTGAAGAGATCGCCAAGCAAATTGGTGTTGATACTTTAAATTATTTGAGTTGGGAAGGGATGTTAAAAGCAACCGGCGAAGATCCTCAGAGTTTTTGTTCGGCTTGTTTTACGGGTGATTATCCTATTGCTATCCCCGAAAAAATCAAACGTTCTAAATTAATTCTAGAGACAGTTTAAGCTGATTAGACTCAATTAAGAATTAAGAAAAGCCAACCTTTCTTAATTCTTAGTTATTTATTTAAATTAAAAAATTCAGATTATAGATTGAATCGTCTGTACAAACTCTTGGTTTTTAAAATAAGCCATATAAACTTGTCGAGCATTCTCAATAATTTTCTCGGTTTCATCAGGATGGCTTAAATAATAGCTGCATTTCTCTTCTAAATCCGAAAAATCCCACGAGACTGGCACATAGGTTTCATAATCAATAAAAATATTAGGTTTAGTATTAAGATGAGCCATTGAAGGTTTAATCAATAAACACCCATAGCATACAGCCTCAAAATCTCGCCAACAAGTTTCTCCCCATCCAAATGGACTAAAAACAAGGCGACTACTCTTGATTTCTTGGAGATACTGACGAGGAGATACAAGCTTATTACCCGATGTTTCATTAGCGACGACCTTATACTGAAACTTTAACGGTTCAAGAGCTTTTAGTGCTTTGATACGGGATTGACTATACCAATCATTCTGTTTATTTCCCAAAGAAAGACGAGCAAAAATATCAATTTTTTTACTTGGCTTATTAAACCCAAATAAAGGTTTGTGAAATAGATCTTTCTGAAATTTTTTAGCCGTACCCAGATTCCAGCCGGGAATTATTTTGTCTATATCGCTCTCAGAAACTTTTGAACCTACAAACCATTCACCAAAATCATATTTCCATTCTTTAGCCATAAAATCCGTTAACATTGAACCACCTATATAATCATTTTTGTAATTCTCTAAATTTTGATAACACTGACGCTTCAAAAAATAGTCTACATAGGGCAGTAATGAAAAATAATTGGTACTAGCCTGAGCGAAGGGATCAATAAAAATTAATTTTCTTTCTGGACTATCTTGTCTTAATTTAGCAACTATTTTCTCAGCTTTAGTTAATTTTTCTTCAGTGAGACTTTCCTGCCAAGATGGAAGCAAAAAAACAATATCTGAACTATTAGCTTCACAAATTTGACCAATTTCAGTAAAGGTTGCTGCGGTAAACTGTTGGACACTTAAATTGAGTTGCTTTATTAAAATTTTTTTATTTTCAGTAAACGGCTCTCTTTGAGCCACAGCGATTTTATCTTTAATATAGCCGACTAAAATAGCTTTTTTCATTGTTTTTCAGTGTACTTAAGAGTTGGACAATATTGGTGATTGATGTTAGTTTAGCAGCTTATAAATAGATTGGGAACAATCTTGTCGAGCATTCTCCTCCCAGAGGTGATGGTTAGCTATAGATGGAAAAACGATCAATGGTAGTTAAGTCATCGATGAAAAATTTTATTTTATTGTTATTAATACCTTAATAAAAAAAGACTATCGATCTTTCACAAAATCTTAAAGAACGATAGCCAATAATATCTACGCACTTTTTCTTTGTCTATACAGTAAAATTTGAGGAAGGAAACCGCTCTAAGAGAGCCAGCAGTTAGATTACAAACTAGGTTTAGCATTAAAGGTAATTTCTTGCATTTGTCCAGGTTTTCCCAACTGTCGCGGCTGATCCTCATTAAAGGTAATTAATACGCCTCCGGCATTACCTGCACGAACTGTTAATTGTTTGTTAGCTATCCAGGTTCGATGAGTTCCTTGTGGAAGCATACCCTCAAATTCGGTTTTGCCATCCACCACCACTTTTAGCCAACACTCTTCCTTCAATTTAAGATTAACGACTACTGGCCTATCTGAGGGGTTATTCGCTGTAGCAGACGGGGGGACCTGATGAGGACTCGGTTGCTGTTGTTGAGGGTGAGATGGATTTTCTTGGCGACTCACTTCTAAGGCAGATTGCTTAAGAATATGAGAAATTCCTCTAACCGAAAATATAACTAATAAAATATACAAAAAATAGAGATGTATAGGGCGTAGCTGTAAGCCAGGTAAACGTAAATAAAAAGACCCTCGACTCGGTATACTCGTCAAATAAACCGGAAAACTTCTAGCGATGGGAGTTCCTTCTAAACCTAAAAAATCAGCGAATCGCTTAATTAACCCTCGTACATAAATCGGTTCTGGCAAACCCTCAAGGTCGCCGGCTTCTATGGCTTTTAACAAGCGCTTAGGGATACGAGTTTGTTTCGTCACTGTTTCTAAAGAAATGTCTTGTTCAGTGCGAATTTGATGAAGTTTAGAGCCAATTTCTTGCAGTTTGGCTAGTTGTTCATCACGAGGGTTAATTTTAGGCTTTTTCCTAAACATAAAGCGCCGCTTCTGTCCCGATTGCTAAATTAACGTGATTTCTGAGATAATCTATTTCAAATGTTTTTAAAAAGCGGTAATCACCACTAGCTAAACTTGGTTCATTGGCAGGATTCAATTGAATCAAACCTATAGCAGTGCGATGGAGTTTGAGGACATTAAAGCCCAATAGCTGTACTATTCGACGGATTTGACGGTTTTTGCCCTCCGTTATAACTACTTGCAATTGAGTTTGCTGATGATGACGCTTTACCACTTTGACTTGGGCGGGTTGAGTCTTTTTGCCCATTAGCATAACACCTTCGCGCCATTGTTGTAAGATCTGTTCACCTGGATTACCATCTATCCAGACTTGATAGGTTTTTGGCAGATGGTAACGAGGATGTGTCAAGCTTAGGGTCAGTTCTCCATCATTGGTTAACACTAATGCACCTGTGGAGTTAATGTCTAATCTGCCAACCGGATGAATGCCTGTTCCTTGATTTAAGGTTGCCGGTAGCAACTCAAGCACAGTAGGACGATTTTGAGGATCGTGACAAGTTGAAACAACTCCTAGAGGTTTGTTCAGCAAAATATAAATAGGTCGAGGACGATTAACGGGCTGTATAATTGTACCATCCACTTCTAATAAATCTTGATGGGGATCGGCTTTGTCTCCAAGAGAGGCTATATTGCCATTGAGACGCACCCGACCAGCCAATATTAATTTCTCAGCTTGTCGGCGGGAGGCAATCCCCCATTGGGATAAAATTTTTTGTACCCGTTCTGTCATCGACTCTGTTTTAGTTGGTTAAGTTTAGTTAAGTTGCTACAGTCATTATATATACCTCTGCTAAAAAGTTCCCAAATTCTGGTTAATTTCTGTTAACGGGCTTTCTTCTAGCCAGGCGATGGCGTTTTCCTCTTCCAGAGTGGGATTGATCGAGATAATAATTTTCAATTCTTTCACACAAATGGCGGCTTGTGAAAATAAGTCTCTCACTTGATCATCAACAGAGATGACCATCTTATGGCTTGCAAGGCGGCTTAAGATTTAATTGATCAACAGTCTCTTAACTGCTTTATTAAAATTATTTTCAGATAAAAATTTGTAACTTCAATTATAAAATAAAATCTCTTCCTACCCTTCCCCATCTCTTTCCTCTTCCCACACTCCCTTCTCAGGATAGATGGTCTTTATATCGTGCGCCCTTTAACCTAGATTTTATTTTCCCTTTTTCCCCTTGACAACTCATAGTCATTATGAGTACACTTTATTTATACAAACTCGGAATGACTACGAGTTAAAAACAAAGGAGTTAACAGAATGCTACAAAACCGCGAAGGTCAAAAAGTTCCCGATGCAAAATTCCGTCTGCGTGTTAACGAACAATGGGTAGACAAAACTACTGATGACCTATTTGCCGGCAAAACTGTAGTGGTGTTTTCCCTTCCGGGGGCTTTTACTCCCACCTGTTCATCGACTCACTTACCTGGATACAATGATTTAGCCGCAGTCTTCAAAGAAAATGGCGTAGATGATATTATCTGCATTTCTGTGAATGACACCTTTGTGATGAATGAATGGGCAAAAGACTTAAATGCTAACAATATTACGCTGATTCCCGATGGTAACGCCGAATTTACCGAAGGAATGGGAATGCTAGTAGATAAATCAGACCTCGGTTTTGGCAAACGTTCCTGGCGTTATTCGATGCTAGTCAAAGATAAAGTGATCGAAAAGATGTTTATTGAGCCAGAAGAACCCGGCGATCCCTTTAAGGTATCGGATGCTGACACCATGCTCAACTACATCAACCCCAACGCCAAGAAAAACCCCTCCATTACCCTATTTACAAAAGTTGGTTGTCCTTACTGCGCTCGCGCCAAGAAAATGCTCCAAGAACGGGGACTAGAATACGAAGAGATCCCCTTAAGTAAAACGGTTACCACTCGTACCTTAACGGCTGTTAGCGGCGCAAAAACCGTTCCTCAAGTTTTCATCGGGGGTAACCTGATCGGCGGCTCAGAAGCGTTAGAAGAATATCTCAAAACCCATTAATCAAGCTCTAGGGTAGGTATCGGCCCACCACCTGCTTTGATCGAGTTTTTTGTTCTCTCATCTCCAATAAATATTGCTCTGTTTGGTTAACCCTAAAGGAGGAAGAAAAGGGAAAACGATTCAGCGACAATAACAAAACAATAGCTTTTATTAACTTGATATTTTGGAGTAACCCTTATGACAGCTACTATTGGACCTAAAAGCAAAACAGGCCGTTTTTATCCAACACGTATTGATTTAGCGGCTGACATTCGCACTCAAGTTGTTGATCTACTCAATCAAACACTGGCTGCCTCTTTAGACCTTAAAACCCAAGTCAAGTATGCCCATTGGAATGTTAAAGGGTTAGATTTTTATCAATTGCATGAGCTATTTGACGAATTAGCCGGAGAATTAGAAGGCTTTATTGACCTAGTAGCCGAACGAGCTACCGCATTAGGCGGAACGGCTTTAGGAACGGCTCGCATAGCGGCGGCTAATTCTATTCTGCCAGAATATCCCTTTGATATTGTAGATGGGGCTGACCATGTTGCCGCTTTAGCCGACCGTTATGGGGCTTATGCCGCTCATTTACGTGAAGCCATTGCTACCACTGCGGATTTAGGTGATGCAGATACATCTGATCTATATACCGAAGTTTCCCGCGAGATTGACAAGCGCTTGTGGTTCCTCGATGCTCATCTAGTCAAGAAAGAAGATGTCAAAAACTAGACTCCTAATATAGGAATTTAGTTTTGGGGAAAGGTTTACACCTTTTGATCCTAAAGATCCAATTCCAGTAGAGAAGTTGCCTACAACCTCTCTACTGACCAAAACTTGGGGCGATCTTCTCAGAAACCCTCTCAGAAATTTAGGCGAATTTTTTAGGGAAGCGGCACAAAGCCTTATCCAAACAGGATTTTTGCAACATGAATAATTTGATTCCACTTATTTCCACTTTTAGGGAAAAAGGTGAGCTACTCAAAAGCCCATAATTCCAATAAATTTGGGACTGACATCCCTTTTGCCCTACAGATATTCTTGTAGATGTCGAGAGTCAACAGAGGCAACGGAAATGTTAAACACTACCCCCAACACCAACAATCAACTGATCCGCAACTATATTATTGCTGCTACAACAGTAATGTTAATGAGCATGGGGGTAGCAGATATGTTTAATAATCCTAGCCGCGTTGCTCAACAAGACCGTCTAGATGGTTATGCTCGTTACATTGGTGCAGGTTTAGTCAACTATGGAAAAAGTTTAGCTCGTTGATGGGTCTATCAACAATAATCAGCTTGCCTCTTAAGTTCGTTCTCTGCACCTGCCCTGTGTGCAGGGTTTTTTTTGTTTTTTTGCGGAATTTTAAAAATCAAAAGTGAATCCCTTAGTAAGCTCAAAAAAACTCAGAGGATTCTCCAATGCAATTAACCTATCGTGGCGTAGTCTACCCTGCAAGCCACACCAACGTCTATAAAGTTAATACAAAACTAGGGCTAACTTATCGAGGTCAAACTTATAACCATTGTCGTGCTATTAGCGTAGCTGGACTACCTCAGAGGAATCTTTCTTATCGTGGCGTAGCTTACCGAGCTAAAACACTACTCATTAGCCCCGTTATTTCAGATAGAAATGATCTTAATTAAGTACCTGGACATAGTTATTTAAAAGAAATCAGGCATCGAAACATTAAAACTACTAAAAATTAGATTAGCTGTGGCCAATGATGCTGGCGTAGCCTTCAAATATCCAGTCAGTTGCAATTGATAAGCACTCATGAAACCCGTGTAAAGGGAAGCTAAACCCCTAATGTCTATTTGAAACTCACCCTTTCCCCCTGGGCTGACTTCTGCTTGCCCTTGAGCGATTTTTAGACAAAATCTACCATTATTAGCCGCTAATAAATCATCGGTTACTTCCAAATGTAACTCAGCTTCTAGGGCTGGTGGATAGCCTCGCTTGGTGAGAGCATTGGGTAAATCAACGATGCGAAGCATCCATTGCATCCGATCAGTGATCTTGGCAGTTTGTTCAGGTAACAATAGCAGAGATGGCTCAAGCAAGCCGCCTCGCCAGCGTACATGAGTAATTTGAGAGCGATGGGCGGCAATAAATGACCAAAACCGTTTAGCCGCTCTATCCGTCAATACTGCCCAATCTTTGAGGGAGAGGATAAATTGGTCTGAATGTCGATGTTGGGTAAAGATAGCGTAACCTTCGGGTTGATTTTTGTCCCCTAACAGATAGGCATAAATTGGCTCTTTTTCGGGAGCCTTAAGAATATTTTGCCATAGAGCTTGATGTCTATCCAAATTCCCGTTGTTAGCTTGGGCTTTCCGGCTATAAATATCTTTAAATATTTCGTCGCTGGCGGGGCTAACGCTCGATATCGGAAGCTCAAAATCATTCAATTTTAACCCGGCTGTGGGTAATTCCCAATTACAGTAACTTCCTCCCTGTTCATAGCCGACTTTTCGATATAAAACTTGAGTCGCCGGATAAAGTACAGAAATCGGGGTTTTTAATTGATAGAGTTCAAGCACCATCTGCCGCACCAGTTCGTATGCTACTCCTCTACCTCGATGTTGGGGAGCAATTCCCACTGCCGCAATTCCGGCCATAGGTACGCGAGTCCCTTCATACCATTGCCCCATCTGATAAATTCCTAAACTGCCAAGAACTTCTTGATCTTGGCACAGAATACGAAAACTCTCTTTCCCAAGGTTGTTAACGTAGTCTTGTGATTCCTCAAGAGAAGCACCAAAACACTGAGCCACCAGTGTTACAACTGTTTGCTCATCAGTCGAGTTGCGGATTAAAGTATACTGAAACTGAGATGCCATTAAAAGTAAACCCTCAAAATTTTCTTTTACCCTAAAGATCGATTTTGTTAGTCTGGTGTTAGATAACCCTCGCCCTTCTAGGCAGATATGAGCAAGTTACCAATTGTATTATATTATAATTCATGCAGAAGACTGATCATCGGGTTTTTGATTTGTTTGGTTTTGGGATGGTGTATGAATAGCACACCTGTACTGGCTGCTTTGGGAGGGGAACAGACTTACTATTGGGTTCATGTTCCTAATGGGGGAGCGCCGATTTTTTCGGGTGATACTCAGGGGCCTTTTGTTAAGGATGAGTACCCGATTTCTCGGGAAGCCTCTGCAAGAGTCCTGAAAGTAGAAAGAGCAGATGTCAAAGCTTTGGAACGTCAACTTGAGCAAAATAATTTGTCTCCCTCTGTGATAGCTGTTTTGACCGGTAAAACGGGCGATTTTAAATGGTTGGGGTTAAGTGGTGGCTTTACGCTGGTGTATCGAGAAGTTCCTCAGCCGCGATATTTAAAGCCTGTGGAAACAGAATATATTTGTTTGTTTGGCGGTGAAAATCCTCAAGTTATTTTTGGGGTTAAAGTTTTGGGTCAGCTTGGAGCAGAAGAGTATAATGAAGGGGCTTCTGGACTGACAAAAGATCCTTTGATTGTTTTAGGTCAGCAATATTTTCCGGCTTCGGCTCCTGGAAAAGTAACAGAGTTTTGGGTTTATTCTAATACGACTTGCTTAAATGTTGATACCGGTTCTTAAGATTAGAATAAGTAGATAAACCTTGCCCTGAACTGTGCCCGTAGCCCTAAGCCTTTAGCCGAGCGGCCCAGCCCTGACGAAAGGAAGAGTCTCAAAGGGGATAGTCAAGGGGCGTTTAAAGGAAAGATGTTTTTTTGTCAATAGCCTAGGGATATATTTTTGATATATTTCTATATCTTGGTTCTATTATTTTACAAAAACTTTGATATAGATAATGCTTATCTTGTTAATGATAAATAAGAAAAAAATACTGTATAATTTGTTACAATAAAAAAATCTAGTCAACTAATGACTAATGACTAATAACTAATGATGAATAAAAACCCGTTCACGCTTACTCGTTTTGTCTTGTTATGGGCGGCTCTTGGGATCATTTGTGGTCTATTTGCGTCTATTTATTGGATTGTATTGGCGTGGATGATCCAAGGGTTTGAACAGTTTAATGGCTGGTCTTTATTATTAATCATGCCGCTAGCCGGTTTAATAGTGGGTTTAGGGATTCATTGGTTAGGAAATCCCGGTGAAATTGGCTTAGTTATTGATAATATTCATCTGCATGGGGGAAGATTATCCATGCGGGAGAATCCCTCGATGATCTTAACTTCTCTGTTTAGTATTGCTGCCGGAGGAAGTGCAGGACCTGAAGCGCCAATGGTACAAGTCACTGGTTCTATAGGAACCTGGTTAGCGGATCGGTTTCGTTGTCAGGGTGACGTACTGAGGACTTTTTCACTTGCGGGTATGGCCTCGGGGTTTACGGTGTTGTTCGGCGCACCCCTGGGAGGAGCGATGTTTGCAATGGAAATTTTACATCATCAAAATGTGGTGGAGTATACAGAGGCGATTTTACCTGCGATCGTGGCGAGTTGTTCAAGTTATATGATTTTTGTGGCGATTACTCGTCTGGGAATTGGCCCAACTTGGCATTTTCCTCAATATGCGGCTGGCAATATCGATGATTTTGTCATGGCTATGGGGGTTGGTGTGATAGGGGCCTTGATGGGTTGGCTATTTATTGTTATTTTCCGTTGGTGCGAACATTTTTTTCAGTCTCTCAAGAGTCCTATTTATGTACAAACAACGTTAGCGGGTTTGGGATTGGGAATTTTAGCGGCTTTGTTTCCTCTGACTCGTTATTTTGGGGAACATCAATTAGAGGACGTTATTGAGGGAAATTTTCTTCCGATTATGCTGTTAGGGTTGGCGGTGGCTAAAATGTTTGCTATCGCTATTACCGTCACGGGAGGATGGCGAGGGGGTATTATTATTCCTCTGTTTTTTGTGGGGGCTTGTTTCGGTAAAGCGTTGATGATTACTCATCCCGAATTTAATGAGGCGTTGGTGATTACTTGTAGTATGGCGGCGATTAATGCGGCGGTGACGAGAACTCCCATTAGTACCACTTTGTTACTTTCTAAGTTAACGGGGTTTAGTTCTTTAGCGCCGATTTTGTTTGCGAGTTTGGTGGGTTTCTTTTTAGCGCCGCGAAAGCCTTTTATTGCTTCTCAGCTTCGACTTGAAGGAAGTAAGCAGCCTTAAAACCATCCTGCTGATAACTATTTAATTGTTGGTCAAGTGTGTTTTACTCAAGCAAATAAGTAGTTATAGTTCTGCTTGGAAGTATGCCGGCTTAAAAATCAGCTATGATGGCTATAAGATCAAGAAGTTGAGTAATATAAAACTGTGTTCGACTACATCACCACAAATTTACCCTTATTTGCCAATCTAGACAAACAATTTATAGTTAAGGCAGACAATCTTGCTGAGATTCATTTTGAAGAGGCTAACTTTATTATTCATGGAGAAGCTTTAGATATGTTGAAAAGGCTGCCAGATGGGTTAATACAAACGGTTGTTACAAGTCCTCCTTATTATGGTCAACGAGACTACGATGTAGAGAATCAGATAGGCATTGAAAAAAATACAGATGAATACATTAATCGTTTAGTTGAAATTTTTGAGGAGGTAAAAAGAGTTTTAAGAGAAGATGGCACATTGTGGATAAATGTAGGTGATAAGTATATAGATGGAAATTTAGCAGGTCTTCCTTGGAGACTAGCACTCGCTCTTAGAGAAAGAGGATGGATTTTAAGGTCTGATATTATATGGTATAAGCCCAATGCAATGCCTTCATCTGTTCGTAATCGTCCAACTACGGATCATGAGTACATTTTTCTCTTTGCTAAAAACTCACAGTATTATTATGATGCAGATGCTATTCGTGAGCCACATATAACTTTTTCTGAAAAAAGTAAAATGCGAGGAGGACGTAATCATTTAGGCAAAAATGGAGGAACTCCAGAACAAGGCAAGAATAGCGGTAATTCTAATTTACATAGAGGGAGATGGGATCAGGCATTTCATCCCAAAGGGAGAAATAAAAGAACAGTTTGGGAAGTCCCTTTATCCAAATTTAGAGATGCTCATTTTGCCGTGTTTCCTGAAAAACTAATAGAACCGTGTATTTTAGCAGGTTGTCCTGAAAATGGTATAGTTTTAGATCCGTTTTTTGGCTCTGGAACTGTTGGTCTAGTAGCGCATAAAAAAGGGCGTAAGTTTATAGGGATTGAACTCAATGAAAATTATTGTGAAATTGCTTCTAAGCGGATTTTTTTTAGATGATTTAAATAAGAGTTTGGAAAACGGGTAACAGTTTTTCTATTTCTTCAGCGAGTAAAGGTTCGACTTCGTTAATTAAATTGGGATTTTTATTGATATAAATTGATTCCCTACAATCCAATGATTGTAAATCACCAGTCCAAGACTCAGCAATAATTACTGGAATACATCTATAGCCTGCTTGATTGGCTTGTGTAATTGCTTTATGAATATCTCTTGTAAACAAGAGAGCATGGCCGCCACCCATTGTTTCACGAGTTTTAACAGGGATTAATATAGTACCTTGTTGACCTTTAACGATAACATCATAAGTTTCTCCACTAAGCTTGATTTGAGTTTTACCTACTTCAAGATTAATTTGATGTTTTTTAAAGATATCGTTTAAATTTCTTCGTACTATCTCCTCAAATAAATTACCTTTTATTGCTCGGCGACTTCCTTCTAGGCGATCAATCATAACCTCAAAAATAGGCAACCAATTCCATTGTTCTTGTTGAGGAAAAATTTCAGACACATACTGACGAACTTGATCCATTAATTTAGCTTTACGTTCATTTAATGAATTACCAGGAACGAGTTTTAGCAAAGGCTCTAAACGTTGGCTTGGTGCATCTCTAAAAATCCAGCCTAAAAATAGCCATTTTGCTTTATCTTTAGGATATGGACGAGCTATTCCATCATATAACTTAATTTCTTGTTCTTCTGAAACGGCTCGATTAAAGTAATTTTTTAAAACTTCTATTGCTTTAGATGAATCCGACTCAACAACAAAATCATATAAGCTATTGTAGTTATGAGTTTTTAAAAAACTAATGAAATCGTCAAAAAATGGTTTATTTAGTTTGGCTATTATCGCCAATTCTTTGAGACGTATGTTATCGGGAATCTTGCTCATCAAAAAATTCTTTCGGGGAAATACCTAAAGCATCTGCAATCTTTTTGATGTTAAGAAGACTAATATTTCTTTCTCCACGCTCTACTCCTCCAATGTAACTACGGTCTAAATTGCATAAATCCGCTAAAGCTTCCTGTGACAAACCACGAGTTTGTCTAAGGTAACGAAGGCGATTACCAAATTGTTTCCTGATATCATTGTCATCAGGTGTTTTCATAAGATTCTAGTTAACACTATTGAGGGTTTTAAGGCTACGGACTTTAAGTACCAAAATCGGTAAAAATTTTATCACTGTTGGGTTTCGTTATTACTCAACTCAACCTACAACTACAACTAAAAAAATTATTCGGTTTTTCTCCTCTCCAGAAAAAAAGCTCTTCCACTCTCTCCCCCAGTATAAAAAAATTTTCCACTTTCCCCCTCCTGTAGGAGGGGGTTGGGGGAGGTGGAGGGGTTGGGGGAGGTGGAGGGGGTAGGGGGGCGGTGGATAGGAGTTAGGGGAGTGGTCAGACGCATTGTTAACTTCTGTAACAATCCCTAAGATAGAAGAAGATGTTACAAAAAAAGATATATGCAGTTAACTTGGTACGATAGCAACTCTTGGCTGATTGAAATGGCCGGAAAACGCATACTCCTAGACCCTTGGTTAGTCGGCCCCTTAGTCTTTGGGAATCTTGGTTGGTTAATTAAAGGAGTCAAAAAGACCACCTATCCAATTCCGGAAAATATCGACTTAATTCTGCTTTCCCAAGGATTAGAAGACCACGCACACCCAGAAACCCTCAAACTCATAGACCGTAATATTCCCGTCGTCGCCTCTCCTAATGCCGCTAAAGTGGTCAAAGCGTTAGGCTATACTCAGGTAACAACCCTAGATCATCATCAAAGCTATACCCTTGCTAATAGCTTAGAAATTAAAGCCGTTCCCGGTTCTCCTATCGGACCTCAATTAATAGAAAATGGCTACATCCTCAAAGAACTAGAAACCGGTTACAGCTTATATTATGAACCTCATGGTTATCATTCCCCATCCCTCAAACAAGATGCGCCTATTGATGTTGTTCTTACCCCAGTAGTAGGAATAACCTTCTTTGGTGTAATACCCTTTCTCAAGGGACAAAAAAAAGCGTTAGAACTGTGTCAATGGTTGCAACCTCAATATATCTTACAAACAGCCGCCGGTAACGATACCTCTTTTGAAGGGTTATTAACCTCTATTTTGCAACCTGAAGGAACCCTTGAGGCATTTCGTCCCCTGTTAACTGAAAATAATTTATCTACCCAAGTTTTAGAATTAAAACCCGGCGAACCTTTCACCCCTCAATTACAACAACGGGCTGTGACTATTGCTTAACTGTGATGTAAGATGAAATGGTAATTAGGTAATAAGCTCTGACTATTGCTGGCTAATTACCAATTTCTCTTATTTTTATGTAACATGTCTATTGAACGCTGGACAGATCAACAACTCGATAAATTAGCTAAAAGAGTAGATCATATTACCGAAGCGGCTTTACAATCTGCCAAGACGGTGGATGATTTATCTAATAAAGTCATTCGAGTAGTTGAACATCAAGAAAATCTTGCCCTCTCTCAACAAAAAATGTTATCTCTTCTGGAACGGATGGGGTTACAACAGGAAAAAATTATCGAAGCACAATCCTTGATGACAGAAAATCAAGTCAACTTAGCTAATTCTATTAAACAGTTAGCTGATTCTCAGATGCAAATGACGAAGATTTTTGAAAATTTACAAGAGCAGATTAATACGACTAAAGCGGCAGTAGAAAGACTAGATCGAATTATGGACTATTTGATGAGGCGAGATGGTGAAAGAGATAAAAATAATGCTTCAGAATAAAAACATTTCTTCAATTTTAAGGAGCGGTAATCCTATTGAGAATAGAAAAATTTGCCGCTCCTTATCAGTCTATATTGTTTGATAAGACCTTCGGATGTGTTTCATCCAACTGGGTATTTGACTCCATAAAGAATTTGATTTCGGTTTCTCTGATTGTTTTTCAGCGAGACTAATCGGAATTAGCATTGAGTCAGTTGCACGCACAACCATTTGACCCTGTGCTAAAGATTCTCGCAACTGTCGTCCCTTTTTCCAAGCATGGAACTTGTTGATGTTCCAACGCGGGTTAGCTGGATATCCTGCAAACCCGGAACGGAGGGCGGCGTGGTTTTCTTGAGCAATATCGATATTGACTAGGATATTTTCGGTCAAGTCAACCACTGCGGGGTTTGGACGGTTTACTTCTTTCAACTCGAAAGTCACCCCCTTTGTGTTATTTAGACAACAAAAGATTTTTAGTTATTTATGTCATCATATTACAGAATATTACGTTTGTCCAGTCTTAAGTAAATATTTATTTAATCTTAATCAGATCTTAAATTTTATCAATTATGTCATTAGTCATTAGTCGTTAGTCATGTCTCTACGCCCTACTGACTTATTCTCCAAAGCGATAGCCTTTACCATAGACGGTATGAATGAGGGGAAGTTCTCCCTCCGCTTCAATTTTGCGCCTGAGTAGCCGCACCAGTGCCGCTAATACATTACTATTGGGTTGCTCTTTTTCTGTCCATAAGTGTTGGTAAATTTGCTCATGGGTTAAAACTTGACTCGGGTGAAGCATAAAATAGGACAGTAGCATCACTTCTTTTTCCGATAAGCTAATGGCCCGCCCTTGACGATAGGCTACTTGATTATCGCTATCAAGTTCAAGGTCCGCAACTTTAAATCGGGTTTGAGTGACTGTGAGATCAAAACTGGGAGAACGCCGCAATAACGCCCGCACTCGGGCTAATAACTCCTTTAATTGAAAGGGTTTGACTAAATAATCATCTGCGCCCACATCTAACCCCATAACCCGGTCATCTAGAGTATCCTTAGCTGTCAGAAACAAAACCGGGGTCGTCTTTCCTTCTGTTCGCAACTTCTGACAAATGTCTAGCCCCGACTGGTAAGGCAGCATCCAATCTAGAATGAGTAAATCATAACCATTGTCTAGGGCTAATTGAAGTCCTGTCCTTCCATTATCGGCCACATCTACCTGATATCCTTCCCGAGATAAGACCAGACTGAGCGGCTGAGTTAACTCTACTTGATCATCAACTAACAGAATTCGCATCGATCATTTAAGCTATCGTTTGATTCTATCCTGATTTTAGCCTTGAAGAAATTATAAGTTGTCATGGTTCAGGGTTGATCGTTCATTGTTACAATAAACCCGGCTTAAGCATTGGCAGAAGTGTATCATGATTACGATCGCATTACCGAAAGGTGCCCTTTTATCCGACAGCATCGCCCTATTTAAACAGGTTGGCCTAGATTTTAGCGCCTTTCTTGACTCCAGCAATCGACAACTGCAAATTAGCGACCCCACCCATACCGCTAAAGCTTTATTAGTCAGGGCGCAAGATGTCCCCGTCTATGTAGAATACGGTCAAGCTCAGTTGGGAATTGTGGGCTATGATGTTTTATTAGAAAAGACTCCCAAGGTGGCTAATTTAGCCGATCTCAAATTTGGTTCTTGTCGAATGTCAGTGGCGGTTCCCGTCAATAGTCCTTATCGTCGTTCGCTAGAACTTCCGCCTAATGGTCGAGTGGCCTCTAAATTTGTCCATTGTGCTAAAGAATACTTTCGCCGCTTAGACCTCCCCGTAGAAATTATTCCTCTTTATGGTTCAGTAGAATTAGGACCTATTACAGGTATGTCTGATGCGATCGTTGACCTAGTTTCTACAGGGCGTACGTTACGAGAAAATGGCTTAGTAGAAATTGATGTCTTGTTTGAAAGTACGGCTAGATTAATTGCTCATCCTTTGAGTTATCGTCTAAATTTAGATCACCTTGATCAATGGGTAAATAAATTGCGTCAACCCAGTCAGATAGAAACAGCAGTTACAGCTTAATATCTATGACTAAATTTTCCACACTTTCATCAATCGGGGGTGTGGTACCCTGACATTAAAAGAAAATTTTGCGACTTTTTCTAGAGATAAAAATTGTTTTAAATTAATCATTTCAGAACAATTATGTCAGATATTCATCATCAATTTATGGCAGAAGCTATTGCCCTATCCTTTGAAGGAATGCGGCTAGGAAAAGGCGGGCCATTCGGAGCAGTCATTGTCAAAGAACATAAAATTATCGCCAAAGGCTACAATCAAGTTACCTCAACCAACGATCCCACTGCTCATGCTGAAGTGGTAGCTATTCGTCAAGCCTGTCAACTTTTACAAACATTTGAGCTAAAAGGATGTGAACTTTATACCAGTTGTGAACCTTGTCCCATGTGTTTAGCGGCGATTTATTGGGCAAGCGTCGATAAAGTTTATTACGCCAATACTAAAGTTGATGCCGCGCAAATAGGCTTTGACGATAATTTTATTGATCAAGAAATTAAATTACCGATCAATAAACGAAAAATGCCCATGATTCAACTCAGACAAGATGAGGCTTTAAAAGCCTTTCAAGAATGGGCAGATAAAGAGGATAAAATAGAATACTAAAATCTTAGACTAAGCCCGAACGCAGGGCAACCACTGCGGCTTGAACGCGATCATCCACCGCCAATTTATTCATAATTCCCCGCACATGAGTTTTAATGGTATTGGTACTTAGATAGAGTTCTTCAGCAATTTCATTATTACTTTTCCCTTCTACAATTAACTTTAAAACTTCTAACTCTCGCTCAGAAAGGTTAGAAATCTTGAGATTTTGTTGGGGGGCTGGTGCTTTAAGATTACCTAACACCAAACGAGCAATTTGGGGATCAAGATAAGTTGCTCCATCCTTAGCCGCATCAATAGCCGCCATCAAGCGATCTAAACTAGCTCCTTTAACACAATAAGCATCTGCGCCACTCGATAAAGCCGCTACCACTTCTGTCTGTTGGGTATGAGAAGTCAACATCACCACATGAACATGAGGCAATTCCTCCTTAATTTGCTTAGTGGCGGCAATTCCATCTAAGCGAGGTAAGCCAATATCCATAACAATCAGATCTGGATTGAGTTCAAGAGCTTTTTGTACTCCACTATATCCATCTTCGGCCTGTCCGACAATTTCGAGATCATCGTGATCGCTGAGGGCTTGTTCTAAACCTAATTGCATTAAAGGGTCATCTTCGACAATTAAAATCCGCATGAGTTATTTAAAAGGCAAATTTTATTATTATTTTATCTTGGTTATTAGTCAATAGTCATTAGTCAATAGTCAATAGTCATTAGTTATAAGTATTTGTCTTTTGTTAGTGAGTATAGAGCTTTGGCAATGTGTAACTTTAATGTTAATCACTAATGACTATTTTGAATAGATCACCCAGTCGGGGGAAGTTCATCTATCTTCAGTTTGGGATTCTGGATTAGTATAGCAAGTTGTTACGGCTCGGCCTTATGGCTTCAGACTTAATCCGAATGCGTGAAAACCCGATTAAAATTGTTACTGTGGCGATCGCCTATTTGAGTATGGGTTGGCTAACTCAAAAGATTGATGCTACAGGGTTTACAGCGTCTCCTATTTGGTTTGCGGCGGGATTAGCTCTTAGCGCTCTTTTAATTTGGGGAGAACAAGTCTGGATCGGCATTTTTTTAGGGGATTTGTTATTAAGTTGTATTTTAGGAGCATCTTGGATAATTGGGTTAGCCTCTGCTATAGGCAGTACCCTGTCTGCTATTTTAGCGGCTAGATGGTTACGTCAGTGCAAATTTTCTCTTACTTTAGGACGAATCCGAGATATTATTCTTTTGGTTGTGTTGGCTGCTATTATATCTCCTATTGTTAATGCAACCATAGATAGTACAGTCCGCCTGTGGACAGGACACCTAAGCTGGAAATTATTTGCTCAACAGTGGTGGTTACTCTGTTTAGGAGACTGTACAGGAGTTTTAGTGTTTACTCCCTTTTTATTGCGGCTGACTATTGATGGTTGGGGACTGCTCAAAAGACAACCTCGTCAACGTTTAACCGAAGCCGCCATTTGTGTAGGATTACTTTTAGGAGTGGGTTGGGTCGTTTTTGGCTACAAAGAGGTGGCAAAAACTCCTTTCGAAGAAAGTTTAGCCAGTGTTCAATATTTAGAATATCTTCCTTTTCCTTTGATGGTTTGGGCGGCTTTACGGTTCCAAACTTGGGGGGCTGTAACCGCTAATCTTGTGGTGGCTATTTTAGCGCTTATTGGAGCTTTAGAAGGCGTGGGAGCCTTTGTAATTCAAACCCCAACGCTCTCTCAAGCGGTTTTATTGCTGCAAATGTTTATTGCTATTGTGACCACCACTTCCCTATTTTTATCGGCGGCTGTTTCTGAACGTGAACGGGCTGAAAAACAATTGAGAGCCACTTTAGAGCGAGAATATTTAATCAGTGATATTGCCTTACGTATTCGTCAATCTTTGGATTTAAACCATATTTTTCAGACGACTGTCACAGAAATCCGTAACTTTTTAAATGCGGATCGAGTTTATATCGGTTATATTCCGCCTGATGAACCTATTAAAATTGTCGCTGAATCGGTTGTAGGAGGTTATCAATCTTTATTAGGATTAACTTTTCCGGATGAATTTTGTCAAGCTGTTAAATCTTTATTGGCTGAACAAGAATTTTTAATTGTTGATAATGTCAATCAGGTTGCTCCGCCTCTAATTTTACAGCAATATTTTAACCATAGTCAGATTAAAGCCGCTTTAATTGTGCCTTTGATGGCCAATCATCAACAGTTAGGCGTTTTGGTTGTTCATCAATGTTCTCGGATTCGTTACTGGCAAAAAAGTGAAATAAAATTATTAGAACAACTCGCCACACAAGTTAGTATTGCCATCCAACAAGCCCAACTTTATTATCAGGTACAACAATTTAATACGAATTTGGAAACACAAGTTAAAGAACGTACCCAAGAACTTCAAGAAAAAGTTCAAGAAATTGAACAATTATATCAGATGAAAAATGTTTTTTTACAAGCAGTTTCTCATGATTTAAGAACCTCAATAATGGGGTTAATGATGCTATTAAAAAATTTACAAAATCGTGCCGGAGATAATATTTCTATCTCTCGTTCTATTTTAGAGAGAATTGTCAGCAGTGGGGACCGTCAGTTAACTTTAATTAATGCGCTTTCGGAAGATCATTTTTCTGAACATCGTTCTCTTGTGCTTCATTGTCAACCCTTATCCCTGCGAGATTTAGCCGAAAATCTTATTAATGACTGGCAACCTTTATTTCGACAAAATCAAATAAGATTCACGAATTTAATTCCTGCAAATTTACCCAATATCCAGGCAGATCCGCAGCAAATTAGATCTGTATTAGATAATCTGTTAACCAATGCTCTTAAACATAACCCGCCGGGGATTACCATCAGTCTTGAAGCTACCCTAGATCAAGGAATGATTTGCTGTAAAGTATCTGATGATGGGGTAGGTATGGATCAGCAACAATGTCAGTCTCTTTTTAGATTATATGTCCGAAGTCTTTATAATACTCGCCGCACAGGAATAGGATTAGGCTCTTATCAGTGTCGGCAAATTATTGAAGCTCATGGGGGAAAAATAGGCGTTAATAGTACCCCAGGAATAGGTTCTCAGTTTTGGTTTACTTTGCCCATTGCTGAATCATCTACATCATCGGCTCAATTTGGAGCATACATTAATTAATTTAATTCTATAGCAAAATACAAAAGACTGAAAAACTTTTTTGTCGCTGTAGTTAGTCTAAAGCTGATAATCAGGATTTGAGCAAATTTATTAATGTAGTATAATAAGCGCTAAGCTATCCGCTATCCTGATAATAGAGCATAATGAAAAATCTCATAAAAAACCGTATTGAGCGTCAAAATCGAGTGCTTTGGCTTGATAATTTGAGAGCTATAGGAATTTTTTTCGTTGTTCTTGTTCACACAGGACGATTTAGTTCATTTATTTCATTATATATATTTTCTTTCTTTATGCCGCTTTTTTTCTTCATTTCAGGATTAGTGGCGAAAGATTCAATTAAAGAGCTATCCTTCAAAGATTTTTTTAATTTACGTCTCCGTCGCCTCTTAATTCCCTATATTTTCTTTAGTCTTGTGAGCTATATAGTCTGGTTTTTTCTATTTCGGCATTTTGGGAAAGGGGAAGATATCTCACCACTTAAACCCCTCATAGGGATTTTATACGGTGTTGCTATAGGAGATTGGCTAATTCCTAATATAGCCATGTGGTTTTTTACCTGTTTAATGATGACAGAAATTTACTTTTTTCTACTGATCCGGTTACCATCCAGAAAAATATTGATTGCTGTGCTGTTTGTTTTATCGGTAGTAGGTTATGGACTACTCTATTCGATTAGTTCAACACCCTATCGACTTCCCTGGAATGCTGACCTTGCTTTGGTTGCCGTTGTCTTTTATGGTGTTGGCCACCTCTTAAAGCCTTATATTTTTAGTGATGTATTTATGAAATCTCATCGCTGGCCTGTGATGATCATTTCATTAATTTGTTACTTAACATTTTCTACGCTAAACTCTAAAGTTGTATTTATTGGAGGTGTTTTGGGCAATTATCTGTATTTCTTTATGGCAGCCTTTTCAGGAATTATATTTTGGTTATATATTGCCAGACTGATAAAGCCGTATTCTTTATTAACAGCGATGGGTCAAAATACCTTGGTAATTTTTTCCCTTCATCTTCTAGTTTTTCCTTTTTTAACTGCTGCTTTAGTTTATGGGTTAAAAATTTCAGAAACGGCTTTAAAAACAGATTTTGTCGCCCTTATTTACTCAATTATTGCTATAATTTTATTAATAAAAGTATCTCAAATAATGCAAAAATATACTCCTTGGTTACTGGGGAAATAGCTGTGGAAATGCTAGATCAACCTAGTGACTCATAAAAGCCATTGCGCCAGTTCGATACAAGCGGCTAAACTGGCATTTGTTTTAATTGCTTGGGGGTTGAGATGAGTAGGAGTAGCCTGATAGCCTTGAGCAACTAAAGCCTTAATTAAATTGTTTCGTGGAGGAACATTAATCTTACCGCGTTTTCCGATTTCACCCAAAAGATAAAAATAAGGGGGTAAAAAAGCTTCTGCTTGCATCACCGATAATAATTCTGCGCGTTCAAACCATCCCCATTGCTTGGCTAAAGAGAGCATTTTTTCTAAAAATAGGGGTTCGTGGAATTTTCCCAACCAAATAGGCCCACTAAGAACCGGGGATTTTTGAGAATTTTGACAAGCACAAGATACCCTTCCTAAAGAGCGCCAAGATACCGTTTTATATTCCCCACAGGCATGACAATAACCTAAAAACCCATAGTTTTTTTGCGTCAGACAGGGAGAAGATAATAACCGTAACATAACCCGATAAGTCCCGCGAGTAAACAGAGAAAAAATCGGTTCAACCCCAAAACCCCTAGTCGCCGCATGATATTGTACATTACCTATCATTAAGCGCAAAGCTTGTTCGTGAGCAGAGGGATGACAACGGGCATAAGCCGCATATACCCTTAAGCTAATATCCGGTAAATGACCAGTTGCCGTGCGTCCATCAGTGCTAGTAAAATAAAGCAGACCGCCCATTTTTGTCGCCCAAAGCGCAGAGCCTAAAAAAGGGGCAGGAGAACCAAAACCATCGACATCGACTAAATCATAAAAATCCTCTCGATAATAACAATCAAAAAGCAATTTATTCGCTTCTTGATGACTAATTTTGGCCCGTCCTGACTGGATTAAACCTTGTAAATTAGCCTCTAAAACCGGTTGAAGCTCAACATTAGCATCATTAGCCCAAATCCAATCAGCATCAGCTTCTAACCCATAACGAAGGGCGCGAACACCACAGCCGCTCATCGCATCAAGCACCCGAAGAGAACCCCTATCCCCTTTATACACTGCCGCCGCCAAAACCCCTAAATCTCTAGCAACTCGAGTTTCAGGGCGATAAAAAGCCTGCCCAACCTCAAAAACCGCCTTACCTTCACTGAGCATCCCCTTTGCGTCCTTTACGCTATGGCGCGAAACCTTTCTAACCCAAACAGTGAAAAGGTGGGCAACGCCCACCCCACTCATGGATAGCTCAAACCCTATAATGGGCGATAGACTCGATAATTAATATTGGGAAAAATATTATCAATTTTTTCCACTTTTTCTAACCAACCCGAGTCAATTTTTTCGCTCTTAATGTCCTCATAGAGTTTATTAAGGCGCAACAAATGGCTGCGAGTGCGACGTACTGCATAGGGAACCATTGTACCAGTCCGCATAATAAACGCCCAGTCAGAGGACTGCGCTAACAACAACTCTCGCGCGGCTTGATTGAGGGCCCGCCATTCTAACTCATCAGCCGGTTCACGACGACTCAATTCAATCATACGTTCAGCCGCCTTATGCAAATGGGGATAAATCCAAGTATTAGTTTCATTTAACCAATATTCATGGAAACCTTTATAGCCCCAACTCGACTGAGAAGGGCGGCAAACTTGCTGAGTGGGATGACGGCGTAAATAATCGGCCAAATGGGTCATTTCAAAGCGATTTTGGTCATACCAAGACTTGCGGAACAAGTAATCAATAAACCAAGGACCCTCATACCACCAATGGCCGAACAATTCAGCATCATAGGGAGACACCACTATCGGCGGGCGCTGCATCATGGCGGCTAAATGTTCTACTTGTTCTTCGCGGTTATACATAAAGTTGCCCGCGTGTTCTGCCGCCTTTTCCCTAGCCCAGTAGGGGTCATAGAGAGCTTTTTCTGATAATCCCCCATCTCGCGCGGTTATTTTGTGATATTTAATCCCAATATTTTTACGTTGCCCATTAGGCATGATATAGGGCTTAATATATTCGTATTCTGCCTCCCATCCCAAATCTTTGTAAAACTCTCGATAAACCGGATCACCTGGATATCCCACCATCGATGACCACACTTGTTGAGAGGACTCATGGTCTCGTCCAAAGACCGCTACACCGGTTTCGGTAAAAATAGGAGCATAAGAACCAAAACGAGGGCGAGGACGACCATAGAGCAGCCCGTGACCGTCCGTCAGGAAATAACGGAGTCCGGCATCGGCTAACATCCGTTCTACGCCTTCATAATAAGCGCATTCTGGCAACCAAATCCCTTTGGGAGGACGACCAAAATTTTCCTCATAATGTTCACAAGCCACTTTAATTTGGGCCCAAACCGCTTGAGGATACATTTTCATCAAGGGCATATAGCCGTGAGTTGCCCCACAGGTAATAATCTCTAGATTATTACTATCCAAAAATTGTTTGAAAGCTGTTACTAAATCTCGGTCGTAGCTTTCCCAAGTTTGGCGAATTTTTTGAAATTCTGTGGCATAATATTCGGCTAAATAGCGAATATGGCCGTTATGCTCATTATGTTCAATTTCTTTCTCGGTGAGTTCCTCCAGTTTAGCTAAATGTTCATCATAGCGTTCTTGTAGTAAGGGATCTCGCAGCATCGACACTAAAGGGGGTGTCATGCTCATAGTCATTTTAAAATCTATTCCGTCTCGCTTTAATCCCTCAAAAACCTGCAACAGAGGAACATAAGTTTCGGTAATAGCTTCATATAGCCACTCTTCTTCCAACACATAATCGCTTTCTGGGTGTCGGACAAAGGGTAAGTGGGCATGGAGAACAAGGGCGACGTAGCCAAGTGCCATAACTGTTATGCAATTCTCTATTGTAAAATTTTAAGTTTAGACGATTTTATACTATCTTAAGCTTTTACAATAAAAGTGCGATCAAAAAAATTATCTGACCCGACTAAGAGGGATCAATTTTTCATAATCCCTTGATTCCTCTGCACCATCCCTTCTAGACTATACCCTAACCCCATCCTTGTTGTGACGCTTATTGAGTGAGACTAAACTCCTGTGGTACAACCCCATGATCAAAAAACGGCTTCTAACCCAAACACTGGTGAACCCGTGTGTCTCCAGCTTTTGCTGTTTGTGGATGATAGGCCCAGTTCTCAAGAGAATATCGAGCAAATACAAGCTCATCTGGCGCTATTAAACTGTGAGTATTCTTATGAGCTTCAAGTGATTGAAATCCACCAACAACCACACCTCGTTGAATATTTCCGCTTGGTGGCGACACCAGCCTTAGTGAAAATTGCCCCAGAACCCAGACAAACTCTCGCCGGAAGCAATATTGTTGAGCAACTCAACAAATGGTGGCCACGCTGGCAATGCGCTATTAAAGAAGCGAATGAGGAGCAAACAGCTAATGGAGGCGGAGATAAGCAAAATCATTGGCAATCTCCCCTCAATAATGTAGGTTATTCGGGTGAGTTAATTCGTTTATCTGATGAAGTATTTCGTCTCAAAAAAGAAAAAGAAGAACTCGTAGAACAGATCAAGTTTAAAGATCAAGTTTTGGCGATGTTGGCCCATGATTTACGAAGTCCCCTCACGGCGGCTTCTATTGCTATAGAAACTCTAGAATTAGCAAATAATCAGCCGGATCGGGTTAGGTCAGCCCAACTTAAAGAGCAACTCTATCAACAGGCCCGTAAACAGTTTCGCATCATGAATCGATTAATTACGGATATTTTGCAAGCATCCAAGAGCATGAGTGCTGAATTGCAATTGCAATATAGTCATTTATATTTGCAATCATTGTGTCTGGAAGTTTTGGAACAAATGGCCGATCAATTTCAGGAAAAACATCTCAAAATAGAAAAAGATATTCCCCAAGATTTACCCAATGTTTATGGAGATGAAGAGTTAATCCGTCAGGTGATCGTCAATCTGTTAGATAATGCTATCAAATATACTCCAGAGCAAGGCACAATTACCGTGTCGATTCTGCACCGGACTACCCAAAAAGTTCAAGTGAGTGTCTGTGATACGGGTCCCGGAATTCCTCAAGAAAAACAAGAGCGGATTTTTGAGGGACATTTCCGTCTTAAACGGGATGAAGGGAAGGAGGGTTATGGTTTAGGTTTGTCTTTATGTCGTAAGATTATTCGCGCTCACTATGGTCAAATTTGGGTAGATAGTACCGTTAATCAAGGGAGTTGTTTTCATTTTACTTTACCCGTTTATCGATGAAGGAAGGCAACCCGTTTTTGGCGGCTGCTCAAAATTCGGCAACCGGCAAGAGAATTGCCGCAAATCTATAAATTCTTCTATAACTAAAGAAGGAAATTTATTTAATTAAAAAGATAGATGAAACTACCTGATTTAGATGATCAAACTAAAGATAGAATCATAGAAATGGCTTGGGAGGATCGTACTCCTTTTGAAGCTATAGAGATTCAATATGGACTAAAAGAACAAGATGTTATTGCTTTAATGAGGCAAGAAATGAAAGCTTCGAGTTTTAAAATGTGGCGTAAAAGAGTTAGCGGACGTAACAGTAAACATCTGCACAAAAGAAGTTTTGCTGTAGGAATTTTTAAATCTTCTAATCAAAAAAGTTAAAGAGTTTCTGGGTCAAGTATTATCAATAATTAATGACTGCTTATGCTTCCCTCTTGGTTAGTAATCGCTATTGTTACTGTTGCTGTTGCTGTTGTCTTTAATCGTTTATCTTCTAATGATATTCGCTGGTTTAATCATCTCCGTCGGCCCCCTTGGCTTACTTTTGAAAAAGCCATTCCTGCCATTTGGACTTTTATTTTTATTTGTGGGGCTTGGTCCGCTTATATCATTTGGGAAGCTGATGCCGGCAGCCGCAATACTTGGTTTTTGATGGGGTTTTATTTATTGCTTGAATTAGTTATTATTGCCTATACTCCTGTTATGTGTAAACTGAAAAGTTTAACCGTTGGCACAATTATTGGAGGACTAGGATTTGTGTTAGGATTTATCTTAGCATTAATCGTGATTAGAATAGTGGTTTGGGCGTTTGTTTTATTATTACCTTATTTGTTGTGGAGTCCCATTGGAACTTATGTCACTTGGGCTATGATTCGCCTTAATCCGGGTAATGCTTAAGCTTTCAGTTATCTTTTTTAAGTATCAGCAATTATTGTTGTTTACACTTTAGCTAATCAAAATAATTTTGAGTTTTCCTCTCCTGCTAGGAGGAGAGGGGTTAGCTGTAAGCTAGATTAACTCTTAGGTTGCTTAATAGCAACATCTACTGTTTGAATTTGTGCCCCTAGACTCTTTAATGGTGGGTTGATCTGTTCATTATTACCGACCACTAAAGTCACCGTCTCTTGAGGCTGAAGATATTTTTGAGCCACTTTTAAAATATCCTCCTCTGTAGTATTTTTGACGGCTTTTTGATATTGAAAAATAAAATCCTTGGGATAACCATAATACTCGTAAGTCATTAAGCGAGATAAGGTTTGACTAGGATTCTCAAATTTAAACACAAAAGAATTAAGAATAGATTCTTTGGCATCAGCCAGTTCTTCTTCTGTAATCGGAGTGGTACGTACTTTTTCAATTTCTGTCAGGAGAGCTTTAACAAACGGTACAGTCATTTCAGAACGGGTTTGTCCTCCCGCCACAAACATTCCTGGAAAATCATAATTGGCTTGCCAAATGCCATAAACACTATAAGCTAATCCTTGCCGCGAACGGACTTCATTAAACAAGCGCCCTCCAAAGCCGCTTAAGACTTCATTTAACACACTCAAAGCCGGATAATCCGGATCGTTTAATTCGCCGCCCAGATGCCCTAATAAAATATTACTTTGGCTTAACTGAGGCTGTTGCACCACAAAAATTCCATTATTTTTGTTCTGAGATGCAGGAGGAACAACAGATTTAAAAGGCGTTTTGGGCGCTTGCCAACTGCCAAATTTTTCCTTGATTAAGGTTTTCATTTCTTGGGAGTTAAAATCTCCCACTATGCCCAAAATCATCTGATCGGGACGAACATAAGTTTGATAAAAACTCTTGATATCTTCTCGGGAAATATTATTTAAAGTGGTATATTCTACCGTTCGCGCATAGGGGCTATTTTCCCCATAAATTAATTTTCGGAATTCCCGAGAGGCAATATCCCCAGGATCATCGTTTCTGCGGGCAATTTCTCCTTGTTGTTGAGTTTTAGCTAATTCAAATTGTTGAGGATCAAAAGCCGGTTGCTGAACGACTTGAGCAAATAACTCGAAAACCGGTTGCAAATCTTCTTTAAGCACATTAAAACTAGCTGTTCCGGAAGTTGTTCCGATGGAGGTTTCAATAATGGCTGCCCGTTGTTCAAGCAATTCATTTAACTCGCTTGGGGGATGTTGTTGAGTGCCGCCGGTTCGCATTAGCAAACCTGTTATTCCTGCTAACCCGACTTTTTCAGCAGGTTCTAAGCGTGAACCCGTGCGGATAATCGCGGTTCCCCCCACAAGCGGTAATTGATGATCCTCCATTAAATACACCACCATGCCATTATCTAATTGATAACGCTCATAATCGGGTAGCTTAATTTCTGGCAAAGGAGGAAATTGTATTTGATTGTAAGGGCGCGGGGTTTGGGCGATGGCCGGAGAACGGAAGGTCAAAACTAGCAAAAAAGCGATCGCCATTAATCCTAGCCAACTTAAGCTTTTAAAACGTTTTTTCATGGTCACTGGTCATTTGTTATTAGTTATTAGTCATTGGTCATTAGTCATTAGTCATTAGTTGTTTTTTCTCTATTGCCTATTATTGTTTACTGACTATCTGTCCAATGGTACGATTTTCGGGCGTAAAAGTTTGTTGGGCTACCCGTTGAATATCTTTTGGTGTTACCGCAGAAATGGCATCAAGTTGTTGAAATAAATTGCGCCAATTGCCGGTTTTAACTTGATATTCTACTAATAATTTGGCCATGCCAGCATTAGAATCAAGTGATCGCAATAGTTCAGCCCTTAGTTGAGTTTTCACTCTCTCTAATTCTTTTTCTGAGACAGGTTCAGTTTTGAGCCGCTCAATTTCTACTGCTAAGGCTTTTGCCACGTCATCCACCGTAGCATTAGGGGCTGTCATGGCATAAAATAGCATTATATTAGGATATTTGTCATCGGGAAACCCATTAAATCCTTGAGCCGCTAGAGCCACTTTTTTCTCTTCCACTAGAGATTTATAGAGGCGAGAGGTTAAACCATCACTCATCAGGGATGCAATGACTTCATAAATGGCGTTATCTTGATGATTGATGGCTGGACGATGATAACCTTCCATATACCAAGGTTGAGAAGCAAATTCCACTGAAACGCTGCGGGTTTGATTTTGTTGGGGTTCAACGCGGGTTACTTTAGGCGGTTGAGGTTTAGCCGGATAACGCCCAAAATAGACTTGAGCCAATTTTTGAATTTGTTTAGGGTCTACATCTCCCACAATGGCGATGGTTAAATTATTGGGGACATAGTAGGTGTTAAAAAACTGCTGTACATCTTCGCGGCTGAGGTTGCGGATATCTTGATCGTATCCAATGACAGGGCGTTTGTAGGGATGTACGCTAAAAGCTTTATCTAAAAACGCTTCTACCAAACGACCCACAGGGCTATTATCTGTTCTTAAGCGTCTTTCTTCTAAGATGACTTGTTTTTCTTTATAAAATTCTCGAAATACAGGTTCTAGAAATCTTTCTGACTCTAGAGACATCCACAGTTCTACTTTATTGGAGGGAAAACTGTAAAAATATACGGTTGCATCGGGTGTGGTTTGAGCATTTAAGCCTACTCCCCCTTGTTTTTCGACGATGCGTCCATATTCATTTTGTTTAACAAATTTTTGCGCTTGAGCTTGCACTTGGTCAAATTCTTGTTGGAGTTTAGCCGCTTGTTCGCTTTTATTGCCGGCTTTTGCTGTTTTAATTTGGGCTGATAGTTGATCTAATTGCTCTAATAGTTTGTTTTCTTGTACATAGTTAGTTGTTCCTATATTTTGTGTTCCTTTAAAAGCTAAATGCTCTAAAAAGTGGGCGACTCCGGTTTTACCATCGGGTTCATTAGCTCCTCCCACATCCGCGTAGGTAACGAAAGACACCACCGGCGCATCGTGATTTTCCAAAATAATGAATTTTATCCCATTATCGAGGGTAAATTCCGTCACTCGCTCTATGACTTTATTTAAATAAGGTTGTATCGATTGAGCGGTTTCGCTTTTGGCGTAAGCTTTAGGAATAACCAGATAACTACTCCAGTTAAGCAGGAGTAAACTGACAAAAGCCATAAAAGTGATTAGACGGCGAGATGGTTTTAAGACTTTTCTTAACATCGATTGCTCAAGTCCTGCGATTTTCTTGGCTAGTCTTCAACGGTTAGAAGGCTATCTAGCGTCAATTGAACTGATCTTTATTTTACAATGTGTTTTGATGTTCTTGTGGGCATTCAAGGGAGAATTATTTGTTTAGCTTTTTATTTTGAGCGGCTGCTTAAAATATAATGAATACTAATTTCTGCTTTGACTTTATAACTATGTTTTCTGAATCTTTACCAGAACTCGTTTTTTATTTCAACCGTAACTGTCCTTATGCTCAACGGACTTGGATAGCATTACTTGAGTTAAATGTCAACTTTCAGCCTAGAGAAATTGAATTAGGTTCGGATAACAAAACCGATTGGTTTTTATCGTTAAATCCTAATGGCAAAGTCCCCGTCATTGAACAGGGAGAAACCCGAGTCTATGAATCCTTAATTGTTAATGAATATCTCTCGGAAATTTCGGGAAATAAATTAATGCCTTCCTCGGCAGGAAAAAGGGCATTAGCTCGAATTTTAATGGCTCGGTGTGATTCTCATTTAGTGAAAACTTCCTTTAGCTATCTGGCTCATAAATCAGCAGAAAATCTCGAAAAAGAAGAACAATTAAAATCTGAGTTAGAGGCGGAATTACGCTTTTTGGATACAGTCATTGGCGAGTCTGGCGATTCTTATTTTTTAGGAGAATTCACCTTAACAGACATTGCTTTTATTCCGTTTTTCCAAAGATTAGCCGTGACTTTACCCGCTTTTAAAAATTTTGAAATTAGCCAAAATAATTTTCCTCATCTTAACCGTTGGTTAGAGACAATGGCTTCTCGTGAAAGTTGTATTCAAACCGCCATGAAAGCTGAGGCGATTAAAGAAATTTATGCCCGCTTTTTAAAAATTGATTATTTTAAAAAAATCGGAGTAGCTACCTGATAAACTCTTCCTCTTGTTAGTGTGGATGTTGCCCAAGCACTCGGCGCATCGAGCATTATAGATGATCCAGTGAGGGAAGAAACCATTAAACTCTTTTTTTGTTCCCTGCTAGGTAAAAGATAAAGACGAAAAATTGCTAATGACTCTTTTAGATAAGGTGGTATGATTCCTGAAGTTGACTCTTATTGGTTAATAAATGCTCATGTTCCCGTTGTTTTGTTAGAAAATAACAATTTTATCCCTCAAACCCGAGAAGGATTATGTTTAGTCGATCTTGAGATCGTAGGCGGCAAAATTCAGCAAATTATTTTGGCTTCTCAAAGAGTTGCACTTAATTTTCCTAGGATTGACTTAGAAAAAAGAATTGTCTTCCCTGGCTTTGTGGATATACATACCCATCTAGATAAAGGTCATATTTGGGAGCGCTCGCCGAATCTCGAGGGCACATTCGAGGAGGCTCTGATAAGGGTTCAAGAAGATTCCCAACAATATTGGCAAGCGGAAGATGTTTATCAACGCATGGAATTTGGGATTAAATGTAGTTATGCTCATGGAACTATGGCAATCCGAACTCATATTGATAGTTTGGGAAAACAAGGGGAGATCAGTCTAGAAGTTTTTAAAACCCTACAACAAGAATGGGCAGATCGCCTAACTTTACAGGCTGTTTCTTTGGTAAGTTTAGATTATTATCAAACGCCCTACGGAATAGCCCTCGCTGATCGAATCGCTGAGATAGGGGGCATTCTGGGAGGGGTAGCTTATATGAATCCCGCTTTAGATGCTCAATTAGCTCAAGTTTTTTTGTTGGCTCAAGAAAGAGGACTCAATCTAGATTTTCATGCTGATGAAAATGGTGATCCAGATTCAATTTGTTTACAAAAGATAGCACAAACGGCTCTAGAGTATCAATTTAGCGGCTCAATCATCTGTGGTCATTGCTGTAGTTTAGCGGTACAACCCGAAGAAGTAGTCGCCAAAACCCTAGATTTAGTTAAATCTGCCAATATTGGCATAGTCAGCTTACCGATGTGTAATCTTTATTTACAAGATCGTCGTTCCTCTCAAACGCCTTATTGGCGAGGTGTGACAAAAGTTCATGAATTAAAGCAGCAAGGAATTGCTGTCGCTTTTGCCTCAGATAATTGTCGAGATCCTTTTTATGGGTTTGGTGATCATGATATCAAAGAAGTTTTGACCCAGGCCGTCAGAATTGCCCATTTAGATACACCTTATAGTGATTGGTGTGGTAGTGTGACTAAAACGGCGGCAGATTTGATGGGACTTCCCCAGAGAGGCAGAATTGGTGTAGGGTTAAAAGCGGACTTAATTATATTTCAAGCCCGTTATTTTAGTGAATTGCTATCCCGTCCTCAAGCTGATCGGATCGTCTTACATCAAGGACAATCTATTGACACCACTTTGCCGAAATATCAAGACTTAGATGAATGTATTTTATTTAAGAGTGCTTGATACTTGGGAGAAGTTTTTTGTTCTAGATATTCTAAAGCTCCCCAACTGCCCCACTTACTCGGTTGGCCAATATCACTAAAGTTCATAAACAAAGTGCCTCCTAGCACCTGATTCCATTGAGTGATTAATTGCTCATAAACTTCTCTCATACGAGGGTCTCGGTTAGCTTCAATAAAAAGCTTAGTGATGGCCTGATTGTTGGTAACTTTTCCAACGCCGACTAAATGCTGACCTGCTTCATAAGCCACCAGAGGTAAGTGATGTTTTTGAGAAATTTCACGTAGTTTAGCAACAGAGGGCCAAGCTTTAGGTAAACCTCCCCCGGACGGGCCATTAGTCAAAACACCGCCCTTGAAGATCTCTTGAAAAAGTTTATTTAATCCCCCGTCTGGATCACGAGTCCAACTTTCTACCTGTTGCTCATATTTAGAATTACCGATATAACCCCCCACATAAGGCGCTATGGCGATAACATCTATAGAGTCATTTGCTTGCTTGAGAGCTTGTCCAATGACCCAAGGGTTAGCAGTTTGCCCACCCATCACTCCAATCACTTGCTGTTTTTTAGCACCAAAAACTTGGTCCCAAATGTTCATCATTTGAGTAGCGCGTTTCCCATAAGTTTGATAAATATTGAGCGGAGATTGTTCTTCAACCCAATGAAATTGTTTAAACTGAGCATTCCAAACTTCATTGGAGTATTCTACATAAACTTTTAACCCGGGTTTGAGATGATCTCTGACATAGGTGGCAAAGTTTTTTACATAGTCGTCGGTAGCTTGATGGGGCATATTGAACCAAGGATTGACATTTAAACGGTTTGCTAGTGCTACCATAATTTCCACTGGGACACCCTTTGGTGACCAAGTAGAGTCATCCGGAGTAGGGCGATCACTCCATTCTTTTTGGCTAGAATTATTGGTTTTCATCCAATCCATAAAACGAAGTGTTGTGAAGGGTTGGATTTTTTCTAAAAATAGTGGATTAAAAATCTCGGTTTTGTAAGTCTTTTCGTAAGCTTGGGGAAGGACATGAATATTTCTAATATAATTGCCTTTGTGCTTAGGGTCTGTCTCAGTAATTTTTAACCAAATTCCTGCATTTGAGGGCGTGACATTCAGGACATCTCTGCCGGGTTTAGAGGCAGCAATATCTTTTTTACCATCATAACTGTATTCAATTTTGCCTTCTCCTTCATATAAGACTACATATTTTCCACCGGGATAATGGCCATTTTGTTTATGATAAAGAAGAGTTCCCACAAAGGTGTATTCTTGTGAAGCGTTGGCACCTGGTAAAGATTTAACCCACCCATTTTTATCTAAATCCAGTTGCTCAAATTCGCCCGCATTCCATTTTTTCTTACTTTGAGGTATCCACCTTCTAGAAGATTTAAATCCATCGATAAAAGGCAGTTGAGTTGACCAATCAGTAACACCAGTTAAATTAGTTCCTATTTCTACCACTTTAGGTTGGCTGGCTACGGGAAAACTTTCAGTTTTTGGGATATTTTGAGCTAATAGATTATAGAGAAAGCATATAATTATAGCTGTTGATAATATTAAAGGTAAATTTTTGCGAAACCATTTTAAAGAAAACATCAAAGTAACCTTTTAGCTTTTTCAAAGAAAAGATCTTCTCTAGTATAAAGTTTTTCCCCAAGCTTGTGTAAAGACCTTCAAGCTCGAGGAAAAATGCGTTAGGGAAGATTTAAGCTAGGTTTAATAAACCAAGGCTAACTAGCAACGGTAGCGGTATGTTGGCTAATATAATTCATTAAACTATCGTATTTGGGGGAACTGGTTTGATCAATATTTTCTAACGCTCCCCAACTGCCCCACTTGGTTTGTCTGCCAATATCAGCAAACTGCATAAATAGATCCCCTCCGAGTTGTTGATACCATTGATTCATGAGTTCCTTATAGACGTCGCCCATACGAGGGTCTTTATTGGCTTTCATAAAGAGATTGGTGATAGATGTATCATCAGCTACTGAATTAACGCCGACTAAATGCTGTCCTCCTTCGTAAGCCACCAGTGGCAGATTATATTTCTTACTAATATCTTGCCATTGAGAAAGATTGGGCCAAACGCCGGGGAAACGCCCCTGCGGATTGGATTTGCTTAAAACGCCTCCGTGCATAAGCTCATCAAACAATTTATTTAATCCACCGTCTGCATCTTTTGTCCATCCGTCTACTTCAGCTTGATTATCAGAAGTTCCGAGATAATTTCCCACATAAGGGTTAATGGCAATCACATCAATGGATTTATCAACGTATTGTAAGGCTTGTGTGGCTGTCCAGGGATTAGCCGCCTGCGCCCCCATCACTCCAATGACTCGGTCTTTATCAGTTCCAAACACATTATCCCAAATATTGGTAATTTCGACGGTTCGTTTGCCATAGCTCTGAGGAGTATTTAGGGTGCTAGAAAGTCCGTCAACGTATTTATTTTGGCCAAAAGAGGCATTCCAAACTTCATTGGAATACTCAACATAAGCCTTCAGTCCAGGTTTGAGGTTATTTTTGACATAGGTGGCAAATTGGGTGACGTATTCGTCGGTTGCTTGATGGGGCATATTAAACCAAGCATTAGAATTGGTGACATTAGCCAGTGCGACCATCGCTTCTACAGGAGCGCCCTTTGTGCCCCAAGATGCCGTATCTAGAGTAGGACGATTGCTCCATTCTTTTTGGCTAGAATCGTTGGTTTTCATCCAATCCATAAAGCGAAGCGTGCTAAAAGAATCGATTTTTTTGAGAAATTCTGGGTTAAATATATTTGTCGAGTAAGTAGATTCAGAGGCCTCGGGAATGACCCGAATATTTCTCAGATAATTACCGGTATTATTGGGGTCAGTTTGAGTCAGTCTTAACAAGATGCCATTATTACTTGGCGTTATATCAATGACATCTCTACCGGGCGTTGAGAGAGAAGTAACTTTTTTGGCATCATAATTATACTCAAGTGTGCCTTGTCCATCATAGAGAACAACGTATCTACCCCCTTTATAATGACCATCTATGGAGCTGGCTAATAGAGTGGACACTGAAGTAAATTTTTGAGTGCTTCCTGTTCCTTTTAGAGAGGTAACCCAACCATTTTTATCAACGGCTAATGAACTTTGTTCTTGTGTATCCCAGGTACCACTTGCTTGAGTAATCCACTTCGAGCCGCTTTTAAATAAATCTATAAAAGGTTGTTGTGTAGAATAATAATAGATTCCCGTTAAATTAATCCCAATATTGGCTGATTTAACGGTTAAGTTGACTGTGCCAGTATCAGTGCCTCCTGCTCCATCACTAACCGTATAATCAAAACTTGCCTGTCCACTAAAGTTCTTAGTCGGTGTAAAAATCACATTGCCTTTACCATCTAGCGCGGCTGTACCTCCTGAAATAGACTTGACTGATGATATAGAAAGGGAATCTCCATCAATATCGGTATCATTGGCTACGAGATTAGCGATTTTAAAAGTAATGGGCGCGTTAATTACCGTAATCCCTGTATCATCAACAGCTACTGGCTTATCATTACCCGGAAGGCCTTCATACATATTCAAGTTAGAAAACTGACTTTGGGCTGTGGGATTGCTCACATCCTGGTCATTAATTAACGTTAGGTAATTCATCGTTCCGGTGTAAAATTGCCCCACCGGAATTTTATAGTGTTGCAATGCAGAGCCTGTGTAATTGTTGTAAGTTTGATTACCTGTTACTTGAGAGCCACCAACTTGAAAGATTTGATTCGTACTCATGCTGAGATCGCTATCAAAACCAATGCCATGAGTTTCACCAATGGCAGCACTCTTAAAATCAAATTCCATTACAGTATTAGGAGTGATTTTATAGCTCATCTGAAGGGCTTTCCAAGTATTCCCTTTTATATTTATGGTTTTACCACCATCAGACGTAGTTATGGTAGATTGTACGTCTTGTCCAGAGCTATAGGAAGACATTGTAGCTTTGAAAAAATTAAAATAATTGGGTTGAATATTAACGGTAACAGTAGCTTGGCTCGTTCCGCCTTTTCCATCACTGATAGTATATTTAAAAGAAGCGTTACCTAAAGCATGTTTTGTTGGGGTAAAAATCACGTTTCCCTGACTATCTAACTGCACAGTCCCCTTGTAAGCATTACCGACTGTAGTTATGGTTAATGGATCACCATTAGGATCGCTATCATTTTTGAGTAAAGTTTGAGGAGAAATGGTCAGAGCTTGATCGACAATCCCTGTAATATAATCGCCCTTGGCTACCGGTATACCATTTTCATTGACCAGTGGTGTAGAATTTGTAATACTCATCCTTATTCTCCTTAAATGAAAGGTTAATTTACTGCGCTTATATGATTAATAGCTCTGTTTATATTCTTCGGCATTTTAATAGAATTAGTCATGGGAGTTTACCCTTAAAAAAAAATTTTTTTTAAGCATAATTAAACTTTTTTTTCAGGGTAAATCCTGAAGCTTTTTAGAGTTTTATCAAATCAAAACTTTTTTCTGTAAAACCACATAAATATTGTCATATTTTAGGATTTTTATTAGCAAAAAATCCAGTGATTTTACTGAAAATATAAAAATTTAGATTTTAGATTGACGTTAAGCTAGAAAACGTTAACGTCAATAAAATTGATAAGCAGTTAGTTGTTGTCTAATTAACTTTCCTAGTGATTTTATTACGGATATGGTAAAAAACTCGATAATATTTAAGTCTAGCTTTTCTTGAAAAAATTAGTTAAGTTAGTCACCTATCCCTGCTCTCAACAGGATTTTAAGTTTAATTGAAAAGATGAGAAAATAGGCCATCAAAAGCTAAAATAAAGCCTCTAAAACTCGAGGTGTGCAAAAAACTCTTGTTATCTTTTTCCGACTTCTGTAATCTTGCCTTTTATGAAGTAAGTGAATCTACTTCAGACTCCGAAAGACTAAGACTCCGTTTGAGAAACAAATATGGCGTAATTAGCCCCAAATATGCATCTAAATCGCAAAAAAAAGCCTATTGTTTACAAAAAACTCGGCATGGTGTATAATTAACCATTAAAAGCTTAACTCAAAAAAATTTGGCAAATCCAAAAGTCTAATTATGATTAATGCTACAAAATTCCTATGGGAAAATGATGAGTGAACAATCGGTTGGTGGAGTCAGATAAGGAAGGTTAAAAAAAATCCTCAAAAACCGAAAGTTTATAGATGAGTTCTATTTCAGGATTAGCTTACCTAACCGGCAAAATTTTATCTTGATCTTCTGGTCATTTCGAAGAATTGTGCCGGAAAATGACTGTTGTTCTTCCTCATTTTAAAGCGTTTAACAAAAACTAAAAATTAAGTTGTAATCAGAATTTATGACCCCTCAAGCCCAATTGGTGATGATTCTGTGGCTACCCATCACCTTTTATCTATTTACCCGCTTTTCACCTCGAACTGCTGTAATCATGAGTTTCATTGGTGGATTACTTTTTTTGCCCCAATCAGCCGGTTTTAAGCTGCCCCTGATTCCAGATTACCAAGGAATGGTAGCCACTTGTTATGGAATTATTTTAGGGGTAATCATTTATGATATTAAAACTTTGGCTAGATTTCAATTTCAATGGATCGATCTACCCATGTTAGTGTGGTGTATCTGTCCGATGTTTTCGTCTTTAAGTAATGACTTAGGGGCTTATGATGGATTCAACGCGACATTAACTCAAACCACCGAGTGGGGATTGCCTTATTTACTGGGTCGTCTCTATCTTAATAATTTAGCTGGACTCAAAGAGTTAGCGATGAATATTATTAAAGGAGGACTTCTTTATGTCCCTCTATGTTGGTTTGAATTTCGATTTAGTCCTCAGCTTCATCGGATCGTCTATGGTTATCATCCCCACCAGTTTGGCCAATCAGTCCGTCTTGGGGGTTACCGTCCTGTGGTTTTCATGCGACATGGATTAATGGTAGCTCTATGGATGATGCTGGTTACCTTAGTGATTTTTTGGTTATGGAAAGCTAAAGCCATACAAAAAATTTGGAGAATACCTATAAATTGGTTAGTGGGAATTATGCTGTTGACTTTTATCCTGCTTAGGTCCAGTGGAGCTTATATTTATTTCCTCTATGCCTTAATAATTTTATTTGCGGCTAAATGGCTGCGTACGAATCTACCTTTATTATTGTTAATGGCTGGTATATGTTATTATTTATTCATTAACATATCGGGACAATTTAATGGTGATGAACTGGTTTCTTGGGCAGCAAATTTCAACCAAGATAGAGCTTCATCTTTAGAGTTTAGATTTAAAAACGAAGAACTTCTAATCGCCAAAGCTAGGCAAAGAATGATTTTTGGTTGGGGCGGTTGGGGGCGTAATCGAGTCTACACCGAAAATTGGCAGGGTGAACTCGAAGATACCTCAGTTACAGATAGTTTATGGATTATCATCTTTGGAACTCAAGGGATCGTAGGAATAGCCAGTTTCACAACGATGATGTTGTTACCTGTCCTTAGATTTTGCATCTGGGGTTATCCATGTAGAACTTGGTTTAATCCGAAAATTGCGCCGGCTGCCGCTTTAGCAGTGGGATTACCTTTATTTGTGGTAGATTGCCTCTTGAATGCCATGCCATTGCCGGTTTTCCCCTTAATTTGTGGAGGATTGTCAGGGCTATCCTTTAAACCCATTACGGTTCGCCGCCCTCAATTGTCGAACTTAAAGGCGACTCAACGTTTTCTCAAAGGGCAGTCCAGGAGAGCTAAATTTCCCAATTGACAGAACCACTTTACAAGTTATACAACAACTTATACAACAACTTATACAGAAAAGCTGTAACACAAACCCATGTTATACAGGAGATTATACAAGGGTTTTGGATAATAGATCTTAGGGAAGCTTATGTAAGCCGATCAACTATCCTCATTCTGATAAGTTGTATGAAAGTCGTCAATTTTCTCAATACATCTATTCATAACCTAACCCAAAAAGAATTATTAGAAAGACTAACCCAATATGGGGGCATAGTAGTAACTCCCAATGTGGATCATATAATTAAATTACAAAAAGACCCTGAACTCTTAGAAGCCTATCAAGCATCAACTTATCGAGTTTGTGATAGTAAAATAGTTCAATATGCTTCACGATTTTTAGGAACTCCTATTAAAGAAAAAATTTCGGGTTCGGATTTCTTCCCCGCCTTTTATCAATATAATAAAAACAATCCGAATATAAAAATCTTTCTGCTAGGAGCCGAAGAGGGAGTAGCCCAAAAAGCCAGAGAAAACATTAATCAGAAATTGAAAAAAGAGATTATTGTAGATGCTTACTCACCTTCATTTGGTTTTGAGCAAAAAGAAGAAGAATGCCAGCAAATCATCGAGCGAATTAACCAATCGAAAGCAACAGTCTTAGCGATTGGAGTGGGTGCCCCTAAACAAGAAAAATGGATTATGAAATACAAACATCAACTTCATAATATTAAGATTTTTCTAGCCATCGGGGCTACTATAGACTTCGAAGCTGGGCATAAGCCTCGCTCTCCCAAATGGATGAGTGAAGTGGGAATAGAATGGCTATACAGGCTTTTGAGCGAACCTAAACGTCTCTGGAAGCGCTATTTAGTAGATGATGTCTATTTCTTCTGGTTGATCTTACAACAAAAACTCAAGCGCTATCAATCTCCCATCCACCGAGTCACAAGACCTATGGAGCCATCTGAAAATTAATCGGCTATTCATGGCAACTGCTGTACTTAACCTTATATACTTAAGGAAAAAGTAACTTGATATGGTAACTAAGTTTAATAAGTTTTCAGTGAGTGACCAATTTCAGGAATTTCCCTCTGAAGACCAAGAGGAAATTAGCAGTTCAAGTGCAAGAGGGTTGAACCTTAAACCCTTAATTCGAACTTTGATCCGAAAAGCTTGGCTGATCGTGGGGTTAACCACCCTAGGAACCAGTGGGGCTTTGGTTTGGAGTTTTCAAGACCCGGCCACCTACCAAGGCAATTTTTATCTCCTAGTTGAGCCAATTAGTCCATTTAGTAAAATGACTGACCCCACTACTATCGTACGCAGCAGCAACGGCGTACCTAATGAGCAGTTATTTGCTTTGGACTATCCCACCAACCTAGCTTTTTTGCAAAGTCCAGGAATGACGTTTAAATTAGCTAAGGGGATTCATGAACAAAAACCGGCAAAAAGTATTCCGGCGATTTGGCTAGATCTACGAGAAAATCTTAAAGTGGAAAGACTAGGAAACACATCATCCACTGCCACGAAAATTTTTGCGGTTACTTATAAAGGCGAAGATCCAGAAGAAGTCAAAACGGTTTTACAATCTGCTTCTGACACATTTTTAAAGTATAGTGCCGAAGATCGAGAAACGAGTCTAAAAGCCGGTGTAAAATTTATTGACCAGCAGCTACCTGAGATACAACAAAGGCTTAAAAAACTGCAATCACAGCAAGAAATGCTCCGCCGACAATATGACTTAATTGACCCAACCACAAAAGGACAAGACGTTCTGACTCAAGTGGGTAGTCTAACACAGCAATTGCTACAAGTGGAAGACCAACTCAAAACTCAGCAGTCACTTTACGAAAATTTACGACGACAATTAAATTTCTCTCCAGATGAAGCCTTAGCAGCATCCTCTCTCAGTCAAGACCCTACTCGCGTGGCTTTGCTCAATCAACTTCAGCAAATTGATAGTCAAATTGCCATTGAATCCAGTCGATTTACCTCAGAAAATCCCACTGTTCAAGTATTAGAACAACAAAAGAAAAATCTTTTAAAACTCTTAAATGAAAAAACTGAGGAAATCATCGCCAAAAATTCAATTGCTTTACCGGGAAACTCAAAGGTTTTAAATTATCAAGACCCCACTCGTTTGCAACTGATTAACCAACTTGTAGCAGCCAATAATCAAATTCAACAGTTGCAGGTGCAGTATAATTCCCTTCAACAGTATAAAACGCAATCAGAGAAACAAAGCAAATTATATCCAGGAATCATTCGTCAATATCAAGAGTTAGACAGACAAATCGCTCTCACCACTGATATTTTAAATCGACTCTTGACGCAACGAGAATCCTTAAAAGTTGAATCAGCCCAAGAGCTTCCTTGGCAACTGATCTCACCTCCTCAAATTCCTTTAGATAAAGATGGAAAGCCCATCTCTGAACCTCCTGACCGCAAAAAGAAATTACTCGCTGGCATCATGGGAGGGTTAATTTTAGGAGTAGGAATAGCCCTGTTATGGGAAAAACGAAAAAATATTTTTTATAATGCCGAAGATCTTAAAGATGTTGTTTCATTTCCGGTGGTTGGCAATATTCCTTGGGATAGCAAATTAGAAACTTCCTTGTACGGAACCCAAGCATCACCAACAAACTCATCCGAATTTGATCCAGCTTTAGAAACTCCTCCTATTTTCTCGATCCACGAGAGAGGATTACTGTTTTTAAACGCTTTCGATTTTCTATATAGTGAACTATCTTTTATTTATAATAGTCCTGCGCTTCATTCCTTAGTTGTCTCTTCTGTACAAGCTCAGGATGGTCAATCAACTGTTGCTTTATACTTGGCTAAAGCCGCCGCAGCAACTGGCAAAAAAGTGTTATTAGTGGATAGCAATTTAGCTAATCCTCAACTGCATTTGTGGTTGAATCTACCTAACTATAAAGGACTGAGCGATCTTTTAGTCGATGATGAATTAGCTTCTTACGATGTGATTGAGTCATCAAAAGAAGTGGAAAATCTCTATCTGTTATCAGCCGGTTGTGCTGAATCTCCCTCCACTAAACTCCTGTGGTTTCCGAGGATGCGTAGTTTAATGAGAGAATTTAAAGTCAGATATGATTTGATTATTTACGACGCTCCTCACTTCTATGAATCAACGGATATTGGTTTTCTAGGAGCGCAGACAGATGGAATTTTGATGGTGGCCGGAATCGGTAAAACTTCCTCATCCATCTTTAAACAAGCCATGAGCGAAATTGAAAAATTACGACTGCCGGTTTTAGGGATAGTGGCTAATCATCCCTCGCCCCCGCCATCGGGAATGTTTTAACAATTTCGAGAGAGAATTTGAGCATCATCCTCTCGATTCTCTCTCATTCCCATAAGCGACGACGTAATGGTCCATTCAGCCGTTGATGAGTATCAAATAGTAACTCGGGAATATTTAACTGTTCTGGACAGCGAGGGAGACATTGGCCGCAATGAGTACAACTGTCCGCTTTCTGACCAGGAAACCAATGACCTGCATTTTTAAACATTCGATAACGATATTGGCCAAAATCTGTCATTTCGTAAGCAACAGCCAAATTCCGCAGACGCAAAACTTCAGGGATATTAATTTCTTCTGGACAGGGAAGACATTGGTAACATTGACGACAAAGATCAGTATTTAAAGTTTGATGGAGATGAGCCTCTAAACGTTCCATGACAGCCATTTCCGCTTCCGTCAAGGGATAATCTTGATCAGCCACTTTAAGAGGTTCGATTAATTCTTCTGGGTTAGACGGACCAACGCTGAGGGTAGTAATTCGAGGATCGCTCAACAAAAATCGATAATTGAGTTCTAGAGGTGAAAAAGGTTGACACAACTGAGATAGAGTAGGAGGCGGATTATAAAGACCACCTCCCTTATCGGCTGGAGAGATAATAAAAATCCCCATATCCTTTTGGGCCGCTAAGGCGATCGCCTCTTGATGACGTTGAAAGAAATAATAATAATGTAGATTAACAAACTCAAACAAATCCGTATTAATCGCGGCCAAAATTAATTCTAAGTCTCCATGAGTAGAAAAACCAATATGACAAATTTTTCCCTCTTCTTGAGCTTTTTTTAAGGCTAAAAAACCTCCGGTTTGAGCAGCAAAAGGAGCTAAATGTTCCCAGGTATTAATTCCATGAATCGCGACACAATCGATATAGTCTAACTGTAACTTGTGGAGAGATTGCTCGAGAAGGCAGCGCATTTGCTCTTTATCTAGAGTCGGTGGGAGCTTAGTTGTAATATATAGTTGTTCTCGAGGAATGGGGAGATTTTTTTTCAGGATATTGCCTAAATATTGCTCGCTTTGACCATAGTTATGAGCGGTTTCTAGATGATTTATTCCTTGTTCTATAGCCCCTAGCAGAGTTTTTTCAAACATTGATGCGGACGCTAGGCACCGCATGGTTCCTAAGGAAAATACCGATAATTTTAAATGGGTTTTCCCGAACCGTCGATAGCGCATAAGCAATTTTCGTCTTTTAAGTTTAGATTTGAAACAAGAGACTAAGGGATTTTAGGATTCATCAGGATTTGCTCCTCCCCGTTGAATAAGGTCTTCAGGACGTAAATTAGAAAGAAACTCTTTAAAGGCTCGTCTTTCTTCTTCATCAGCATCCCTATCTACCGGAATAGAAGCATCAGCAATCACTTCTTCCATAACCCAGATGGGACTTCCTGTACGCAGAGCAATAGCGATAGCATCACTGGGACGACAATCAATTTCTTTGGTTTTGTCGCCGATTTTTAGACACAAAATCGCATAAAACGTATTATCTTGTAAAGCGTGAATGATAATACGTTCTAGTTCCATTTGCCAGGCTTCTATAATATTAACAATCAAATCGTGAGTTAATGGACGAGGGGGTTTTTGTTGTTCTAAAGCTCCAATAATTGCCTTAGCTTGATCTTGCCCAATATATATAGGTAAGGCACGACGATCTGAGCCATCTTTCAGCAAAACTATGGGACTGCGGGTGATGGCATCCAAGGCAATTCCAGCAACTTTCATTTCGATCATGGCATGATCCTCTATAATACACAAATAAATAACACAGAATTGCTCAAGATTGAATAGATGATTATCTCGCTCTTGATTTAGTTACCTTTCCAGGCCATCCTTCATCCTCATGGAGGATGAGAATTCGGCGAGTAATGGGATACATTCACAGTATGCCCTAGGATAGGGTAAAATAACATTCAACTTTATGAAAAAAAAACATCTTGTTCGTCTAGGACGCTATCATTTTTGTAGCTAATCTCCATTTTATCTTTGGAAAAGCTGTGTTTACAGGATTAATACAAGGTTTAGGTACTATTGAGACCCTCTCTCAAGATCGTTTTACCCTCTCAGTATGCAAGAGTGCCAGTCATTCTATTTTATCCGATTTAGAGATCGGCGATAGTGTAGCCGTCGATGGCGTTTGTCTCACCGTAGAAGAAATACTTTTTAATGGGTTTATCGCCACAGCTTCTCCTGAAACTTTACAACGAACCACATTAGGAAGACGTTCTCAAGCGGCAGAGTATGTTAATCTAGAACCCTCTCTGCGAGTAGGAAATAAACTTGGTGGGCATTTTGTTAGTGGTCATGTGGATGGTTTAGGTTGTTTAGCTGAAGCAATCTCTAGAGAAAAAGCTTGGGAATTAACTTTTTGTTCTCCCTCATTTTTATTGGAACAATGGCAAAGCTATATTGCTCGTTATTTAGTCCAAAAAGGCAGTATTTCCGTAAATGGAATTAGTTTGACCATCGCCGATTGTGATGCTCAAAGAAATTGGTTTAAAGTTTCTGTGATCCCTCATACTTATACAGAGACTAATCTCTCTTATCTTAACCCAGGAGATTTAGTTAATTTAGAATGTGATATTTTGGGAAAATATGTAGAGCAATTGCTCTCTTATCCTTCAGCTAAAAAGGATAAAAATACACAAATTTCTCTAGATTTTTTAACAGAAAATGGTTACTTATAGAAGATATTCAAGTCAAGCTATTAACAATAGATTAACATGAGTTATTGAGTATCTATTTGCTTGCCTCTTCCTGAAGAAATATTTATTAAGTAATCTTTTTGACAAAAGTTTACCTCTAAGGGTCGATCTAATCTTAACTATTGTCAATCAAGATATAAATGATATAGCTAACCAAAGCCATAAGGATTTAAGCAATGAAAACAGATACTTTATACAATCAGCTAAAAAAATATACTCAAAAATTCCTATTAGTATTTAGTTGTTTATTAGCTTTAATTGTTGGCTGGTCAGGAAATGGAATTAATCTCGCTAATGCTGCAACAGGTGGAAATAATATTCCTCTGATTGCTGACTTTGATCCTTCTGGTATTCGTAATCAAATCGAAGGAAAAACCAAGGAAATAGAAGGCCGCACGCAGAAAGACCTAGGAAAAGCTGAAAGTAAATTTGACGAAGCGGCTAAGACAGCTAACCGAAAAGCCGATGAAGCCACAGCCGAACTGAAAAAAAATACCCAAGACAGTATCAAAGAAAGTGAAAAGGCTTTAGAAAAAGCTGGCAACCAAACTCAAGATACTGGAGAAGGGGTAATTGATTCTATCAAAGAATTTTTCAACAAATAAACTAACAATTTTGTTCGTTGCATAGGTGTAGAAATTATCAGGCATCCTACTGGGATGCCCTTTTGTTTTTTCCGTATTTATACGAATTGATTGATAAAAGTTATTTTTTATACTGAGATACAGCAATTGATCATCTTATATCCTGGAATGTTCTAATGAGTGATAGTACACAGATAAAACTTTTAAAAGAAAATGTCCTGTTATGGAATCAATGGCGACAACAAAATCACTTTGTTATCCCTGATTTAAGTGGCGCAAATCTAAGACAAGTTAATTTAAGTGAAGCTAATTTAAGTGGAGCTAACTTAAGTAAAGCTGATTTAAGTGGAGCTAATCTGCATAAAGCTCAGTTGAGAAAAGCCAACTTACAACAAGCGCAATTAAAACAGACTAATTTGTCTGAAGCGGACCTCATTCAAGCTAATCTATCCCAAGCCATATTGACTGATGCGAATTTGAGCAAAGCTTATTTAAGTTTGGCTGATCTAAGTGGAGCCGATCTCAGGGAAGCCAATTTATACAAAGCCTATTTATTGGAAGCTTGCTTAAGAGAAACCCGCCTAGAAAGGGCTAAGTTGCTCCGAGCAGATTTACAAAAAGCAATTCTGATTAAAACTCAATTGAGCGAAGCCAATTTAGAAAAAGCTAACCTAACTCAAGCAGTGGTACAAGATATTATCGCCTTCAAGACGAACTTTAGAGAAGTCAAATTAATCAAAGCCACCTTATCTAACTGGACAATTAACCAAGAAACCGAATTAGAAGGCATGATCACCGACAGCGAATCTTCAAAACCTGAAGAACAAAAATCCTTTGCTGAGATTTCTTTGAAAAATTTAATCTCCAGTGACGTTAATCAAAGCTATCAACAATCCAAATGGGTTTCACGAACTTTTCCAACCCGCTTGAATAATAACCCATTATCAGAAAACCCCCAAGAATCTCCCCATAGCCAAGAATTGGCTCAACATAAATTAAGGGCTGAAAGATTAAAAAACCTAATTAGTTAAGATAACAAAGTAACAGAGAATCGGGGAAAGGCGCAAAGTAGACCTTCGTTTAACCTTTTCCCCATTCAGATAACCTTTTTTAAAGAATCATCGAACTCAGCTTAAGGTAGTGCAACTTCTGCGCGTTTATAAGCCTCATCTAGGACTTCACTGAGAGTCGGATGGGTATGAACATTAAAGGCGAGATTTTGCACAGAGGAACGAGTCGCGATAGCATTAGCCGCCTCTTGAATTAAGTCAGAAGCATGAATTCCAATAATATGAACACCCAACACTTCGCCATTGTCTTTACGATAGACAACTTTAGCCATCCCTTCGGTTTCTCCTTCGGCTAAGGCTTTAGAATTGCCTTTAAAATAGGTTTTAGCCGTAGCCACTTCAAAACCTTCCTGTTCGCCTAATTCTCGCGCTGCTGGTTCAGTAAAGCCGACATAGCTAATTTCTGGATGGGTAAAAGCGGCTGCCGGGATACTGCGATAGTCAATAGTTTTCTCGCGTCCACAGATATTTTCTACTGCCACAACCCCTTGTCCTGAAGCGGCATGAGCTAACATCATTTTACCCGTTGCATCTCCCACGGCCCAGAGATGGGGAACCGGTTCACCGTCTCGAAGAACCGCCATTTTGTCATTCACCGGGATAAACCCACGCCGATCGAGTTCTACCCCAATGGTTTCTAAGCCTAAGTTTTTCGTGGCAGGAACCCGCCCTGTGGCCACTAAACAAGCGTCTACCTCAATGGTATCGATAATTTCTTTGGTTTTCGCATCTGCCAGTTCAATCACCACAGGAGAACCCGGCTTGACTGTTTTCGCCAAAGTTCCGACATAAGTTTCAATATCACGGGATTTAATTAAAATTCTTTCAGCTAACTTAGAAATTTCTGGATCGAATCCTGGCATTAGGGTATCTAGGGCTTCGATCATGGTCACTTCACAGCCTAGGGCGGTGTAAATATCAGAGAATTCTAATCCTATATAGCCGCTTCCAATTATCGCGATCCACTGGGGTAAATTGGCTAATTTGACCGCTTCGTCACTGGTGAAAACCGTTTGATGATCTACCGTGATTCCTGGGGGAACAAAAGGATTAGATCCCGGACAGAATAATATATCTCGGGCGGTGAGAATTTTTTCGCCGTTATCCGTAATAACACTTACTTTTTGCACATCTACCAATTTTCCCCAACCGCGAATTGTCTCTACCTTAAGACGTTTGAGACTGTTGGTGAGATCTCCTCGAATTTTATCGACTAAATTATTGGCATGATTGGCGATAGCTTGTTGATCATAATCAATTCCATTAATGTTAATTCCCAAACTCTTGAGATGATCAGTATCTCTTAACTCTCTGACTCGTCCGGATGCGGCTAATAGGGCTTTTGAGGGGATACAACCTCGGTTAACACAAGTTCCCCCCATATCTTTTGCTTCAATGATAGCCGTTTTCAGCCCACATTTTACCGCATGTAGAGCGGCTCCATGTCCTCCTACTCCTGCACCTATAATCACTAAATCATAATCAAACTGGTCACTCATAACCTCTCCTGTATTTAAGTTTTTGATGATCTATTTTAGGCTGAAATTGATAACTTTTACTCACCCTTGCAGTAGGTATTAATTTTTTCTCCTAATTCTCGTTCTCTTTTGCTGGCTCGTCTGACTTTTTCTTGTGCCGCTTTAGCCGCAATTCTATCTTTAGTTTCCCAAACTTTAACGATTTCCCGAGTCGCTTCTGCATAATCTCGATAAATTTGAGCAAACCCGACTTTATACTCTTGTAACGTTGGATCACTAATTTCCATTTTTTCTATATTTTGTGCGGCTTGTTCTATTTCATCCGCCGCCGCCAACCAAGTTTTCATATCAATTTCCTGTCCACTTTTTGTTAGGGTTTTTGTTTCTTTGGTTATTTCATCAGCCATTTTAAAAATTTTTTGGCATTGAAATGACTTACTTTCCGCACAGCCGCTTATTAAATAATTCAACAGGATTACTAAGGCTATTATTTTTTTGGTTTGACCGATTTTTTGACAAATACCGCGTTTTATAAGCATCTTGACTAGGAGTTTTTTATTGAGGGTTTTCACTGTTCAATAGTTTAACAAAAATCCGTAGGACTTCTGTTAATTGATCAAGCTGTTCTTTGGATTGAGCTTGACTGTCTACCAAAGTTTGCAGGGCTTCTGTTAAAGCAAATATCTGGTAACTTTGTTGTTGACTTTGATTTTGAACTTGAGCCGCTAAAGCATCTAATTTCTCGGCGAGACGTTCTACTGTTTCAGTAGTCGCTAGAACTGCCTCTCCAATTTTTTTGACAATGATTTCTAATTGCTGTAAATCGGTCGCCATGAGTTTTTTTATTATTAGTTTTTGTCGAATTATCAACTAATTTGTATGATAAAATAAAGTTGACTCGTGGTAGAGCAGAGATAAACAAATAGTTAAAATATTCTTTGGCTTGTCTGATGAGCATTATCCCGGCAGGCCGAAACACCTGTACTCATTAAAAATTATTTCTCTGAAATCACTAATTTACTTTTATAGCGCAAAGCAGGTAACAGGGAATAGAGAAACAGGAACCCTTAACAAATTCTGCCTCCTGTGCCACTAACCACTAACCAGGACAAAATGCTAAATACCCTTGATTTAGAGTTAACCCTTGATAAAGAAACCTACAAATCTCAGATAGAAGACTTAATGCGTCAGTTGTGTTCTTTACAACAGACTTGTTGGGAACAAAAACTGCCAGTGATTGTAGTTTTAGAAGGATGGGCAGCAGCCGGCAAAGGCTCTTTAGTCAAAAAAATCGTTAACTACATGGACCCTAGAGGTTTTGCGGTTCACCCGATATTAAATCCTTCGCCTCAAGAAGAACGTTTTCCTTTCCTCTGGCGTTTTTGGCATAAATTACCCGCCAAAGGCAGTATAGGATTTTTCTATCACAGTTGGTACACTCATATCTTAGAAGATCGCTTATTTAAACGCTTACCAGATGCTCTAGCCCCCTCTGTAATGAGAGATATTAATGCCTTTGAGCGTCAGTTAGTAGATGATGGGGCAGCGATCGCGAAATTTTGGATTCATCTGAGCCGCAAAGAATTAAAGAGCCGCTTAAAAAAATACGAAACCGATGAGTTAGAATCTTGGCGAGTGCGTCCGGAAGATTGGCAGCAAGCCAAAAATTATGATCAATATGCTGCCCTGGCTGAAGAAATGATCACCTATACCAGTACGGGATCAGCCCCCTGGACATTAGTCGAAGGAAACTGTCAGCGCTATGCTCGAATTAAAGTGTTATCGCAGTTAGTCGCCACCATTGTTCAAGCCCTAGATCAACTCAAAAATAGCCCCAAGAGTCATAGCACCCTAGCACCTCAACAAGAACTACTCTCTACAGAACCGGATTTTCTGGCCAAGGTAGATCTAAACTTATGTTTAGACAAAGAAAATTACAAACAACGGTTACGACAGGCACAAGTAGAATTACGTAAACTACAACTGAGTGTCTTTAAAACCAATATCCCTGTATTAGTGATTTTTGAAGGATGGGATGCTGCCGGCAAAGGAGGAGCCATTAAACGCTTGACAGACACCTTAGATCCTCGCAGTTATAAAGTAAATAGTTTTGCCGCTCCCACCACTGAAGAATTACAACATCATTATCTGTGGCGTTTCTGGCGACACCTTCCAGGAGCAAGAACCATCGGGATTTTTGACCGCAGTTGGTATGGACGAGTTTTAGTCGAAAGAATAGAAGGCTTTGCTACAGAAATCGAGTGGAGAAGGTCTTATCAAGAAATCAATGAATTTGAAGCCCAACTGACAGATTCAGGCTATGTTCTCGTAAAGTTTTGGCTTCATATCAGCCAAGATGAGCAACTGCTACGCTTTGAAGAACGAAAAAATAATCCCTTTAAGCAATATAAACTAACCGAAGAAGATTGGCGCAATCGAGAGCAATGGAATTTATATTATGTGGCTGTCAATCAAATGATTGCTCGTACTAGCACACCGGCTGCACCTTGGACGATTATTCCAGGGAATGATAAATATTATGCACGAGTTAAAGTTTTAGAAACCGTAATTGAGGCGATTAAAGCCGAACTAAAGAGAAGGAGTTAAGATAATAGTAGCTTTAATCCTTTTAAACTCAAGTGTAATCCGTCTTAAGTTTGAATACCTCCATTATTAAGTTATGAAAAAAGTTGTTTTAATGGTTTTTCTGGCAGGGCTGCTTGGAGGCTGTGGTCTGTTTGGCAAAAAAACAGACGAGACAGCAACCACTCAACCCTCGCCGGTTCCCAATGCTAGTCCCTCTCCGGCTGCCACACCGCCTCAACCCTTTGACAAAGACAAAGCACAAGTCAATGGCTCTAACGGTGATATAGACATAGCAGGATTAATTCCTTCAAGACCCCCTAATCAAGTCCCCATCAAAAACGGACGGACAGATCCCTTTGCGGTGGTTCCAGTGAGACCAACAATTAAGATTGATCCCACTAAAGGCCCGCTAAAACCCCCTATAGTCCCCGTAGAACCAAGATCAAATAACACTAATTCTCTGGGGCCTACTAAAAACACTAACACCGCCAACAATCCCCCCAACTCGAACAAGTCTAAATCCTCTAGTTCCTCTACAGGTAGGACGAAAAGTGGTAAACAGGTTCCGGCCTCCAGTAAATCTCAATCTCCGGTTGCTCAAAAACAGCCTGTCATTCCGCCGGCACCACCTGAACCCAAAGAAGCCGAGTCTATCTATGTTTCGGGAGTGGTGGGCTTACCCTCAAGGCCTATTGCCATTGTCAAAGTCCCCGGCGAAAATGTCGAGCGTACAGTGACCTCTGGATCATTTTTAGCTAATGGACAGGTGCTAGTGAAAGCCATTTATGCTTATTCTGATAATCCCGTCGTGATTTTAGAACAATACGGGATTCAAGTCACTAAAAAAGTGGGTGAGGCTCCTGTAGAAGCTCAAGCACCAGACACCCCAGCACCAGACACCCCAGCACCAGACACCCCAGCCAATCCCCAAAAATCTTAGCTGAAAGCGAGCCGCTTCCACTCTTAAACCTAAGTTCAATTCATCATTAATGATCCATGAGAATAATTGTATAAGGAGGTTATTAAAACTGTGTCCCCCATCCCTGTAGAACAGCGACAAGAAAAAATTGTTTATTCCTCATTACCCTTAGCTGTCTATCGAGAATTAGCCGCTCATTTAGAGCAAATAGAAGGCCTTACCACTGAGTTAATGCCTCAAACCTCTGAACAATTCGATTATTATCAAAGCCAAATAGGCGGATTATTAATCAATTATCCAGCTTCTTTAAATAGTGGTTGTACAGAGCAAATTGAGAAAATTTTGAACTATTATGCTCATCGTTATGGCAGTTATCAACGTCAGTCCATAAGCGGTTAAATTGAAATAAAAATTTCCTCCTTGCACCTTAATTAGTCAATTGGTTTGAAGAGCAACTCATAAAGCTGGCGGCTTATTCTCAACAGATACTTAAGAAATCCAACTAATTTTATTCATCAACTATAAAAATTTAATTATTTCTTTAGATTTGAACGGGTTAGCTAACTGGTTTATCGTTGTTAGCTCGTACCGCTTTGACTATAATGTCAAGTACAAGATTTAACAAAGCCGCTTAAATAAACTTAAAATATGGTTCATCACTCCCCTATCAACCCAATTGTTCCGAATTTTAAAGATTCTGAGATTGTTGTTTTAGAACTTCACTCAGAAAAAGACACAGAGCAAGCACTCTCGATTTTGCGGCAACGCAAACCCGTAATTTTAAAGCTAACTCGACTCAAGCCAGAAAAAGCCCAGCGAGTAGTAGACTGGATGGCTGGCGGAACTTATGCAATTGATGGTCGAACCGTCTGGATTGGTGAACAGACTTTTCTGTTTGTCCCTAGTTCGGTTGAGGTGGTATCATCTAAGAAAAAACCTTCCTCAATCTCTCCTCGTTTAGCGATCAACTAAAGCTTCCTAGGCTTCTCCATTCACTCAAGTGCATCAAGACCCTATATTGATACAAATAAGGAAAATAAGCCCTTATACCTCTAGCTCGTCAGGAGAATAGACCATAGAGGAAAATTTTTTCATTTCAAGACATCTTTAACAATTCTTGACACCATCTGCTTTGTTGCTCTTCCATCGCGGATTTATTTGGAGTGAGTGCAAGCCATAAAAAAAATTCATCTTCATTAAAAAAGATGCTAGGGTATTTTATTTTTGTTTCTGGGCGGCTAATCTTTCTTAAGTGCAGATTTTTTCCTCAAACTTTTTTAAAAAATATTTGAGACTTGGTTGTAAAAATTATTATACTATTGGCTCTTAATTACTCATTAAAGCTATGATTATATAGCAACCCCCAAAACGAGTTAGGACAGCCCTTTTGCAACAGGAGAAAATCCTTGTGACTTCTAAGTCGGTAACTCCTGACTCTTGCTATACAAGGCACAGCAAAACCATTAAAGTAATTCCATGCCAGACTTGCAAGCATCCATCGCCCACTATTATCATCAGCGAACCAAGTACGACCCTAATACCATTGCCTCAAAAAATAAAGTCCTCGACTGGTCAAAACAACCGTTTCCCTTCAAAGAATACAAAATCGGCAATATTTTTGACCTCAAACCATACCTATCAAGTCCCTTAAGCACCTCTTCAGATGCAAAAGTTCAAGAGTGGCGACGACTAAGCCGCTTGCTGGCCTGTAGTTACGGGTTAACTGCCAAACTATCGACGATGGGAGGCCCCCCCATCTATTTAAGAGCCGCGCCTTCAGCCGGTGGGCTATATCCAGCAGAAATATATCTGATTTCTGGAGGAACTTCTCTACTACCGGCAGGTTTATATAATTATCAAGCCCTCAACCATTCTCTAATTCATTTTTGGGAAAGTGAGGTGTGGGAGGAATTAGCAAAAGCTTGTTTTAGACATCCCGCCCTTGAGCATACCCAATTAGCGCTAGTCACTACAGCCATATTTGAGCGTTCCGCTTGGCGTTATGAAGACCGAGCTTACCGGCGTATTTTTTTAGATACAGGACATTTACTCGGAAATATAGAATTAGCCAGTGCTATTAATTATTATCGCCCTTACCTGATAGGAGGATTTACCGATTCAGTCATTGATGAACTCCTATATCTTGATCCTGAACAAGAAGGCGTGATCACGGTGATTCCTCTCATAGATTTAACAGAAAATCAGCCAAAAATTGAACCCGCAAAAACCGCTTTACCTTCTACTATTAATACCCAATATCCTAATATTGCCGATGGAGAATTACTAAAATACTTTCATAAAGCCACCCAAATCAATCAAGCTGAAACCCCCTCTTCTTTAGCCGAAGTCGAGGAAAATAGCCCAGGAGAAGATAAATATAACTTTCCTTTCTGTTTAAAAGTTTCTACTTCGTGCCCCCCCATTGACTGGGGAGAAGGGTTAACCGGCATAGAAACCACCATTTTAAAACGAAGGTCAACCCGCGCTTATAGTGGTGCCGACTTAACCCTAGATGAACTCAAAGCCTTACTAAATTTTACCTATCAACCTCAAGATTATATCGGGCAAGGATTAGATGGAAATCCCGATTATTTTGATTTAAAATTACTACAAACTTTTGTAGGAGTATCTGGCGTAAAAGGATTAGAAGAAGGCTGTTATTATTATGCTCCAAAAGCTCAGGAACTAAGACAGATCCGCTTTAAAAACTTTCGTCAAGAATTACATTTCTTGTGTTTAGGACAAGAATTAGGGCGAGATGCCAGTGTGATGATTTTTCATACCGCAGATTTAAATAAGGCTGTCGCTAAATATGGTGATCGCGTTTATCGCTACTTACACATGGATGCTGGACATTTAGGACAGCGTTTAAATTTAGCCGCCATTTATCTAAATTTGGGAGTAAGCGGCATCGGGGGATTTTTTGATGATCAAGTGAATGAAGTGTTAGGAATTCCGCCTGATGAAGCCGTGATTTATATTACCACTTTGGGACGGCCTAGGTTAGGCTAAATTAGGCAAAATTGTAACAAGGAGAATACCTCAATGAACTTTCAAGAAGAAAACTGGCTCAATCTTTTTGGTTATTGTACAGAAGAAGGCACAACATGGCACGCCCTGACGACGGTATATTCGCCAGAACTAGAAGTCATGCGTACCTATAAATTTACGCGAAAATTTACGAGCAATGCTGACCGAAGTATTATTGCTCATCAAAATACCTATTATTTACCAGATGGCACAGTCAATGAAAAAAGCTGGACAATTGAAAAGCAAAGCTGTAACCTGAGCGATGGAGTTTGTCATCCAGAAGGTCAAAAGATGAGAGCCATTGGTTTTGGTAATCAAACCAGCATTTGGGTTTCTAAAAATATTGATGATGAGTCAAATTTGGGTTCGGAAGTTTTTTTAAAACACGATAACTGGCGCTATGGTCTGCTGACGATTTATAAAAATGGAAATTTAGATAGATTCGTAATTATTAAAGAAAATACTCAAAATTTTCCGGACACAGTGGCAGAAAATACTATTACTAATTTAGAGGGTAAATGGCATCTAGAACGAACAAAAGTTCAGCCAAATTTAGAATACTTTACAGAAACATTTTCCCATCAAGAAATCGACATAAATTCATCAGTCGCCATCAATACTAACTTTTTTCTGCCGGAAAAAGTTCTGATAAATCTGCCTAAAGTTGTTCCTATCGATCAAGCCTTTGAAATCACGGTCGGGCAACAAACCGGAGAAAATTTATATAGACAAATTAAAATTCAATATGATTCAACCGGTCAATTAAGCGGCTTAATTTCAGAAGTTTACACTTTAGAAAATTAAATAGAAAATTGTCAGGCGGGGATAGCGGCAGGGGATTTGGTCCTGTACATTGAGCAAATTGGTATTATTATGTCCTAACAGGGTATGATCAACCACAGCAGTTTTTATGGGGTATGGTGTGGCTAACGATAAAAAAACCTCTCGTTCCCTTGCCGGTATCGCTGGAATTGTTGCAGTAGCGACACTGATCAGTAAAATTTTTGGATTAGTGCGTGAACAGGCGATCGCGGCCGCCTTTGGTATTGGCCCAGTCGTTAATGCTTACGCCTTTGCTTATGTCGTTCCGGGTTTTCTCCTCATCTTGTTAGGGGGAATAAATGGTCCCTTTCACAGCGCGTTAATAAGCGTTTTAGCCAAACGAGACAAAGAAGAAGCCGCCCCATTAGTAGAAACAGTTACCACCCTAGTGAGTGGGTTTTTACTGCTGGTGACCATTATTTTAATTGTCTGGGCAGATGTTTGTATTGATCTGTTAGCACCCGGTTTAACCGCAGACGTAAGGGCGATGGCCATTCAACAATTGCAAATTATGGCCCCATTAGCCTTATTAGCCGGATTAATTGGTATCGGGTTTGGAACCCTCAACGCCGCCGATCAATATTGGTTACCCGGCATAAGTCCACTATTTTCTAGTTTAGCGGTCATTGTCGGCTTAGGTATTTTATTCTGGGTGTTGGGAGATCAAATTAATGCACCTCAATACATCCATCTAGGCTCAATGGTTTTAGCCGGAGGCACATTATTAGGCGCTATTTTACAATGGTTAGCTCAGTTATGGGCCCAGTGGCAAGCAGGAATGGGCACTTTGCGCCTACGGTTTGACTGGCGTATTCCAGGGGTAATGGATGTCATGAAAGTAATGGCCCCGGCTACCCTATCCTCTGGGATGTTACATATTAATGTATATACCGATTTATTTTTTGCTTCATATATAGAAAATGCGGCGGCAGCAATGCGCTATGCGAATTTTATTGTTTTAACCCCGTTAGGGATTATTTCTAATATGATTTTAGTGCCTTTGATGCCGGTGTTTTCCCATCTAGCTGATCCGGAAAATTGGCCAGAGTTAAAGCAGAGAATTCGCCAAGGGTTATTATTAACCGCCTTGAGTATGTTACCTCTGACAGCTATGTTTATTGCTTTGGCTTTTCCAATGGTTCAGGTGATCTATGAACGGGGCGCATTTAAAGCGGCTGCGTCTGGAGAGGTAGCACCAGTATTGATGGCTTATGGAGTCGGAATGTTCTTCTATTTAGGCCGGGATGTCTTGGTGCGGGTTTTTTATGCTTTGGGAGATGGAGAAACGCCGTTTCGAGTCAGTATTTTAAATATTTTTCTCAATGGGCTGTTAGATTTTTTCTTTTATAAACCTTTTTCTACCCCTGGGTTAGTGTTTGCAACGATTGGGGTTAATATGTTTTCGATGCTCATTTTTTTATGGATTTTAAACCGTCGTTTAAGAGGGTTACCCTTAAAAGAATGGGGGTTAGCTTTATTACAGTTAGCGGCTATCAGTGTGGTTTCTGGTGTAGGAAGTTGGGGCGTAAGTTGGCTGTGGAAAACGATCATCGGAGATGGGAATTTATTGTTGCAAGTATTAGAGTTAGGGTTAGCGGTAACGGTATCTTTAGGACTGTTTATTATCTTGGCTATGCAGTTAAAGTTACCCGAAGTTAAGATTTTCTTGGATAGAATTGCCCAGAAATTAGGCCGAAAAAAACTTCTTAAGTAGGTAGATAAAAGTCAAGTTATCTGTATGACTTTACACATAGTAGGGTGTGTTACCGTAGCGTAACGCACCTCAACCTCTTAAATTATTAATCGTTAAATTTATTTAATCAATACCGCGCTCTTACCCTTCTCTGGAGCGGCACTCGGTTGCCGTTGAAAAACATTTGCCAATGCCGAGATCGCTAGATGGGTGTAGTAGGTCATCTTGATATAGCCGGGATCGTCCGCGAGATCGCCACCCGTAAAATGAACGAATTTTTGATTGAGCGAGGAAATTTTAGAGAGATTCTTGACGAGGAAACGGAGAAATTTATTGCGGGAGGCCATATAGAACGAGTCCACTAGCATCAGCACTAATTCCTCGTGTTGGCGTAGTCTTTTCTCGTATTTGCTCAGGGCATTCTGTAGCGATCGCGCGTCGTATCCATGTTCTAGATACACTCTGGCGATCTCTCGGGCCGAGTCCATGGCTAGATGCACACCCGATGAATAACACGGATCGATAAACACGGCCGCGTCGCCCACTAAAGCCCATCTATCGCCGAAAATTCTTTCTGAGGAGTATCCTAGATTGCCGTATAGGTAAATATCGGAAACTCTCTCGATATTTTTACCCAAACCCTTTCGCGTTAGCGATAGCGTCCGAATGTAATGATCTAGAAACTGTTCCGGGGAGATACTGGCTTTTTTGTAATTATCTAGGGTCGTCACCACACCGATGGATATACGGTCTTTGTCGATCGGGATCAGCCAGAGCCAGCCATCATAGAACATCTGTCCAACGAACCAACCTTGTTTCAACCGCTCCTCTAGAGCTTCCGCACGATAATGGGCGAAAATCGCCATTTTTTTCAAACGATTTGGCTTGCGAAGGTTGCGTTGGCTGGCGATGACCGATCGATAGCCACTACAGTCAAACACCATCTCGGTGCGGATAGACTTACCCTCCATCGTTTGTAGATCTTTGACCTGTAACCCCGTCATTCGTTCGCCTTCCCAGATCGCCTCCCTGACGAGATGGTGTTGGAAAACTCGGACTCCGTGATCGCGAGCGTTATCTAACAAGATCCGATCAAACTCGCCGCGTTCGACCATGAAAGCGTGGCGGAAATCTTTAAAAGAGGCGGTTTCTCGACATTTAGCGAAATCGCTCATCACGGGAGTATCATCGTAATACCAACATCCACCGGGCTTGTTGAGAAAAGTCGAGCGCATCCGTTCGTAAACCCCGAGGTCTTGGAGAATGGGCATAGTTGCCGGTAATAAAGATTCACCAATATGAAAACGGGGAAAATCCGATTTTTCAAAAATAGCGACACTTTTTCCCGCGCGAGCCAAATAAGTGGCGAGGCTAGCACCGGCCGGTCCGCCTCCGATAATAGCGATCTCGTAGTTCATAAAGTTATAGTTGGTAAAAGTCTAGTCAAATATTTCAATAGAAATCAACATTATTTCAGATGATCCCTTCGCTTTTTCTTTGAGAAATCATTCTCCTGGGGTGAACTACGCACCTCTCTATCCCATAGCTATAAAGCATTTGGGAATGCTTATGTTTGGAGTTGTTAATTGTCTCCATCTCGCCGTGATTGCTTTCTGACCCTATAGAACTCGACTGGTTACGAATCTCACACTTCAGAAGGTTTTTCACCTGTACTAATGAGATTTTAGAGACTCTTTTCATACTATATAAGTTACTACATTTTCCCTTATTTGACTATCTTTGTCTTGAAAATTTACAATACCTCTAACGCTTCTATATATGGCCAAGATTCTCGAAAATAATTTATAAATTTTCCTGAAAAAATCAGTAATTTTACGGAACGTACGGTTCGAGGAGTTAGGGATTTACTCGAATTTCTAGTCCACGCAAAAATACCGCGATTGCTTCAGGGATGATAGAAACAGTGAAATTTTTCCCAGTTAAGGGTATATTTTTCACTACTATCGAAGGATAAAAGATTTTTTGTCTAGAGTCAAATCGAGAAAAAGGTAATTTTCGGAGTAAATACGCATGAATCCGCTTTAGAGAACTCTGTATCTTACTTAAAAGATAATTTGTCTCTATCAGTCAATATATATAAACAGTCTTTTATTGATGTCCAGATACTTAGGGTGTGAAGCGGGTAAGGTAACGCATCTCAACCTCTTAAATTATTAGTCGTTAAATTTATAAACTTAGTATAAAATAGCCGCTTAAAAAGGAGTTTCTACTGTTAAATAAACCTTTTCTTCAGTAGTGGGATGAACAAAACTCAGAGAATAGGCATGAAGATGTAAACGAGTAGTAGCACTCTCATGTCCATAAAGGCGATCACCGATGATCGGGGTTCCCAGTCCATTTTGATCAGCACAATGAACGCGAATTTGATGAGTACGTCCTGTGACAGGAATAAATTCTAGACGAGTAAAATTTTCTGCCACTGCTATCACCTGAAAATGAGTAATACTTTCTTTCCCATAGCAGAAATCAACTTTTTGCCGAGGACGAGTATTAGGATCGCCCCATAAAGGTAAATTGATCGTTCCTTTCTGTGCAGAAACACCCCCTTTAACTAAAGCGTGATAAACCTTATGTATTTTTCGTTGTCTAAACTGTTGGGCAAGATGATTATAAATTTGTCGATGGCGAGCTAATAACAAAATACCAGAAGTATCTTGGTCTAAACGATGTACAACCATACACTGATCACCATCAGCTAATAAATGAGTTATGCGGCTAATAACACTATCATACTGATGACTACCACGACCCGGAACCGATAATAACCCTTCTGGCTTATTAATGGCAATCAAGTATTCATCCTCATAAATAATTGGTAAAATTTCTTTGGCATTAACAGTCGTTAAGCCCGCCAGATCAAGGGGGGTTGGGGGGATCACGCCAGAAGAAGAGGAAGAAGTTAACCCAGAGAGCAAAAACCCCATTAACGGTTGACAACGAGCCGCACAAGCCGGATAAAATCGTCCCTGAACTTTATCTTGGTGAGTCGGGGAGGTTCCCCACCAAAACTCAGCCATCGCTAGAGGAATTAGCTGATGAGTAGCCGCATAATGAAGAAGTTTAGGAGCGCAGCATTCCCCGGTTCCAGTGGGCAAACCTCCCAAGTGCTGTAATGATAGAGACTGACCTAAAAAATTCGTCAGCGAGTAATGGGCACTCATCAACTGTTGTAATTGACGCGATAGCAGTTTTCGCCGTTGTTTGAGTTGGCGAATATTTTCATCAGCTTGTTGAATGAGCATCACAAGCGGCTGTAAGCTTTCATCCCGTTGATTTTTTAGCCGCCGTCGTTCAATGCCTTCTAGGCGACTTTGCTGATTCAATTGTTCTAAAGCCTGGCTGAGAGTTTCTCCGCTTAAGGTTGAATAGAGCAATTCTCTTTGTTGCTGTCGCTGTTGTTTACTTTGTTGATGAGTGGCGGCTAATTGTTGTAATTTAGAGGAAAATTCTTGAGACAATTGTTCATAGAGCGAACGTTCAGGAATATTTTGTAGTGATAGTAATTGTTGTTTAATTTCCTCTAATGTACTTAAAGTATAAGCTTCTTCTAAAACTAAAGAATTTCGCCCAGAAATAGAACCCACCCAACCATCCACTTCTGATTTTCCCTGAAGAAGTCCAGAAAAAGCTTTCAGTACCCGTTTTTCCCCTTGTGCAGTTTGTACGAGCAAAACTCCGTACATTTTACCTTCAGCGTAATTTTCCTGAGCGGCGGCTAATTGTCGCATTAATCCATAAGCAACGGCTTCTGATAATTTTGTACGTGGTAATTTATGGGTTAAGCCGCTCTTTTGACAACGCCCTTGATACCAATAAGTCACAGTGGAGTCTGACTCTTGTTCATTATCCTCAATGAAATCTGAAAGCTTAAGAAGCATCATTAATATTTTTTTAGACTAACTCGGGTGTTTGATTTAAAATAATATTAAATTGACCATTACGTACCTTCAATGAATCATCAGCCTTTAAATCCATCATGACTAAATTTCGCTGATGGGGAGGAACTCGTTGCAAAATTCTATCTTTTTGGTTCAGTTTTTCTTCTTCTGAAAAATAAAGCTGAGTAATTAAAGGAGGCAGCTTAGGAGCCGTTATTTTAAAATGAATATGAGGAGGCCTAACCCAATCATCAGTAACCGGATAACCACCAGGTTTAATGGTGATAAAAGAATATTTTCCCTGATCATCTGTGGTGGCATAACCCCAATATTGAAAGTTAGGGTCAATGGGAGCCGGATTAGGATCGTAGTCATGATTATAACGTCCAGAGGCACAGGCTTGCCAAATCTCGACTCTAGCTCGGAGCGGCTGACAGTCTTCAGTTAAGACACACCCTCTAATCACGATGGTTTCACCGAAAGCAGCTTTTTTATGACCATCAATTACGGTTAGATTGTTATTTTGGTCTAAAGGAAACTGTAGAGGATAAAAAGGCCCTTGTGTCTGCGGCGGAGTCAGAGAACATTTCCCCTTAGTTAGAGACAGTGGAGCAGTGATTAACCCCATTCCCAAAAGACTTGTTTGTTTTAAAAAAATTCTTCTGTTTTTTACAGCCATTTTATTACTCAATTTTGGGATTTTAGTTAAACAAAAATTTCTGCATGATTGATTATATCGCGGTTAAAGCGGCAAGAGGCAAGAGGCAAGATTTCAATGGTCTCAGTTCTTATTCATCCCCGTTAAGCCTGCAATTTTTTAAAACTTAACGTTTTAATTGATAAACTTAAAATTTCTCAATGTTCTAATGGATTATAATTTATCATTGACAGCATCATCCTAAGACTAATAGGTCTTGGGAAATCAAAAAACAAACGGATTGAGTCAACGAGGATTTGTCAAAAAAAACATCTCGTTTGGCGAATCCTTAAGATTAGCTGATTAATAATAAGTTTTTGCCGCACAGATTAAGTTTAAGTTGATGAGGAGTTGAAAAAGAAAAATATGAACAAAAACATTGCCTTAATCGCTGCTTTAATGGGATTAGGATTAAGCCCTCAACTGATTCAAGCTCAAGAAATTACTCCCGCTCATGATGGAACTGGTACAGTAGTCACCCCCAATGGTAACCGCTTCGATATTGGTGGTGGGACGCTTTCTGGAGATGGAAAAAATTTATTTCAAAGTTTTTCTCAATTTGGCTTAAATGCGAGTCAAATTGCTAATTTTCTCTCTTCACCCAGTATTGTCAACATTTTGAGTCGGGTAACGGGCGGCAATCCTTCTATTATTAACGGACTGATTCAAGTCACTGGCGGCAACTCCAACCTATATTTAATTAATCCTGCCGGGATTATCTTTGGTTCGGGAGCCAGTTTGAATGTACCAGCAGATTTTACCGCCAGTACAGCTACCCGAATAGGATTTAATGGTGGGTGGTTTAATGCCTTCGGAACCAATAATTATCAAGCCCTTAACGGAAATCCCAACAGTTTTGTCTTTGGTAACTCTAATCCCGCCGCTATTATCAATGCCGGCAATTTGAAGGTTAATCCCTCTCAACAACTAGCTTTAATGGCTGGAGTGGTGATTAATACGGGAACGATGGAGGCTCCTGGCGGAAAAATAACCGTTGCCGCCGTTCCGGGCACTAGCCGCCTGAAAATCTCCCAAGAAGGACAGATTTTAAGTTTAGAAGTCAATGTACCCACTGATGAGTTAGGCAACCCCTTACCATTTACGGTGGGATCTGTTCCGGCTCTATTAACAGGAAGCTCTGTAGATACCGGCTTAGTGGTTACCCCCTCATCACAAGTGCAACTAGCCGCCACTAATACCCCCATTCCCACCACCCCCGGCAATGCAACCGTTTCCGGAACCCTCAATACATCTAATGGAAATGCCGCCGCATTAGGGGGAGAAATCAGCGTTACCGGCCAACAGGTGAGTTTACTCAATGCAAGTATAAAAGCCGATGGAAGCAATGGAGGAGGAACCGTTCTCATCGGGGGCGACTATCAAGGACAAGGCACAATTCCCAACGCCCAAAATACTTATGTAGACAGCCAATCAGTGATAAACGCTAATGCCGGTGCAACGGGAAACGGCGGTAAGGTGATCGTCTGGGCAGATCAGACAACCCAGTTTAACGGTACTATTAATGCGCGTGGCGGTCAACTTGCCGGTGATGGGGGTTTCGCTGAAGTTTCCGGTCAGCAAAATCTCAGCTTTCAGGGTAATGTGGATTTAACGGCGACGAATGGGAATTTAGGAACCTTATTACTCGACCCGGAAAATATCACCATCGTCGATGGAAATGGAGGAGCAAATGATAGTCAATTACCGGAAATTACGGCTAACAATAATACAGGCGCAACCTTTACGATTTCTGAAACCAAATTAGAACAGTTACCCGCCACAGCGAATGTTGTTTTAGAAGCAACCAATAACATTACTATCAACGATTTAGCCGATAATCAATTAACATTTCAGCCAGGCCCCGGCGGTTCAATTCGCTTGACGGCGGATGCAGATAATAACGGAAATGGCTCTTTTTCCATGAATTCTAACGATACGATCCAAGCCTCAGCCAGAGATATTAGCATTTCTGGAGCCAATCTAGCCGTAGGAAATCTTGATACCAGTGCCAGCGCGGCTAATGGAGGAGCGATTAATTTAACGGCTACTAATGGTTCTATTACAGTTAATGGAAGCTTACTTTCTAAGTCTGATACCTCCAATGGAGGAGCCGTTAATTTATCAGCAACTGGCAATATTTCAACGGGGAATATTATAACCTATTCTGATGATAACGGGGTAGGCGGTAATGTGACGCTCAATGCCGGCGGAAATATTGATACCACTACAGGAGTGGGTTATAACGTAGATCTTCCTCAATCCCTGAATGATTTAAAAGTTCCTAGCATTGTATCAGGGTCAGAATTAGGAGATGGAGGGAATGTTAATCTTACAGCTAACGGTAATATCAAAACCGGTTTTATTGTCTCAGGTTCTTATGAAAATGGTACAGGAGGCAACATCAATCTAGAAAGTAAAAGCGGCTCTATTAATACTAACCTCACTGAACAAGTGCAAGGAGAACAGGTAACTGTGGGGGCGTTAGTTTCGGCATCGCGCTTAGGGAATGGCGGGAACGTTTCTCTAAAAGCCTCTAAAGATATTACCACCGGCATCATTGCTACAGGAACCATCGGACCCCAGCAAGGCGGCAACGTCACCCTAGAAAGTACAGGCGGTTCAGTGAATACGGCGGCGGGGGCTAATTTTAAAGCCCCTAGTGTTAACCTATTAACCCTTTTAGGCGTTCCCCAACTGGCGGCAGAGCAAGCTCAAGGGCTGACCGTTGGACTAGGTATTTTTTCCTTCTCTAATCAAGGTCAAGGGGGAAATGTCACCATTACCGCCGCCAATGATATTACCACCAGTAATATTGTGACAGGTAGCCTAGGCAAACAGGGAGGAAACATTACCCTAAAAAGCTTAAATGGTGCCATTGATACCTCTTCAGGGATTTTTGCCCAGAACCTAACTCAAGAATTTTTGACCAATTTAGGCGTAGATGCCAATATAGCCTCTATTGCTCAAGCCATTAGTCAACGCCGCTTTGGAGGACTATTATCTCTATCTATTTTTGGCAATGCCGGGCAAATTAGTTTGCAAGCGAAGGGCGACATTTCTACGAATTATATCGTCTCATCTAGCTTTAGTGGACAGGGAGGAGACATCAGCATTCGCAGTGCTACTGGAGATATAACCTCGGGTCCAGTGATGCTTAATCAGGCAAGTTTTATGTCTTCTCCCTTGAGTAATCCTAACGGATTTGTAATTCCAGGAATTAACAATCAGCAACTCTTGGATCTCTTGACGCTTGGAGGCATTAATAGTTCCGGTGCTAATGGTGGAGATGTTACCCTAGAAGCGCCTCAAGGAAACGTAACGGTTACCAGTATTAACGCTCAAGGGGGAGCTAATGGAACAGGAGGAAATGTTAATATTGCGGCCGGAGAATTTGTCAGACTTTTAGATAGCTTTACCGATCAAACGGGTATTGAAGCCAGCATTTCAACGGTAGGAGGAGCCGGTGGCGGTTCTATTACGGTTCGTCATGGGGGCAGAGGAATAACGCCTTTTGTGGTGGGTGATCCTTCGGTGAATGGAAGTGCAGGAGCCTTAAACAGTGGGCAATTCCAGTTTGTACCGGCTGGATCTTTTCCCTTTACCACCAGCCGGGGAAATGTGGCGATTATTTCAGTTGATTTTAGAAATTTGGTGGCAATTCCTCAAGTTTTTCAACCTGAACAACCCCCTGCTATTACAACAGCTACAGCTTTAACACCGACTATCACCATTAATACTCTAGAACAAACTCGGGAAATATTGGCTTATATCGAGCGGGAAACCTCAGAAATTCCGGCGTTAATTTATGTAAGTTTTGTGCCGCCGGGCTTGATTAATGGCTCAGTAACCAATGAAGATTTTGCCACAAAAGAAGCCAATTTAACCGCTCAGTATCAAAATGCTTTGAGCTTACCCCAAAATAAAAATACTTCGGTATTGGGGGTGATTCCTGAAGAAAATTATGAACTCGAATTAATGCTGATTACGCGAGAAGGAAAGCCCTATCGCATACAATTACCCGGTGTAACCCGTAAACAAGTGCAAGCCATAGCCGAGGAATTTTATGTAGAAGTTTCTAACCAGGGAAGTGATTATAAAACCGATGCGGAGCAACTGTATAATTGGCTTCTGGCTCCCTTGGAACAGGAACTCGCGGCTAGAAAAATTGATAGTGTATTGTTTTTTCTGCCCACTGGGCTACGTTTAATTCCTCTGGCAGCACTTTATGATAAAAATGATCCGGAAAATAAACATTTCGTGATTCAAAAAGACTATACCGTTGGGTTAGCGCCTTCTCTGAATCTGGTAGATTATCGCTATCGAAATCTTAAAAATGCGCCGGTTTTAGCCTTTGGTGCTTCGCAATTTCCCGCCGAGCAAGAGCAACAACCTTTACCGGCGGTGAGTGTTGAATTGCCGCTTATTGCCGGACAAATTCGCTCGGGAGAATATTTTCTCAATCAACAATTTACTCTCAATAACCTGCAACGTCAACGCAATCAAGAGCCTTTTCCTATCGTTCATTTAGCCACTCACGCTGATTTTAATCCTGATAATCTCAATGAAAGTTATATTCAACTTTACAATCAAAAGTTAAGGCTTCCTCAATGGCAAAATATGGATTTAGATGCCCCAACGGTTGATTTACTGGTGATTTCTGCTTGTAAAACGGCTGTAGGAAATCCCGATATAGAATTGGGTTTTGCCGGGTTAGCGGTTCAAGCAGGGGTGAAAACGGCCATCGCATCTCTGTGGTATGTGGGTGATACGGGTACTCTCGCTTTGATGGATCAATTTTATCGTCAATTAAAGACAGCACCGATCAAAGCGGTTGCTTTACGAGATGCTCAACGAGCGATGCTTTCTCAAGAGGTTAGACAAGAGGGAAATCAATTAATTACCCCAGAGGGAAATATTACTTTACCTAATAATAATAACGGCGAACAGTCGGATTTATCTCATCCTTATTATTGGGCTTCTTTTACTTTAATTGGTAGTCCTTGGTAAGCGAATTTCGCCTCCTGTTGATCATTACAATTGGGGAGCATCCCAATGGAAGCTTCCCACTCATGTTTAAGACTTACGCACTGTAATGAGCCGCAGTAAATACCATTTTTCCAGCCGCTAAAAACCATAATTAACGCTGAAATAAAACCCATCATCTTGCACATCATCCCCTCGAATATTAAGGTCCATTAGAGGCGGCGCGTAATCTAATCGGATGTTTAACTTATCTATCGGTTGCCAAATAAGCCCTAATCCTAACCCTGCAATAACCGTTTGATTAGCCAGAATGGTATTAGGATTTCCTTCGGCATTCCAGATAGCGCCCACATCAAAAAAAGGAGCTAAAATAAACACGGGATTATCGGCTCGATTGCGGACTAAAGTAATGCGATCTTCAATAGAAAAACGCGCTCCATTATCACCCGCCATCACATTTTGACGGTAACCGCGCACCGATTCTGCACCCCCAATAACAAACTGTTCTGAGGGTAATAAAGGGTCTGGAGTGAGTTGTAAATCCAGTTGTATAATTAAGAAATTATTCGGGTTAATGAGTTGTAAGCGTTGCACCTGGCCTAACCAACTAAAAAATTGACCATCTGGTATCGGTTCAGGATTTTCTGTTGCATCAAGTATCCCCGTTCCAAAGCGAAATTGAGAACGCAACCCCCAGGCCCCTGAACGCTGACGACTCACATAGTCCTGTCCAAAAGTAAAAACACTGGTAATGGTTACCCCTTGATTATTAGGGCCAAATCCAAATTGTGTGGGGACATCATTAAATAAAAATGTTCGACCATTGTAATAGCTAAAACCGGTCGAGAGTGCGAATTCTTGTCGAGGAGTACGGATTAGGGGTTGTCGATACTCTAAAGTGTATCTTTCTGACCTTCCCTCAATACCTAAATCGCCAATATTTTTGATGGCATCGTCAATACTATTAATGACTCGGTTACGCTCAATTAAAGTAGTAAAATAAATGGCTCCCTCCATCGGATTAAGAGGAGCGCGATAATTTAAATCTAAGCGATAAGTTCCCTCCCAAGTCTCAAAACGAGGACGGTAAGAAGTGGAAATTTGATCGCCGATACCTGTTACATTTCGATAAAAAAGATTGAGATTAAATCGGGTTGCACCGATACTGGGAGGAGAATAATTATCCGCTCCTACATTTCCCCCAAAAGAATTAGCTTCCGTTACCCGAACCACAAGCGTACTTCGGGCTTTTTCGTTTTCGCTCGTTTGTTCAGTGCTAGGCGGTTTTAAGGTGGCTTCTACATTTTTAAAAAGGGGATCATTTCTTAATAAACGCAGTTGATTTTCGAGTTTTCTCACATTAAGCGGCTTTCCGACTCCCAATTCTACCCGAGAGCGCACATAATTTTGTAATCGACTTGTTCCCTCAATAACAATATTGCCAATCGTACCTTCTAAAACTTGAAAAATTGCTACTCCATCAGCTACCTGAACTATGGCTCGAGAGTTAAGATAGCCAGCATTTAAATACAGTTGAGTAATCGCACTTGCCGCTTCTCTTAACTGTTGTTCTGTGGCTTCTGTTCCTTCGAGCGGTTTAATAATCGGATCTAATTCGGCTGCACCAAATACGGTACTCCCCACTACCTCGACTTTATTAATCTGAATTAGGGTTGAAGAAGATTTTTCAGCCACTATTTGCGGGAAATTCTGCTCAGAGTTTTCTAAAATACCTAATTTAAGCTCTAATCCTTTCGTGGTATTAAGGTTTATTTCCCTCCCGTCTAGCTCCTGATTCTCTAATGAAAAAATCATCTCTTGTTCAGAAATCGGTGTGGCTAAACCCTTATTTCCATCGATAATCATTACTCCTTCCACCATTAAAGCACTAGCAACAAACAGCTTTTGCCAATGCTTTTGTTTTGAGCCTTGACTCTTTTCCATTTTAGATTTAAAAATATTTTTTTTCTATTTTATATTTATCACACTGAGTTTTGCGAAAATATTGTACTTAGAAAAAATTTACAGCAATATTTATTTACATTTATTCTAAAGAAATATTAATTAAAATACAATGTAAAGAGCAGCAAGGAAAACTTCAATGAAAATTGCCGACCTCTACCATCGCGTTAGAAATGGAATCAGATATATCGTCAGTTTTGGTCGTTTTAATCCGGCCAGTCAATCAGGACAGCACGCCATTATTGAGGAAATGCGACGTAAAGCTGTGGAGGCGGCAGAACACATAGATATTCCTGGAAGCGACTCAGCTAAAGGCAATTCCTCAGAAGTTAGACCCTTTCAAGCACAATTTCCTTGGTCTTACCAGAATGAACCATCTGCTACTCACTCATCTACAGAGACTCCTATCCCTAATATCTCTGCTCCTATACCGATTCAAGAGCAACGTAACGATCCTTTTTATCCGGCATACCAATGTAAAACCAATGATGCTTTAGGTTGTTATTATCCCCAGCAAACCCTACAACAGACACCACAAGCCAAATTTTGTTTAGGCTGTGGTTTTCCGGTACCGTTAGCCGAAAATCGAGAAATTCGGGGAAGACGAGGCATTTATCAAACCGGTACTTTAGTGGGTAAACGAGGAATAGGACGAATTTATCGAGGAATTCAAAAAAACGAGAATCAACCAATTGTTATTAAAGAGTTTCTTTTACCCAATCGATCTTTTAAAAATTTAGAAGATTTTCAACAACGTCAAGCCACTTTTGTGCGTGTGGCTAATCTTACGGCAGCCGATGGAAGAGATAAAGATTTTCGCCTGATTATTCCTTGGGAAGCCGTTGCCGATGAACAGGAAAGACGCTGTTATTTAATTACTAAAAGTAATCTCGATACTTTGCCCACTCTTAGCAGTTATCTATCGAGTCATGGGGCAATGACGAACGATCAAGTTAAACTTTTATTAGATCAAATTTTGCAAAGCTTAGAGTTTCTGCATGGTCAAAGATTTCAATTTTCATCGGGTCAAATTCAAACGGGATTAGTTCATGGCAATTTGAATTTAAATAGTGTATTGATCTCTGAATCTAATCAACAAGATTTTTTTGTTTATTTGACTGATTTGCTTTTATGGGAATATTTATTTTATCGCCCGGATACTCAAATTAATCCCAAAACCGTCAATGATGATTTAATGGCGGTAGGAGAAATAGGGTTTAAAATGTTGATGGGGCCAACCGGTTTAGATCCTCGCAATGATCAACATTGGCTAGGTTCGGGAACTTCTTCCCCGCCAAAGGTAGAGCCAGCGTTAAAACAATTTATTTTGCAACTGTTAGGATTAAACTCTTCTTTTGCTACGGCCACCAATGCCAGAGAAGTTTTATTAAAGTTACCTAAACCTCAGACAGATGAGCAACAGAAATTAACACCTGACGAAGATCTTGAGGCGGTTAAGCGGCGTTCTTGGATGCCTTGGATAGTTGCGCCAGCCATCGTTATTTTAGGGGTGATAACTGTAGGAATAGTTGGGAGATTATCTCATAAATCTTACCCGGTTGTAAATCGAAAGGTTTTAATTCCTAGCATAGCAGAAATTGAGGTTCCCCCAGGAAATTTTACTTATACTTTAGAAAAAGACGGATCAGCCAGTTATGTATTCTTAGAACCTAATTTGCTCAGTACCCAGAAAAGTTTAATAGACGAATTACAACAACGCAAACCGGGAGTAATATTACAAGCAATTTCAGCAAACGATGGCTCACAGGCCAGCCAGCAAGTAGCTCAGGGAATGGCTAACTTTGCTATAATCAGTCAAATTGCCGCCGCTTCTTCGAGTAGTGTCGAACAAGAAGCCATCGCTTATGATGGTTTGTTAATAGTGGTTCCCTTTAGCTATGATCAAAGAGAGCGAGGCTTACCTAAAGCCTTGGGTGGCAAAATAACCTTTGAGCAAATACGGGATCTTTATAGTGGTAAAATTGAAAATTGGAAAGATATAGGAGGTCCAGATCTGCCTGTAAAACTGTATGTTCCCACACAACCCTCAGCTATTCAACTTTTTGAAGAAAAAGTTCTTCAAGACCCTGCTGTCATCGCCACTTTTAGAGATTTATTAAAACAGAATAAAATCCAAAAAAAAGAAACTCTTCAAACTTTACGAACCCTACAGTATGAGTTTGAAAATGAAAAAATCGGTGGCATAAGTTTTGGATTTTCTAGTCAAATTTTTGGGCAGTGTGGCGGCTATCCGTTAGCTTTGCAAGTGGCAACAGAATCCCCAATCATTGCTTTTTTAAAACGAATTTTCTTTTTAGGAGACGATGCCCAACAAGTTTGGATTCAACCGAATAATCATAGTATAGACCCAAGCACAAATTTATGTAAAAAAGGAAGTTATCAATTAGCCGAAGAACTCTTTCAAACCAATCAGTATCCCCTGGCTTTTCCTCTAGTGGTACTTTATCCTAGAGATAATCGAGATGAACCCGCCTATCAAATCGGTCGGAAATTTGCTCAAGTGTTGACCACTGAAGAAGGACAAACATTATTGCAAGAAACTAATCTTGTTCCGTTACAATCTTTAAAATAATTCAATTCTATATTAGCAAAAAATGGCTATTGTAAAATGTCAAAATCCCCAATGTGATTATTTTCAAAAACCCGTTCCTGAAGGAGATTTTTGTCCCTTCTGCGGCGAACCTTTACCCACTAAACAGACATCTCCTCCTCCCCTTTCCACTCCGTCAATTCAAGTGCAACCGCTTCCCACCCCTATAGCAGAGCCGCCAATTCCTGCACCACCGCTTCCCCTCCCCATAGCCGCGCCTCAAGCTCCCACAGCACCGCCAGTGCAAGCACAACCCCCCACCCCCATAGCCGCGCCTCAAGCTCCCACAGCACCGCCAGTGCAAGCGCAACCCCCCACCCCCATAGCCGCACCTCCGTCGCCTCCGTTAGCTTTTTCTTTTCCTCAAGACTCTCCTGCAACAGTATATGAGGGAGTTCATACTCCTTATCCGACTTTAAAATTAACACATACATCAGGAAAAGAATTCTTTGCGATGGCTGGACAAAAAATTTATATTGGACGTAGAGGAGGGACAAAAAAACCGCATCCGGAGATTGATCTGACGGATATTCCTTATGCTGAGAGAGTTTCACGTCCTCATGCTCATATTTTTTGGGATGAGCAGAGCAATCATTACATGATTGTAGACAATCAAAGTACAAATGGGACGAAGATTAATGGCGAGTTTTTAAAACCTTGGCATCCTTATCCTCTTTATGATGGAGCCATATTAGAATTGGGAAAAGAACAATACATTAAGTTTACTGTTCAAATTCGCTCTTAAAAATTCGACCTTTGGCTAATGGGAGTTAAGCCAACATAATCGTTAGGATTAAAGATAGGGTGATATTCAACTCTCCTTTGCTTAAAAAACAAAAAAATTTTGCTAAATTTATGTTCCACTCCCCAAGTTCTGGTTCATCTCAAGCCTTTTTTAATCAGATTGAGAGCATGACGACTCCGGCGGGTTATGTTGCGCCTGCTGTATTTCAGACAAGCAATAAGGAGTATATCGCGCTTATTAAGTCATTAGCGGCTAAAGCACTCTACGATCCCTTATTGCAGAGAGATTTATGTGATCGAATTTACGAACTGATGCTAGAAGATATGCGTTTACAAAAGGAACGCATTAGACAGTACGGAGAGTTATTATAATGGCTGGAAATAGCACTGAAATGAAAAGTCCATCGTGGGTAGATGAGCGCGTCTTAAATTATCTAAGCGCTAATCGTTTTTATGTAGAAATTAAAAGTGAGATAAAAGCCTGTTTTAGCGAATGTTCGGGAGTGGGAGTGCAAATTGATAAAGACGTTTATTTAGAAGGAGGAGTCAACGAACAGCAACGAATTTTTATTAAGCAAGCTAAGTTTAATGATGTTACTCTTAAACACGGCATTACTGATGATATGCTTTTTTGGCAATGGATTAATCAAGTTCTTAAAGGAGAACCCAAACAACGACAAAATGTGAGAATTTTAGTTTTTAATCAAGCTGGAGAAACGATCCAAAGTTGGACCTTAATTGGTGCTATTCCTATTGGCTGGAAAGCTCCTTCCTTACAAGCTAATTCAAATACAGTGGCCATTGAAGAATTAACGTTAGCTTATGAAGGACTGAATATTCAAAGTGAAAAATCTAATAGTCCTAAAATAAAATTGGAAGGGCAAGAACGAGGGCCACAAGGTTATTTTGGCAGTCATTAACTTTTTAGTAAGCAGGTAATCATAAAAAAATAATGACTAATAACTAATGACTAATGACTAATGACTAATGACTAATGACTAATGACTAATGACTAATGACTAACAAAACCAATAGCAACCAAGAACCCATAGAACAGAAGCTAACTGAGCCGCCTCTCGGAATAGTGGCTTTATATCCTAAATTTCTCAGTCCTTTAGGAGCAAATTCTCTTGGTACAGTAGAGCCGCTTGTTTTTTTTCCAGATGGGTTACCGGATTATCAACGATGGGATAATCCTTATAAAAATTCTCCTTTTTATGAATCTAATCGAGTAGTTTCTCTTGCTAATGAAGGAACAAGCTTACAAGCGAAGCGGCAAGAAGAAAAAGAAGATTTTTTGGGAGAAGCTTGGGGAAATTTTCTGCCGAATTCTTCGTCTATCCAAGATCAATATAACGCCACAGAATTAGCTGAGGAAGAACAAGCAAGTTTCTCTCAAGTGGACTCATCTGAAATTCAACTACAAGAAAGTTTTGTTAGCGATACAATTCAATCTCAGTCTCTTCCTTTACAAGAACAACTCAATCAGTCTAATCTCGAGAAAACAGAATTAGGTGAAGTAGAACCTCTAACAGTGCAGCTAAAATCAGATCTCCCTTATTTAGCACAAACCTCTGATTTTAATTTTGAAGATAATCAAAGCCAAAAAGAGCAAAAAGCTTCTGAAAATCCTATCACAGAAGATAGAGTTTTTACCTCAGAAACAGACTTAGATTCTCAAATATCTGACGCTATCCCAACCCCTTTACAACCGTCGGATGTTTCTCTTATTTCCACTGAGTCGTTTACACAAAATACTCCTTCAATTCAAACAAAATTAGAAAGAGGGATAAATGAGGAACCATCTTTATCACCAACCGCAGCAGAAACCCCTCAAGAAACTCTCCTTCAAACTCGTTTAGAACCGGCGGGAGAAAAGGCTGCCGCTTTATCAACTAATTTGCCTACTTCTTTAGAAGATTTGCCAGAAACAGAGGCAATGGAGGCGGCAACAGAAGTCAGAGAAATGGGGATAAGTGAAGCACCTCCTTTATCACCAACCGCAGCAGAAACCTCTCAAGAAATTCCCCTTCAAACTCGTTTAGAACCGGCGGGAGAAAAGGCTGCCGCTTCATCAGTTAATGTTTTTACTTCTCCACAAGAGTTAGCAGAAACAGAGGCAATGGAGGCGGCAACAGAAGTCAGAGAAATGGGGATAAGTGAAGCACCTCCTTTATCACCAACCGCAGCAGAAACCCCTCAAGAAACTCTCCTTCAAACTCGTTTAGAACCGGCGGGAGAAAAGGCTGCCGCTTTATCAACTAATTTTCCTACTTCTTTAGAAGATTTGCCAGAAACAGAGGCAATGGAGGCGGCAACAGAAGTCAGAGAAATAGAGATAAGTGAAGAAACTCCTTTATCACCAACCGCAGCAGAAACTACTGAACATACTCTCCTTCAAACTCGTTTAGAACCGGCGAGAGAAAAGGCTGCCGCTTTATCAACTAATTTTCCTACTTCTTTAGAAGATTTGCCAGAAACAGAGGCAATGGAGGCGGCAACAGAAGTCAGAGAAATAGAGATAAGTGAAGAAACTCCTTTATCACCAACCGCAGCAGAAACTACTGAACATACTCTCCTTCAAACTCGTTTAGAACCGGCGAGAGAAAAGGCTGCCGCTTTATCAACTAATTTGCCTACTTCTTTAGAAGATTTGCCAGAAACAGAGGCAATGGAGGCGGCAACAGAAGTCAGAGAAATAGAGATAAGTGAAGAAACTCCTTTATCACCAACCGCAGCAGAAACTACTGAACATACTCTCCTTCAAACTCGTTTAGAACCGGCGAGAGAAAAGGCTGCCGCTTTATCAACTAATTTGCCTACTTCTTTAGAAGATTTGCCAGAAACAGAGGCAATGGAGGCGGCAACAGAAGTCAGAGAAATAGAGATAAGTGAAGAAACTCCTTTATCACCAACCGCAGCAGAAACTACTGAACATACTCTCCTTCAAACTCGTTTAGAACCGGCGAGAGAAAGTGCTGCCGCTTTATCAACTAATTTTCCTACTTCTCCACAAGAGTTAGCAGAAACAGAGGCAATGGAGGCGGCAACAGAAGTCAGAGAAATAGAGATAAGTGAAGAAACTCCTTTATCACCAACCGCAGCAGAAACTACTGAACATACTCTCCTTCAAACTCGTTTAGAACCGGCGAGAGAAAATGCTGCCACTTTATCAACTAATTTTCCTACTTCTCCACAAGAGTTAGCAGAAACAGAGGCAATGGAGGCGGCAACAGAAGTCAGAGAAATAGAGATAAGTGAAGAAACTCCTTTATCACCAACCGCAGCAGAAACTACTGAACATACTCTCCTTCAAACTCGTTTAGAACCGGCGAGAGAAAATGCTGCCGCTTTATCAACTAATTTTCCTACTTCTCCACAAGAGTTAGCAGAAACAGAGGCAATGGAGGCGGCAACAGAAGTCAGAGAAATAGGGATAAGTGAAGAACCATCTTTATCACCAACCGCAGTAGAAACCCCTCAAGAAATTCTCCTTCAAACTCGTTTAGAACCGGCGAGAGAAAATGCTGCCGCTTTATCAACTAATTTTCCTACTTCTTTAGAAGATTTGCCAGAAACAGAGGCAATGGAGGCGGCAACAGAAGTCAGAGAAATAGGGATAAGTGAAGAACCATCTTTATCACCAACCGCAGTAGAAACCCCTCAAGAAATTCTCCTTCAAACTCGTTTAGAACCGGCGAGAGAAAATGCTGCCGCTTTATCAACTAATTTTCCTACTTCTTTAGAAGATTTGCCAGAAACAGAGGCAATGGAGGCGGCAACAGAAGTCAGAGAAATAGGGATAAGTGAAGAACCATCTTTATCACCAACCGCAGCAGAAATTCCTCTAGATACTACAGTTCAAACCACTCCAACACTACAGCAACTAGCAACTCCTTCTAAAGTTGAACAGTCTGAGAGTAGTAGAGAAGATATCAATAATATTGCAGAACTGCCACAAAATGATGTTCAAATAGACATTTCTGCAAAGCAAAAATTGAGTAAAATTGACTCTCAAAAAATGACTATAAATACTCCTCAAATACTTGTAGAAGAAAGCAAAAATATTGAAAATAAACCAATAATAAATAAATTACCTTCTTCCGAAAATTCCTTAGATTCAATAGTAGATGAAGCCATAAATTCTCCTGTTACACTTGCGCCGATTGTTTCGAGTTCTAGGGAACAAGTCTCTAGTTTTTCGGCTTCAAGCAATGAGACAGATGAAACTGAAACCAAGAAAATTTTCCCTGTTCAAGAAAATCCTAAAAATATTTATTCGCCAACATCTGAACCTGAAGAAACTACACAAGTTGTATCAGAAAATCCCTCTCAATTTATCTCTAGAAAGGCTCAAGATATTCCTGAAAGTTGGTCAAATATAGAAGAATTACTAGGTCAAACAAGTCCAGATTTAGGATCAATTACCGTGTCGCCTATCGAGGCACATCAAAATTTCAGTTATGAACCAGCTTCTATTAATTATAGACCATCAGAAACCCCAAATTTCTCAAGTCAATCCGATGCAGATTCATCAATACAAGCAAATCCTGAAAATCCTTTGATTGAGAGAACTATTGAACCTAATACACCCAGTGCTGAAAAAACAGAATTAGTAACCCCTATTGAAGAAAAACAAGAAAGTAGTAAAACCGGTGAAGATGAAAAAGATAATTTAGAGCTTTTAGCGCGAGAAATTTACCATCTTCTGCGGCAGCGCTTAGAAGTAGAACGAGAGAGACTAGGGAAGTATTATTCAGGCCGACTTCCTTGGTAAATATCCATAAGCTTGAATATTTCTTAAAAAATTTTAGGAGCAAATAAAATGGTAAACGGCAATTTTAGTTCAAATAGAAACCGAGAAAGCAATAAAGAAGAACGAGTTAAAAAAGCAGAATTATATTCTTTAGATGGGGATGATTATACCTTTCAATTCATGTTTAATCCCAACGAAATTAGTATTAATAGAAAAGCAGATGTCACTCAAAATAGAGGTGCTAGAACTGATCAAGAAGGAATTCCAAAAGTTAGTTTTGCTCATCCTAATGCCACGACAATCACCATTAATAACATCATTTTTGATGTTTATGAAAACCAAGAGCGAGACTTAGGGAAAAATTTAGAAAAATTGACAAAAACTGTCAAATTTGTTCAGGGTAAAGATCGCCCACCGATTTATATGTTTCGCTGGGGAAATGTCAACTATTTAAGATGTTATGTAGAATCGGTTAATTATCAACTTACTTTATTTTTACCGGATGGAAGTCCAGTAAGAGCAAAAGCTTCTATAACTCTTAAAGAAATTGATCCGAGTTTTGGCGATTCTAATCCCTCAGCACAAGCAACACAAGCTGATAGAGAGCGAAATAGTAGATGGAATAACAATCAAGTAACTAATTGGGTATAAAGTTATTAGTCAATAGTCAATAGTCAATAGTTAATAGTCAATTATTACAGGAGGTGCTTAATGGGTGGTGAACAATATAAAGTTCCGGAAGTAGAAATAGAAATAGATAACCAAAAAATGGATGGTAAATTTATTGAAGATATTCTTCATCTTTCTGTGGAAGAAAGCTTACATATGCCAAGTTTATGTACTCTGGTTATCAATAATGACTATTATCCTGGTAGAGATGATAAAGAAAAACCCTGGAAACATAATAAGTTACTCCAAATAGGCAAATCTATTAAAATCAAATTCAAAGCAAGCACCACAGAACAATTTAAAGAAAAAGATCAACAACCATCTCCTATGTTTGAAGGAGACATTACTGGTATAGACTGTCATTTTACCGATGAATCTCAAGCACCAATTGTTGTTCGTGCTTATGATGCTTCTCATCGACTGCATCGAGGACGATATAATCGCTCTTATCAAAATATGACTGATAGTGATATCGTCAAGAAAATCGCCTCAGAAGTTAGTATTAAACCCGGTGAAATAGAAAATAGCGGCGCTCCTCATGACTATCTTTTTCAACAAAATCAAACTAATATGGAATTTCTCAGGGACAGAGCTTTCCGTTTAGGTTATGAATTATATATACAAGACAATAAATTAAATTTTCATAAGCCGAAAGAAAAAGGAAACTTAGAATTAAAATGGTTAAAACATATCAATAGTTTTCGGGTCAGAGTGAGTAGTGCTGAACAAGTTAATAAAGTAGAAGTGAGGGGATGGGACTATAAAGAAAAAAAAGCCATTGTTTCTACTGCCGAAACCGATCAAGTGATCACCGAAAATACCAATGGTAAAGGAAAAAGTGTCAGCAGTAAATTTAAAACCACCCCAAAAATGATTGTCGTAGACAAACCAATTTTTAACTCAAAAGAAGCGGATAAAATTGCTCAAGCTTTATGTAATGAATTAGGGGGAGAATATGTCATTGCAGATGCTAGAGGAGAGGGAAATCCTCAAATCCGAGTAGGGAAAGTCGTTAAACTTCAAGAAATGGGGCCTTATGACGGCAAATATTATATTACAGAAACTCGTCATATTTATCATAAACGGGTTTATAGCACTGACTTTACCGTGCGAGGTTTAAGAGGCGGAAATCTCTTAACTACACTGTCTCCATCTACCTATCTCAAACCCGGACAAACATTATTAGTTGGCATAGTAACCGATAATAAAGACCCCGATGGGTTAGGACGAGTTAAAGTCAAAATGCCCACACTAACAGAAGACCATACCAGTTATTGGGCTAGAGTAGTAGCCATTGGGGCAGGAATACAAAGAGGTTTTGACTGTTTACCTGAAGTGAATGATGAGGTTTTGATCGGATTTGAACATGGAGATATTCACCGTCCTTATGTATTTGGTGGGGTTTGGAATGGAAAAGATAAACCCCCCGAACCAGTAGAGGATTCTGTCGTAGGTGCAAAAGTCCGCTTAAGAACATTTAAAACCCGTATCGGTCATAAATTACAATTTGTCGAAGAAGATAAAGGCGCGTCCAAATCCGGTGTCTATATAGAAACGGCCAAAAAACATCAAATTCGTATTAATGACAGTGATCGCCACATCGAAATTAAAACCACCAATGGTCATCAAATTAAAATGGATGATGCTGGTCAAAAAATAGATATCAAAACCACGAGCGGTCATCAAATTACTATGAATGATGGGGGAGCTTCTATCACCGTTCAATCTATCGGAAATCTGACCATACAAGCACAAGGCAATATTAATATTAGTGCCAACGGAACTATTAGTATTCAAGGAGCCATGATTCGCTTAAATTAACCTCTAATCTGGGTTACTAAGTACCTGGACACTCTATAAAGCTCTCTGTACCCGCGAATTGTAAAACGCCCACAATTCCCCCACACCCGACACCCGACACCCTAACCTCACAGTTAACTTTAATGAGTGTCCGGCTACTTACTATTATGATTATTTACGCTCAAAACAAGTTATTAAAGGATTGGGAGTGGCTAACCAATGGTCAAGAGCTTGAAAAGCTTCGGGTAAAGAATATACATTAGCCTTGATAAAAAGACTAATCAATTCTACCATTAATAAGCGAAATTCTTCATCTTGAGGAGTCGTATTGAGATCAAAAAAAGACTTTTTTAAACTCCCGTCTAAAGGATCGCAAATACAAAAATGATTAGCACCTTCAAAAATTAAAAAATAACTATCATTTCTCCCGCCAGTTAACCCTTCTTCAAAAGTTCGCCGCACAGGGGTGATCGGATCACCCATAACACCGCTTGTAGCCGCTAAATAACTTAAAGAGATATCCTTACTGCCACCCATCAACAGCAGAGGAAGCTGATCAGGTAAGGGTAAAATTGTGTTAGGCTCAAATCCTAAAACTACTGGCCCAATTGTTTGAGTTCCATAAGAAAAAGCCGCCACAATTTGCGGAAAAAAGCCAGGGTTCGCATTTTCGATCGCTAGTCTGCCGCCGGCTGAATGTCCCCCTAAAATAATCTTTTCTAAATTCAACAGCCCAGCTAAAAAGCCTTGTTTATTCAAGTTTTCCAATTCAGTTAGTATAGTCGGTAAGAGGGAACTACTCGGTACCTTCCCATAAGTATCAGGTTGCCAGGCTTTTAAATTTATACCTGGTGTTTGTCCAATTTTGTGAGGAAAATATTCTTCTATCCAAGAAAAAGTTACTACCACTAGACCTAATTCTACCAATTTCACGGCTAACCATTGATACATTTCCATGCCGCATTTAAAGCCATTGAGAAAAATGACAACTGGAAAAGGGGCCAATTGAGTATCAACAGGCACATCATCGTCAAAAGAGCCTATTTTTCTCTCTACATTTTGAGAAGGATAAAAAATTTTTAGATGAAGGGTGTTGTAAGGAGGTTGAGCAGATTCTACTCGAGCGGCTCGTACAATAGAAGTAACAATCATTATCGGTTTTTTTCAATAATTTTTGAAGAATTGTAATTTCCCAAATTTCCTAGTATTAGTATTATTACATATTTTCCTAGTTATTTCCTGAAAAAATCGGTACTTCTACGATTTTCAGGTGAACTGTACTCGATTACAGTAGAAGTGTAGTCAAAATCCTATCTACTCATAAGCTCTCCTTGAGCTACTTTAAACAACGAGAACCTAAGAACATCAGAGTGGGTTAAGAGAATATAATCCACTCTATTAATTAGTTTCTCTCTATTGCTATTTAAGGAGACCATTGAGGATGAAACCCGACTAAAGGTAAAACTTCTAACTCAGGTTTACTTCCCTTAACCGGTTTTCCATTGGGAGGAATTAATAACCACAGACGACTCCCAACAATCGCCTCTCCTGAATCACTGGTTAAAAGATCATTAGGAGTAGGAGTGCTACGAGTGATCAACTGATCAAAGAGGATACCTAGCCCATCAGGTGCTAAACTAATCTGAATGTCTCTATAGTCCGGTAAACTCACTAGAGGAAGCACTTGACCGCTTTCAAGATCGATTTTTACAAAATAAGGTTGTTCGACATATTCGTCTTTATTGAGTAACTGAGTGAGCAAACAATAAAGCGCCGTTCCGTTGGGACTAAACTGACAATCGATGATCGAACCTTCTACCTTGAGCAATTCTTTTTGGATTCCCTGATTATTCACATAATACAAAGAGCGAATATAGCGTAGTTTAGCATTATCGGTATTAAAATTGACCATAGCCGCCGCCTTACCATCCCGAGAAAAATTGAGAACCTGACCAAATTTTGGTAAAAATTCCGGAGTTTGGCTATGGGTTTGTAAAGGGATCAGCGCAATTCCTTGACCTTGAGCGACCGCCACAGTTTGCCCATCGGGTGTAATGAGAAAGTCTCCTCCTGAGACATTTAAGCGTTCCGGTTTAGACCCCAGTGTCAACTTCCATAGGTCAAAATCGGCAGGATTTTCCCGATTTACTCGTTGAATCACCACTGTTTTTCCATCAGAAGCTAGATCAAACTGATTATTTTGATAGTCTTTATTGTCCAAAACTAGCTCCATTTTGGGCAATAAGTTTGACTTATCTTGGCCTTGAACTGCCGTTTCTACGGTGTAGAGTTGTAATTCTCTAATGCCAAAACTCCCTCGACTTTTGTCAGCCGCAGAAAATAAAATTTTGTCGCCTTGAGGAAAAAATTTAAAATTCATCACCACTAAATTTGGAGGCGTAAGAACAATTTTTTTATTTTGAGTTAGATTGTAGAGAATTAATTGTCCTTGTTCATTCGGCTGAGTTCCTATATAAGCAAAAGCCCGATCGCGGCTGGTAAATTCACTTGAGAAAGGTTCGAGCATCTGGTCAGTTTTCTCGTTCTTAAAATGCTCTTTAGCTCCTTGCAAATGGATTTTATAGGTTTCTCCATAAGGCACAGGTGTTTTAAGCGTATAGGCTAACCGTCGTCCTGCCCAGCTTATTTTACCCGGTAAAGGAGGCTCAATGACTAAATTTTTTTCTACACTGCTTTGATCCATCGGACGATCAAAACTGATAATAAAAGATGTATCTTCTGAGCCAACTTGTTTATGGTTCCAACTGAATTGTTTAACTCTTGGCCCAGTATGAATAAAACAATAATTACCACAAGCCTTTTCTCCCCAAATTAAGCCGCCAATTACGACACTCAAAGCCGCTATTAAGCCGAGGGACAGTTGATCTATGGGTTGCAATAAGGTTTTTGTCATGCCGAAATGGGACTATGATTAAATAATTATACGATGATCATTTCTGATTCTACTAGAAAATATTCAAACAATTGAGAGACTCAAAAATTTTATGGCTATTGAACTGGAATTACTCATTGATACAGAAGCGACCTTAGGAGAATGTCCCAGTGGGGATAACTCGGAAAAACGCCTCTATTGGGTTGATATTGACAGTAAACGGCTTCATGTTTATCAGCCTCAACAGCATCAATCCCGGATGATTCAACTAGAAGAATTTGTCAGTTGTGTTGTTCCCAGAAAGAGTGGAGGGGTAGTAGTAGGATTACCGAAAATTTTGGGTTTAAAGCCCCACCCGTTTACGGCGGCTTTTATTTTAATTCTAGCAAAAACAGGTAAATTGTGTTAAACTGGAATAGTCCAAGGTCGAGGATAAATGAATGCTAGTTGTCGAAGCTAAACTAAAAAACGGAACACCTGAACAATACTCTAGGCTTGATGAAGCTATATTGACAGCACAATTCATTAGAAATAAATGTGTTAGGTATTGGATAGATAATAAAGGTACTACTAGAAATGACCTTCAAAAACATTGTTCTGTTTTAGCTTCAGACAAGACAACGCCTTGGGCAAACAAGTTAAACTCTCAAGCGCGTCAATCAAGTGCTGATAGAGCTTGGGCTTCTATATCAAGGTTTTATGCCAACTGTCGTAACCCATCTATTAAAAAGAAAGGTTTTCCTAAATTCAAAAAGCACACGCGCTCAGTTGAATACAAAGTAACTGGCTATAAACTTTCTGATGATAGAAGAAAAATCACTTTTACTGATGGATTTAAAGCTGGTAAGTTTGACCTATGGTGTAGTAATAAAACTTTGGTTTATTACTCGGAACAGCAAATTAAGCGAGTTAGAGTAGTAAAACAAGCAGATGGCTACTACTGTCAATTTTTGATTGATTATGACAGAGAAGAAAAACACGAGTTTACTGGTTCAGTCGTTGGAATTGATTTGGGCTTAAAAGAGTTTTATACAGATTCCTATGGCAATACAGTAGAAAACCCCCGATATCTTAGAAAGTCTGAGAAACGGTTAAAGAAAGCTACTAGACGATTATCTAAACGTTTCTGTAAAGGCAAAAAGAAACAATCTAATAACTACCATAAACAAAGAAAAAAGGTAGCTAAACTACACTTAAAAGTCTCTAGACAACGTAAAGACAAAGCGATTAAAGATGCTTTGGCGTTAGTCCAATCTCATGATCTGGTGGTCTATGAGGCGCTGCTTGTGTCGAATATGGTTAAAAACCATAAATTAGCAAAGAGTATCAGCGATGCTTCTTGGTATCAGTTCACAATTTGGGTTAACTATTTCGCCAAGATTCACAGGATAACTTGTATTGCTGTGCCACCGCATTTCACGACGATTGATTGCTCAGTTTGTGGCACAAAAGTTGAAAAAACTTTAAGCACTAGAACCCATCAATGTCCTAGTTGCGAAACAGTTTTAGACAGGGATCATAATGCAGCACGGAACATCTTATCTAAAGGGTTGAAGCAATTGGGGGCATACCTCAACGGTAGCGGAGGGCATCCGCAAACCGACCCAAACGCCTGCCAAGAGTCCGGCCTCTGGGTGTTTAACAGAGATGTTGAACATTTAAGCTGTCTCGTTGAAACAGGAATTCCTGACGCGTAAGTATGGAAGAATCGCCGTACCTTCAGGTCGGCGAGTATGTCAATTCCTGCACCTTTGGCGGCGAAAAGTTTAATGAGCTTTATATTACAACGGCCCGAAAAGATATGAGTGATGACGATTTGATGAAATATCCTAAAAGCGGCAGTGTTTTTAAGTTGAAGACTGATGTGGTAGGAATGGAAAATTTTTCTTTTCTGGGTTAGGAAATTCTCTAGCTTGCTCTGAATTAAGAAATATTACACAATGTAAATAAATTTAATTAACTCAGTAATGATGATGTCTTCTGAAGCTCTCTTATCTAATACTGCGGCTAAAACTTGGATGTGGAAGGGTTTTCGCATTAGTTACCAAAGCGCCGGTGATACTGGTCCGGCGGTAGTTCTGGTTCATGGGTTTGGTGCTTCTTGGGGACATTGGCGCAAAAATTTACCGGTATTAGGACAAACCTGTCGTTGTTATGCGCTGGATTTAATTGGTTTTGGTGGATCAGCTAAACCTAAACCTAAATTAGAAATAGATTACACCTTTGAAACTTGGGGGCAGCAAGTAGCCGATTTTTGTCGGGAAGTTGTGGGAAGTCCCGCTTTTTTAGTGGGCAATTCCATTGGTTGTGTGGTGATTATGCAAGCCGCCGTCGATTATCCGGAACTCGTTTTAGGCATTGCCGCCATTAATTGTTCTCTGCGGCTCCTCCATGAGCGCAAACGTTCTACAATTCCCTGGTATCGGAGTTTAGGAGCAGGGATCGCTCAAAAACTGTTAACTAATCAAAAGATTGGACATTTCTTTTTTGCACAGATTGCTAAACCCCAGACGGTACAAAAAATACTCCTGCAAGCTTACCGGCGCAAAGAAGCAGTCACAGAGGAATTGATCGAGATGCTGATGAAACCGGCCCTTGATGCGGGTGCTGCCGATGTTTTTCTCGCTTTTACAGGTTATTCTGGGGGACCATTACCCGAAGACTTACTACCAATTTTACCCTGTAGTGCTATTTTTCTGTGGGGAGAAGAAGACCCTTGGGAACCTATCGCATTAGGGCGAGAATACGCTAAATTCCCTACTGTAGAACAGTTTATTCCCCTTAAAGAACTAGGACATTGCCCCCAAGATGAAGCGCCAGAGTTGGTTAATCCCATTTTAATAGAGTGGATTTCCCGCAAGCAGCAACAGGCAACAGGCAACGGGCAATAGGCAACAGGCAATGGGGCAACAGGCAATAAACAACATTTTTAACGATTGTTCGTTTATTGATGCCTACCTAATTAGTAAATTAAAAATCTGGCTCCTGCCTCTTGCCTTTTTCCAATTAACCTAACATTTCTCCGTGCCTTCGCAAAATTAAAACAGGACAATGGGAACATCTAGCAACCCTCTCAGCGACAGATCCCAATAACAAACGACTTAATCCTGTTCGCCCATGAGACGGAATGACAATCAACTCAATGTTATGTTTTTCAGCATAGTTAACGATTTCCGTGCCGGCATCGCCAATCAGCACATCAAAATGAATTCCCTGGTCAATAAATTCTTGATATTTTTGATCAAATACTTTTTCAACATTCTGTTTCCGAGTTTGATCGTTAATCACTGCCCAAATTACTCCGGGTTCTACGGGAGAAATAGGCACAAGGACATGAACAACATAGATTTGAGCAGGATCATCTACAAAAGCTAAGGTTTCATCCAGAGCTTGAAATGAAGCTTCTGAAAAATCAATCGGCACTAAAATCCTATTTTTAGGCAATAAACTCATAAAAAAGTCCCTTAAATCATAAACTTTCAATCTCATCTGTACAGTAAAACACCTATGACCTCTTTGTCCAACCAACATCAAAACTTTGCCCCTCGGACTGTTCGTCGTCGTGTTCGTCGAATTTGGTTTCTGTTAGAATTTCTAGTCTTAACGAGTGCTGTTGCTACCTCGGCTGGTGTTGGTTTTGGGGTTGCCCTTCGTCTTAATCGTCCCATCGAAGCCGGTTCTACAATCTTACACTCCGAGCAATCTTTTCCTCCACGTCAAGATTGGCCGATGTCTAATGGTTCGAGTTTTTCAAATTAAATTTTTGATCCCATTAGAATCCCTCGGAATTCCTTCGAGGGAGAAATCAATAGCCTACCACAATTTTCCCGAGACACATTCCTAAAAATACAATAGACAAATGTTGAGTTAATAAAGTGAAAAAAGGTTGACGGGCGATCTTTTGGGTTAAAAATATCGAGAACATAATCCCTAAAATTAAGGTGCTACCTTGTAAAAAAGCAATCACCGCCGGATGAGCGACTAAGATAGGCAGATGGGAACCCTTTAAACCAAAAGTCGCCAAAGTCACCGGTAAAATTCTTCCCGCTTCTCCTAATCCTAATCGCCAATAATGAGCTAAATTCGCCGCTAATACTAAGGGTAAATAGCCATAAGCTAACTCAAAAAAGGGACGAGGTTTGAGCATCTGAGTGATTTGAAAGCTTAAGCTTCGTAACCCATAAGCCATCAGCACCACTAAAGCCGGCAGGCTTAAAGCCGCCACAGACAAGCCTAAATGTAACCAAAACTCGGATAAATTCCATTGCACTTGAAACAGGGCTTGAATTTCTGCTAAATGATGTAAAAAAACAGCACCAAACAGCAATAACATTAAAGCTACTTCATCCGGCCTTTGAACATGAGTCGTCCATAATTCAATCCCCGGTGGACGTAAATTAAACTCAACTGATCGATGAGGACAAGCTTTCAAACAAGTCATACATAAAACACAATCTCGATTATCCTCTAATTGAGCCGGATGAGAATATAAAGGACAACCCCCAGTTTCTTGTCCTTCTCCCTTAGCGGGACCACCTTTATAACATTGATAAGTAGTACATTCGGCTGAACAAGTCCCTTGTTGCGCCCGTAATTCGGTCATAGAAAGTTTAGCAAACATCCCATTCATTCCCCCAATGGGACAAAGATAACGACACCAAAAACGGCGCTCAAAAATAGCCGAAAAAATCATGGCTCCGGCGGTTATCAGTAATAGCAGACAAGCCGACAGATAAGCCGTATTTTGCAGGTTCCACAGTTCTTCCCACAGCAAAATCAGGGTAAATAAGCCAAATAAAAACCAACCTCCCCAATGTTCAGCCGCTTGTCTGGGCCATTTTTTCAGTGTTCCTTTAAATAACCACAGAGAAAGTTTTTGGGTAATTTCTCCATAAATCATAAACGGACAAAAGGCACACCACAGCCGCCCGACAAAAGGAAAGCCAATTAACACCAAAGGCCACCACCAGGCCCAAAATAAATTGAGAGCAAAGTTTTCTTGTCGAGTCTGTGGTCCGAGAAATAAAATCCCCACCACTAAGGCAAAAGCGGCTGCGGTAAATCCATAATTAATGCGGTCCGGATACCAAGGACTGCGTAAAAAACGACGCAAAGCCGGATAAACATTCAGTAAATTGAGCCGAAATAGCTTTTTCTTACTGGCTGAAGGCCATATAATTTCTTCTGTAATCACCGTTGTTCCTTGGAGTTGAACAATGGCTCGTTGGGCTAAACTTTCTAATTCTCTTAAATTATTGGGAAAATCGTAAGCTTGTAAACGTCTAATGGCTTCTGGGGTCACTTGGGGTTTATTTATCCCTTTGCCTCGACAGATTAGGGCTAGATAATAATTTAACCACTCATCTAAGTCAGCTTTGCGGACTCTTAGGGGAGGGACTTTAATCTTTAGTGGCACTAAAGGGTCAATTTCTGGGACAGTTCGCTCTGAGATGAAAATAATTCGAGCTTGTGAGAGCTTTTTAGTAGGGGTTGCATCTTCTTTGCGGCTGATGGGGGTGTAGGTTTGTTCCTGCAATAATTCGCTAATCCCATTGAATAGTTCTTTGGGAAGTTCTTGAAGATTATTTAAGACAAGAGTGCCTTCTCCAAGGGCTTCAATTAACCCCATTTTTCCCCCGGCGCGGCCAAATAAATCTGCCCCACTGATTTGAAGTTTTGAACAATCAATTTTTATGATCGGTTGACGACGAAAAGGGGAACCAAAATGAATTAAAGCGGCAAGATTATCTTTTTCTAAGCCCGGTTCGCCAAAAATTAGAACCGGTTCGCGGCTGGCGGCGGCTTTTTTAATTTCTGCCCTCAACCTGACAGCATAGCGAGTTTTCCCAATGACCCCTCGTTTAGCTTTGCTGACTAGATAAGGACGTAAAATGGTCTGACGTTGTTGTTCAAAGTTCAGTTGAGAAGAAAGTTCTTCAACGGTGGCGGCTAGTTTTTGCGAGTAAATTTGCGTTATTTCAGGATATTGGGCGATAATTTTGCTAAATTCTGCGGCATTAATCCACCAAAACTCGCAATCGCTAAGGGTTGTAATGGTGGCTTGTACGGGTTGTTTTAAAATTAAAGCTTGTAGGTTAATCACTGAACCTGGCAGTAACCCTACAGGACTTAGCCGCTTACTGTTACTTTCTAGCAAGCCGGAACGTAGAATATAAAGCCCATCGGGTGCGCTATCTTCAATGGCCACATTTTGATAAATAGGAATGATGCGGGTTTCTAGATGAGGAGCAAGTGCTTCTAAGACTTCTTGAGGACAAAGACTCAGAGCAGTTCTTTCTTGTAACCAAGTTACAATGCCGGGGTCAGACATGATTTTCTAGGTAAATCATTACCAATGTATTTTATTATTATGGAACATCTGAGGATTGAATGGTGATTGAATGGTTTGATTTGTGGGTTCCTCTGTTTTTGTTGGGCTTGATTGTGGGAGCGGCTATTTTCTTCTCAAGGCTCAAATAATCCTTTGCACCACTTTAATTTAACCGTTTTTGCACTGCCAAAGAAGAAACAACTAATAGAAAAGACACCAAAACAATTAAAGTAGAAATCGCATTAATGGCCGGCGTTACCGAAAACTTAATCATGCCATATACATACAGAGGTAATGTCGTCACACCTACCCCTGTAGTAAAAAAAGTAATCACAAAATCATCTAAAGATAAGGTAAATGCCAACAAAGCCGCGCTTAAAATTCCCGGGGCAATTAGCGGTAAAATAACGCGCCAAAGGGTTTGCCATTCATTGGCCCCTAAATCCCAAGCCGCTTCTTCTAAAGAGGGTTCTAACTCGGCTATACGTCCTCTGACGGTAACGGTAACAAAAGAGATATTAAAAGCAATATGACCAATAATAACGGTAGGTAATCCTAAAACTAAACGAATTCCCGTTAGACTTTCTAGCAATTGAAAACCTAAACTAAAAAAGACTAACAAGGAAATTCCCATCGCTATATCAGGAATAATAATCGGCAAGAATAGTAAACTTTCTACTGCTTTACGACCGGTGAATTGAAATTTTTCTAAAGCCAAAGCAAGCATTGTTCCTGCTACGGTAGCCGCTAGGGTAGACAGGGTAGCCACGATAAAACTATTATTTAAAGCATCCCAGATCATCACATCAGTAATTTGGGCCCTGCCATCGCTAATCCCATTTAATAAACTACGATACCAATCTAAGGTAAAACCTCGCCAAACGGCATTAAAACGAGAGGCATTGAAAGAATAAATGATTAAAATCGCGATGGGAAGATAGAGAAAAATAAACACTAAAAGCCCATTTAACCATAGAGCGAATTTCCCTAAGCCTCGAATAACTAAATCAAACTTATTGACTTCAAGCTTCATTTTTCTCTTCTATTATTATCAAATATATAAAGATTGGAATTAAAACAACTGCCATCATTAAAATAGATAAACTAGAACCAAATGGCCAATCTCTTGCCTTAAGAAATTGATTTTGAATTAAATTGCCAATCATCATGGTTTTTGCTCCTCCCAAGAGATCAGGAATAATAAATGCTCCTACCGAAGGCACAAAAACGAGGGCTGAACCGGCCAGAATGCCCCGCCGAGTTAAGGGAAATACAACTCGCCAAAAAGTTCGCCAATCATTCGCGCCTAAATCAAATGCGGCTTCTACTAAAGTAAAATTAAATCGCTCAATAGTAGCATATAATGGCAAAATCATGAAGGGAAGATAGCCATAAATTAAACCCACTGCAACGGCAAAAGGCGTAAATAAAAGATTAAGCGGCTTATCAATTAAATGTAAACTCTGCAAGGCTACATTAATGACTCCTTCAGTTCTTAACAACACCATCCAGGCATAAGTCCGTACTAGAAAATTTGTCCAAAAAGGAATAATCACTAACAGCAACATAAGATTACGCCAAGGTTGAGGACGAGTTGCCATAAAAAAGGCTAGAGGATAACCAATTAGTAAACAAGCAACAGTGGTCAAAAAAGCTAACCAGCAAGAACGGTATAAAATCCCCCAATAAATTCCTTTAGCGAGTCGTTGATAGTTGGCTAAAGTAAATGTCCAAGTCACTCCTCCGTAGGTTCCTCGTTCTAGGAAACTGTAAATTAATACAATGACCAGAGGAAGAATAAAAAATATTAATAAAAATAAAATAGCCGGTGAAAGAAGTATAACAAGACTCGCTTGTTGTCGAGTTTCAATATTTGAGCGAATGGAGTGCTGCTGTTGCCAAAAGGTCATAAAAAACTATCCTCTATGAAGTAAGGAAACAGTCAGACTGTTCCCTCAATTATAATCTTTTAGCTATCTAATTAAAATCTAAAGGTAGTACGCACCACACCTACCCAAATATCATTGTTTCTCTCGTAATGGTTAGGATCGAAGATCACGTAAAAACCCGGAGTAATCAAGATATTGTTATTGAGGGGATACTTATACTGAACCTCGACTAAAAAAGAGGTATCCTCGTCATCAGGCCCATTTTCAACCCCAGTGGCCCGAGGTGGCATTCCGCCAGTTAGGGATAATACGGCCCCCTCTTTGAGTAAGTCTACAAAAGATACAGCCGCATTCCAAGTCCACAAGTCAGCACTACTGTCATAGTCTGGGTTTTTCGCTTCTGCATAAGCATAGCCGCCCCAAGCCGTCAAATGCAACCAGGGATAAGCCTGCCAGTCCACCTGCGCCCCCACACTATCCCGGTTCCAAGCCGAGGGAATGGTTCCTAGGGGTAGGTAAACGGTGGAGGGGTCTTGTCCGATGCGGCTACCGGTGCTGCCGGTCAGATTAACACGATTTTCGCTGAAATAAGAATGCAGATAGGTCAAGTTAATATCCAGAGTTCGGGTAGGAGAGACTACCGCCTGAACTCCTGTACTAAAGTTGCCGTTGAATACCCCTCGACCCGGTAAAGGATTTTTCGCATCATCTTGATCAGCTAAATAAAGGGCGGTCACTGTAATAAAATCATTGAACTTGTATCTCAAACCTGCCCCGTTTCCTTCAGGACCTCGGAACACTAGCGGGTTACGACGAACAAAGCGCGAAAGAGCGCCCGTTCCACTGGCTTCTAGGTAAGGGTTCCCCACATTGAAGATATCATCTAAATCGAGCGCGTTGGTTCCCACCCAAGCCGTCAAGTTTTTGTAGATAGGAAAACGATAGTAGATATCATCCAAGATAGTGTCATTATTCGTTCCTGAATCCCACCCGACACGAGCCATATTGCTGCCGGTTGCAGTAGTCAAGTTAGGAGTAGAGTTTGATTGTACACGCACCCGCAGACGGTCTTTACCGGTGAAACTGGTATCAAAGTTGAGACGAGCCCGATCTACAAAAATGCCTTCTCGCCCTATGCGACGACTGTCTTCTAAGGCCGCTTGTTGTCTTGGTGTTCTATTCTCAAAGGTTGAGTCAAAGGCATAGTCATCAGAAAAGGCATTGACATAAGCGAAAATGACTTCACCATTTAATTTAGTAGTGGTAGAAAATTGATGGTCTTCTAAGAAAGCCACCCGACTTTCTAAATTATCAATTCTTGCTCCTAATGCCGCTAATTCGGCCGCAAACTCATCGGCCAAGCGTTTGAGTTTTTCTAGGTCTTCTCGCACTACCGCTACGCCTTCTTGGATTAAACGCTCTAGTACATTCAAACAAGCGTTTAAACCGGCGGCAAATTCCCAACGAGTTAAGGCTCTATCACCGCGAAATGTGCGGTCTGGATAACCAACGATACAGCCATAGCGTTCTACTAAGCTTCTGAGCGCTTCATAGGCCCAGGCTGTGGGTTCTACGTCCCGCAATTGGTTAACGTTGTTGACTTGGGACATGGGGTCATTATAGACTCCCGTGTTTAAACGTTTTCCCGAACGAGAACGTTGCATCATTTGCAGCAGTTGATTCGCTTCGGGAGCGACGTTAGTTGAAGTTCCAGGAGCCGCTTGAGCTAACAGTTGTTGTTCCGAAAAGGGTTCCACTTCTGTTAGTGAGGTGTCTGAAGCGGCCATTACACCTCCAGAAGTTAAAAAGGACGCACCCAACCATAGGGGGGCACCTTTAATCAGAGTCCACCATTTTTGAGACATGATAATTAATCCTCACACACCTAATCTGGTTTGAGTTAAGGGTCTAACCAAGTACATCTTAACAAGCCTTACTGAACATTTTGCCAATTGTTGCTAAAATTTTAGCGATTAGCCCCGAAAAAAGACTTAAAACCTCATTCTTTTTTAACAGTTATGAAACGCTTTTTCAAGAGAAAAAGGACACTGTTTGATGGTGTCCTCAAAAACATTTTAGGAATTGGTTTTAGAACTGGAAGGTGGTACGAACGACACCTACCCAAATATCATTGTTTCTTTCGTAATGGTTTGGATCGAAGATAGCGTAAACACCCGGAGTAATCAAGATATTCTTGGTGATAGGATATTTATACTGAGCCTCCACCAGAATAGTAGTATCTTTATCATCAGGACCATTTTCCACTCTTCTAATTCTCGGTGGCATACCTCCACTGAAGGATAACACCGCTCCCTCTTTCAGTACGTCAATAAACGAGACTATACCATTAAAAGTCCAGAGGTCTCCATGACTGTCATAATCTGGGTTTTTCGCTTCTGCATAGGCATAGCCACCCCAAGCGGTAAAGTGCAGCCAGGGAAAAGCCTGCCAGTCAATTTGCGCCCCAACACTATCCCGGTTCCAAGCCGAGGGAATGGTTCCTAGGGGTAGATAGGCGGTAGAAGGGTCTTGTCCGATGCGGCTTCCTGTACTTCCGGTTAGGTTAACAGCCCCTTCACGGAAATAGGAGTGCAGATAAGTCAAGTTGATATCAAGAGTTCGCGTAGGAGAAACTACCGCTTGAACACCTGTACTAAAACTGCCGTTAAACACCCCTCGACCCGGTAGGGGATTTCTCGCATCAGCTTCATCTGCCAAATAAAGGGCAGTCACCGTGAGAAAATTGCTAAACTTGTATTTGGCTCCTAAACCGTTTCCGTCAGGACCTCGGAAAACCAGAGGGTTACGACGAACAAACCTCGAGAGCGCACCGGTTCCGCTAGGTTCCATGTAAGGGTTTCCTGGGTTAAAAACGTCCTCTAACCCCATGTTGGTTGTCCCAACATAGACGGTGAAGTTTTTAAATAAAGACCCCCGATAGTACAAGTCAGTAATAAAAGTATCGTTGGTTGAGTCGGTTCCAGAAGGATCAAACCCTAAACGCGCCATATTGCTACCGGTTGCAGTGGTAAAGTTAGGGGTGGTATTGGATTCTACACGCACCCGCAAACGGTCTTTACCGGTGAAACTGGTATCAAAGTTCAACCTTGTACGACTGACGGCAATGCCTTCTCGACCTACTCTAAAGCGGTCCTCTAAAGCGGCTTGTTGTCTTGGTGTTCTATTATCAAAGGTTGAGTCAAAAGCATAGTCATCGGAAAAAGCATTAGCGTAGGCAAAAATGACTTCACCATTTAACTTGGTAGTGGTAGAAAATTGATGGTCTTCTAAGAAAGCCACCCGACTTTCTAAATTATCAATTCTTGCTCCTAATGCCGCTAGTTCGGCCGCAAACTCATCGGCTAAGCGTTTGAGTTTTTCTAGGTCTTCTCGCACTACCGCTACCCCTTCTTGGATTAAACGCTCTAATACGTTCAAACAAGCGTTTAAACCGGCGGCAAATTCCCAACGAGTTAAGGCTCGATCGCCGCGAAATGTGCGGTCTGGATAACCGACGATACAGCCATAGCGTTCTACTAAGCTTCTGAGCGCTTCATAGGCCCATGCTGTGGGTTCTACGTCGCGCAATTGGTTAACGTTGTTGACTTGGGACATGGGGTCATTATAGACTCCCGTGTTTAAACGTTTTCCCGAGCGAGAACGTTCCATCATTTGTAGCAGTTCATTGGCTTCAGGAGCGACGTTAGTTGAAGTTCCAGGAGCCGCTTGAGCTAATAATTGCTCGCCCGAAGATGCTGTGACGTTGGTTGCTGAAGTGTCTGAAGCCGCCATTGCGCCTCCAGAAGTTAAAATGGACGCACCCAACCATAGGGGGGCACTTTTAATCAGAGTCCACCATTTTTGAGACATGATAATCAATCCTCACACACCTAATCTGGATTGAGATATGGTTGTAACCAACTAAATTTTATAATAATTAACTTAATTTTAGTTTAAATATTTTCTTTTAAGTCAAGGCTTAAAAATATTTTGGGCTTTTTTAAAGTTTTTATTGCTTAACAGTTACGTATTTGACGATTATCATTATTTTTATTAATCCTCTCTTAATCTCCCATAAAATAGATTAGTAAATTTAGCGTTATTTTTTAGTTATCTTTAGGTTAATTTTGTGCATAGTCAATAGTCAATAGTTTTTCTCTAACCTCTTCTTCTCCCCTACTCGCTACTTAACCGCGATGACCCGTAACAATATAAGAAACTCGTTGAGCTATATTGGTCGCATGATCCGCCATTCTTTCTAAATGACGAATTACCAACCCCATCAACAAAATTGGTTCTACTACCCCCTTAATATCGCGCTGATAAGCCAATGTTTCATAAAGACGGTCATAAGCATCATCGACCGTATCATCTAACTGTTTTACCTTGTTGCCTGCATCCCCATCCAAATCAGCTAAAGCGACTAAACTGGTGGCTAACATCAACTGAGCATGAAGAGACATAGACTCTATCTCTTTGAGACAACTATGAGGAGGATAACCAAAGAGTTTAATGGCTATTTCGCCTAAATCTTTGGCATAATCGCCAATTCGCTCTAAATCTCGAATCAATTGCATAAAAGCACTTAATAAACGTAAATCTTGAGCCACTGGTGCTTGAAGGGTCATTAAAGTGGCACAATCTAATTCGATTTGTCGATAATAGCGGTCAATTTGTTTATCATTATCCTTAATTTTCTGGACTACCTCAAGATTTCGTTCAAATAAACCTTGATGACTCATGCGAAAAGACTCTTCCACAAGAGTGCCCATACGTAAAACATCTTGCTCTAGTCGTTTGAGACAGCGCTCAAAATAGGTTCGTTCAGGATGGTTAGTTTGAGTAGATAAGTTCACTGGCTAATAGCTAATTTAAGATTATATTTACAGTAATAACAAGAAAATACAGCTTTTAGTGACCAGTGGTGTTGTAAAATTGCTGCTGAATCAGCCAGAGGCTCTTTCAGATGCCGGCGGCTCTTTTAAGAGTTTGATTTGCATCCAAGCTCCCCCAGTTTCCGGAGAGTTTTTCGCTTGTACGCTTCCCCCATGAGCCTGTATAATTTGTTGGACGATGGCTAATCCTAGCCCGCTTCCATGACGCGAAGAGTCCGGTTCAGAAGTTTTTCTGGCTCTAGAAGGTTCCCCGCGATACAATCGGTCAAAAACATAGGGGAGATCAGACTCAAGAAAGCCTTCACCACAGTCTATGATATCTATCATAATTACTTTCTCCAATAAAGCAGCAGATTGAGTAGTCGATGCTGTGTCAGGAGTCATCACTTCCACTAAAATAGGACTGTGATCGGGACTATGTTTAATGGCATTATCAAATAAGTTCACAAAAACCTGTGTTAAGCGTTCCTGGTCTCCTTCTAAAGGTAAATGTTCAGGACCCGAATAGCTAAAGGTAATGCTCTTTTGTCTGGCTAATGGGGTTAATGTGGCCCAAGCGGAATCCATTAATTCTTTTAAATCTAAAGTTTGGTAATGGAGAGACTGACTGGGGTCTTCCTGTAACTGAGAAATTTCTAACCAATCTTGTACCAACTTCATTAAGCGCTCAATTTCCTTGAGCATTTGCTCTACCCATCGGCGTTCTGGGTTTTGTAGCCGCTTTTGCAAAGCTTCCGCTAACAAAGAGATAGAGGTTAAAGGGGTTCTGAGTTCGTGAGTGAGGTCAGAAAAAGCGCGGTCCCGACTACGGGATAATTCTACCAGGGGTTGCTGATTTTCTAAAAATACTCCCACTTGTCCGTTCGCAAGCGGAAAACTAGAAGCCTTTAGGGCCACTGAGGTTTGATAAAGTTTAGGGGTTTGATCTTCGTTTAAATGATTCTTGGTGGCATACTGACTCGGATAGAAGGTCCATTCTCGCACTTGAGAAATTTGAGACGAGCGAGTCTGTTCGATTAACTGATCTAACTCATAAGAACGAACCAACTCTAAGAGTAAACGAATGTGTCCAGGTTGCCAACGATCAATCCTGAGCAACTCTCTAGCTACTGCATTACACCATAACAGTTGATTATCTCCATCTAGCAGTAAATAGCCAATAGGGGCTAAATCTAAGATAACTTTTTGGTCATCGATGGTTTTCTGTAGCTGTTGTCGTTGTTGGTAAAGATAGGAAAGTTCTCGACGTACTAAAGACAACACCGGTAAAGAATGTATCAAGTCGGTGGTATCAGACAAAGTGGATAACATCCGTTTTAACTGGCGATTGAATCGGGATCTTTCCCAGTAGGCCAGGCCAATTCCTAGCAGGATTCCCAGGATAAAGGCAATTGTAGTCATTTATCTAGGTGCATAGCGTGGTTGTTAGTCTTTAGCCTTTAGTCTTGGCCCTTTAATTCGCTTTTGACTAAAAACTAATGACTAATGACTTACCCAAACCGATAACCAAAACCCCGAACCGTAATTAAATATTCTGGTTGACTAGGGTCCCGTTCTAATTTTTCCCGTAACCAGCGAATATGAACATCTACGGTTTTGGTATCGCCTAAAAAATCGGGTCCCCAAACTTGTTCTATCAATTGTTCTCTAGACCAAACTCGACGGGGATAACTCATAAATAACTCTAGTAAACGAAACTCTTTAGGAGATAAGTTGATTTCTTCTCCTCTGACTAATACGCGGCATTCTTGAGTATAAAGCATAATATCCCGAAACTTTCGCACGGGATTAGCAGAAATGGTACTAAAACTCTGGCGACGAAGTAATGCGCGGCATCTGGCGACTAATTCGCGCATACTAAAAGGTTTAGTCAGATAATCATCGGCCCCGACTTCTAACCCCAGAACCCGATCAGTTTCACTAACTTTAGCACTGAGAATTAAAATGGGGATGGTGTTGCCTTGATAACGGATCAGACGACAAATATCCAAGCCATTGACAGAGGGTAGCATTAAATCTAACACTAATAAATCAAACAGTTTTTCTGATTCAACTGCATCTGACCCTTGTAATAATTCTAGGGCTGAGCGCCCATCAGAAGCACTTTTAACCTCATAACCCTCTTCTTCTAAGGCGAGAACTACCATATCTCGAATTACATCCTCGTCTTCTACGACCAGAATACGATGGGTTTGAACTAAATCAGCGTTGGAAGACAGTTGAGGCACATCTAGAGATAACATAAAAAACTTTTTTAGACCTTTCTATGCCAACATATACAACAAAAAGGGAGTTAATTGCCAATGTTGTTACAACTAAGCACATGGCCAGAAGTTGAAAATTACCTAAGCTACTCCACTGGTATTATTATCCCGATTGGTTCAACAGAGCAACATGGCCCCACTGGATTAATCGGAACTGATGCTATTTGTGCTGAGGTTATTGCTAAGGGAGTTGGGGAAGCTACTGCTGCGATGGTTGGCCCTACTCTCCATCTGGGTATGGCCTTACATCATACGGCTTTTTCGGGTACCATTAGCCTGCGTCCTTCCACCCTTATTCAAGTGGTGATGGATTATATCACTTGTTTAGCTGTTTCGGGGTTTAGACGGTTTTTCTGGATCAATGGTCATGGCGGCAATATTGCGACCCTAAAAGCCGCTTTTGCAGAAACTTACTATCACTTAGCTAATTTAAATATACCTCATGCTGATGAAATCCGATGTGAGATCGCTAACTGGTTTATGTGTCGAGAGGTTTATCAATTGGCTAAAAAATTGTATGGTGATCAAGAAGGGTCTCATGCTACCCCCTCTGAAGTGGCTTTAACCCAATTTGTTTATCCTGACTTGATTAAAACTGCAACCCTTGATACTCAAGTCGCTTCTGGATATCCTATTTATGGGGCGGCTGATTTTCGTCGTCATTATCCCGATGGACGCATGGGATCTAATCCGGCTTTGGCTACCCCTGAACAGGGCCAACAGTTTTATCAATTAGCGGTTAAAGAACTGAGTAATTCTTATTTAGAATTTATCGCTAAAGCTTGAAAGAGCGTTTTTAATGGTCAGCCGTTAAAATTTATAACTCATCGGTGATTAAAGTTAACGGCTAACGGTTCCCTACACTCTAACTGACTCGTTCGGTCATTGATAAAATATTGTCATTATAATTTGCTTTGCTCTTGCTTAAGCAAAGGGTTTTGAGAGAGAAATCTCTGTTAAAAATTTCTCGGCAGTTGCTCTAAGAGCCGAATCTTTCGCTGGTTCGGCCTATTCTGGTATAGAAATAAACAAATCGTTTTAGTTGGCAGGGAACAGTTATCTATAATTATAGCTCAAATAGCTGTTAATTTTTATTGCTCATGAATTCGACAGTTAATTCTACATCTTTAAAAGAAATCGATACAATTACAATAGCAGGGTTATCAAACAGATGTCCTGTTAAAACGTGAAGTTATTGACCAAAATAGCTAGACATTTTTAAGGCTGATCCAACCATGATAGAATCCTCTGCCAGTGTAATCGAAGAATTGGAATTACCTCGAGAACAGAGAGTAAACCAACTAAGAAACTTAATCGACACTCTACGCATTGCTGATGAAATTGCAAGTAAAGGTTACTTAATCACTAGCTCTGAACTTGCTGATTTAATGGATATCAATGCCAGCGCTGTTACCAGTCGAGGCGATCACTGGTCTTGGCGTAATTGGGTGGTATCTCGTGTTAGACGAGAGGGTAATCAAATCCTCTGGCAATTAGAGCGCGTTGATTAACAATTAGTCATTAGTCATTAGTCAATAGTTATTGGTGCTTATTTTAGGGACATCGGTTACCTAACAGTGGGCCCATTTAACTAACGGCTACTTCAAACCTCCCTTGGCTACAGCCTTTGATGAGTGATTTGCTGAGTCGGTGACTAATGACTAATGGGCACTTTTCCTGTGCTACCCTACTGACTAATCATGAATAAATTCTGCCACGCCATTGAGTCGGCCTTTGAGAAGCCGATAAAGCAATTCTGATAACTGCTAAAGGATCAGCAAGCGGCGAGAGCCAAAATAACCAACTTGCCGGACCCGAAGCCGAACACCGGTAATAAGAAGGATAAATGGCCCAAAGTAAGGCAAATCGAATCAGCACTAAAAATAAATTTAACCCGAGAGCTAATTTTAAGCTGGGGAAAGAATACCCGAGTCCCAAACAAATGCTTCCTACTACAGACAACAATAACGGTAACCCTTGAGTACAAATTAGTAACCCTAAGTCTCCCCATAATTGCTCTTGAGTTGAAGCATCTTTAAGGTCTAGTGAGCGCCCCCAGCCGGACCAAGTATCTTCAAAGCCGTTATACATCCGCACTCGGATGACTTTGGCCCCATCTAAAAATCCGACTTTGTAGCCCTGAGTTGCGGCATAGCGAGCTAAAGTAACATCATCACAAAAAGAACTCGCTGCACTTTCATACCCGCCGAGTTGTTCTAAAACCTCACGACGGGACAAGAAACATTGACCATTAGCCATCACAGTATTCGGGTTTGACTCTCTGGCCCCGGCAGAGTCAAAACGGTAAAGTAACGTCATCAGTAAAGCGGGTTGTAACCACCATTCCCCAGGATATTTCAAAATAAACTGAGGCGAAAGGGAAACAATATCATAACCTTCTTCTTCGGCCACTTTGACTATACTCGCAATTAGACCCGGTTGAGGTTGAGTATCGGCATCAATGCCCAAAATCCAGCGACTTTTCGGGGAACTTTGCAAAAAACCCGTATGTAACGCCCAAGGACGACCGACCCAACCCGAGGGTAAGGGGCCATCATTGAGTAAACGGAAACGGGGATCAAAATGAGCAACCGCTTGAACCCGTTCGGGGGTTCCATCAGTGGAATGGCTATCCACCACCAGAATTTCTCGCACTTCGTAACTTTGCTGACTCAACCCTTCGAGACAGGGAGCTATGCGTTCCACTTCGTTTAAAGTGGGAACCACCACACTGACGGACCCCAATAAATCCGGATGGGGCTGTTTTGCCTCCAGAGGGGGGCGACGAAAAGGACCTTTTAAGAGACGGGCGAGTAAAATTAGGGTAGCTGTACCCTGGAATAGTAACAAAACCAGGGCGCTAACCGCTAGAATGGCCTCAATCAACAATTATTGCTTTCCTCCAACAGAAACTATCGGCATTTTTTCCGAGGGATATTCATTGACTGTAGCCTGAATCGGGAGCGAATCAATGGTTTCTGTTTTGGCGGCTTTTAGATACAAACTGATAAGAGGAATCACGCCTGTGATTATCCCAAGTAAGATGGGGGGGTAAATTCCCACTGCCGTACTCATAATAGCCGCAAAAGCAAAGTTACTTAAATACATAACCAAGGGTAAGTTTAAGTCAGTTTTCCGTAGCCTTAAGGGTTTGATATTCCAGATTAGAGTAGCTACAGTCATATAAACCACTCCGGTTCCAAACCAGCCGGCAAAATTTTGATAGGGCATCCCAAAAAATGCGCCCGGTTGGTCCCAAACCCAAAAGGGCATAGCCGTTTGACTCATGGCCGGATCTAAAACAAAATCCCATGAGGTCAATAATACAGACCCAATGACGATGGCTGTTGCTTGTTTAACCCAACTGGCTACTTGAAACTGATTAAGTCCGATTCGGGCAATAATATAAGCACTAAAGCCCAAATAAAACCATGATAGAGGGATAGTAAAAGGAACTAGCCCTGCAATTTTATAGCCTAAACCTGTCAAATAACGATAATGACCAAAGGGAAATCCCGTGCTAGTGCCTAATAATTCACTCCCCAAAGATAAACCCACTGCCGGGATCATAAATCCTAACCAATGCCATACCCCTACTGTACGATAGGCATAAACAGCTACGGCTGCCATACCCAGGAGCATATAAACAACTCCACCGCCAGCTAAAGACCAAGCAAAGGCTGTTTTGCCTATTTCTGGGAGTTTAGCGATTAAATCGGGGTTGGGTAAGACGATTAACAGTCCGGCTAACCCAAAGGCCATCGAAAAAAGATGGCCCCATAGCAAACTCTTTTCTACACTAATCACTTGCTTCATTGTCTCGCTGATTTCCACTTGGCTGATTAGTTTCTAGTTTACAAATCTTCATCAATAAATGTAACAAAAAATTAAAAAAAATCTTAATTTTTTTTGAGTAGAGTACAAAAAGCCAGGTAACTCAGCAAAAGAAGTTTCAAAGTTTTCGGCAAAAGTCAAGCCAGGGTTACAAAAAAATGGTTAAGATAAACCCCCAACTAATCTGCATAGTAGTACAGCGAAGCGAAAAATCTACAGAGAAACTACCATAACAATCACCTAAAACAAATTTGTCTGCTCCTGAGTCGCCTAATTCCTTGATGGTACTATTGGCAAAAAGTGCTTTAAAATGACTTTAAAAACCGTTTGCAAAGACTAAAGATCAAATGACCACAAAGCAAGTGGGTTTAACTCACCCCCTAGAAAAACTGGACTGGGAATGGCGAGGCCATCAAATTCAATACATGGTTATGGGAGTAGGACAACCCTTGCTATTAATTCATGGGTTTGGTGCTTCTATTGGCCATTGGCGCAAAAATATTCCTGTTCTGGCCGAAAAAGGTTATCGTGTGTTTGCCCTAGATTTATTAGGATTTGGTAACTCAGATAAACCTGTCCTAAATTACACTCTAGAGCTATGGCAGGCCCAAATACGGGATTTTTGGGCGGCTCATATCCAAAAACCTACCGTATTTGTGGGGAACTCCATTGGCGGCTTATTGAGTTTAATGGTGATGACAGATTATCCTGAAATCAGTGCCGGTGGGGTATTGATTAATTGCGCTGGCGGACTCAATCACCGTCCTGATGAGTTAAATTTGCCCTTAAGGTTAATTATGGGGACATTTACTAAATTGGTGAGTTCTCCGCTAACGGGTAAATTTCTTTTTAATCGCATCCGCCAAAAACATCGTATTCGCAATACGCTATATCAAGTGTATCGAGATAGAAAGGCAGTTACTGATGAGCTAGTAGAAATATTGTATCAACCCTCCTGTGATCCAACCGCCCAGCAGGTGTTTGCCTCTGTCCTCTCTGCGCCGGCTGGACCGAAACCAACGGATTTATTACCTAAGCTACAACATCCTTTATTAGTATTATGGGGAGATAAAGACCCTTGGACTCCGATTAAAGGGGCGAAGATTTATCAAGAAAGAGCGAATCTCGGTCTAGATGTTGAATTTTATGCTATCCCGGATGCTGGTCATTGTCCCCATGATGAAAACCCAGAAATGGTGAATGAGTTAATTTTAAAATGGTTGGATAAACTTTAATCCAAATATTAAGAAGAAAAATTTGAGGGAAAAAAAGAGTAGGTCGCTTTTAAAAAGCCGGTTTTTTCCCTTTCTCCAATAAAATAGGGTTAATGAATTAATAGCTGTCTGTAGCCCATACTCATTAAAAAACTTTTTCAGCAGGCCCTATCTAGCAATTTTGCTTAAAAATTCTTCAGTCAATTTTACAAAAGCTCTTGAACCGGCAGAATTAGGCATAGACAACACTACGGGAGCAAACATATCTACGGCTTTAGCCACATTAACATCCATCGGAATCGAATTTTCAAATAATTTATGGGGTTCAAAATCTTCTCGAACTCGTTTCATGACTTGTTTATAATATCGACTCAGTAAACCACCGCCAGAAAGAATAAAAACGATGCCTAATAATCTTAAGTCTAGCGGGTCGCTTTCTAAGTGATTTTCTCTCATCTTAGTAATGCGTCTTTCTAAGAGTTGCATTCCTACCACAGATAAAGGTTCAGGTCGAGCCGGTAATAAATAAAAGTCACTAGCGGCAATTCCACTGCGAGTTAAAAGATTATAACCTGGGGCACAATCCATAATGATAAAATCATAGTCATCCCTAATAGGGTCTAAAATATCTTGAATGAGAACTCTTTCAAAATCATTCCAAATTTTTTCAAATTTAACATTACTGTTGGCTAAAGAGCGATAATGAAGCATTTCCGACACCAAATACTCATCATAAAGTTCGATGTCTCCGGGCAGTAATTCTAATCCATTAATTTGACATACGGAAGGGATAATAATATCCTGAATTGACAATTTTTTATAAGAATTAGGTTTAATAATATTGTCAATTAAATAGCTGATTGTCTGTCTTTTCTTGCGAGTTTTGGCAAAATCATGAGGCGACATTAAGCTCAATGTAGCACTAATTTGAGCATCTAGATCTAAGACTAAAACTCGTTTTCCATGATATTTAGCTAAACAAGTGGCTAAGTTAACAGTTAAGGTGGTCTTCCCCACTCCTCCTTTCATATTAACGGTACTAATAACTTTACCCATTGATCATTCCTAAATTACTTAATAATTGCTCATGGTTCACTTACATCCCGACGAAATATTCTACCATTGGGCGCGTCAATTACCCTAGGAAGGATTTTAATATCAATCATGGATAGGCTTTTCATATCATAGGTAGTGTAGCGGGTTGACTCACCATTGAGATCGATATCAACAACGGTGAGAGTTTTTGTAGGGGGAAGATTACTATTTAAAAGTTTTCTAGGACCTGCACCTAGTGCGCCGGTGTGGAGTAATTCTAAATGGCCTTTTTTGCCGGGATAATAGGCATGATGATGACCACTAACATAAGTATGGACGTGATAGCGTTCTAAAAGTGAGCGCAATTGTTCGGCATTGGCCAGATAATTGCCTGGGTTATCTCGTCCTACGGCAACCGCATATAGGGGTAAATGACCGATGGCTATTCGCATTTTAGCTTGTTGTGCCCCTTCAGAGGCAAGACTTTTTGAAGCCCATGCGAGTTGTTCGTGAGAGATAATATGAGTCGAAGCATCCCAGACAAGATAGAAAACGTCTTTTTGTGTAAAGGTATAGTAAAAGGGAAACCCTGATCGATCTACAAATTGCAGTCCGGTTTCGTGTTGCGGGTTATTCCAATAAGCAGAGGCTAATTGTCTTTCTGAGTCAAAGATAAATTTTCCTTGGTCTAAAGCTCCTGACGCATCATGATTACCTATAGTAAAACCAAAGGGAATGCCAGCATTTCTGATGGGTTTAGTAATATGCTGATCGAATGCACGCCACATGGCTTCTATTTGAGATTTCGTCAGGGAGGTTTTTTGTCCGGCGATCATGTCTCCGCCGCATAAGACAAGGTCCGGTTCCCAAGCGGGAATAAGTGCGATCGCTTGGTCTACTTCAGGTTCATAAGTAGTAGATCCGTACTGACTATTCAGGTCGCTAATGACCACGATACGTACATCGCCTTTGATGGTGGTGGCGAGTCCTTTGGGTGCCGGTGAGGGGTTAGAAGTAGGAGTAGGTCCAGTAGCAACGGGTGATGAGGAGAGGGGTTGATTAGACCCAGTAGTACGGTTTTTGGTTAGGGCTTGATGGGCTGGGGGACCGAACGCGTTCCGCACTAGGGTGGCTAAGGTTAAGCCGCATAAACTGCCCGTTACCATGAGAAATTGGCGGCGATCAAAGGTCATTTTACCATGCAAATCGGGAAGGGACGATCAAGATTTTATCGTTCTTTTCTTCTGTTTTTATTTTATTTAGGGTTGTCATTCAAGGGTGATAAGTCCTCAACTCACTGGGGTGCGGAACGAGTTCCGCACTACTCTATGGTGATGAGCATTATCAAGGCAAGGTGATATTCATTAACAGTCTGCCGTGACAGATATCACTGCTTCACTCGCTGCCTTCAGTTATATTAAAAGTTAAATTGTCAGTATAATAATGCCAAAAATATATCTTTTTTTAATGATAAAATTCTCAAATAAAATTATTCAGTAATTTCACTTAAATCTAACACAAAAAAAACTCATATTTTCTATTAAAATTGGTTGGTTTTACGGAAACTTTATATTATAAAATTGTGATAAATTATATATGTTCAACCAAAAAATGCAGTCTAAAAAGCTTTATAGCTAAATATCCTGTGGTTTTCTTAATAGCAAAAAAAGAGGTAATTCAGATGTTTAATCAACCAATAACCAAGATAACAAAACTTCAATTTAATCCACAAACTACTCTTTTAAAAGATGCTAAAAACCTCGTTTGTTTTGATGCACAAGAAGCGATTCCTTTCTGGATTTGGTTGTGGGAAAATCCTGGAAGCCCTATTGCTTTACCTGGAAAGATCAGTCTGGATCACCATGACTGTCTGCACGCTATTCTAGGGGTCGGCGTTTCTTTAGAGGATGAGGCCTTCTTAATTGGCGTGACTATGGGAAGTGATACAGACCTCCAAGAATGGCATTTAAAATTATTTAAATTTGTTTCTCGATTTTTATATCCGAAAAAATTCCGTTTTCGTACCCAAGATTTTTTTGTTTTTGATTTAGGGGTAGAATTGGGCAGAAAGCTAAAAATCAAAAATCTCAACAAAATTGATTTTGCTCTCTACGAAAACAAAACCGTTGCTGAAGTCAGAGACGCTTTAGGGCTTAACGAGATTTTATTGCTATTAAATTCCGAGTTGACTCAACCTCAGCAAGCACATTCGTTACAGCAGTTTTCCTTTGGCTAAAATCATCAATACAAGTAGCGGCTTTCTACTCATTAACTGTGGCGCGTCGATTTTTCATCGGGACAACTTCAGCCTCACTACTTTCTCTAGCCACCCGAATTAACAACCCTGCTAAAAATAAACTCGCTAGACTGGAACTTCCCCCATAACTAAACAAGGGTAAGGGTAAACCTGTGGTTGGTAATGAGCCGGTGGCTACCCCTATATTCAGCAATGATTGTCCTACTAAAATCGTCATTGCTCCCATTGCCACTAAGCGTTTGACTCGATGACGACATTTGAGTGCTACTGATAACGCTACTGTGGCAAAAGCCATTAATAATAATAATAATAATATTCCCCCAATAAAACCGAATTCTTCGGCATAGACAGCAAAGATAAAATCTGTATCCGCAAAGGGTAAATAGAATTGTTTTTGTTGCGACATTCCATATCCTACACCCCAATTTCCGCCGGAACCAATAGCGAGTAAACTTTGAACCAGTTGGTATCCATCGCCTCTAGGGTCCGCCCAAGGATTCATAAAAGATAGTACACGCCGCCTTTGATATTCCTGTAAACTGATACTAATAAATCCGGTTAAGCCGCCTCCTATAGCCGTTGACAATAAGTAAAACATCGGTAACCCTGAAGCGAGAGCAATTAACCATAAGGTTATGCCACAGAGAGCGGTGGTACTCAAATTAGGTTGAATGAGAATTCCTGCCAAAACCACGCCAAAAAGCCCTACCCATTGTAGGCGAATTTTCCAGGATAATCGAAACCAATCGCCAAAAATTCTGGCACTTTGCAGCACTAAAAAGGGTTTCATCAACTCTGAAGGTTGAATCAAGATGGGTCCAATTTTAATCCAACGGGTTGCGCCATTGACCGTTTCTCCTAACCCAGGAACTAAGGTACTCAAAATCATTCCTAGGACGAGTAATACCATCCAAGGTGCAATATTTAAGAAATAGCGTAGGGGAGATCGGGTAATAAAATTGAAGCCAATCATACCTATCCACAGCCAGATTAATTGTCTTATGACGTTATTTGGCCCGTATACAGGGTAGGAGGCACTAAATTGAATAATTAACCCGATCGATAGCCAAAGAAGGGTAAGCCAGCGTAGTAAACGCGCCTCTACTGACCAAGTTTCTACATTACTCTCAAAAAATGGAAATAAGTAGCGTATCCACCGCAAATTCGACGAATTTTTCCCCCTTGCTATCATATTATCTTTGTCCTTATCGATCTTCCTTTAAAGGGCTATTACTGCGATTGATGAGAGTTTACTAATGTTTGTTCCTTAATTAGTCAAGAGTCAAGAGTCAAGAGTCAAGAGTCAATAGTCAGTAGATACCTCTTGAAGAGGGGCCCTTGGTCATTAGTGAATTAGCAATTTTATAATCGTTTTTTTCTAGCCATTAGTTAATTGTTAACTCAACTCCATAAACAAGAAAAAGAGATAACTAATGACTAATGACTAATGACTAATGACTAATAACTAATAACTATTCTTCTTGTTTTTTAAATGTCAAAGCGGCAGAATTCATACAATAACGTAATCCTGTCGGTTTCGGCCCATCATTAAAAACATGACCCAAATGAGCGTCACAAGCGGCACATAAGACTTCTGTTCGTTTCATAAACAAAGCATAATCATCTTCGCACTTAATATTTTCTTCCTTTAAAGGTTTCCAAAAACTCGGCCATCCGGTTCCGGAATTATATTTTGTTTCTGAACTAAATAATTCATTGCCACAACAAACACATTTATAGGTTCCTTTTTCTTTATTGTCATGATATTGACCTGTAAATGCTCTTTCTGTTCCCTTTTTGCGGGTGACTTTAAATTGTTCTGGGGTGAGAATTTCTTTCCACTCTTGTTCAGTTTTTTCGACTTTATCCACCATATTTTCGCGTTTTTTTCTTTAAATAGTTATTTATTTAGACCCTATTGTCTAATTTTATTGTAATGGATTTATTGGCTTTTGATTTTCAAAATTTCTCTGTTGAGAGTTTTAATCCATTTCGTCAAAAAGTAAATCTTCAAGAATCGGCTGAATATCTTCATCATCAGGAGATACCAGTTCTATTTTGCCGAAATTATCATAAGTTGCTAAAAACAGTAGAGGAGTTAAAGGGGTATAAATGGAATATTTTTGGTCTAGATGATAGAAACTAGCCAAAAACTGTAACTCTTCTGGTTCTAACCTTTCTTGCTCCTCTGAGTTCAGTTCTAAAGTGAGAATTCCTTCATCTTCTAAAGGAGGTAATTCACCACTTACCGTCAGGGTATAAGCGGTATGCTTGAGGGTCAGATCGAGTTCAGCTAATACGGCTTTAGCATCGGCAAAAATCTTTACTATTTCGGTTTCATCTTCTATTAGAAAAGTTTCTGATAAATCATCTTCCTCGGCTTCATCATCCAAAGCGAGAATAACCACTGGGGTATCAATGGGCATCAGCAGAAGATAAGCAACATCTTCAGTTTCTAAAGCATTTTCAATGTAACACTCTAGCGATCGCCCTGATTCATCTGTCAGCGTGACGATCTCAGCATCATCTAACTCGTTGTCTGGATTATATTGAGATGAGGACATAGTACCTAGAACGACCTTGATTGATTAGAATATCATGATTTTTGGCCCTTTAGGCACCAAACCAGTTTGCTTGATCAAGGTGTTCAAATCCTTGAACATCAGTCAGATTATATTGCAAAGGGGTAATAGTAATATAGTGGTCTCGAATGGCCTGAACATCTGTAGGGATATGGGTAGGAAGATGGAGATGATCGGGTTGAGAAATTTCTTCAATGACTTCACCCACTAACCAATAATAATTTTTTCCTCTGGGATCGAGGCGCTTTTCAAAGTTTTCTTGATAACGCCTTAAACCTTGTCGAGTCAGCTTGACACCGGCGATTTTTTGTGAAGGGACGGCAGGCACATTTACATTTAAGAGAGTCGGTTGAGGTAAAGGCTGTTCGGCTAATAAAGCCACTAAAACGACGGCAAATTCGGCGGCGGGGGTGAAGTCATCTTCAGAAAAACTGGTTAAACTGAAGGCAATACTGGTAATGCCGTCGATGAGTCCTTCCATAGCGGCGCTAACGGTTCCTGAATAGAGGATATCAGTCCCGAGATTAGACCCATGATTAATGCCAGAAATCACTAAATCTGGACGTTCAGAAAGGACAGCACTCAAGGCAAATTTAACACAGTCAGAGGGAGTCCCTGAACAAGACCAAGCAGTGACTTCAGGAGCAAAAATTCCCTGAACAATTTGGGCCCTGATGGGTTGATGTAATGTTAGTCCGTGACCCGTAGCTGATCGTTCCCGATCAGGGCAAACTACTGTCACCTGATGGCCGGCTTGGGCTAAAGTGTTGGCTAATGTACGAACCCCTCCTGCAAAAATCCCATCATCATTGGTAATCAATAGTTTTAATGACTTCTGTGTGGTCATCGTAAATTTTGGGTGGAAACCCCGTGCTTAAGCGCACGGCTTTACTTAATTGTACCATCTCACAGAATATATGTTAGAATGTGAAATATAGGTCTAATATTCTCAAGGCATGACCGCTCCGAAGGACTGCGAAGCAGCACGCGCATTCAAATTCAGATTTTACCCAACGAAAGAGCAAGAAAACATTTTGCGTCGGACATTGGGCTGTGTGCGTTTGGTCTATAACAAGGCTTTGCATGAGAGAACACAAGCATGGTACGAGCGACTTGAGAGAATTGACTACTGTCAGACCTCCGCTATGCTCACCTCTTGGAAAAAACAAGAGGACTTGGATTTTCTCAATGAGGTTAGCTGTGTTCCTCTTCAGCAAACTTTGAGACACCTTCAGAGAGCTTTTGCTAACTTTTTTGGGAAAACCGCTAAGTATCCCCGTTTCAAAAAGAAAAGAAGTGGAGGAAGTGCAGAGTTTACCAAATCGGCTTTCAAATGGAAAGATGGCCAAGTTTGGTTGGCCAAATGCAAAGAACCATTGACTATTCGCTGGAGTCAGCAACTTCCGCAAAATACGGAACCATCGACGATAACTATCAAACTCGATGCTTCTGGTAGATGGTTTATTTCTCTTTTGGTTAGGGATGAGAGTATTGAACCCTTGCCAAAAACCGATAAAGTCATTGGAATCGACTTGGGGATAACCAGTCTGATCACCACAAGCAATGGGACTAAAGTTAGTAATCCTAGGCATTTTAATAAGCTCTACAAAAAGCTTAAACGAGTTCAAAAAGCGTATTCTAAAACTCAAAAAGGCTCTAAGAATAGAGAAAAGGCTAGATTGAAAGTAGCCAAAGTTCACGCGAAAATAGGGGATTCTAGAAGAGATTTTCTCCATAAACTGACAACTCAACTTGTACGTGAAAACCAAACGATAGTAGTTGAGGATTTGGCAGTTAGAAATATGGTCAAAAACTCTAAGTTAGCTAAGGCAATATCCGACTGTGGATGGTCTGAGTTTGTCAGTCAACTTGAATATAAATGCCAGTGGTATGGTCGTGAACTGGTAAAAATTGATCGCTTTTTCCCGAGCAGTAAGCGGTGTGGGAACTGCGGTCTCGTAATTGACAAATTGCCATTGAGTGTTCGCTCGTGGGAGTGTCCAGAGTGTGGAACTGTCCATGACCGCGACATCAATGCAAGTCGCAATATTCTGGCCGCCGGGCTGGCGGTGAGAGTCTGTGGAGCGGACATAAGACCTGATAGGCATAAGTCTAAAGGGCAGTTGCGAAAAACCCGGATTCGGGAAGGAAACAAGAAACCCAAATCGTGAGGTTTGGGAATCACCGCCCGTTTTACGGCGGTGAGGATGTCAATGTGTCTTATCTGTCGAGCAAAAAACTACAATAGCTTGATCAACAAAGATATAATCGAGTTTGGTGATGAGGGTAGCTCAACCCAAATAGGTTAATCAGCAATAATTTTGATCATGACCACCTCCTTAAGCCAAATAGAGACAGATCTACAAACCCTGCAACAAGAAGCCGATAGCGCGATCGCCCTTACCACGACCCTAGAAGAATTGGAACAGCTACGGGTTCAATATCTCGGGAAAAAAGGACAACTTGGGCAAATTCTCAAAACTATGGGCAAGTTATCGCCTGAAGATCGTCCGCGCCTAGGTGCATTAGCCAATGAAGTCAAAGAAGGGCTACAGACTCAGTTAGAGAACCAACGTCAGACCTTACAACAGGCGCAAATTCAAGCCCAATTAGCCGCAGAAACCCTAGACGTAACCATGCCGGGGGTAAGTCGTCCGATCGGTCGTGTTCATCCCCTCAATAATACTATTGATCGCGTGTTAGATATTTTTGTGGGGCTAGGGTATACAGTCGCCACAGGGCCCCATGTAGAAACCGATTATTATAATTTTGAGGCGTTAAATATTCCGGCTGACCATCCGGCACGTGATATGCAGGATACTTTCTTTTTGGCCAATGGTCATTTGTTGAGAACCCATACTTCGCCGGTGCAAATTCGTTATATGGAAACCCATCAGCCGCCTATTCGCATTGTGGCACCAGGACGGGTTTATCGTCGAGATACCGTAGATGCCACTCACTCGGCCGTTTTCCATCAAGTAGAATTGTTGGCCATTGATAAGGGATTAACTTTTACTGACCTTAAAGGGACTCTCAAAGAATTTATTCGTCAGATTTTTGGCGAAGAGTTACCGGTTAAATTTCGGGCTAGTTATTTCCCGTTTACTGAACCTTCTGCGGAAGTGGATGTGCAATGGAAAGGCAAATGGTTAGAAGTGCTGGGTTGCGGCATGGTAGACCCCAATGTGTTAAAAGCTGTGGGGTATGATCCAGAAGTTTATACTGGTTTTGCCGCCGGTCTAGGAGTAGAACGCTTTGCTATGGTGCTTCATCAAATTGATGATATTCGCCGTTGTTACCAGAGTGATTGGCGGTTTTTGCGTCAGTTTTAATTGTCAAAGGGGCGAACAAATGGGCAGCCCCTTCTGGCTAAAACAAAGGAAATGAAGATTTTTTTAATTTAATCCATAAGTGCCATAATTTCCATAAGTTTTGATGTTTTAAAGCCAAATAGCGCTTAATCTGCATTTTGATATTTTCGAGTTCAGAAGAATTTTCTAACTCTTTTTTTTGATAAAAATGAATTAAATCATCTCGTCTTTTTAACAAAACTTTTATTTCTTGATAATCTTCTTGTGTTAAGACTTTGCCCGGTTGAATATGAGGAGGAAGAGGGCGATGTATATAAAAGGTGGTATGAGGTGGGGCTAGTTCATCTTCGGGTCTTTCTTTGGTATATAAATATATAGAAATTGATTTTCGAGATAAATGCTGTTTTTCCGCAGGCAGTTGAATTTTAGTAAAGCCATGCCATGAATATTCATTGGTTTCAAAAATCACACAGCGATTGAATAGAGGAAGCAAGGCTGTAATTTGATTTTCATCGGGTTCTCGGGGATTAGAATGCAATTCTAAACATCCTCCCCAACTTTCTTCCCACTCTTTATTTAAAAAAATAATGACATTTAAGCGGCGATGATACCACCTTCTTTCATCTAAATTAAAGTCTACATGAGGGTCTAATTCTTGCCCATTTAAATTTTCGTGAGTTCCTCCTCCATAAAAGGTTTCGTCGTTGATGAGTTTTTCTATCCCTGTCAGTTGAGAAATACAATCGAGAAAAGCTGTCGAACCCAGATGTTCAGCTAGAATTTGATAATTAATGCTGATTTCTCCTAAATTCTCATGCACGGATTTTCCGCCAAGGGTTCCGGTTTCACTGATGGCTTTTTGAGGATCAAATAGGGGAAATTCTTGCAACAGTGTTTGAGCCACATCTGGGTCGAAAAAATTGTCGATAACAACGTGTTTAAATGGTTTTCCTTCTTCAAACTGTTTTCTATATATACTAATTTTATCCTGTAAAGCTTTATTGATTAACATAGCTTATTGCTCAAGCTGATCCATAGCTAATTGATCCTACACCATTCGGCTGACAGTCATAGAGCATCTAAAGAGAGATATAAAAAGTGATTTCGTGGCTACAAAATGGCTGTAATAAGCTCAATCGCTGGCTTTTCAGGCTTTTAGTCAGCTTTTCTTATCAGCACGCCTTATGTGTTTTCGTAGACAAATAACTTTTTTTTGTCAAATAGTCTTTACAATCCTTAACATTTTTGTTAACTTATTGAATAAGCAAACCACAAAAAAAGGTTGTCAAAAAATTTCTGCTATCGCTTCACTCAAATGTTAGCCGGCAACCAACAGTCTTTCTCAGTGTATCTCCCATTGACATTGAGTTCTCCTACAACAGCAGTAACCTCGGTAAATGCCGAGGTTTTTTTATCTAGGGTTGAGAATGTGTGAATGTCCTAATATTCTCTGTGGAGTGTCCTTTTTCTAAAGAGTATGTTTTAAATTTTGAAAATCTTTTTCCTCAAGAGAACGAGGACGATTTTTGATTTTAAAAGCTTACAATTGTCTTTGTGGAGCTACCGAGATGATTGATCATCAACAAAAATTTTAGGACTATTAATTGACTTATTAGCGATACAATTGCTTAAATGCCCTACCACCGTTTAGGGTTAGGTTGATTCAATCATCGTCGTTATTATGACGAATCTTGTTAATCTATTGAGGAACAATAGCCATGACTTTAGCGAAAGCTGCCTTTCCCATCAATTTGAGTGCCTATAAGCCCTTAACCTTAGATCCCACCAATCCAACTTTAACCCCGGAGCAGAAAGAAACCTTAAAAGCCAATATTCAATTATGCCGCGATGCGATCGTTTTCTTCACGGCGACGGGAGCAGCAAGGGGTGTAGGCGGTCATACAGGCGGCCCCTATGATACAGTGCCAGAAGTCTTGATTTTAGATAGCTTGTTCCACTCTCAACCTAATAAATTTGTGCCGATTTTCTTTGATGAGGCCGGACATCGGGTAGGAACACAATATTTAATGGCGGCTTTAGAAGGGAGTTTACCTCTTGAACAACTGCTACATTATCGTGAGGCCCATTATCATCTACCCGGACACCCTGAACTCGGTTTGACTCCTGGGGTTAAATTTAGTTCTGGAAGATTGGGACATATGTGGCCCTATGTCAATGGGGTGGCTTTAGCAAATCCTAACAAAATCGTTTTTTGTTTGGGGTCTGATGGTTCACAACAAGAAGGTAATGACGCAGAAGCCGCCCGTCTGGCTGTAGCGCAAAAGTTGAATGTTAAACTGATCATTGATGATAATGATGTGACCATTGCCGGACATCCTTCAAGTTATTTACCGGGTTATAGCGTCAGCCAAACCCTCCAAGGTCACGGTGTCACCATATTAGAGGGAGATGGGGAAGATATCGATGACTTATATCGTCGCATCTGCCAAGCGGTTACCAGTGTTGGCCCTGTGGCTGTCATTAATAAGCGTAAAATGTGTGTAGGAATTGAAGGATTAGAAGGTTCTACTCACGGCCATGATGTTATTTCTGTCAAATTAGCCCTGGCTTATCTAGAAAAACGAGGACTCACCGACGCGGTTGACTATCTCAAGAGTATTCAAGCGCCCAAACAAACCTATAAGTTTATCGGTTCTGGCGATAATTGGGGTTCTAACCGCAATGTGTTCGGTGATGCGGTGGTGTCTGTACTCGGCAAAATGAACGAACAAGAACGCAAAGAGAAAGTCATGTGTATTGATAATGACTTAGAAGGTTCTTGCGGACTCAATAAAATTCATGCCGCTTACCCAGAAATTTTTGTCAGTGGCGGCATTATGGAACGGGGGAATATTTCTGCGGCTGCTGGGTTTGGCATGGAGGAAGGCAAACAAGGAATTTTTGGAACCTTCAGCGCCTTTTTAGAAATGTGTATTTCTGAAATTACCATGGCGCGGCTGAATAAATCTAATTTACTCTGTCATTTTTCCCATGCAGGTATTGACGATATGGCCGATAATACCTGTCACTTCGGAATTAATAATATGTTCGCCGATAATGGGTTAGATGATGGTTACCCCACTTGGTTATATTTTCCGGCAGATGCGGCTCAAATGAAGGCTTGTGTTGAGTCAGTTTTTCATCAGCCCGGTTTACGGTTTATTTATTCAACTCGTTCTAAAACCCCCAATATTCTCGATGCTAATGGCAAAGATTTCTTTGGAGAAGGCTATACTTTTACCCCCGGTAAAGATGAAGTAGTACGAGAAGGTAGCGCTGGTTATATTGTTACGTTTGGGGATGCTTTATATCGTGCTGTAGATGCCGCAGAACGTTTAAAACAAGAGGGCATTAATGTGGGAGTCATCAATAAGTCTACCCTCAATGTTATTGATGAGGAAACTTTAGCCAAAGTCGGTGCTTCTCCTTTTGTCTTGGTGGTTGAACCTTTTAACCGCCGCACGGGACTCGGTAGCCGCTTTGGTTCTTGGTTACTTGAACGGGGTTTAACGCCTAAATTTGCCTATTTGGGAACTTATAAGGAAGGTTGTGGCGGCTTATGGGAACAGTATCCTTTCCAAGGTCTTGATCCCGAAGGCATCATCAACAAAGTTAAGGAATTAGTTGGTTAATTCTAGTTAGGGTGGGTTAGCCGCACGGGAACCCACTCAGTCACAACTATAATTATTTTGATTAAGTGAATACTATGAGGGTGAGAGATTTCAATAAAATTTTCTAAACAATTTATCTGAGTTTTTCACTTAATCAAACTAATCAAAAGTTAATTTTAATAAAAGTCTAGCTACTTATATGGTCAGTTATGGTCAGTCCCAGTCAATCAATATCTTTAAAAAATCTCTATGAAAAGGATTTTTATCTTTGGCTCTTAACTATGGCTAAATTACTTAAGGAGCAACGTTTTAATGAGGTGGATTTAGAAAATTTAATTGAAGAAATTGAAGCAATGGGAAGAAGTGAGAAGCGGGAAATAGAAAGCCGCTTGATAACAATTCTTGAACATCTTTTAAAATTAATTTATTGGCAAGCAGAAAAAGAAAATAATGCGAGAGGCTGGAGAAATACAATTGTTGAGCAAAGAGAACAATTAAATCTGGTTTTAAAAGATAGTCCTAGTCTTAAAGTCAGACTCGATGAAATTTTTGGGGTCTGCTATCAAAAAGCTATTAAAATAATTATTCGGAAATATGAATTACCGGCAACAATGTTTCCTAGTGAGCCTTGTTTTTCTCTTGAAGATGTACTCAATGCTGATTATTTTCCCGAGTAAGCAGAAAAAAGGAATATAAAAGTAAGCTAAAACAACATTTCAAGATTTTATTAATCATAATTAATCATTGTATAATCATTTAATCCGAGTCCGTGTTTGTAGCAATTGAATATGGCAACCATTAACGACAACTATCTGAAACTCAAAGCCGGTTATTTATTTCCCGAAATTGCAAGACGGGTTAATGCCTTCGCAGAAGCGCACCCAGAAGCTAAAATTATTAAACTGGGGATCGGCGATGTGACTGAACCGTTACCCGAAGCTTGTCGCCAAGCCATGATTAAAGCCGTTGAAGAGATGGGCGACCGCGCTACATTTAAAGGGTATGGTCCAGAACAAGGTTATGCTTGGTTACGGGAAAAAATCGCCCTTCAAGACTTCCAAGCGCGAGGATGTGAAATAGATGCTTCGGAAATCTTTGTCTCTGATGGTTCTAAATGCGATACGGGTAATATCCTTGATATCTTTGGCCACAATAATACCATTGCTGTTACTGATCCAGTTTATCCCGTGTATGTCGATACTAACGTGATGGCAGGACATACCGGCGACGTGAACGAAAAAGGCGAGTATCAAGGCTTAGTTTATCTGCCCATGACCGCCGAAAATAATTTTACTCCCGATCTTCCCGACCAAAAAGTCGATCTTATTTATCTCTGTTTTCCCAATAACCCCACCGGGGCAACAGCTACCCGAGAAGACTTGACAAAATGGGTAAATTATGCTAAAGAAAATGGGTCTATTATATTCTTTGATGCGGCTTATGAAGCCTTTATAACTGATGGGAGTCTTCCTCATTCTATCTATGAAATTGAAGGAGCAAGAGATTGTGCCATCGAATTTCGCTCTTTTTCCAAAAATGCCGGTTTTACGGGGACTCGTTGCGCGTTGACGGTGGTTCCGAAAACCCTAAAAGCTAAAGCGGCTAATGGAGAGGATGTAGACTTATGGAAATTATGGAACCGTCGTCAGTCTACTAAGTTTAACGGGGTTTCTTATCTTGTACAACGCGGCGCTGAGGCGGTTTATTCCGAAGAAGGTCAGGCACAAGTGAAGGCATTAATTAACTTTTATCTGGAAAATGCCCAGATTATTTGTGATAAATTGTCTTTTGCTGGTTTAAATGTTTATGGGGGTGTTAATGCGCCCTATGTTTGGGTGAAGACTCCCGAGGGTTTGTCGAGTTGGGATTTCTTTGATAAGTTGCTACAATCGGCCAATGTGGTAGGAACGCCGGGGTCCGGTTTTGGTGCGGCGGGTGAAAGTTATTTCCGTATTAGCGCTTTTAATAGCCGCGAAAATGTAGAAGAAGCTACTAGACGTATTATTGAAAAGTTGAAAGTGTAACCCTGCATTTAGTTGATCCCCCCAACCCCCCCCTTAACAAAGGGGGGTTAAAAAGAGGATGCTTTAGGATATGTAATGGATAAAACCGAGGGGAAATTAAAAAACTTACCTCAAAATTGTCCTTATAGCTTAGAGCGGCTACTAGATATTAATTATCTGCCTGAATAATTTGAGGAATAAACAAAGTTAGACAGATGTGACCCTTCGACACCGCTAGGGCAAGCTTACTTCTGCAAGAAGTCTAAAGTTCTCAATTCCCTTTGAATTCCGACTCCTGACTTGGTGGCTCCCCCTCTCAACGATGAACTATAGCGCTACGCGCTAGGGAACACCGGATCTGGGAACAGGCAACAGTTGATTATGACAAGGTTTTATCTTCTCGCCATGTCCTAACTTTAATGCGTAGTGCTGTATAATTCTGTCCACCTACTTAAAAACTTGCCTTGCTGTCAGTTGTAAAGATGAAAAAGCGGCTGACAAAATTCGCTCATTTCCCTCAAAAACTTGTTCTTCATAAAATCCATCTACTAGCGTTAACACTGTCACCCGTTCTTTACCGGGATCAACAATCCAATATTCAGCAATTCCCCGTGCCGCATACTCGGAGCGTTTATAGCGATAATCTCGATCTTCATTAATTTTACCTGGAGAAACCACTTCAACCACCAGTGCAGGAGAGGGCATATCCTGAGTAATGGTTGCTCGTCGTCCCTCCATAGCCGCTAATAACTCCTCAGTTAAGATCATCAAGTCTGGAAGTCTCACCCGAGCGCGATTACCAGTGACCACAATTTCTGTATCTTTATGACGAATCAGATAAATCGGAACATACTTCAGAAATTCACAAAGCAAGTAGAGTGAAATTAAGTTATTGCGGTCATTTTCTGGCGGCATGGCAATTAATTCTCCATCCACAAGCTCATATTTATTTTCAGTATCATCCTCATAGATAAGGTACTCTTCTAGAGTCAGTTTTTTGCTCGTGCTAGTCATAGAGATTTACCTCTGAAACTGCTATTTCTAGCATAATTCAACTCTTATCAACCGGTTGAAAATTCCGTAATCTCAACGCATTTGTCACCACTGAAACTGAACTTAAAGCCATTGCCCCGCCGGCAATAATCGGATTGAGTAACCATCCTAAAATCGGGTATAAAATACCGGCAGCAATGGGAATTCCTACCAGGTTATAAATAAAAGCAAAAAAGAGGTTCTGCCGAATATTACTCATGGTAGCGCGAGATAATTGAATCGCTGTGACAATGCCTTGTAAGTCTCCAGAAATGAGGGTAATATCACTCGCCGCCATCGCCACATCGGTTCCTGTACCTATCGCTATCCCGACATCAGCTTGGGCTAAAGCTACCGCGTCGTTAATTCCATCGCCTACCATTCCTACCCGTTTTCCTTGCTGCTGAAGGGCGGCTATTTGAGCGGCTTTTTGATCGGGTTTAACTTCTGCTATCACTCGTTCTATGCCTAATTCATGAGCAATGGTTTTAGCGGTAGCATAATTATCTCCCGTTAGCATCACCACTTCTAATTTCATCCGTTTTAAAGCGTTTACAGCTTCTCGGGAGGCAGGTTTAAGCGCGTCACTAATACCCATAATTGCCTCTATTTGCCCATTAAGGGCGATCCAGATGACTGTTTTACCTAAATATTGCAATCTTTCCTGATCCTTGGCTAAAACCTCTGTAGCAATGCCTAATTCTTGCATCCATCGTCCGGTCCCGATTTGCACCCATTGCCCCTCAACGTTACCTTGTACGCCGCTACCGGCAATAGCTTCAAATTCAGTTGCTTGGGTGGGAGTGACTTGTTGCGCTTTGCTATAGCGCAGGATCGCTTCGGCTAAGGGATGTTCTGAATAACGTTCGATGGAAGCGGCTAAGCGTAGCAGATTTAATTCATTGCCCTCGCTCACGCCTTTAACGGTAATAAAATCAGTAACGGTGGGTTTTCCTTCAGTTAAGGTGCCGGTTTTATCAAAGACGATGGTTTTTAGTTGATGAGCTAATTCCAAACTCTGAGCATCTTTGATTAAGATACCGTTTTTTGCGCCTATTCCTGTGCCCACCATTACTGAGGTAGGAGTGGCTAACCCTAACGCGCAAGGACAAGCGATAATCAACACTTCCACTGCACAAATAAGGGCAAGGGTAATGTTTCCTATTATACTCAACCAGATGACAAAAGTAGCAATAGCAATGGTGATGACTGCCGGTACAAACCAAGCGGTAATCTGATCAGCTAATTTTTGTATGGGGGCTTTTGAGCCTTGTGCTTGTTGCACTAATTGTACAATTTGAGCCAGTACCGTGTCTTGTCCCACGCGAGCGGCTTTAAACTGAAAACTGCCGCTTTTGTTGATGGTTGCCCCAATGACTTGATCTCCTGCTTGTTTTTTAACGGGTATGCTTTCCCCCGTTATCATCGACTCATCTACCGTAGAACTTCCCTCGATGACTTCTCCATCCACAGGAATTTTTTCCCCAGGACGCACTAAGATAAGATCACCGACGGCTACTGATGAAATGGGAAGAACGATTTCTTGTCCGTTACGGATGATCAGAGCGGTTTTCGGTTGTAAGCCGATCAATTGCCGCATGGCTTGAGAAGTTTGTCTTCTGGCTCGGTGTTCTAGCAGTCTTCCCAATAAAATCAGGGTAATGACAACGGCAGCCGATTCATAATATACTTCTGTGGTTAATCCTTGAGCAATTAATACTTGAGGAAATAGCGTCACAAACAGAGAGTAAAAGAAGGCGGCACTGGTTCCCAACACCACTAATGTATCCATCGTCGCACTACCGTGTTTAAGCGCTTTCTGAGCATTTTTATAAAAGCGCCCGCCGCACCAAAATTGTACCGGAATGGTTAATATCAGTTGTAACCAAGGATTATGTAACCAGGAGGGGATAAAAGGGATAGATACCCCTAGCATCATCGGCAATGCGCCCAAAACTAAGATAATACTAATGATTCCCCCGATGATCACTTTTTGCCGCAGTTTTTTTTCTTCCTTGAGGCGGATGGTTTTTTCTTGGTCTTCTAATTCTGTGTCAAATTGTTTGATAGGAAAGGCTTCATAGCCGGCTTTTTCGACGGCTTGCTGTATTTGTCCGACATCGGTTTGTTTAGGATGATACTGTACGGTGGCTTGTTCAGCGCCAAAATTAACATTACAACTGATGACACCAGATACCTTTTGGATGGCTTGTTCAATACGAGATGCACAAGCGGCGCATCCCATTCCTGTCAGTTTAAGGGTAATATTTTCCATGCTTGACTCCTTGCCGCAATGCTCTGGGAGTTTTAGTTCTTTACCTTTTATGATAAACCCTACAGTTTCCTGGAGAGTCAAGCCGGTTAAGGATTTCTTTATGTTTATAGGTTAGAAGAGAGATCAAGCTGGTTTCCAAGTTCCATGAAAACCAAGAGCAACTACAGAGGGAAGAAGTAAGCGGCAAAGCGGCTCATCTTCTAAATGTTCGCTATCATAAATTCTCACTTCAGAACAATGGTGGTTGCCATCATAAACCACTGTCAACACCCAACCCTGTTCCGAACCTGGCTGTGAGGGCACAAAAATGGGTTCACAGGGATAACAATTATCCCCCATATCGGCTATAGATAAATGTCCCTTTTTATGGTCAAATTTCGCTATCGCCCCCAAGATTTCCTCAGCAATATCGACTCCTTCTCGATGAACAGATAAATAAGTATAACGCCAAGGTTTTCCTTGTTGATGAGGAGGAACAAGCGGAAATTCACAAGCGCGATCCATCCATGAGAACATTTCAATGATTTTACCGGTAACCGGGTTAAGACGAACGTGATACAGCGTACCTTTAGCCAATGTTTCTGTTTTGCCGGTGGCAATTTCTTTTAAATATTGATTGGTTTGAAAATTGCCATAATGCACAAAATCCACCGCTACTGTTCCATCTTGTTCCATATATCCATTAGCATAGTGCCATTGATACCAAGGATCTGCTTCGGATTGACTAATCAAACTGAGATTATGGCGATTAAATATCAATATTTTAGTTCCTATTTCGGGCTTCCATTCCATCGCCTCGCTATAACTTTTTAAACCTAAAAGTACAGGGATTGCCTTGATTCTAACCGGCGAAACAAAGAAAATTAAATAGTCTCCTGCCAAAACAAAATCATGAATTAAAGGAAGACCCGACAACCGATGAGAAGCCCTAGCTAAAAGATTTCCTTGAGCATCACATTGATAGATCTGTAAAACGCAAGACAGTCCTAGGCTTACACCAAAATTATAAATATATCCTGTATTCGGGTCAATTTTGGGGTGAGCGGAAAAGAGATCTGTCGTTTTTAACCAAGATAAATTATCTTTTTTAAAGGTTTCTAAAGTCTGTAAATCTAAGCTGTGAGGCCATCCTCCTTCCCACAAGGCTAGAAGCCGGTCATTTAAAGCTAAAACAGATGTATTGGCGGTATTTTTTACCTCTTTTCCCCAACTTTTCCAAAAGGGGCCCGGAACCGTCATTCCGTAGTTAGGATACAAAAACTGATCGGCAAGTGCTTCTGTTTGATAGCCTCGAGTTTGAATGTAGCGATAGACTCCTGTTGCGCCTTCGTCGGTAAAATGGACCGCTAAAATAGCACCATCCCCATCAAACCAATGGCCTACCCGTTTTCCTCCTCTTTCTAATCTAGCTGAGGTATTGCGGTATAAACTACCTCTGAGTCCTGTAGGTATTTGACCCGATAGTATAGACAGAGGTGTCAATGAAAATTCTTGGGCCGGTTTTGAAATCGCTTTTGACCAAGCTTTATGTTTTAGAGGTAGCTGCTGAAGGATTGACATATAAGCAAATCGGCAACAGAGAATAAAAAATAGGCAATAGAAGGAAAGCAGAATAACTAATAACTATTGATTAATGACTATTAGCTACTGCGAGCAAGCAAGAGCATCTCTACTGACTAATAACTAATAACAGTAGATATCACAAGGTAACCGATGTCAACAATAATACACAAAAGAACCTTGCAACCAATGATCACAATTTATAACTTATTGTAGATTTTTATGGGAATACTGCTAGAATATTATTGTTGTCGGACTTCTCTTCCTCACACATCTATCAAGAGATAGGGATCAGGTTAAGTTACCTCGTTCCCTGCTCTTGTGTGTGGTCAATCCAATCAGCTAGGCAGAAAGACGATGACTAATGGTTCGCCCAATACTCCCCCTGAGCCTTCAGAACAACCTAGTTTTGCTACTCGTTTAAGACGATTCATCAGACGACCTTCAACTCAAATCGGGGGAGGAGTATTAATTCTATTGGGAATTGGCGGCTATTTAGGAGTACGATATTTTGTTTATGAAAAATTGTCTCCCTTGGTCTCCACACAATTAAGTAATTATATTAACCGAAAAGTTAATATAGGAAAAGTTGAAAGTTTTTCTTTAACACATATTCGCTTTGGCACTTCATCAATTCCGGCTACCCCAACCGATTTAGATACGCTCTCTCTAAAAGCCGTTGACATTAAATTTGACTGGCTTCCTTTTTTATTGGGTCGTCCTCTACCGTTAGATGTAACCATTGTTGACCCTAATCTCTACTTAGATCAAGATAAAAATGGCAAATGGACTAATATTGAACTGCCGAAAAATCAGCGAGAATTACCCATTGATTTCGATCTCAAAGTCCGCCTAGAAGATGCTGATCTCGACTTAAAACCCTATGCCCTGAAAAAAATTATTCCCATCCAAGCCGCCGGCAATCTTAGATATACTAAAACCAAGGTACAAGACCTTCAATATAATTTAGATGTTGCCCTGCTGCAAAGCCAAGTGAATGTCAAAGGGCAAAGCGTTATAGAATCCGGTAAAACTCGCCTCAATTTAACCGTAAACAGATTAGCCTTAACAGAATTAGTAACCCTTATTCCCAATGCTCCCCTAAAACTGAATAGTGGGGTATTTAATGCTAATCTCAATCTCAATGTGCCCTCATTTGAAAATATAGAAGGAACTCAGGGACAAGGACAAGTCAGTTTATCCCAACTAGCCGGACGAATTCCCTCTTTACAAGCGCCGTTAAACGCTAATATCCAAATCCGTTTTCAAGGCCAAAAAGTCTTAGTCGATGCTTTTGATGCTAATGTCAATAACATTGTTGCCCAAGCCAAAGGCTCCATCGATTGGCAACAGGGTTATAATCTCAATGTAGAAATAAAACCTTTCAAATTTAGTAATTTAGCGCGGCTAGTTTCTCTATCCTTACCCCTTAAAGTGGATGGACAGCTTCAACTAAAATTCAAAATAACGGGGGCAGTGACTCAACCTTTAATCATCGGCAATATTAATAATAAAAATCCGGTGTTACTGGATAAACTTAGCCTCAGAAATATTAACGCGAATTTCCGCACCAATCTCAATCAACTTTGGGTAAAAAATCTTCAAATTCAACCCACAGGGGGAGGACAAATTACCGCCAATGGAATAGTCCAATTAGGCATTCTCAAATCTTGGCAACAAAAACGCCCCATCGTCTGGGGAAAAATGCCGCTTACAGCCTCTTTTAAAGGAGCTTTTCCCGCCGAAGGAATCCTTAAACCTTATGTCAATTTCCCTCAAGCAGTAAGCGTCGGAACGATTAATACTGAAGGAAAACTTCAAGGAACTTTCGATAAACTGACAAGCACCGTTGCTTGGCAAACGCCGAATTTAGCCACAGTATCGGATGTAAAAATAGCGGGTTCGGGGAATATTTTATGGGCAGGGCCAACGGTTTTAATTCGAGATACTCAATTACAAACAGATCAAGGCAATCTTAATGTTGAGGCCAGTGGTAATTTTAAACGGAAAGATTGGATAACCTCCCTCACAGCTAAAACCTTTGACTTAGATCCCTTTGTGGCTATTTTATGTGGCAATGTGGCCAATTTGTGCGGCTATACCACAGCCGTTAAACCCGTTCGTTTACAAACTGCCAATATTCAATTAGCCGGAAGATTAGATCGATTTGGTACAGACACTCTCAAAGGCATAGCAAACCTCGACCTCAATGTCCAAAAAGGAACCGTCGCTGTCAATAGTCAAATTTTAGCAGGCAACATCAACGCCAATATTTTCGCGTCTCAACTGGCTTTAAGTCCTTTTCTGCCGAATAATATCTCCATACCCGTTAATCTGGTTCGCACCTCTGCCAGACTGAGTGGCCCCATAGAAGACCTTTTAAATCAAAATTGGAATCGCTTACAAGCCAATGCAGATATCAATTTACAAGTCAATAATAACCCGGTTAATGTTATCAGCCGCTTAAACGGGGGACTTGTACAAGCCGTCGTTAATACCTCTCAAATTCCCCTCAATCAGTTTTTGCCTAACTTAACCGTTCCAGTTAGCGTACAGCAAACCCGGGCAATTATTACAGGTTCTCTCGAACAAATATTAAACCGACAAGTCAATAGCCTGACAGCCAGTGCTAATGTGCGCTTAAATATCGCCAATAGTCCAGCCAATCTGATTGCTAATGTAGAAAATGGCTTGATCGAAGCAGCCGCCAATCTAAACTCTCTCTCCCTAAATCGCGTTCTGCCTCAGTTACCCGTAGCCGCTAATTTAAACACCTCTCAACTCAATCTGAGCGGCAATTTACAATCTTTAGTATCCTCATTTCTAGAAGGTAATCTGAACTTAAATGATGTCAGAGCCACCGCAAACGTCAAACTAGGGGTAGCTCAGGGAACCGTAACCGCCCTTGCTCGCTTAAATAATAATCAATGGCAAAGTAGTATTGTCGGTAGCAATATTAATACCGCTCAACTCGTGCGGCGGTTTGCGCCCAAGATTGGGTCCCAATATACCAATCTTCCCGATACAGACGCTAGACTCTTTCTCTCGGGTTCAATCTTACCGCTTTTAGCGCGCAATCAAGCCTTTTCTATCACAGCCAATAATGTAGAAATTGCACTCGGAGAGCAAATTGTCAATGCTAGAGGCAATATTCGGGTAACTGACTTATTTACTCGTCCTGATGCCAGCGCTAATCTATTAGTAACCGCCCGAACTAATCTTAATCAACTCCCCACCACTCAACTCTTAGCCGGAATTCCCAACCCTCAAGGATTTTTACCGAAAAGATTAGACCTTGGTGGCAAAGCTAACTTTGATGGGCGTTTGATCGCTCAAAACCTATTGACGGCTCCCACTGCCCCCGGAAATCTTCAATTAGCAGGCAATTTAAATCTGATTAATTTCGCCTTTAATAACCGTCCCTTTGATCCCCTCTTAAAAGGCAGTGTTCAGGTTACCCTAGGCCAAAACATCGCCATTGATTTGCGAGGAAAACAAGACATTATCGCGGCTGTCGCTGAACCCTGTACCCGTCAAGACTGTCTGATTCCTTATCTACCAGTTTCCTTTACTTTCCGAGAATATAGTCCCAATCAGCCGCCGATTTTAGCCACAGGAAGACGAGAAGGAGAGCGTTTTATTGCTCAAATTGAAAGCTTTCCCCTACAAGTGTTAAACATCTCACCCTTCAGTCAATATGGGCTTCCTGGAGTGGTGCAAGGCATTGTCAATTTAAATGCAGACATCAACTTATTTAGCCTCGCCACCTCGGGAAATCTCAAGGTTAATCAACCCGCTATCGGCATCTTTCGAGGGGATAACTTACAAGCAAGCTTTACCTATGCTGATAAAATCGCTCAGTTAGCCTCAGCTACCCTCGTTACCCGAACCAGTGAATATAACCTCAAAGGTTCTTTCAATTTTGGTACAGGCGCAATTTTTGCTAAAGCGAATGTGGATAATGGGAATATAGAAGATATTTTGGCGGCGGTAGGCACTCCGGATATAGCAACCCTCATCAGTTGGATTCAAAGACAACCCTCTAACTTGCTCAAGACGGCTGAACTTCCGGCTTATGCTTTGGGAAATAAGAACGCGCCGCTTGATATACAAGTGAACTTATATGCCCGAATTGCTGAATATATCAAAGCTTTAGCGAGAGAGCGAGAAAAATCAGGCGTTCCTACCCAGTTAGACCTAATGGGTGTCTATCAGGCCAGTTTAACCTTAGCAGGAACCCTGCAAAATCCAGAGGCTAACGTTCAATTTCAAGGTAGCAATTGGACATGGAATCCTCAGCCATCTTATCCTAATATTATTGATCCACTTGGATTTGTTATTCAAGATACTCGAACGATACCGATTAATGAAATAACCCTGCAAGCGAGTTTGAATAACGGCGTTATTGCCATAGAACCGGCGCGGCTAAGAGTGCAAAATAGTGTCGTTTTCTTCCAAGGACAAACGAATCTTGCCAGTGGAAAATTAAGCGGCAACTTTGGGGTCAACAATTTAAGCACCGATACAATTAACAATTTTGTTACCGTTCCTCTAGATTTGGCCGGCAATCTGAATATAGGGGGAAATTTATCAGGCAATCTGAATAATCCCCAAGTGGCGGGCAACTTTTCTTTTAATGATGCCGCGTTTAATGCTCGTTTGCTAAATCAAACCATTGCCGGGAATTTTACCTTTACTGACGGACGTTTTCAATTAGCCACCAATAATCCCTCTTTTGTTCAAATATCTGCTAGTGTGCCTTATCCTCCTCTTGCTAAAAGTGATCGTGTAGAAGCTTCGATTAATTTAGGAACAGAAGCCTTAAAATTAGTCAATATCTTTACCAGTGATCAGATTTCTTGGCTTTCAGGAGAGGGTCGAGTAACGGCCATGGCAACAGGACGTTTAGTCACCGATCAAGGCATCAAAATTAGCGATTTAGTGGTGCATGGCGGGGTACTTTTAAATAATGCGGCTATTGCCACCGCTACCTTTCCAGAAATTCTCACCGTTAATAGTCAAATCGTCTTTGATCGTCAACTGTTGAATGTTCAACAACTATCCGCCACTTTTGCCGAGAGTCAAATTGCCGCGCAGGGAGTTTTACCTTTCTTTGAAGCCTTATCTCCTAATAATCGCCAAAGTTCTAATCCTTTAACGGTGGTTGTTCAACAAGGAGATATTAATTTAGAGGGTCTTTATCGAGGTTTAATTGATGGTAGAGTAGTGGTGAATGGCTCGGCTTTAAAACCTATAATTGGGGGAACTGTTCGCTTATCCAATGGTCAGGTATTTGTGCCAGAAAGAAGAGAGGAGCAACAGCAAGCTAGTCCGGTAGCCAATCAATGGTTATTAACTTCAAAACGCCTTCAATCTTCGCCGGTTTCTCCTCAATTGAACAATTTACAAATCATTTTAGATCGTTTAAGAATTGAACAAAATCCTTTGTATGAGTTTGATTTTGGCGGCGAAATTGCTTTAAATGGAACCTTTAAAGACCTGAATAGTTTACAGCCTACGGGAACAATTCTATTAAGTAGAGGCATTGTTAATTTTGTTGATACTCGCTTTTTATTAGATCGTCGCTATCAAAATGAGATTGTTTTTGATCCTATTCAAGGTTTATTTAATCCGGATTTAAATATCAGAATGAGAACCATTATTTCTGATTTTCCCAATAGCGAGCTTAATCGTCAAGTGCGTGCTGAGTTCAGTAATGAAATTCCTGATGATAGTCTCAATAAAGTTGAACGGATAGATGTTACCTTGGCTATTGATGGGCGGCTGTCGCAAATTTTACCGGGTTTCAGTAAAGATATTAGCGAAATTTGCCAAATTTTTCCTACCATGCCGCCTGTTACTATCCAAAATCAATATACTCAACAACAGTTAAATCAATTAGAAACTTGTCTTCGTGCTGTGGCAACCACAAGAAATGGAAAAGCCGACGAACAGTTATTAGCGAGTTCTGCTATCACGCTCTCGAGTAGTCCGCCTCGAAGTGAAGCACAAATTATTAATTTACTGGGAAATCAGTTACTGAATATCGCAGAAGCTTTACAAGGGAAAAATACTCAGCAACTCGTGGAATATGGGGTAGTGCAATTAGCTTTTCCTTTGGTATTACAGAATGTGGCTTATGATATTGAAAATACTGTGGCTAAGTCGCTTAATATGGCTGATTTTCGCTTTTTACCTTATCTTGAAGCCATCTATCGTGTGGGGAAAAATGATGAGTCTTTTGTGAGAATTTCTTATGATTATAATTTTAATGAAGTTAGGGTTCGCTACGAAAGAAAGTTTTAGCGGCAAGCGGGGAGAAAATATAAATTTACGCAACAAATTAGCTCAAATCGGGTTAACTAATTTTGATAAAACTTTAATTCTGGCTGGAAGGGCGCAAGTAATAATTAGCTACACAATGATCCCAAATCCGGGTTAGCTACCCCTTTTATAATGACCTCCCGCGTAGGCGGGCTTTGTTCGTATAGCCCTACCCTTGAGGGTAAGGGGATTAAAGGGGGTAAGTAAGCCGGATTCAGTATTAGTCTAGATGCGCTACTACAACATGCTAAGAGAACCTTGTTGTTAACTCTTGTTGAGCATTAGCCTGCTTATCTTCTAAACGTTGGAATAATTGACTTACAGGAGATTCAAACTCTTTATTTCGTTTTTGTATAGGCTCAATCAGTGGAATATAATCCTTAAGGTCTGGAAAATTGATGACAAAATTGCCGAATAGAATCCCCAATGGTCTTAAATGTCCACCTTTTAACTCTTCTTTAAAATCTGTAGGAGGTTTTTTAAAATCCTCCTCAAACCACTGACAAGTTGATAAAGCTATTTTATCTGTTTTAAATGAAGTTAACCCCAGGAGATTAAATAGATTAGCGTTCTTGATTAAGGCATAGGTTTCCTCTGGGGTTGGCTTGACATTCAAACCTAAGTTAATAAAGATACTTGCTAAAGGTTGCGGGATAGCACTATCAAGACCTGTATTGACAGGAGCTAATAGTAAAGACGGTTGATTCTTAATAAAGATGCTGCTAATTTCGATGTCCCCTTTCAACTCTTTGAAATTAGGTTCTTTCTTGATGTAATATTCAATTAAGCGTTTAGCCTCTTTACGCTTTATTTCTAGATCATTAATCAGGATTAATAGTTCTGTAAAGGTCGTCTCAATCTTCCTAGCAATTTTGACTTGAGAATCTCTTTTTTTGGCGGTTGATCTAATTAGGGTATCAATAAACTTTCTAAGTTCTTTAAGATGATTAGAATAGTTAGGATCACTAGGTTTGCCAATAACAGGTAAAGCACTAAACGCTTCCAAAAGAGCAATATATTTACAGCCAATGCTATGGCCTATCCAAGAAAAGTTTTGGTCACTGAGATAGGGTTGATAGTCATAGCCAGCAAATTTTGCCCTTCTGACAAGCTCTGGCATTATATCATACTGTTCTCTGATTAAAAAGCCAGACTCGGCATAATGGTTAAAAGTAAAGTTGAATGGTAAAAGAACAATTGTATAACCATCATTGAATAGACTTTGAAGTAAAGAGCGATAGAAAATCATTGGCCAAAATGTACCAAAGAAAGCACCGCCAATAAATTGAATTACTCCTTGAGGTTTTGGATGTAGAGCCACCCAGCTATGAGAAATAGGTCGAAATTTCATCGTTAAAGTTAATCCTTTTAGTCAACTGTAAAAAAGCCATCCCACCCGAATTCAAAATATGCAGTTTTTCAGCTATATAATAGTGGTTAAGGTGGTTAAGAGAAGGGGATTATGCCACCCCTTCATTGAAATTTGCTAGATGAGAAATTGTTTTACTTCACATTAATTGAGTAAGTGCGATTGCTAGAACCAGAAAACGCAGTAGCAGTGGCTTCAGGAGAGGGAAAAACAAAAAGAACTTTTCCACTTAAGTTGCCCAAATTCCATGGACCGTTATCTAGAGAGAAAGCAACGGAACCTTTTTGGGGAAAGTACAAGCCAACAAAATCTCCTTTTTTGACTGAAATGGGACTGGGAAGATCAAATGAATTTGCTCCCACTACAGGAGTTTTTAAATCACTTTTAGCAATTACAGACCAGGAATTTGCATTTCGTCTGTAAATAATTAGTTGTACAGGTAAGGTATTCTTGGCCCAAACATTCCACTTTCTTATTTCTCCATCCACATTGATTGAATTATTGGTATCCACTAAGTAGAGATTATTTTGTGAATCCGAGTAGGCTCTATTTAAGATAGTATTACCTCCTTGAATAGTGAGAGTCAGTCTCGCATTGACAAGATAAATGAAATTTCCAATTCTCGGACCGTATTCAAATGGTGCTTGTATCGCTGGCTGTTGTAATGCCGGAGGCAGTAAATAGAAGATTTTGCTGAAATCGACTTTAACGTTTTTAGTAGCACCTGAAACTAAGAAACAATCTGACTTAGTTTTTTTCTTGCCTGTATCTTGGTCATAGAAAAGTTGTGAAAATGCCTTGATCGTCAAATCATCTACGGGAGAAACGTACACCAAATATCCTTTTCCATCTAATTCTTTAGCCTTTAATTCTGCATCTTTGACATTATCAAAGAAAGCAATTTCTGTGCTTTGAATGTTCAGAGGGCATTGACTTTCAGGGAATCCAGCTACTACACTGTATATTCTGCCGTTCAAGGGAGCATTAATGGTGAAAAGTACGTTAGTTCCCGTAGTTACAGCATTTGCAGCTTGGAAATCAAACCAACCTTCAGTAAATGAGCCATTAGTTCCGTTTTTCTTACGACCCTCTTCGAGAATTGGTCTATAAGCTGCTGGAAAATCGCTTTGATTTTCAGGCAGTATCTGACTTAGGTCAGTATTGGGGATAGCTACATCATATTTCAATATATCTTGATATACTTTCACTCCTTGTGCCTGTTGTTCTGGAGTGGCGTAAAAAGTGGTTATCCCTCGCGATGCCGGCTCAGGAAGTTGTTGAGCGAAAGCTGGATTTACTCCACCTAGACACACAACAAAGCTAAGAATAACAGCCAGAAAGGAAGTTAACTTTTTCACAAATTCTCCTCAATGTTCTGTGTTTTTCAAGTTCTTTTAGGAAAGAAGTTTTCTCTTTCCACATCTTTTAGACGTTTCTCAAGACAAATTTGCGAATTTTTCGAGTTACAGGCAATTTTTCTGCCCCAAAATCCACCGCAAAACCTTATTAGGACTTACGCACCGTAACCAAATGATAAGGGTTTGAGATTCTTCGTGATCCTTCGCAAGGCTCGCTTAGGACATAAAATCGTCGTTTTTAATCAGGAGTGCGTAACTCCTACTTATAACCCTTTGTTCGGTTACCTTTGAGCCTCTGCAAACTCTTCTGAGCTTCTCCACCCGGATAAGCTAAGACGCATTTAAATTTAATATGCTCAAGTTAAAAAATAAACCTCTAACCCTTTGCCCACACCCTACCCCTTACCCCCTGTCGCCAAGAACAATTTAAATGCGTGACAGCTTATCACAACTGCTGACTCAAAGCACGTTGATATGCTTGTAAGTAAGTACGTGGGCTTCCATTAAACGTAAAACAGAGAGGGGGAATAGGGAACATCGGCTCTGGAAATAGGTAACAGGGAAGGGATTGAGCCATTTTTAAGAGTTAATAAGAGTGTTAATTTATTTATGCCCAGCTACTTACCTGAACTTCAAAACCGACAAGAGCGGCGCTCATTTTCCAATTCCGGCTCTTGCCAAGAAAAGGAAAAATGACTAATGGCCTTAATTTGAGGAGCCGCCGCTTCAATAGCCCGCATTTGTTCTTCTAGAGAGGGACGTTTATCATAATCTCGTCCCCATAACCCGGCCAATGCAGGGACAATTTTTACCTGTCCAGAAGCCATACCCGTCACACGTTTAACCTGTTGAACAATACAGCTAGGAGTTCCACAAACCCCATAAGACATGGGATGCCATTCGATCAAAGGGGGAAACTTATCCCAAGGTTGTAAGCGAGAATCAAACCCTTTTTGCCCAACTACTTGATTGCCATCCGGGAAAAATACCGCCCCGGCGACTATGCCTCGACGTTGTACCAAAGTCGCCGCCTGAGAGAGAAAATTAATCACCCCTTGGGCAGCATGAGCGACACTGAGATACCACAATTCATCTTTCAAGCGTTGAAAACGAGCATTAGCCGGTAGTTGCATTTCATTAGGGGGAGGGGTGCGCCCTTGCCAAAGCGGGGAACCTTCTTCAGGATACTGGTTATCCACCGTCACCAGATCATTAAGCGTAATATATCCTTGAGTCACATATCGCTCAATCAAGGCTCGTCCTTTATTATTGAGAGCGCGGTTATACAGGGCTTGTCGAGAGGCACTACCATAAATCCATAAATCTTTCACTTCCCCGGCAGCAGATTTATTGCCGGTCCCTCGAGGATAACGAACATAATCAAATAATACGCCGTCTGGTTCTCGTCTCAGCACAGCATTGAGTAATACCGTATAATCTTGTTGGGCTTGAGGATGATAGGGATCAACAAATCCTTGAGACTGATCATGAACATAAGCAATACTGGTTTGTCCTGCCCCATTACGGGCTAATACATCCTGACGCTCTGGACGCTGAGCATAGACATAGCCAAAATTGAGGGTAAATAGCCAAGCATAGACTTTTAATCCCCGTTGATGTCCTTTTTTAATCGTTTCGGCTAATAAATCCACATTTTCCGCGCCTGGGGTTCTGACAATGGTATCCCATGAGGTAGGATTATCGTTAGGCGGCAGCAAAACTTGACTATCAGAAAACGTTTCGACATAAACCGTATTGTAACCTCGATTGACAATGCGGTCTAAAATAGCGTCAATAGAACCTGCGCGAACATCACAAGGATATAATCTTAACCAAATTGCCTGTTGTTGGGGCCAAGTCTGGTTACGACAGCGACGTAATAATTCTGCATGTTTTCTGACTAGAGCATCGTAGTCTTTTTCGGCTTGTATATTTCCTTTTAAAGCAGTTTCCCGTAAATTCTCTTTGCTAGACGCTTCTTCTGGGGATAATTGACAGTAATAATTAGCCGCTTGACCCGGTAGAGGATATCCCGTCTCTACCATTAAACCACTCGCTGTCAGTAGTCCAGCCATTAGACTGCGGCAAACCCGATGACATAAAGCTGTTTTGTTCACTGTTTTGCTTGAGTTTGCTTATCCTGTTCAACGATACAGCCCGCCATAAGCGGGCTTTGAGCAACAAAATCGATGGGCAAACACCAATGGCTTAGATGCCTTTTTCCAAAGCAAATTGGACTTGTTTAAATTCTTGTTTTAAACGATTTTTGAGCTTTTCGGGTAAAGGACGAGTACCGTAGCTAGTATAGTAGCCAGCTATCGCATTAAGAGCCGTTTGCATGGTGGTAAAAGAACGTAGTCCACCAGAGTTTTGATCGCGCCGATAACGAGAAATATAGTCATTAATTTCATCTCTGGCTTGAGATTGAATTTCTGCTTTGTTCTCCGCCTCTTTGGGCAGTTCGATCACCGCACTTAGAGTATCGATGAGTTTAAGAGTATCTTGAGTATAATTGCCACCCAGTCCTGTGGGGCTGCTAGAACACCCAACTAACCCAATAACCACCACCAGCATCAGCGCAAGTAACCGAGATAATAAAGATTTTATAGACATGATTGAATCTGATAGAAAAGTTGATCCCAAGTTGACCTTATCCTATCAGGAATTGACCCCCTTAGTCATTAGTCATTGGTCAGTAGTCATTAGTCATTGGTCATTGGTCATTGGTCATTGGTCATTAGTCCTTTTTCCTTTCCCCTGTTGCTATACCACCGCAATACATTCTATTTCTACCAAAACATCTTTAGGCAGACGGGAAACTTCTACACAAGCGCGGGCGGGTGCGGTTTCTTGTGGAAAATATTGAGCATAAATTTGATTCATGTCGGTAAAATTGTTTAAATCATTGAGAAAAACAGTTGTTTTGACTACTGATTCCCAACTGGCTCCGGCTGCTTTTAAAATCGCTTCAATATTACTCATTACCTGTTGTGTCTGTTTGGCGACGTTTCCCTCTCCGACAATTTCAGCCGTTTTCGGATCGAGGGGAATTTGTCCGGCCACAAAAATGATTTGACCACTAGCGGCTACGGCTTGATTATAAGGCCCCACCGGTGCGGGGGCTTCATCAGTACGAATGATTTGATGTTTGGTCATGAGTTAATTTTAGACTCCACTAATGTGAACAACGATTTCTCGATAATGACTCCGGTCTCGATGTTCCCATAAATAAATTCCTTGCCAAGTTCCTAACACTAACCTTCCCTGAGTAATCGGAATTTGTTGAGAAGTTTGCGTCAGCACTGAGCGAATATGGGCGGGCATATCATCAGGACCTTCTGCGTCATGAATATAACTTTTTGAATCTTCTGGGACTAATTTACTAAAAAAGTTTGATAAGTCTCTTAAAACATCGGGATCGGCGTTTTCTTGAATCACTAAAGAGGCAGAAGTATGACGGATAAATAGGGTACATAACCCCATATTTATGCCCGACTCAGCCACAATTGATTTAATTTTAGCGGTGATATCGTGAAAAGATTTACCCGTCGTTTGAATTTTAATGTTTTTTTGATGATGGTTCATCACTACTTTTATTACTCTACCTCATCTATTTCAATATTATCCGCATGGGTTATAAGCTTTTCTTCTTCTAAATCCGAGGAAATCACACTAGATAATTCCTCGGGTTTTTCCTCAGTTTGTTCTGTGGCTTTTTGTTCAGAATCGGATTCTTCCCAGGGGGAGTCGTAGCGATTCCAAGGTAAGATGGGTTTATTAGGGAGTTTATGAGTCAATACTGTGATGTTTTCTGCATCGGGTTCTGGTAGTTCAATACGAGTCGTCAGCTTATCCTCAGCTTCCTTTTCTTCTAGTGATTGTTCTGGTGCTAGGGTGACTTCTTCTTCCTCAGATAATAATTCTTCTACAGAATAGGAAGCTTCACCGGCCGAAAAATTGCCCGCATTGCTATCAGAATCCGTATTGGCAGGTTTAGAAGTCATCATAACCTTAAATCACTCCATCTATTTATTTTCTCATGTTGCTGACACAAAATATGAGGATATCATGTGTAAGAACATCAATAAAGCAATTACCCAGGTTACATAAGCCGAATAGGTTAAGCTTTGTGACACATCATCAAGGCGTTGCTTGTTAGTATTATAAGTCGCTATTTGATTGGCCATCATCCGTAATTGGTATTCTTCTGGGGTTAAAGACAAATACCGTTCTAAAAATTTTTTGTCTTCTAGATTTGGGCTGACTGCCACTTGACGCGGCAAAAAGGCATTAATCAGTAGCGTGAAATTCATTAAAAAACCGATTATTTCTCCAATACTAAAGGGACTAAGAAAGAAGATTAATCGAGAAATGGTTAAGCTTGTTAATAATGCACCATTGACCACGAATAAAATATTAAGTTTTGTTGTCAACAGATGACTCTGCTGCTTTTGTTGTTCCATGACATCCCGAACATCTTGGGCGGCTAAATCAATCGTAATACTCGAAGAAGTTTTTTGAGTATGATGACTCTCTTCAGATGAACGGGAATCTTCTACTTTTGGCGGTTCTTCTACTTTTTGTGCTGTTTCGACTTGTGCTAATTGTTCGGAGAGGATATTAATAGCAGTCATAATTAGTAATTTCGTTCCCTCCCGCTACTCATCCCATAACAGGCTGATCGGATCTATTACTAGCTTACTGCTATTTCAATCCTTTAACTAGATCAAAGTAAATAATTTAGCACTTCGCCAGCAATCACTTCTGCCCCATTTTTAGCGAGGGTGTTTTCTAAACGAGCCGGCACTAAAGATTGCTGCAAAAACTCCCAAGAATCCCCAAAGAATTCGGCGGGTGTGATAATTTGATGCTGGCTATATTTTTTCAGTCCTTCTAACAAAAAAGGCGTTTCCCCAAAATCCTCTCGAGTTAAGGTAACGATGGGAACATTTAAACGCAATGCTTCGGCAAAGGTACTATATCCGGGTTTACAAACCACTCGCCCACAAAGCGGCATAAAATCTACAGGGCGATAGCGATGATCAGTGATTTTAATTATATTCGCTAATTCGGGAGCATGACGATCAAAGGTGATGAATTGCCAATCCGTAAATTTATCTAATTGTTGATAGGGGATTTGCTGTAATCCCAGTCCTCCAAAGGTTAATAAAACGGTTTTCGAAGGAGGAGATTTTAAATTAAAAATATTTCTTAATTCGGTCTCACTCAAACGGGGTGTTCCTCCCGTTAATCCGACATCAGTGATACTAGAAAAAGCGCTCATCGGTTCGCACAAAGGGAAACGAAATAAGCGATCACATTTTTGATAACATTCACTAATCCACTGGGAAATTTCTTGAAACTCTTCTCCCCATTGTCCATAAATAAAATCCCAGCCAAAATTACTCATCATCCAGCAAGGAATACCAGCCGCTTGAGCAAGAGGAGCGGCTAAGGGCGGAATATCGGCTAAAATTAGCTGAACCCGGTTAGTTTTCAGAAAGTTTACTTCGGCGGCTATAATAGAATTCTGTTTTCGACGTATTTGCTCTATTTTTTCTTTTGTCGCTTTTTTATCCATTTGGATGCTATCAGCTTGTATAACTCCCACATCAAAAGCGCGAGAACGATAAATAAAATCCTCTCCTAGATAAGATTCGATTAACCAATGCGGCGTAGTGGTAGCTAATATCAGTAAAATATCTGGACAAAGTTGTTTTAGCTGTGCTGCAACACAAGAAATCCGTACAGCATGACCAAAACCATGATTAGTAACCATTAGATAAACAATAGGTCGAGACATGATAATTGTAGATAACCACCAAAGTAAACAATCAACTAAGATTATAGGGTGATTATTGCTGTATAATCCAAAAAATGTTTATTTATACTGAAAAAAAAGCAAAATTGAAGAAAGAGTCAGCCTAGATCGGGCATTTTCCTATCAACAAACATTAGCTTATGTCGAAAAAAAACGAAACAACGATTTTAATATTAGCTTTTTTAATTACGGCTGCGATATTAGGGGGTGGTGCTTGGTTATTGCGCGATACCATCTCGAATTTGTTCTCTAAGGAACCAAATTCATTTAATCGGGTTTCCTCGAGTTCAGGAAAACGCAGCAGTCTAGGAGAAACTATTTTAGTCCAAGCAGATACAACTCCTGAAAAACAAGCGGGTGTAGAAGCATTTGCTAAGGGAGATTTTGCCAGCGCCATCGCACAATTTCAGTCTTCTCGACAAATTCAACCCAATGATCCAGAAACCTTAATTTATCTCAATAATGCTCAAGCCGCTACAAAAAACCCGATTAAAATAGCTGTGGTTGTTCCCATTGGCGGCAATTTAAATGTGGCTAAAGAAATCCTCCGAGGCGTAGCCCAAGGACAAAATGAAATCCATCAAAAAGGGGGAATTAACGGCAGAGGATTACAGATAGAAATTGTCAATGATGATAATAACCCCGAAACGGCTAAACAAGTGGCACAAGAGCTAGTCAAAGACAATAGTATTTTAGCCGTCATAGGACATAACTCTAGTAATGCCACTATTGCCGCCGTACCCGAATATCAAAAAGGGGGTTTAGTGATGATCTCCTCCACCAGTACAGTAACAACTATTCCAGAAAGAGGAAATTTTATTTTTCGGACGGTTCCTACTATTCGATTCGAGGCTGATACTGTATCCCGCTACAGCATCAACATGGCTAAAAAAACCAATATTGCTGTTTGCTTTGACTCTACAGCCGCCAATAGTCAATCTTTAAAAGATGATTTTACTTCAGCGATTTACGCTGATGGCGGCAGAATTCTAGAAATTAGTTGTGATTTTGCTGCCCCAACTTTTAATGCTAATGAGGCTGTTTCTAATGCCATTAGTAAAGGCGCAGATGGATTATTATTAGCCGCATCTGTGGAGAGAATAAATTTAGCGCTTGAGGTGGCAAAAGCCAATCAACAACGGTTATTTTTATTAGGAAGTTCTACCCTTTATGCTTACCAAACCCTCAAAGATGGACAACAAGCTGTCAACGGTATGGTATTAGTAGCCCCTTGGCATTCTGAGGCTTTTAAGGGTAATCCTTTTCCTGTGCAAGCTAAACAGTTATGGGGAGGAGATGTTAATTGGCGTAGTGCCCTATCTTATGATGCCCTACAGGCAATTATTGCAGGATTTAAATCAGGAGACATCAGTCGTCAAGGGTTACAGGGTGTGCTATCGAGTCAGGGATTTTCTGCTCAGGGAGCCACAGGAAAAATTGAGTTTCTACCGTCAGGAGACCGCAATGGAGCGGCTATTTTAATTAAGATAGAAGCAAGGCAACCTTCCACATCGGGAACCGGTTTTGATTTTGTGCCTTTGCTGTCTAAATAACCCAATTTTTAAGAGGATTTTGCTATTGGCTTTTCCTCCTCGCTTGGAGCATTAATTTGGCTATTTAAGGCTTTTCTAGCAATTTTCGTCACGTAAACTGTTACCACAACAGTAGCAATTAAGCCCATAATTCGGATTCCCCATTGAGCCAGATTTGTCTGTTCGCTTCCTGTGCCAAGCGTCGCTAAATTTTTGGCTAAAGAACCGATATAAACATAGGTGACGGTTCCCGGCATCATGCCTATCCAAGAGGCTAATACATAGTCTTTTAGAGTTACTTGGGTAATACCAAAGGCATAGTTTAAAAAGATAAAGGGAAAAAGCGGCGAAAGCCGAGTTAATCCTACTATTTTCCAACCTTCTTGGGCTACGGCGTTATCAATGGCTTTAAATTTAGGATATTTTTCTATTTGTTTTTCTACCCATCCTCTCACTAAATAGCGCCCAATTAGAAAGGCAATGGTTGCTGCTAAGGTAGAGGCAATAGAGACAAGAATTGAGCCTTTTACTAGGCCGAAAATGGCTCCTGCTCCTAGGGTGAGAATTGCTCCGGGTATTAGCAATACGGTGGTTACTATATAGATAATAATGAAGATTAGTGTACCGCTAAATCCTAGCTGATTAATCCATTGTAATAGGTTTTCTAAGGTGGTGTTGATTGTTGGCATGGGTTTGATCTGTCGCGCAAAGAGTTTAGAGTAATGAACCTCCGCAACTTGAGCCGCTTCCGGCTGTACATCCATAGCAATAGTTGGCGGTTTTTATTTGTTTGATTAGGTCTAGGTTGGCGGCTTCTAAAAGTTTTGCTACCGTTATTTTTTCTCCTTTTGGTGTTGTTGCTGGTAGGTTGTCCATTTGGTTGAAGTCACAGTCATAAATGTTGCCTAAATAATCTATGGATAATTGGTTACGGCACATTACATGAGCTACTGTATTATCGTTGTGGTTAGTTTCTAGAAATTTTAGATAAGGGGTGTATAATTGTTTATGATCTAAATAATGTTTGGTTCTGCCAATGGGTAGATTGGTGATGGTAAATAGGTGATTAAAAACAATATTGAAGTTTTCTTTTAAGTATTTTTTGTAGTCTTGTTCGAGTTGAGTTTGATGGGGGGTGAGAGAAAATTGCTCGTTTTTGGGGACTGGTGGGTTATACACTAAGTCTAATTGCAAGTTTTCGGAGCCATAACCTAATTCATTTAGCCTTTGTATGGCTTTTATTGAAGCGTTATAAACACCTGACCCTCTTTGTTTATCTACGTTGTCTTGTAAATAACAGGGAAGTGAGGCAATTACTCGTAATTGATGGGCGGTAAAATATTCGGGTAGGTCTTCAAATCCGGATTCAAAAAATAGGGTTAAGTTTGACCTAACAATCACTTCTTTTCCTTGTTTTTTGGCGGCTTCTACTAGGGGTTTAAAGCCATAATTCATTTCGGGTGCGCCACCGGTTAAGTCAACAGTTTCAATCTGAGGAAATCGGTTGATGAGTTCTATGAGTTGTTGACAAATTTCTGGGGTGAGTTCTTCGGTTCGTTTAGGACTGGCTTCCACATGGCAATGGTTACAGGCTAAGTTGCATTTTCTGCCCAGGTTGATTTGTAAAATGGTGATTTTTTGTTTGGTTAGGGGTTGATTGAGTTTTTGATGAAAGGGGGTCAATGAGGGTTGTGAATTGATGGTTAACATAGCTATTTTTGAAGAGTTTTTTCCACAGATGAACTTTGCCCTGAAGCAAGTGAAGGGACAGATTAAAACAGATTTTCTTGTGCTGTATTTATCTGTCTAGATAGACGGGATTAACAACAGGTTCCAGGACTACAACAAGGTTCTTCTGGGTGGGTTGTTGTCAGTCGGTAGCCGCTTCCTTTGGTTTCTTTGGGATGACGAATGGCTTGATTTTTACAGTTATAGGGTTGGGCTTCTTCTAGGGGGATATCTTGATAGGGTGGGACGGGAATAATATCTTGGTGATAGGGACTCTTGGGATTGGTTAAAATCTGATAGGTTTTGTCACAAACTGCCATGCGTTCGCCACGACAAAAAATGTGCCCATCATCGTCTTGGACTTGTTTCCAAGGGCCTTTATAGATAATAGATTGTTTTCTTTCTAAACAGGGACCGTCTTTTCCTTTGTAGGCACGAACGGTTAAAGAACGAAATTCTATTCCATCAATGATTTGCCAAGGTTGATCATCTCTTTTGAGGATTTCTATCCCATAAAATCCGGCTTTTTCAAACATTTTGAGAAAGTGATCTTCTCGAAAGGCTCCGGCAATACAGCCACTCCATAATTGCGGATCATTGAGAATTTCTGGGGTGGGGTCTTCATCACAAACAATATCTGAAATGACGGCCCTTCCTCCTCGTTTTAAGACTCGGTATATTTCTTGAAATAATTGTTGTTTGTCTTGAGGACGGACTAGGTTTAAGACACAGTTAGAAATGACTAAATCAATGCTTTCATCCCTGATGAGCGGCGCGTCTTGACGCAGGCGATGGCACTGCGCTTCAAAGGCGGCTAATCCTTCCATTGAGGTGATGGGATTTTCCTGTAAAATTGTCTCTACTTTTTCTAAGTCTAACTTTAAATCTTGAATTTTTGCCTTGACAAATTGAGTGTTATAGTAGCCAATTTTATTGGCAATTTCTGGCTGATATTTTCGGGCTAATTGAAGCATTTCATCATTGAAGTCAACGCCGATGACTTGACCATTGGCTCCGACTTTCTGAGCAATGATATAACAATTTTTGCCGGCACCGGAACCTAAATCTAATACGGTTTCTCCTTCGGATACATAGCGGGTGGGGTCGCCACAGCCATAGTCTTTGTCGATGATTTCTTGCGGTAAAATTTTTAGATAGTTGCCCTCGTATGGGGTGGGACAACAAAGACTCGGTTGTTGCTCTCTGGCACCTTGTTGGTAGCGGCTGATCACGACTTCTTCTATATCGTAAGCGGCATTCGAGGATAAATTAGGGTTTCCAGTTGAAGTATCTATTTGAGTCACTGATGCTTTCCTTTTTGGTAGCCTATACAGGCAATATAGCAAAAGGCGGCTTTCTTGACTTAATCATATAAGATATTAAATTTTCGGCACTCACTAAGGAGAAGCCGCCGGAGATTCTTTGGTCAAATTAATCTGAGGGTCTTGGGCCACCCATCCCACCGGAAACTTATAACGTACCTCAAAATGTAGATGAGGACTTGGTAAATCCGGTTCTCCTGTGGTTCCCACAGCGCCGATTACATCCCCTGTATTGACCTGCTGCCCGATTTTAACGCTTACTCGACTCAGATGAGCATAGCGCGTTTGCCGCACATCACTATGATTAATCACGATTAAAATTCCATAACTTTCTTGCGGTCCGACATAAACTACAGTTCCTGCACCTGCGGCTAAGACTGGAGTCCCCACCGGCGCTAGTAAATCTATTCCACTATGAAATAAGCGTCTTTTATTGATGGGATTTTCTTGCCAACCATACTCTAAACCCACTTGAGCTAAAAAGGGTAAAGGATAACCACTTAATCCGGTATAATCATTAGTTTTTTTATTTCTGGCCGTCCAACTCACGCCCGGAATAAACACCACTGAGGGTTTCATTTGACAGCCATTCACCTCAAATAAAACATCAGCCCTCACCCCATAAACATCCTCTAAATCTTTCCAAGTTGCCCCGGGGCGGACTTCTACTCGAATGCCATTAAAGGGGGGAATCAGAATCACTTGTCCCACTGCTACTGTACCCTTTTCTAAACCTGGATTAAATCGGATCAACGTTTCTGAGGTCAGATTATAATAACGAGCAATGATGGGAATTGTTTCTCCTTCTCTAACCTGATGATGTTTTACTCGAGATAAGGCAGGAGGCGGACAACTGGGAGTTTGAGTATTAGGCTTTTTGATAATATCCACTTGAGCAAAGACCGGCATCACTTCGCCCACAGAGAATATTAACAATAGCCATGTCAAGAGTAACCGAGAAGAACCTATAGGATCAATCAAAGTCAATACACCACCGAACCATTCTTTCAAGAGAAGACTAAAGCACTCGCAGGACGCTAGGAATGCTATTAATCGCTTGAGATTGCTCAATTTCAGCTAAGGCTTGCCGAAAATTGCCTTCTCGTACATCATGAGTGACCACGACGATTTCTGCTAACTGTCCCTGAAATCCAATTTGAACGACGGATTCTAGACTAACATGGTGCTGACCAAAACAAGTTCCTAAATGCCCAATCACCCCAGGGACATCTTCACAGAGAAAGCGGGCATAAAAGCGAGTTTTTAAATCTTCAATTGGGGTCAGACTACAATAATGTTGATGGGTGACGTTCAATAAAGGATCTAAAGATTGTGCTTGTCCTCCACTGCTTTGCAGAATGCCGACGATATTCATAATATCTGAAACGACTGCACTGGCGGTTGGACCTGCCCCCGCACCGGGTCCAAAAAACATCACTTGTCCTAACGGTTCTCCCTTGACCAAAATGGCGTTATAAACCCCATTAATACTGGCTAGTGGATGATCTTTGGCTATTAAAGTGGGATGTACTCGCACTTGTAAGGTTTCTGAATCATCTCCTTTAGAACCTTGGGCAATGGCTAATAATTTAATCACAAATCCGAGTTTATCAGCATAAGTAATATCGGCGGCACTGACTTGACGAATGCCCTCACAATAAATCTCTTCGCGTTTTACCCGTCCGGCAAAACCGATGGAGGCCAAAATAGCAATTTTATCGGCTGCATCTAATCCGTCTACATCTGCCGTCGGATCGGCTTCAGCATAGCCTAATTTTTGGGCTTCTGCTAATACCTCGCCAAAATCGGCTCCCTCAGAGGTCATTTGGCTGAGGATATAATTGGTCGTTCCGTTAATAATGCCAATAATATTACTAATCCGATTGGCCCCTAATGATTGTTTGAGGGGTTTAATCACTGGAATTCCCCCCCCCACAGCCGCTTCTAATAACACATAAACGCCGGCTGCATTGGCCGCTTCATAAATTTCATCCCCATAACGAGCGATCACTGCCTTATTGGCCGTGACAATGTGCTTTTTATGGGCAATGGCCTTCATGATGAGTGACTTGGCTGGTTCTAGTCCTCCGAGCAGTTCTACGACAATATCAATCTCTGGATCAATGACAATACTTTCTAGATCTGTTGTAATCACGGCGGGAGGGAGTTGAACTTGACGGGGTTTGTCAAGAGAGCGCACTCCTGCCCGTTTAATCTCGATATCTTTTAAGATAGGATTACGTCCCCAGGGATCGAGTAGAATTTGTGCTGTCCCCGTTCCCACAGTTCCCAAGCCTAATAAACCTATTTTAAATGCCACTGCTGTTATCCTCGCTTCTACTCCTTATCTAGATTAGCATTCCCCATTCCTCTTTCCCATTCTCCATTCCCCCTTCTCAGTTGGAAAATTTAGTTAACCAGAATACAAAGTTGGTAACCTTTTAAGGTAAAATAATGATTTTGAGTTAGTGAGTCTATATAGATATATAACAATAAATGACTAGCCAATTAATTTCTCGAGAGTCTCGCCAAAACCATTCCTTAGAATCTCTAGTTCACACCTCTAAGACAACCTTCGGCGAAGACCCGCATTTAACAAAAGTGATGCAATCTTACCAAGCAGCCCAACAAGTAGAATATCTACATTTGCAAGCAGAGATAGAAGTTCTATTACAGCAATTACAAACTTTAAAACAAAAACGCTCAAGGAAAAAAGTTAGTTAGCTTGCACCTGCTCTAAAGCCATAAAAATGAAAATTTAAACGGCAGTTGATTCATAGCTCATTAGGGTGATGAATCAATGATTTCCTATAGAGAGTTAAGGCAGAAGAACTCTAAAATTAAGGTTAAATGCCTGAGTTTTTAGCATCTCCAGCCATCAAAAAATGAGACAATATTTATAAGTTGGTAGTCAATTAAAAACATGACCATACATCCTCAATTACAAAAGGCCTTTTCTACCCGCAGAGCTTTAAAAGTGATTAGCGGCTTAAATAATTTTGATCTCTCAAAAGTAGCAGCAGTAGTCAAAGCCGCCGAAGCGGGTGGTGCAACCTTCGTGGATATCGCCGCCGATGAGAATTTAGTCCGTCAAGTTCGTCAATTAATCGATTTACCCATTTGTGTATCGGCTGTAGAACCAGAATTATTGGTTTTAGCCGTAAAAGCTGGAGCAGATTTAATTGAAATTGGGAATTTTGATAGTTTCTATGCTCAAGGACGACGCTTTGAAGCACCTGAAGTTCTCGCTTTAACTCAACAAACCCGCCAACTGTTGCCAAATATTACTCTTTCGGTAACGGTTCCTCATATTCTGCCGCTTGATGAACAAGTTCAACTCGCAGAGGCTTTAGTGGTAGCCGGAGCAGATATTATTCAAACCGAAGGCGGAACCAGTAGCCGCCCCACTCATGCGGGGATTATGGGTTTAATTGAAAAAGCTACCCCCACTCTAGCGGCGGCTTATAGCATCTCCCAAGCTGTACCGGTGCCGGTTTTATGTGCCTCTGGGTTATCTAGCGTCACTGTACCGATGGCTATTGCTGCCGGTGCGGCGGGTGTTGGGGTTGGTTCAGCCATTAATCAACTCAATGATGAAGTCGCTATGGTGGCGGCTGTCCGCAGTTTGGTAGAAGCTTTAGAAACAAACCCTATTCAAGTTCAGATCTAAACTGTTCGACATGAATATAATGATTTAATATCTTTGCAGGTGGGTTATATAACTCACCTTTAATTTTTTTTATCTAAATCTTAACCTGATCATGAGATCATATCTTTTTATAAAACTGTTGTATTAACTTAGACAAAACAATGAGCAGAAAAATAATCGGCTATCTAATCATAACCACCTTAGTAGGAGCCATAACCCTTTGTGGGCAAAAAGCTAATGCTCTTACCTTTAACTTTACTCAACAAGGATGGACTCAAGGAGGAATACTAAGCGGCAGTTTTAGTGGAGAAGACCTCAACAATGATAATTTAATTGAAAAAACAGAGGTAACTGATTTTTCTTTTGCTTGGTCGGGAAATTCGTCAGTCCCTTCTTTTAAACATGATTTTTCTAATTTATTTAATTGGGAATTTTCTCTTTCAGATTACCGTTTAATTAATGGGTCGAGCAGTAGAGGAACTACCTTTTGGTCTTATGACGATAAGATTAAAAAAGGAGAGATAGGGATAGTCGCTTTTGTGAGTACCCTATCCGATACCACTGTCGAACCGCCAAACTTTTCACAGGTGCCAGAACCTTTGACGATTTTAGGGACAGGCACAGCCCTATTATTCGGCGCAGTTTTTAAAGGGAAATTAAGCGAAAAATAGCGATAAAATTGGCTTTTCTTCGGGGGCAATGCCGACTCGAACCCCGATTAGCTCAAGCAATCTTTTAAAGAATAAGCGACTTGCTCTTGTTCTTCAAAAGTCAGGTCAGGAAACATCGGTAAAGACAATACTTCCTGACAAGCTTGTTCTGATCGCGGCAATTGTCCTTGCTGATAACCTAAATATTGATAAACGGGTTGCAAATGCAAAGGCAGAGGATAATAAACCATTGATATTACCCCCATTTGTTGCAATTGTTCCCGCACTTGATTTCTATATAATTGTTCACCTTGTTGGTGCTCCGGTAGGCGAATGGTATATTGATTCCAAACGTGTTTCCCACCGGCTAACGCTTGAGGTAACTGAATCTTTCCGATAGGGGAAAGCAGATGTTGATAGCGTTCGGCCACCAGAGAACGTTGTTCATTCCAATGATCTAAATAACGGAGTTTAACTTGTAAAATAGCCGCTTGAAGGCTATCAAGACGACTATTGACCCCGATGGCTTCATGATAATAACGTACTCGGCTGCCATGTTCAGAAAGCATTTTCAGGGTAGCGGCGATCTCTGGATCATTAGTCGTCACCGCCCCACCATCCCCACAGGCCCCTAAGTTTTTCGTGGGAAAGAAGCTAAAAGCCCCGATATGGCCGATGCTACCGACTTTTTTTCCGTCCCATTCGGCCCCTGTTGCTTGGGCGCAATCTTCAATCACAAATAGATGATACTGTTGGGCAATTTCCATCACTTTTGTCATATTGACGGCTTGACCAAACAGATGTACTGGAATAATGGCTTTTGTCTTGCTGGTAATAGCGGCTTCAATCTGATCCACATCCAGATTAAAAGTATGCGGCTCAATATCCACAAATACAGGAGTCGCCCCCACCAAATTAATGACCTCGGCAGTGGCAATAAAAGTAAAAGGACTCGTGATTACTTCGTCTCCCTTGCCGATATTTAAGGCCCTTAAAGCGAGATAAAGAGCATCTGTACCGGAATTACAAGAGACACATTCACTTACATTAATATAATGGGCAAATTGTTTTTCAAAGTCAGTGACAACAGTACCACCAATGTAACGACCAGAACTTAATATTTCTAGAACCGCTAAGTCGGTTTCGGTACTAATTAATTTATACTGACGTGCCAGATCAACAGGAGGTATATTATTCACTCGTTTCAACAGGAGAGTTTTTAATTATGAAAGCAAATTTTGCACGAAAAGGAAAGAGTTCATAAATTGCTAAGTCAGTGGTTGAGGCTGATTAGTTCCTGAGTTGATGGAGGAGGTAAGAATATTGTGCATGATTTAGTCGAACTTAACCCTGGTGACTTGGGATGGGCACTAGGGATCATGATCGCAGCGATCGCGCTCTCGAATTGGCAAAAGCTGAAGTTAGAAGGGCAGTTATTGCTGGCTACCGGGCGCTCTCTGCTACAACTGTTAGTCGTGGGTTATGTGCTGGTGGCGATTTTTGCCTTACATAATCCTCTGGCGGTGTTAGCGATTTTAGGGATTATGTTAACTATTGCTGCGGTGGTTTCCCGTAACCGTATTGGTAAAAAAATTGGGGGGTTGTTGCCGGTGGTTTGGGGTTCGTTATTGGCCAGTAACGCTTTAACACTCGGCTATGTGATCGCGTTTATTATTCAACCGGAGAACTGGTACGACCCCCAATATATTATCCCTTTGACGGGGATGGTTTTGGGAAATGCCATGAATAGCGCTTCTTTGGCGGGGGAAAGGTTGGCGAGTTTAATTATTCAGAACCGTTTAGAAGTGGAAACCTATCTCTGTTTAGGGGCTACGCCAACAGAGGCTATTTCTGCTTATCGAACTGAAGCGATTCGAGTGAGTTTAATTCCGACAATTAATCAAATGATGGTGGTAGGATTAGTCAGTTTACCGGGAATGTTTACCGGACAAGTTTTAGCCGGTAGTGATCCCCTTAATGCGGCTTCTTATCAGATTTTAATTTTGTTTATGATTGCTTTTGCTAATTTGATGACGGCAATTTTGGTGACTCAAGGCGTTGCTCAAGGTTTTTTTAATAAAAATGCTCAATTAACTTTGCCTTGATTTATGCAAGAGGTCTAATAATTTAAAGGTGGACATAATCCACCCTCTTTTTCTCAAAAACCCGCCTTAAAGACAAATTATTTCTCCATTTGAGTCAATACAGCATTCTGATAATAATGAGTCAAAATGCGGTCATAACTAACCCCTTGTTCGGCTAAATATTGACTTCCCCATTGACTCAACCCAAGACCATGACCAAATCCTCGACCATTAATATCAAATTTGCCATTATCAGCAGACACCACAAAAAGGGTACTCCGCAGGTCAAGAACTTTGCGTAACTGGCTACCACTAATGCGTTTAGATCCGCCAGTCCCCAAGACTTTCATCGTAACCACTCGTCCCTGGGGAGTGGTTTGTTCAGGAATCATCGATTTAATCATCCCAACACCACCGATCAGACTACTCAGTTGGCCGCTACTATAAGTCTTAGTCCACTGAAATACCGGTGCCAGTTGGTCATAGTCCACCACTCCTCGCAAATAGGGTAAAGGATAACTCCACACATCTTCCACGTTTTCGGTATGACCGCCAGAAGAAGAGTGAAAAGCGGCTAAAATCACCTGACCGTTATAGGTCATTACCTGGCCTTTGGTTTCCTCTACTGCTTCATGGGTACTGAGAAATTCAGTTTCTAGACCTTTATACACTTGGGTTTTAGTGGTGGTATCCAAATCGTAGAAGCGGTTGCCGGTGGTAGAAGTGGTATAAAGGGCATAAGTTCGCGCTGCTACTGCCTGTGCTTTGAGGGCTTCTAAAGACCAACTGGGAATCGCTTCCGCCCCCACTACACTATAAAGATATTGCTCTAAACCCACTTGATTAATGGCTGTTACCCCACCTCCTGTACGCATCAGACGAACCCGTCCCCGATACCAGCGATCGCCGATCCAAATAAATCCGTCGTCTTTGGGTTCAATTAAAATTTGGCTCGATCTCCACTGAGACACAGACACGCCGCTACCACTGGGAACAGCCGAGATGGCATCCATTTCTTGAATTTCTCCTAAAGTTCGTCCGGCTCCGTCTTTTACTAGGGCCGGGGTCGAGCTTCCTACTTTAATTTGAGAAATATTCTTTTTGATCGCTATCCGTAGTTCTGTAGCGGCTTGGGCTGGACCGATGATCAAGACCCACAGGAATAGAGCAACTAACCAAGATTTTCGAGCTATGGGCCTTAAAAGCCGCCAAAGCGAGACTAAGCAGGCTAAATCCTCTTTAATATTCATTTGATTTCCTCTCCTCACACAATCATCTTTAAAATTTTAGACGGTTTACAGAATAATCGCGTCAAGATTTGTTAATACTTTAGTGATAGCAAATTAGGGTTAACTATATCATTGATCGGTACTGTTGACTGTTGCAAGAGATGACATGATGATATTTCTCGTCAAGATTTATTTTAAAGAAAATTTAACTTTTTCCCTCAAGACGAATAATCGTATAAGGAAGTCCGGAGGCTGTTAAATTCAAAGCGATTATTTATAACATATATGACGATTTTTTATAAGTACATCCAGAAGTACAAGTTTCTCGAATCTCCACAGCATACAACCCCGGCAAGCCTGCCGCTTCTAATTTCTCATAAACCCACTTAGCGATCGCTTCACTGGTAGGATTTTCTAGACCGGTGGTTTCATTAAGATAATAATGATCGAGATAATTATCTAAAATCGGCTTCATATATTGTTTAACATCAGCATAATCTATAATCATGCCTTGTTTTGGGCCCTCAGCCATCAGTTCATATCCTTTTACATAAACTCGTCCCACCCAACTATGTCCATGAAGACGACGGCATTTTCCATCATGATGAGGTAAGGTATGAGCCGCTTCAAAACGAAACTCTTTATAAATGATCCATTCTTCCATTCTCAGTTAGGGTTTATTCTCGGTGAACCATCAACCATCTATCATCAACCATCAAAAGCAACGATTAAAAATTATAAACTAATAATTACAGATTACACGAGATAATAATAGATCGTGACTATTGTAGCCCATTCAAAAACAGCATCAATGGCAAACCCACCCGAAAACTTAGATTGGCTATGGCGAGGAACTAGCGAAATTTTCCCGAATCAGCCAGAATCAGATAATCCCCAAGAAAACCTAACTCAACTGTTAGCCAAAATTGATCGCCCTTTACGGGTTAAACTCGGCATTGATCCCACCGGAACCGAGATCCATTTAGGCCATAGTATCCCCTTTCGCAAATTACGGGCTTTTCAAGATGCCGGTCATACCGCCGTCGTCATTATTGGCGATTTTACCGCCCAAATCGGCGATCCCACCGGTAAATCAGAAGTTCGTAAGCAACTGACGGCTGAACAAGTGAGGGAAAATGCCCATGATTATTTAAAACAATTACGTCCTATTTTAGACTTCGATACTCCAGGACGTTTAGAAATTCGCTATAACTCTGAGTGGTTAGGTAAGCTCGATTTATCAGATATTATTAAATTACTCTCCACCATGACAGTAGGGCAAATGCTCGCTAAAGAGGGGTTTGCTGAACGTTATGAGAAAGAAACTCCTATCTATCTTCATGAGTTTCTCTATCCTTTGATGCAAGGTTATGATTCAGTGGCGATTGATGCCGATGTAGAATTAGGCGGCACGGATCAAAAGTTTAATATTGCTGTAGGACGGGATTTACAACGTTATTTTGGCAAAAAACCCCAGTTTGGTTTATTACTGCCGATTATTCTCGGGACGGATGGCGTACAAAAAATGTCCAAATCTCTAAATAATTATGTAGGGCTACGAGAAGATGCCTTATCGATGTATTCTAAATTAGAAAAAATTCCCGATGCCGTCATTAAAGATTATTTTGAATTATTGACTAATTTATCTTTACAAGAACTGCCCTCAAATCCTAGGGAATGTCAAAAATTGTTGGCAACAGAGATAGTTTCTCAATATCATAGTGTTGAAGCCGCCGCAGAAGCTCAAAAAGCTGCTATTGCTCTGGTGCAGGGAGGGGGGACAACTTCAACTGATGCTGTACCCGAATATTCTTTATCTGGGATAGAATTCCCGGCTAAATTATTTTATATTCTTAGTGCGACTCGGTTATGTTCTAGTAGTGGAGAAGGGAGAAGGCAGATTCAAGGGGGGGCTGTTCGTTTAGATGGTGAACGCATTAGCGAAGTCGATTTGACGTTTGATAGTCCTCAACAACTCCAAGGAAAAGTTTTACAGGTAGGTAAAAAGAAATTTGTGCGATTAGTTTAACAAAAATTAGCTTAGAAAAAATATGAATGTATCAGTCATTATTCCTGCTTACAATGCCGTCGAAACGTTAGAAGAAACGATCAAATCTCTACAAGCGCAAACTTTGCCGCATTGGGAAGCCATTATCATTGATGACGGTTCTCAAGATGAAACAGCAGCACTCGCTACCCAATTAGCCCTAGAAGATAATCGCCTTCGCGTTATTACTCAAGCTAATAGTGGAGTTTCTGCGGCTCGTAATCGTGGCATTGAGGAGGCTCATTTTGACTGGTTACTGTTTCTCGATGCTGATGATTGGATTGCCCCAGAGTATTTAGAGAAAATGACGGGCGCACTCACCACAGATCCGAGTTTAGATATTATTCATTGTGGTTGGACTTTTGTAGCTCCCGATGGCACATTGATGGGAGAAAAATATACTCCCGACTTAATCGATTTATTTCCTCTATTAAGTTATTCTTCTACCTTTATTATTCATTCTTGTATTGTTCGTAAAGCTTTAGTAATTGCAGCAGGAGGATTTGATCGCTCTTTGGCTGTCTGTGAAGATTGGGACTTTTGGCAAAGAATCGCTCGAACAGGAAGTCGTTTTGGAGCAGTAAAAGAAATCTTAGCATTTTATCGAATGCGTCCGAAATCTTTATCGAGAAATGCTCAACAATTTTTGACAGATGCGATGAAAGTCTTAAATCAGGGACATTCGGCTGATGCTCGCGTTTTAAATCCGGCTCCTCGTTACGCTCAAGGACAACCACAAGCCAAACTTCCCTTGTTCAAATTGTCTTGGATTAGTTGGTTAGCAGGTTTATTTATAGGACAACAAGAAGATGCTAGACCGCTTTTAAGTATTGTTAAAGATGACAATGCTCCTGATTTAGGTCCTGATGTAATTGCTAAAAATATTTTTGAGTCGGTTCTTTTACAAAACTGTTCACGCTTGGACCAGTGGTATATCCTTTGGCCAAAAATTGAAAAAGTTCTTTTAAATTTTCTCGACGCTTTAGAAAGTCAATCTCAAGCTTTTAAGTTAGCCAGCCAAACTCGTAAAATTTTAGAAATACTCATTTTAGAAAAAACTCCAATTCTTGAGCCTGTGCAGATTGGGACAACTTATGGCATTAATTTAGAAATCACAGAACCTATTGCCGATATTTTGACTTCAGAAAACTGTGATCGCCTCTACTGTTCGCTTACACTGGAAGGAAAAAAATTAGGAAATTTAGAACTTCCTATTATTGAGGGTCAAGTGAGTTCTTGGGTACTAAAAGATGCCATTGCCGATCAATTTGCTTGGCCAATTTTGGGTAAATTCTTTGAACATACAGTTTATACACCTGAACAAGTCCAAGAACATGATAGCCTAGGTTGGACAGTGTTTTTACAACAACTTTGGGGGAAACAAAATTGGACAGCAGATAACTTTTATGACCCCAATTTCACCGAAGGAGAAACAACGGTAAAAACGTTAAATAATGCGGCACAATTAGTCATTGAAGTTAGTCAAGAATTATTTGATATTTCTGTGCTAAACTCGTTCCGCACCCCAGTCAATATACCGGAAATCGATGTACTTTTAACTGTAGGGGGTGTAGCAATAAGCAATATTTCTCTACCCGTTTCCGAAAATTTAATGACGGCTCAAGCGTTACGAGTAGCCTTAACCTTAGAAAGTGGATTTGAATTGTGCCGAGTTTGTGTGCGAGAAGCGTTAGTTGGGCAATCTTTAAAAGATTCTACTCCATTGCGTTTACGTTTAGCTAAATTGGCTCAAAATCAAGTTTCTCAAGGATACATTTATCCTCAATCGAGTTTAAGTAGCAGTGAACTTTGGTCTCGACAAAGTGTTATCTTAGGTCGTCAATTAGGAACCATTAATAGTAGTGTTTCTCGACGAGTCATATTTCCTAAAACCCTCGCTCCTGAATTGATCAGAATGGCTCAAGTGAGTCAAATACCTCTGATGCAAATTCCCCCAGTAGGTGAATCGGTGACACAAATCATTTATGCTCCTGATGTGATAGGAAATACTCAATTTTTAAGTTCAACTGCTGTTAATATTATTGCCAATCGTGCTAAAAACTTTTACACCCGGGAACATTTTGAAAGCCTATTTTCCAGTAAAGCAGACCCTTGGAAATATACCAGTTCTTACGAACAAGTGAAATATGAACAAACTCTCTCTTTAGTGCCGAAAAAGCCAATTAAAAAAGCCTTAGAGTTAGCTTGTGCAGAAGGACATTTTACGGTTCAGCTTGCGCCCCTTGTGGATGATTTACTGGCGGCTGATATTTCTCAAGTTGCCCTAGATAGAACGGCTGAACGTTGTGCAAGTTTTGAGCATATTCACTATCAACAAATGGACCTTATTAAAGATCCGTTACCTGGGCAATTTGATCTCATTGTTTGTAGTGAAGTTTTATACTATGTTGGAAGTTTAGAAAGCCTGCAAACTGTGGCGCAAAAAATCGCTGATGCCTTAGAACCGGGGGGCTATTTTTTAACAGCACACGCCCATCAAATTATTGATGAACCTGACAAACCGGGGTTTGATTGGGGATTGCCTTTTGGCGCAAAAACCATTGGTGAAACCTTTGCGAGCATCCCATCTTTGTATTTAGCAAAAGCGATTCAAACTCCTCTTTATCGCGTGCAGTTATTCCGCCGTTATCCATCAATTCGTCTGCCTTGGCAGCAATTTAAACCCGAGATGACAATTTTAGAAAAACAACCCACTGACCTACCGCCACAAGTAGAAGCTAGGGTAAAATGGCAAGGGGGAGAACCTTCACAATGGGGTCAGTTAGAAACAATTGTCACTGCAAAATTACCCATCCTTATGTATCATCGAGTTGCCCCTAGTGGTTCAGAAAAAATGGCAACTTATCGAGTTACGCCTGAAGCTTTTGAAGAGCAGTTACGCTATCTTAAAGATGCAAGTTTTTATAGTGTTTCTTGGGAACAATGGCAATTAGCGCAATGGCAACGCCGGCCTTTACCGGGTCGAGGTGTTATCATAACCTTTGATGATGGTTATCTCGACTTTTTTGAATATGCTTGGCCACTGCTCAAAAAGTATGGGTTTAGTGCGACTGTCTTTTTAGTGGCTGATCTCATAGGTCAGTCTAACCGTTGGGATCAAGCTTTTGGCGAAGAAATTCCTTTAATGGGATGGTCAGAAATTCAACAACTACAAGCAGAAGGGGTAGAATTTGGCTCTCATTCGGCTACTCATCAGCCGCTAACTGCTCTAACTCATGACGAGCTAATACGGGAATTAGCCAGATCGCGTACTATTTTAGAACGAGGTTTGAAAACTTATATTCGGACCATTGCCTATCCTTGGGGGTATTTTAACCCGATTGTGGAACATTTTACTGGAGGCTGTGGTTATACTTTTGGTGTAACTTGTCGTTCTCGGTTAAGTCAATTTAACGACCGCTTATTGGCTTTACCTCGAATTGAAGTCAAGGGAAATTATACTTTACAAGAATTTGTTAATTGTTTAAAGTGAACGGGTAATAGACAGGAAAGCTTGTGGCGCTATTACCCATTACTTAAGATTTAATTGTCATAGATCCGAGCTTCTAGCGCTTCAGGATTTTCTTGACAGTATTCCTCAAAATAAGTTTTTTGGGGCTTTTTAGCGCGTTGATGAGCCAGTTCAGCTTGTAGTTCTTCAACCACATCCCAAGCCGCCGCACATTCAGAAGAAGAGGCTCCTTTTTCGGCACATACAGCGCGAGCATTGGCTCTAGCTTTTTCAATTTCGTCTTCAAGTTCGAGAGATTTAGGTTGTTCGACAAAATTACTTTTATGTAAAATATCGTTGACCGAGATCACCCCAAGCAAGCTATCTTTGATCACAGGCGCAAAACGAATGCCTGTATTAGCAAACAACCGCGCCACATATTCTACACTCAAGTCCGGATTAATCACGATACAGGGTTTACTCATAATTTCATAAACCCGGACTTTTTTGGGGTCTTCTCCATAAGCGGTTACTTTATAAACAATATCCGTCTCAGTCACAATGCCATAAGCATCTTGTTCATGGCGACGTTCAACAATGAGAGTTCGTAGTCCTTTCTGTTTCATTAGTGTAACGGCTTGAGCGACTGTAGCTGAACCCCGAATAGTAACGACCTCTTTGGTCATAATTTCTGATGCTTTCATCGGATATACCTCTAGATTTTTGTCTTAAATGAAGCCAGTCGTATATAGCTTTTGCTATTTGATTGATAAACCAGTTAGTATAGAGCGTTGTCAGGGTAAGATAGCTCACAAATCCTACGCGAAACGCTATATATATTGTATAAGTATTCTTGCTCCTCTTTTTCCTAAAAAATGTTTAAGGGTTTTGAGGCTAGTAGAAATGTCAAATAGCCAACAAAATTTTACAAAGCGGAAAAACTTCTCGAGGGTTATGTTATGTTTTAATAACTTTTGCTCAAAATTTTTGCTTATTGTGATCGTTTTTACTTTAAGTGGGGCAATTAAAGCAGAAGCTATCACCCGCTATAGCAGAGATTTCGCCAATTTTGATAGGGATGACTTTCCGAGTATATTCCTGCCCCAATTCCGGTTGAGCCTTTTATTTTCATCAATATTTAAAGCTTTGCTTTGTTATAGATTATCCGTTACTATTACAGTAAGAGCGTCTCTAACTTTGTCTCCTTTGTATTACATTTCTTAATATTTTGATAAAGCACTCCCACAGGAGCGTCGTATATTTACCTAAAAATTTAGGTCAAAACGAATTTACGATCTTTAGCTTAAGATATGTTGCCTGAATTTAGGAGAGCGACCAAGAGTAGAAAAGGGTTAGTGTCGTGTGAGGGGAAAGTTAATTATTAACTTAGATGGTTGTTGTCATCTCTATTTGTTGTAGGGGAATCCTTAATGTCCGAGCAAAACTTTTCCCAAAAAGATTCGCCTGGAGACTCATCATTTTCATCAATTAACTGGGTTAGTTTATGGCAGGCAAGTGGTAATGATTGGAGTTGGATGATCAAACAAAGTTGTTTATCCAGTTCTAGTTCATCTCTAAAAAGAAAAGAGTCTCTAAACCAACGAAAAGTAATCTTTATAGAGATTATTTTAACGATTGCTCTTTTGCTTTTAGCCAGATTTGTCGAATCTTATCGCCCAGTTATGGTTAATTCAGCCCAGGAGAATAAATTTTTTGAAAGCACCATTATCCCCAGTAACTCTCATGTTCAAGATAACTCATTATTCCCAGCAAAAGACCCCTAAAAAAGCGGGACAATGGCGATAAAACATAGGCATTTCTGAATTGTTGATTAATGCTTAACCATGAACCCTAAAGGCAAAAAGCAATACTAATTATTTAGACTTGAAGTTTTAGTCTCGTTTCCTAACGGTAACCAGGAAACGAGCATGACAACTTGTGCTGATATTGAATCATTGCTCAAAATCTTCAACAGTACGTTCTAGGAGATTTTCCTGTAAATGTTGATTGTGCTGTCTATCTTGAGTGAGTAATTCTCTAGCTCGTTCTTCAGTTTCATGATTAGTATTAGCCGCCATCTCCTGCACAGCACGACTAGAAAGATTATCTTGAAGATGCTCGCGTTCGTGTCGTTCCTCAACCATTAATTGACGGGCGTATTCTTCGGTATTCATAATAATTTTTTTATTATTGTTACTCTTATACTGTAACCTGAATTTGCACCTTTTTTTAAAAAAATGTATCTTCCGATACAGAAAAATTCATAAATAGTAATAAAACTTTGTCGAGTCAGAGAAGTGTTGAAAAAAAAAGAGTCAGGAGCTACGCTAAATAAGCTTCCTAACCTCTTTAATCCTTTATTTAATACCAATTGCGCTGATCGGCTTAGCCCGAAAACCTATTCTTCAGACTCATCATCTTCTCCGGCAGGAGGAACCAAAGCCACAGCCGCGATCGCATCATCATCATCCAAGCGTTGTACTCTAATCCCTGTAGCCATACGAGACTGAGGAGAAATGGCATCTACGGCCTGACGAATAATAATTCCTCGGCTAGTAACAATCATCATTTCGTCTTCTTGGTTGACAATATGGATAGCCGCTAACTGATCTTGAGCATTTTTAAACCTAATAGCCTTAACACCCATACCAGCACGGTTTTGCAGACGAAATTGATTAACCGGAACTCGTTTACCATATCCTCCTGTAGTAATGGCTAAAACCCAAGGACCGACATGGGTTTCTTCATTAACCAATTCTTCGCTTTCGAGATTTTCATCTTCGATCTCATCCTCAGAAGTTCCGATATTAGCCACCACTTGACCCGGTAAAATATCGACGCTAATAATCTCATCTGTGCCTTTGAGTTTCATAGAGCGAACGCCGCGAGCGGTGCGTCCTATAGGGCGAAGTTGTTCGTTATCGGCTTTAAAATGGATAGCCATCCCCTGACGAGTACCAATGATAATGCTATCTTCTTCTTTTGCCAGCCGCACCCAACGCAGTTGATCGCCTTCTGAGAGAGTAATGGCAATCAACCCGTTAGCGCGAATATTAGCATAAGCAGAAAGGGCTGTTTTTTTAATGTAACCTTGACGAGTGAGCATCACCAGATATTGATCTTCTGTAAACTCGCTGACAGCTACCATAGAGGTAATTTTTTCATCTTTCGGGATGGGTAACATTTGCACGATGGGAACCCCTCGCGCGGTGCGGGAACTACTAGGAATTTGATAGGCGCTGATCACATAGACCACACCGCGATCGCTAAAGAAGAGGATCTGATCATGATCGCAGCAACTTAAAAAGTGTTCTACCCCATCATCTTCTTTAATTTTGGCCCCGGATTTTCCTCGGGTAGCGCGACTTTGCTGTCCAAAGGTGTTAACTGGCATTCGTTTAATATAACCCTGTTCAGTTAACAAGATAACGGCCTGTTCATTAGCAATTAAGTCGATATCAACAATTCCCCCTTCTTCCTCGACTATTTGGGTTCTGCGGGGGGTTGCATGAGTGCTTTTGAGTTGAGTCAATTCTTCTTGAATGATTTGGTCAACCCGTTCGCGCCTTTGTAAGATATCGGTTAAATCAGCGATTTTCCGTTGTAACTCTTGATGTTCAGCCTGAATTTTTTCGGATTCTAGGGCAGTCAAGCGGCGCAGTTGCATTTGCAGGATAGCATCCGCTTGAACCTCACTCAGTCCAAATTGTTCGACTAATTCTCTTTTAGCGCTACTGGTATCAGCCGCCTGTCGAATGAGTTGAATGATCGGATCTAAGTTAGCTAAAGCCACTAATAACCCTTGCAAAATATGGTCTCGTTCTTCAGCTTTTCGCAATTCATAGGTAGTGCGGCGAATGATGACTTGGACGCGAAACTCAAGGAATACCCCTAAAAAGTCTTTAAGATTGAGAATTTGCGGTTCTCCATTCACCAGCGCCAACATATTTGCGCCAAAGTTAGCCTGTATAGGGGTTTGCTTATAGAGGTTGTTAAGAACGACCCTGGCATAAGCATCTCGTTTAAGTTCAATGACGATTCGCATTCCGTCGCGGTCACTTTCATCACGAATATCAGCGATCCCGTCAATACGTTTATCATTAACTAATTCAGCAATTTTTTCAATTAAAGCGGCTTTATTCGTTTGATAGGGAAGTTCAGTGACGATAATGGCATCTCGGTCCGGACGGCCTCTGTGTTGGATCGTTTCTATTTCAGCCACACCGCGCATGGTAATTGAACCCCGTCCGCTTATATAAGCATCCTTGATGCCGGAACGTCCTAAGATTTGTCCGCCGGTGGGAAAGTCGGGTCCGGGGATATATTTCATTAATTCGATATTGGTAATTTCTGGGTTATGGATCATCGCGATCGCCCCATCCACTAATTCTCCTAAATTATGGGGGGGGATATTGGTGGCCATTCCCACAGCGATTCCAGAAGAACCATTGAGGAGTAATTGAGGCAGTCTAGCAGGCAGTACCACAGGTTCTTGTTGAGAACCATCAAAGGTATCGATAAAGTCTACGGTTTCTGCTTCGATATCTCTGAGGAGGGCGTTAACCGAGAGGTTTTGTAGCCGACATTCAGTATAACGCATGGCGGCGGGGGGATCATTATCGATGGAGCCAAAGTTTCCATGGCCTTCTATTAGGGGATCGCGCATGGAGAAATTTTGCGCCATCCGCACCAAAGCGTCATAAACTGCTGTATCCCCGTGAGGGTGATATTTTCCCAATACTTCTCCCACTACCCTAGCGCACTTTCTAAAGGGACGATCAGGGGTTAGTCCGAGTTCATACATGGCGTAGAGTATACGGCGATGCACAGGTTTTAGACCATCCCTCGCATCAGGAAGCGCCCGTCCTACGATCACGCTCATGGCGTATTCTAGGTAAGATTGGGACATTTCGCTGCTGAGATCTGTGGGAATTATCCGCTCCGGCTGGGTGGTCATAGGGTAAAAATCTCCGTTTTCGTGAGCTTAAACTAATAATTTTGGTAAAAATAAGGATAAGTTCGGGTTTCTTATCCTAAAATCTCGGAAATATTACAAGTTTTTTCTTTATTTTAACACGCGACAGTGGGCTTAGGAGAGTGCTTACCCTCGTTTGCGACTCCTGAGTTCCGATTCTCGATTCCTAAGCTTACAGTTAACTGCTGTTGTCGGTGATACTTATTGTCAATTTGTCAATGCTTTTTTTAACTTTTGTTTTAATCGAAGCTTATCACGGTAAATTTGGGCAAATTAAAGATTTTTTTTTCTATAAATTGAACGAACAATGGATGATTTTATGTATAATTTCATGTATAAGAAGACACTTTAATGTCTAAAAATTTTTCCAAAATCACTACTTAGATAGATGTTCAAATTCCCCCGTTATGCGAACTCCATAAGCTATCTAGTCAACTGATTGTTTTAAAAAATTTCTGCTAGTATGGGAAGAATTATTACTATCTGTATTGTTGAGCTTAATTTATGCTTCAAGAGAATCTTCGCATACTAATTGTGGCTGAAAATGCTTCTCTCAATTTTGGTGGGGAAGCCGCTCTTCCTTTACATTACTTTCGGGTTCTGCGTCAGCGAGGTTATGAAGTATGGATGCTGGTACATGAACGCACTCGTCAAGAGCTTAAAGCCAAATTTCCGCAAGATTTTGAGCGAATTTACTTTATTCCGGATACATTTTTGCATCGGTTCTTACACAAATTTAATAAACCTTTACCTGATCGACTGTATTGGTTCACCTTCGGATTAATGATGCGATTGCTGACTCAAATTCTTCAATACAGCATCATCAAAAAATTAATTCGAGAGAAAAAAATTAATGTTATTCATCAGCCGATACCCGTGTCTCCTAAAGAGCCATCGCTAATTTTTGGTTTAGGTGTACCAGTGATTATCGGTCCAATGAACGGCGGGATGAATTTCCCTCCAGCTTTTGAAAAAAAAGAGAATTTGCTAAAAACTCAGGCAGTCAAGATAGCTCGTTGGTTTTCTGACTTAGCCAATATTTTAATCCCTGGTAAATACCTAGCGACAACTTTATTAGTTGCTAATTCCCGCACTCGAGAAGCGTTACCATCAATTCTACACTCGAAAAAAATTGTTGAATTGGTAGAAAATGGGGTTGATTTATCAGTTTGGCAGCAAAAATTGTTAAATCAGTACGGAAATCGTTCGGTCCCCCAATCTTGGTCAGAAAATACACTGATCACAGAAGACTCTGCACAGTTCAACGCCCAAACCGAACCTATCACCAAGTTTGTTTATTTAGGCAGGTTAGTGGACTGGAAAGCTCTTGATTTATTGCTGATGGCTACCAAGCGTGTTTTGGAACAAATACCCATTAAGCTAGAAATAATCGGCACTGGGAATCAAAAATCTAAGCTGGAAAAGCTGGCACAAGAATTAGGGCTAATGAGTGATCCCTCAACCGAAAAAATCATAGATACAGATGTGGTTCACTTTGCGGGATGGTTGAGTCAAGCTGATTGTGCCAAAAAACTAGAATTGACGGATGCCTTAATCCTACCCAGTTTATATGAATGCGGTGGAGCAGTGGTATTAGAAGCGATGGCAATGAGCAAACCGGTGATTGCCACTAATTGGGGAGGCCCTGCTGATTATATTACAGAAAATTGTGGTATTTTAGTTGATCCTATTTCAAAAGAGTCATTTATTCAAGGTTTAGCCGATGCTATGATTAAATTTGCTAAAAATCCAGAAATGCGCCAACAAATGGGCGAAGCGGGAAGACAACGAGTGGTTAATCATTTTGATTGGGAAAAAAAAGTCGATTTTATCTTACGGATCTATCAACAAGAGCTTGAGAGCCATCAGCAAAAAGAGCTTAAAGTTAAAGGAGAAGAAGTCTTTTCTTAGAGTGACTTAAACTTCACAGGAGGATGGGTACATAAAGCATCCTCCCTTGCATTTAGAATACTTGATGCTCATTTTATTTACAATTTTTAAGGGAAAATTCAACCCAAATTTCCTAAATTACTATCTAGTGAATCAAGGTATTCAATGCCAAGGCGAAAAATATTGTTCTCTATTTCTTGTACCCAAGCAATTCTAACTTTTATTGGCCTGAGTCCATAAGTTCTCAACCAACAAATTTGATTAGCCTGGAATTCTTTATTCGTCGCTACTATTAATCCACAGCCTCCTAATGAATCATTGATAATCAAACCTTTTATACTATTGATAAACACTTGTTTTTTAGGCTGGTAATCAATTTCAACTACAGTCCCTAAATTATTGGTATAACGAGTATATTGTCTGTAGTCTGAGGAGGAAATTACATAATCAATCGCTTTTTGAGAAGAGGTAAAATTTTTTAACATCGAACCGGGTTTGAAAAATAATATAGTTTAGGGAAATTAAAAAATAAAAGCCACTCAGTCAGCTTGTTGTTGTATAAGCAATGCCCAAACTTATATACAGGGATAGAAAGGTTTTATAAAAAGCACTAACTGAAACACAGGACTATATAATAGCTCATGAGTTCGTCTGTTACAAGTAGATTGAAGAATCATTAAGTGTTGAGCGAGTATTTGCCTCAAAAATCAACAATGAACAATCAACAGAGAAAAATAAGACAAATTCAACTGGGGTTGCTCCTTAAGGTTTCGATAAATCATCTGATCCGGAAAAGTTGCCCGTTCTATTAACCAACAGTTGTCTAATAAATTACGTTTTTCTAAGAGTTGCCAAACCGACTGATAAACTGAAGCAACTTTCATCAACACCACCACCTCAGCCCAATCTAACACCTTTTCTAACTCATCAAGGCTATAAATCGCAGGTAGGATCACAAGACGTTGACTCCTAAGCGTTAAGGGTATCCCCAAAGCCGAAGCCGCCGCCATCGGAGAACAAACCCCTGGTACAGTTTGAATCTCGACTTCTGGATGCTGTTCCACTAAAGTTTGAGCTAAATAAGTAAAAGTGCTATAAAAACTCACGTCACCTTCACAGACAAACGCCACATCTTCACCGGCTTTTAAATATTGCCATACTTGAGTTGCGGCTTGTTGCCAAGCTTTTTTTAAAACTTGTTCATCTTGGACATACGGAAACGACAAAGCTAGTTTATGCTGTTTGTCTAATAGCCAGGGAAAAACGATTTGCTCGGCTATCCCCCGTTGACCTCTTACCCCAGAGGGAAACGCAACAACAGACGCTCTTTGCAACAACCTTAACCCTTTAACTGTAATTAATTCTGGGTCTCCTGTCCCCAAACTAATGCCGTATAAAACACCGACTTGTTTATTCATTTTTGGCTTTTGGTTAAGATCAATAATGAATGACCAATGACATAAATTTCAGTGACGAATGACTATTCCTTCGGTTATTTTACCCGGTTACTTTGCTCGTTCGATCGAATACCGTCAATTCGAAGATAGCTTGAATAACTCGGGAATTCCGACTGTAACTGTTCCTATCACTAAAAAGGACTGGATACCGACTATTGGCGGCCGTTCAGTTGTACCTATTCTACGGTTAATTGACCGCACCGTAAAACAGACGCTCTTAAAATATAATGCCTCCCAAGTCAATTTAATTGGCCATTCTGCTGGAGGCTGGATCGCGAGAATTTATCTCGGGGAAAAACCTTATAATGTACATGGCGATCTACTAGATTTAGCGGTAACTTGGAATGCTCATGGCTTCGTTAATACCCTAGTTACTCTGGGAACGCCCCATATTAGTCAAGAACGTTGGACAAAGCGCAATCTAGATTTTGTCAAATATAACTATCCAGGTGCTTTTTATCCCGATGTGCGTTATGTATGTATAGCCGGAAAAGCCGTCTATGGACAACGACGTTTAGGCAGTTGGTTAGCCTATAATAGTTATTTGTTAACCTGTGGTAAGGGAAACTGTTGGGGTGATGGGATTATTCCAGTAGAAGCCGCTCATTTAGACGGAGCCATTAATCTAACCTTAGAAGGCGTGATGCACTCTCCTATGTCGTCCGGACTTTGGTATGGTTCACCAACAGTTTTAACCAATTGGATCAATTACCTAAAAACTTAAAAAAGTAGTTTGATAAACAGATTTATATAAACCTTAATGTTAGGGAAGCCTATAGCAGTCTATCATTAAGGCTAGTAAAACTCCATTTACTTTTAAGGTTATGAGGCAGCATTTACGCAGATTTTTAACCGTTTTTGTCTTAGCCGCTTTACTGCTAATCACCTCTTGCGCTTCTCAACCCCCTTCGCGCTTTGAGCAAGCACAACAACAAAGTACCCAACGGGGAGCTAGTGCAGTCGTTAAAGAGTCAACTAGCGGCGGAAGTTTTAATAAATTCTTTCCACAAGGGGGAAATGGCTATCAGCGAGTCTATACACAAGAGAAAAAAGGATTTGCTGAGGCAAAATTAAAGAAAGATGGCAAAGAAGTTGCTGTGATGGCCATTTCTGATACCCTTAATAATCCTACAGCGATTAAAAAATTTGAGCAAAGTACAGAAAAAATAGCCGGCTATCCCGCCGTACAACAAGGGAGTCAGGCAACGGCCATTTTAGTGAATAATCGTTATCAGGTAAAAGTTTTATCAAGAGATCCGTCTTTTACGAGGGAAGATCGTCAAGATTGGCTAGAAAAATTCAATCTGAATGGTTTAGCCCAATTAAAATAATTAAGCCGAGAAAAGAGTCATGAGTAAATCCATTTTTGAATTAGTTGACGAACTGCCGACAGATAATATCACAACAAAAGTTTTACACTCTCTTGATTTTGTTGTACCCGGAGAGTGGAATAACCTAGTCGGTTTTGAAAATACTATCCGCACCGTAACTGGAGAAAGCGATCAGGAAATGATCCAACAAATCGGCGATCGCGCTGTCTGGTTATTTAATGATAAGTCTCAAGGATATCAAACCGCCCTTTGGTTATATCAAACCGTAGACCGTACTGATGTGGCTTTGGCCAGTGGTGCTTTAGCTAATAAGGTAACAGGAAAAATTCCTTTGTTAGGGTTTATTAAAAACCTTACCCCTGAACCTGATCACGCTCAAGCGATTGATTTAGGGATAAAATTAGTGGTGGAATTAGTGGCTTTTTGTCAAATTAACGGAATTCCAGGCGATAGTATTGGGGATTTTGTGGCTTCTTTGGGTGAGTATAGCGGCGAGTCTTTAATGCGGATGGCGGCTTTAGTTTGTATCGATGGGTTAATTCCTCTCGGACCTGATTTTATCCTCAAGGTTCAATCTATTTTGGGCAATCTTTCTCCTAAAGAGTTAGATGAAAATCCGACTTTTGGTCAGGTTAAACAAGCTATTCCTGGCGGTAGTTCTGGCGGAAAATTAGATTTTATTAATCAGAGTTTTGATTCGGTTAAAGGATGGATGAGTAATTTTGTTACTCAACGAAATTTGAGTCCACAAAAAGTTTTTGGTCATCTCCAAAATTTTATTGAATTTTCTGATAATCAATTAGATTATGTAGCGGCTTTTCTGGATCTGACTACTAATTATTATGAACATACAGGTACTCAAACTTTAGCTAAACGACTGATTGAACGAGCCGTTGCTGAAATTTGATTATGATTAAATGATTAATTCTTTTTGGGGGGTTCAAGGATTAATTCTTGGAGATTTTTTTTCTCATTATTAAACAATTTTGCTGATTAGAAAGACGAATATAATCCAATTCATCAGTAAAACCTTGCATAAAAATTAGTCCGCGATCCCCTTCTTTTTGTAAGGGATCTTCTGAGCTTTCTTTTAACTCCTTAAGTTTTTTGTGTAAATCAAAAGGTTTTCCTCTATCCCATATTTTCATTTCTAAATAAGTAGAATAAATGAGAATTTCTAAATCAATGGGAGTTTCTTTAGGTAAATTTTCATGAGCATAGCGAACCGTATTGGTAAAGCCTTCAGCTAAAGCAACTTTAGCTTGCCACAGAGTCGTTTCGGGTAAAATCAATTCGGTACTATTTTCAAACCATTTTAAAACCGGAATCAATTCTTGTAATTCTGTTCCGACTCTCAGACGAAATAGGTGTTCAATTTCCTGCTCATTAATGTGATAATTATTAGTAAGCTCCACTATTTTTCTGAAAGACAATTAATATTGTTTTAAAAATTAGCTTTAAATCATAACTTAAACTCCAATTTTTTTGGTAGCGTAAATCGAGTTCAATGACTTCCTCAAAATTGCGTACCTGAGAGCGTCCATTGACTTGCCATTCTCCTGTCATGCCGGGCTTAACATTAAGTCTGCGCCATTGAGGAACATCATAGCGATCAACTTCATCGGGTGTAGGGGGCCGAGTGCCTACTAAACTCATTTCTCCTCTCAAAACATTCCAAAATTGCGGTAATTCATCTAAACTGGTACGGCGTAAAAAACGCCCAACTCTAGTCACTCTAGGATCATTTTGATTCTTAAAAATCGCCCCACTGGCTTGATTAGGAATCTTATTTTTCAGGTTTTCCGCATTGATACACATCGAGCGAAACTTAACTATTTTAAACTGTTTTCCTAACCAACCACAGCGAGTTTGACTAAAAAAAATCGGACCAGGACTATCCCATTTAATCGCGATAGCAATGGGGATAAATAACACTCCAGTAATGGCTAATCCAACGATACTCCCTACAATATCCATTAAACGTTTTACTGAACAAGAAACTGAAGGATGAGTTTGGGGTAAACATAAATCAGAATTAGAGGGTAACTGAGACTTACTAGAGATAAGGGTATTTTCGATGGTCAATAGACTATCTAACCCAGTCAAGCATAAAACACCCATAACGGGCGGATTTACATTATTGAGCAACAGTTCGACTTTTTTAGAAGCGGCAGCTTTTAGATTATGAACTAAGGCTCCTATTCCACTACTATCAATGAATTGTGTCTCAGTGAAATCTAGAATAATTTTCGCCGGAGGAGAGTCTTGATCAAGTAACTGATGACAGGTGTGCTTAAATGCCACTGCTTCTAATACGGTGAGACGATCAGGAATTACGATAACAGGATAGTCATCATCAGCAACAATTAGAAAATCTTGTGGTGGTAGTGGAGTAGCCATCAGTTATCAGTTTTTATTGCTTGATTGTTATTGATGAGTCAGTTTTAGCATCAGGAGGTAGGGGTGCTATGAAGTAGAAATTGGACTTCATAGCCGCTTTTTGAGCCTAATAAATAAACAACTGTAGAATCCGTAAGAGTCAGTTAAGGATTTTTCAGTGTTCACCTAAAGAAATACGGGAGCCCGGAAGCCTCGTCAATTTATTGGGAGGGGGAAGCGCGACTCGCTGGTTTTAACCCGCGTCTAAATTTAGATTCTCTTTAGAGCGGGGTGCTGACTATCTGCTATTTCCCATTAACTCTTAACTATTATTACTTTATAAAGGACGTTCTTGTTTCATTTGTCCTTTAGCTTTAGAAGCGCTCTTTCTCAGGGCTTGTAAACGAGTTTCATAACGTTTGCGGTCTTTACGGTTGGGAGTTTGTTCTATTAAAGTTTTAAAAGCACTACCAAGACTTTTATAGGCATTAGGGAGAGAATAACCGAAGCGGGTCGCTAAGGCAATGGCTCTTTCATCAGCTTCAATGGCTTCTTTAAGGGTTTTTTGTCCGTTATTTTTTTGCCAAAGGCGATAACCGGAAATGCCGCAGAGCGCAACAGCCAAAAGTAACAATAATCCATCTTGTACCCACAATTCACCCACAGCACCCCCTAAGCCTATAGCGAGGGCTGCCATTTCCCAGCCTTCTTTGGGAATGGTATCATTTTGAATGCGGGCTACTTCGTGCCAAAATAGGAGATTGCGTTGGTCAATGGCCAAATTTTCCCATTTAGCGAGGTCAATTTGAATTTCGATTTCGTCTCGGCCAATTTCTTCGCTGCGAATTAGGGGCGGGTTAATTTCGGTACTGCCTTCTACCATCACCCAACTTTGTAATTCAGGTGGCAGTAAGGTTTTTAACCGCCGTAGTTCACTCATTTCCGCTCTTGCAGAAGAGGTTGCATAAGAAGTCATATAACGTTTACCCAGTTCAATTTAATGGTCAACAGATCTATTTTGGCTTAAGCGCAGTCTTTTTTTGAGACTACAACGATATATTTGTTTATTACTATACCAGCAATAGAATATGGAACGTGGTCTTTTGTGGTTACCTTTGTTAGGGGTCTTTTTTTGGTTGGCTTGGAATGGTTGGAATGAGTATCAGAAGGTTGAGTCTTATCGCCTTTGGGCTGAACAATTTGATAATGCTAAGTATGATATTTATTCGGTGATCGGCTATAAGGATAAACAAATTACCTGGGGAAAACCCACCCGTCAGGGTCCTGTTAATGTTCAAACCTTTTCGTTAACTGATATTCAAGCCATTCGCCTTCTGGTTAATGATCAACCGGTAGAAGGTGGAACTTTACCCTCAAAAGGTTCGGCGACACTCGAGTTTGTCTCGGGAAATGGGGATACTTCTATTATAATTCCCTTTACAGAAATTCCCTTGGCGGCCAAATGGGCGCAATTTCTACAGCAGTTTACTTGAGTTTGAGTACAAAGTAGCCAGAGCCATGAAAATTGTTAAAGAAATTTCTCTGATCAGTGTGGGAAATTTTGAGGAATCAAGGGATTGGTCTATTATTCGTTCAGAGATTCGTCGTGCTATTGCTTTAATTGTGCATCCTCGGGGTGAATCTAGTTTTATCATTAATCCTACAAGACATGGTAATGGCGTGAAACCCATAAAAGAAGCTTGTATGATTGCTCTTAGAGATCAATTTGGTTGGCGGCTTGAAACCCGGGTCAACTATGCCACAAAATCACCCGGAAAAGTAGATGCTACCAAAGTAATTGACGATTATCTTTTTGCTCTTGAATGGGAAACGGGCAATATCTCCTCAAGTCATCGAGCAGTTAATAAATTAGTTCTCGGGTTGCTTCGGGGTGTTTTCCTGGGTGCGGCTTTGGTACTTCCTAGTAGAAAACTTTATGCTTATCTAACTGATAGAATTGGAAACTATGAAGAATTAGAACCCTATTTTGACATTTGGAAAGCGGTTAAAATTGAGGAGGGATTTTTGGGAATTTTTGTCATCGAACATGATCAGATAGACCAAAACGTACCAACAATTACTAAAGGAACAGATGGTCGTGCGCTAGTCTAAAAACTTTTTAAGATTACTGTGTAAATAAAGGGAGCGAGAGTTGTGATGCAGTTGTTTTCTGTTGTTTCGATTTCTTGCTTCCTCTTGCTGATTCCCATTGTTCTATTAATCCATTAGCTAAATTATTAAGACGTTCTCTTGCTGGTTCTGTATCTCCAATTTCTGAGCCAATCCAATAACGCTGTAATTTTTCAGCCGCATAAAAAGTTGTCCCCGATCCGCCAAAAGGATCAATAATAATTTGCCCTGGATTAGATGCCATTGCAATAATACGCTCTAGCATAATTGGAGCAAGTTCATTGGGCATTCTTTTTTTATGTTGTCGATGTCGGACGGGTGGAATATCAGCCCACATTTCTTCAGTTAGCGTCCATAAAATTTCATCAGCATCAGCTTCAGTCGCGTCTTCCCAAACATCTTCAGGCGCGTCCCAAACGTCCATCAAGTTAATGCCTTTCTCATTGAGTTTTTTTCGATGTCCTCCATAATCTCGAATTTCACCACCGCAATGTCGGCAAACTTGGATAGGTGTATAAATCTTATTAAAAACAGTAGGTTCTCCCTTGGTGTAGTAGAGTAGTCCATAGTGAGCAGGAGACATTCTTTTTCCTCTAGGAAAGTTTTTGGGCATTCTACAGGCGATCCAATGCCTAAACCACATTCCTTGTCGATTAAGATATGCCCCGTATTCTATACACCATCTAGGCAGATTAAATACAAATAAACTTCCACCGGATTTAAGCACTCGAATACTCTCATTAAGCCATTCCTGTGACCAAGAAATGTATTTATCGACTGCCATCTGATCGCTGACTCCCTCACCGTACTGCTTACCCAGATTAAAAGGCGGATCGGCAAATACCAGATCTACTGATTCGTCTGGTAATGCTGAGAGAAATTTAAGGCAGTCTCCTTGATAAAGAATACCGTAGTCACTCATGTAAACCTGTTCTAGTCCTTGTTGGGTAGCAACTGAGGTTGCGATCAGTTGAAATGGAAGCATTGAGTTAACTTTTAGTACGTTAGTATAGTTTGAGTCTACAAATTCTATTTACAGTTGTCAATAGAGTTTTTTTGAGAAGCTGTACTACGGGGTTGATAAGGCTTACCAGTAGGTTGATTTTGATATTTTTTGATCTCTGTAGCCTCGATATAGTAGTAACGTCCAAGTTGACGAGCAACAATCTGACCATTTTTGATTAAGTCGTGTACTCGCTGACGAGTTATACCCAGTAAGCTGGCCGCTTGAGTTACGGAAAATAGTTCAGAATTATCTTTGGAAGAAAAGTCTGTCATACGTTAAGCCCAGAGAAGGCGATGATCTCAAAGAGCAATTTTAATTTAATATTTCATTCTTAAGCTTCACTCAAAGCGTCGCCCTGTCAGGTTTTCATCATATTTTTTTTTATGTAAACCTATAAGCGGGAGGATTATTGTCGCTAAATTGACCATGAAAAGAGTCATTAATTCCAATTTCGACAGGGTTTCCCACAATTTTCCATTTTTTACCTAAATCTTGCGAAATAACAGTTTCATAATCCCCAGGTTTTATTGGATGATAATTGATTTCTCGACAAGTTATTTCCATATAACCATCAAAAGTTACAGGATCAACATTTAAGTAACAATTGACACGAATTTTATTGTTATTTTTTGTTTCAATTTCAACTTCTCTTTTCTTTGAGATGTTTTGCATTGTAGACATAATTAAAAATGAGGTAAAAAAAATATCCTTTTATTATAAATATAATAGCATGAGTAGCGAGTGAGTGTGACAAACCCTCAACCTCAAAACCTCATAAAAGAAAAGAATGCTACAAATCATGTAAATAAAGCATTAGTGTTACTTTTTCACAAACATTTGTAGCAAACTTTAACATAATTGGGGTTAGCAGGGAAGCAAGAAAATCAATAACTAAATATCCCCATTAGCTAACATTTGAATCAACCTTGGTGTACCTGGATCAAACCCTCCTAAATCCCAAGAAAGGGGATCTTTTGGATCAACTAAAGTAATCCGGTAAGGTGCTAAAGTCACATACACCGCCTTAACATCAGGGTTGACTTTTTTGCGATATCGTGCTAATGCTTCTGTGGGATGATGATAACCTGCCCAACTTTCGCTATCTGTCCAGAAACAAATAACATCCGCTTTAAAGCGCTCTTTGATCATCCAATCATAAGCAACAGAAGCATCCGTTCCCCCAAAGTTATTATCCCTAGCTTTACGAAGGGCAGAACTAAAACTATCTCGCCCAGTAATTCCCAAGTCTTTAAACTGGGTAGAAAACCCGCGAATCATATAGTTTTTTTCCGCTTTGGCGGTTACCAGAGCCATCGCTGTCGCAATTTCGCAGCAGGTTAAACCCACAGAAGACACGACGCTGCCAGACATCGAACCCGAAACGTCTACCGCGTGCATAAACACTTTACCCGTCGGTTCAGCCGCATCAAACGCCAACTCAACGGCCTTTTCTAAAATAGAGACAATACGCTCTACCGGATTCCAGGTTTTTTGAGAGCGTCCTAATTTCCCCCCAGATTGATAGGTTTTTAAGGCTTTTAAGACATCTATCGGGTGAATCCGTCCCTTACGCAACCGCTCTTTATTATTAAGAACCGATTCCACTCGATCTAAGTTAGCTCTTTCATCCCCTCGTAAAATGCCAATCTCGGTTAAAGACCCCAAATTCCGCAGCAATGCACCGATGGGCATTTCATTAAAGAGCAATTGCCAAGCGGCTTGATCCATTTTACCCACAGGGGCAGCCATTTCATGGGTTAAATGCCCTTGGGTGATAGCTTCATGAGTCTTATCGGGATGCCGCTTAAGCCATTCATACCACCACACCTGAGCTAAAGCCGGTGAAGGAATTTCTTCGGGTAAGTCTTCCCATCCTTTAACCACCCATTGAAACAGTCGGTTATGGTCTTCGGTAGGTGGGTTAACATGAAACAGCCGCAAAGCATCACGATGAGAAAACCCTTGACGTTGTTGATATTTCAGCAGTTGATAGGCTAACCCTTTCACGTCTTCTCGAGATAACCACTGTCTGCCGGCATCTCGAATTACCTTACCAAAGCCGCGCATCGATTTAGTATAAGCTAACCATTCGTAGAAGTGCGAACCCGTCCGAACTACTTGGGGAAAGACTTCACAAAAGGCTTTTTTCGCTTCGGCGGTTTTACCCATCGACAGCAAAACCAGAGCTAACAGAGGAGCGCTGTTATTGATAGCGCGTCCATCACTAGCATAAAGGATTTCTGAAGCTACCCGCGTCGGGTCAGTAAGAACAGCTTGTTGAACAACTTTAACAAAATCGTCGGTTAATTCGTGTTTATCGGCATAATAAGTGCTTTGGGCGGTTCCAATTAATAGACAACGCCGCAACATATTCCACAGGCCAGTATCAAACATCCATCCCCCGGAGCGGCCTTGGATCATTTCTTTTTCTCGGCCAGGGATAGGTTGAGATTGGGGTGTACCTGTTTTCTTTTTGTGATAAAATTTGTAATTCATGCTATTTTCCTCGTCCCTGACGGGCAAAAAATCCCTTTTCAGTGGTCAGAATTGATCCCTGGTAACTGTTAAAAAAGGGAGGGCGAAGGCGGGATTTGAACCCGCGACACTCGTTTATGTAATCGATAACCCTCATTCTTCGGCCTAGTTAGGCAAGGGATAAATAAGGTAGCTCAATTGCGATGCTCTACCAAACTGAGCTACTCCGCCATACAAACTGTTAAATAAATAGAGGTGGCAGGAGTGGGAGTCGAACCCACCTATATCCGATAATCAATCGATAACCCTCATTCTTCGGCCGAGTTAGGCAAGGGGTGAACAAGGATGTAGTGTTTTACCGCTAAACTATCCTGCCATTCATTCGCTTTTGTATTACAAATATATTACATAACGGGTAAGATGTCAAGAGTTTGTAGTATGTAAAAAGAAGCTGAACATAAGTAACTGTTAAATAAAAAAGAGGGCGGGGACGGGATTCGAACCCGCGTTTCTCGCGTTGAAGGCGATAACCCTCATTCTTCGGCCTAATCAGGCAAGGGGTGAACAAGGATGTTTTAAGTGTTCTAGGCCGCTAAACTACCCCGCCATTCATATTACGATCATAATACATAAACCGAAGATGTCAAGGGTTTGTAGTATAACTTGGCCATATCAATGAGACAGAGGCACAGAACTAACGATAATCCCATCTAAATCTGCATAAAGCCATTCCCCAGGAGTAAAGGTCACCTCAGCAAAACGGACGGCAATATTTTTATCGCCTAACCCTCGTTTTAAGCTTTTGAGGGGGTAAGTATTGAGTGCTTTAACTCCCAAAGGAAGCTTGGCAATTTCGGCAGCATCTCGAATGGCCCCATAAATTACCAGTCCTGACCATCGATTTTTAACCGCGATAGCGCCCAGTTGATCCCCCAAAAGGGCACAACGGAGGGAACCCCCGCCATCTATGACTAAAATACGACCCTCTCCGGGTTCGCCAAGCATCTCGCGGACTAAAGTATTATCTTCAAAAATCTTGAGCGTAGAAATTACGCCGCTAAACTGTGTATTACCGCCGTAGTCTCGAAACAGGGGGGCAACAATACGCAGCTTACCCTGATTAAATAGTGCTTCATTGGCATCCAATAGATCAGTAGTATTTAGCATGATGTTCAGGAGAGGGGAAAACAGATGGTTTTTTCGCGATTAAACCCAAATATCTGAGGTAACATCACCTCCAGGATACCGTATTTCATGAGCGCGGGCAGGACCGTTGGGTTCTTGGCCAAAATCAACGCAGAAATTTTCATTAATTTCCATGCCGCCATTTTCTGAATCACAGTCAATCAGAAAAAGAGTAGAACCGGACGATGCTAAATCCGGATAAAATTGGTTATCCCAGCTACTAAACAAAGAGTCAGTGACATACAAGCGTTTACCATCTAAACTCAACTGTAACATCTGAGGCCCCCCGGCAATTTTACGCCCTTTAATGGTTTCTCCTCGACCCAATAACCCGCCACACCAGACTTGTGCAGTTAATTTTGGATGTTTCGGATCGCTGATATCGTATTGACAAATATTGCCATGTAGCCAGTTAGAAAAATAGAGATATTTATCATTCAAAGAAATCAGTAAATCGGTAATCAAAGAAGGTACCGGTATCGGCCATCCTTCAACATTTACTGAAGGAATATCAATAATTTTTTCCACTGTCCAATGACCATTATTTTTCCACCAATGCCAAATATTACTACTTAAAGCCGCGCCCACAAAACCCTCGGTACTATCGGGGTTATGATGAAAACGAACTTCTAGAGGAATTAAACCTTCTTCTCCGAGATCTACACTTTGCAAAATCGAATGAGTTGACCAGTCCCAAAAATGAAGTTTTCTGCCATAATTACCGGCTTTGACATCTTCAAGATCAAACCCAGGATAATAAGTTTTAGGAGCGCCCCATTCACTACTGACCATGATATTATGACGCGGCTGATACCAAAAGTCATAGTTAAAACTCATTCCCTCAGCATTTTTTTCCCAGTGTCCAACAAGATCAAAGTTTTCATCCAGCAACAAAAAACCCCCAGGTCCGTTACCAACGCTATCTCCTAACATAGAAATCATGACTGTACCATTAGCTAAACAATGGACGGTGTGAGGGGCGCTTAAATTCGTTTTGGCTTTGATTTCTTCGGGTTCGATAATTTTATGAATTTTTGGAGCGCGTTGCTCTTGGGTATCAATAATATAAATGCGCGTCGAACGTTGACCCGGAATAATTAAAAAACGTCTCGATTTACTCGCATCTCCATGACAAGAACTACAAGCATTCCAGCCAAAATGATGTAATTCATCACCTATATAAGGCATCTGAAGACGATGAATCACTTGGGAATAAGTCGGCGAGTTGGGATCGACATCTATCGTCGCTAAATAATCGGGTGCTTCTATGGATGTTCCTGTATAGAGAGCCACTGTATAAATAATTTTTTCTCGGTCTGCTTTCATAGCGGCTTCTACAGAAGCATAACCCGGTCCACAGCAGGAGTGATGGTCTTGACTCATAAATACTGATGAACGTAATGATATAAAGTTAATTATATAATGTTGAACACTGGAGCATTATATATAAAAACCTTGTTTATAGGATAAATTTATTACTAGAGTTGATTGACTATTTAATCAAGAAAAATTATTTTAATTAAAAGCTGAATTATCTCTGTTGGTGGCTCGATTAAACGCAGCCGAGCCAAGCACAGCGATCAATTTTTCCCCCTTAAAATGCTTCCTAGTAACTCGGTTATCTTCTATGCCAGAATCCATTTATAAAAAAGCGGCTCTACCAGTCATTATCATTAGCGTGATCATGGTGATCATTTCCTCTGTGCGATGGTTTGACCACAAAAATAAAGTTAATACTGTAATTTTGGCAACAGCGAGTCAAAAGGGGCAATATTACGCCTTTGGAAAAGCTTTATCCAAGGTAGTCAAAAAACATAATCCCAAGATTAACATCGAAGTTATTCCCAGTGAAGGGTCACAGCAAAATGAGCAATGGTTACAGCAGCAAAAAGTGCAATTAGCCCTCCTTCAAAGTAATACCCCTCTGAGTGCCTCTCTTGACGTGGTGAGTTTTTTGTTTCCTGAAGTGTTTCATTTAGTAGTCCGTTCTGATGCGGAAATTAAGCGTGTTAGTGATTTAAAAGGGAAAAGAATAGCTTTGATGCGGCCAGGAAGTGGTTCTTATAGTTTATTTTGGGTATTGAGTCATCATTACGGCTTACAGGCATCAGATTTTACGGCTTTACCGATGTCCTCACAGGAAGCATTTCAAGCCCTAGAAACGGGGAAAGTAGACGCGATGTTTCAGGTGATAGCACTGGGTAACTCACAGATGACCAAACTGCTACGAAATCCCAAAATTAAGCTAGTGCCTATTGATCAGGGAGCCGCCTTACAACTATCAGTACCGGCTCTAGAAAATACCAAAATTCCCAAAGGAGCTTATAACGGGGCAATTCCTATTCCTCAGACAGATTTATCAACAGTTAGTGTCAGGGCGATTTTAGTAAGCCATAATCAAGTTGATTCGAATTTAATCTATGAGATAACTCGCATTTTATACGAATCTCGTAATGAATTAGTCAAAGAAAATGTACAAGCGGCTATGATTGCCGCAGCGAATTCTAACAATCAGATGGGTTTTGCCTTTCACCCTGGGGCACAAGCTTATTTTGATCAAGATCAACCCAGTTTTATCGTTGAATACGCCGAACCCATTAGCTTAGGACTTTCTGTCGTCCTACTCTGTGTGTCAGGATTATTGCAATTGCGGGTGTGGATACAGGGAAAACAAAAAAATCGCGCCGATGTTTACAACTTACAACTAATTGAGTTAATTGAAAAAGTTAATCAGGCAAAAAATATTAAAGAACTAAAAGAAATTCAAAAACAATTATGGGATATCTTTGAAAAAGTCATTGTGGATCTAGATTGTGATCGCATTTCGCCAGAATCGTTTCAATCCTTTACCTTTCCTTGGGATGTTGCCCTAAAGACAATTCATCATCGAGAAACCCTCTTAAGCACAGGAATCACAAATGGCTCTTTTTCTGACTCTCAATTGTCGAAAATTGCAGAAAAAGATAGTTAAGCCCTATAAAGACTGCGTATCAGCTTAAGAGCATTTTTGTTCTTCTTTGGAGAATTTGAAAAGCTTTAAAACCTCAGACAAAGAGTGACTCTTTTCCTCATCAACAAAAAACAGAGGCAACAAAGCCGCTAATCTTACCAGAGTCGATAAAATAAACAAGCCTAGAAAGCCACCCCCAACATGGCTCTGGGCCATAAAACCCCCTACAGTAGTTCCTAAAGCCCCTGTAACACCAGCAACCGCCGCCGCCGTACCAAAATAAAGAGCATAATTTTCCACTCGAACAATGCCCAACTGTAAATTATTGAGGCATAAATCAATGGCAATTCCCGACCCACTCATCAAAATATGTAACAAAGGCAGCCACAGCACCAGGGATAAAGTATCACTCCCCACCCCTAACCACAAAAGCGGGATAAGAGCAACAACAACACCAACTAACAATAAAATCGGACGATTACCAATTCTATCAGCCTGCTTTCCCCACCAGGCCAACACCAGCAAATTCGTAGCCGCCACTAAACTATTGTAAAGCGTTACCGAAGTAACATTGATCTTCAAAGAATCGAGCATATAAATATTAAAAAAAGGATTACTGAGGTTGATTGCAAACATCCAGACGCTAAAATAACACAGGAAGATCAAAAAGTTTTTATCCTGTAATAAATTAACTCCATTCCCATGAGAATCAGCCCCATTTTCATCAATATTTTGTGCTTTTTCCTTAAGCTCTTGCGGGTTCACATCGGTCATAAAATACTGATATCCCGAACTGATCACACCAGCGAAGATGCCCACCATCAAAAAAACGCCATAGCCTTGAATGCTTCCCCCCGGCCAATGGGTGATTCCTAAGCCCATGATCGGAACACAAATCATACCGGTTAAATTGCCTGTGCGATTGCGAAAAGCAAAATACCGCCCCCGTAGCTGTCGCGGGACTAAAGACCCTATCCAACTTAACCAAGAAGCACTGCCAAAAGCCCCTAAAAAATTGCTCAGTAGAACGATCGCCAGCACTAAACGGATGAGAAAATGGGGGTCTGTATGTTGCCAATTGGCCCAGATAATTGCCGCTACCACCACCAGCCAACACAAGCGGGCGGGTAAATAGACCAAAGCATTGTACTTAAATCGGCTCTTGGTTCGGTCTGCTAGATAAGCCCCCAAAGGTTGCAGCAAATTCACGAACATGGGGATTGAAGCTAACATTCCCATTTCAATTGCAGTGGCTTTAAGCTCCACTAAAAAGTTCGTTAATAAAACACCTGCGCTGACGCTGGTAAAAATAGTAGCGTAGACCGCGTCTAAGGTAGAAGCTTCGAGACTGGTTCGTATTTCCTCCTTAGTAATTTTTGAAGAGAAAGTAGTAGTTAGAGCCTTTTCTGTTTCGTTCAGGGTTAGGGATTGTGATAATGTCTCAATCTCCATCAGAGAAGGGGGATGTTCAATGGCGACACAATCATTGTTTTGGATACTCAGATTTAGACCTCCTTTTTATATCTTTTTAAGCATGAAAAACGGCTAGATATAATTATTTTGGCTATATTTTTTTCTTTTAAGCAAGCTGAACAATAATCAAAAAAACATCTATCATGAAAAATTTGATTTTTTAATATTATAAATTTTTCTACCATCAGTGTCGTCAACAAAAATACGGATTCTTGTTTTCTTCGCTAGGATTTTGACGGCTTAGGCATCTATCTATTTAATTAATTTTGCTCATTCGCTAGGTTAATGTTGAGTCTCCTTAAAACTCCATGAGCTTACGGTTGTTTTTCAGGGTTAGCAGCTATTCGCAAACTAGCTAGATTAAATAAAACTTAAATTTATTGCTCTCTAAATTGTTCAGAAAAAAACTATTTTATTAATTATTTCTTGTTTTTAAATTCGATGGGATTACCCAAGCTATATAATAATATGGCGGCTAACGGACAGAAAACCGTTCTCAATTATTGGGATGTGGTTGATAGCAATGGTAAGGTTCATCGCTACTATGATGTGGCAGGGTTTCCTGGCGGTAGTGTGGGATTGCAACCTGTTCCCGAACCCCTGACTTTTCTGGGTGCAGGTGCGGCTCTGAGTTTTGGGAGTTACTTTAAGCAAAAACTCTCACAAAAGCAGAAAAAAACTCGTTAAAAGCTGAAATAATCACGTTTTTCGACTTTTATGCTCTAATAAGTAAGATTTTGGGGGGTTACGCTGTGGCTAACCCACCCTACAATTGAGCTATGAATGTCCGAATTTAAGCGTAAATTCTGAACTCTATAATGAATCAGTCCCTATATCCGTCTCTTTATCAAATTAATACCCGTCTCTGGTTTAATCGCTTATCTCGTGAATTGGGTCACCCGATGACCCTTGATGATATTCCGGATAAAGAACTGGATAGACTAGCCGCATTAGGATTTGAATGGATTTACTTTCTCAGCGTATGGCAAATAGGAGAAGCAGGACGGAACATTTCTCGTACTAAACCCGAATGGTTAGCCGAATATCGCGAAGTTTTACCCGATTTACAAGTAGAAGATATTTGTGGTTCGGGATTTGCTATTACCGGTTATACTCTCAATTCTAAATTAGGAGACTCAAACGCTTTAGGACGATTGCGGGACCGCCTGCATCAACGAGGATTAAAATTGATCTTAGATTTTGTTCCCAATCATACCGCCCTTGATCATCCTTGGGTTGAGGAACATTTAGATTATTATATTGCTGGTACCCCCTCTCAACTGGCCCAAAAGCCCAATAATTATATCAAACTAGATTTATCTGGAGGTTCCGAGATTCTCGCATTCGGTCGAGACCCCTACTTTGATGGATGGCCGGACACGCTACAATTAAACTACGGCAACCCCTCACTCCAAGCCGCCAGAATCGAAGAATTATTACACATAGCCCAATGGTGTGATGGTTTACGTTGTGACATGGCCATGCTCATTTTACCCGATATTTTTCAAAAAACTTGGGGAATTGAGATGGAACCCTTTTGGAGTAAAGCTATCCAAAAAGTGCATCAGCAATATCCCGCATTTGTTTTCATGGCAGAAGTTTATTGGGATATGGAGTGGAGATTACAACAAGAGGGATTTGATTACACCTATGATAAACGACTTTATGACCACCTACGTTATGGAGTCCCTCGTCCTGTTCGAGAGCATTTCTGGGCGAATTTAGATTATCAACCTAAATCCGTGCGATTTTTGGAAAACCATGATGAACCAAGGACCGCAAAAACCTTTGCGCCGGATGTACATCAAGCCGCAGCCATCATCAGTTTTCTTTGTCCGGGTTTGCGCTTCTTGCATCAGGGACAATTAGAAGGTTGGCAGACCAAAGTCACTGTTCACCTCTGTCGAGGTCCAGAAGAAGAAACCGACCCAACTTTAGAAACCTTTTACTCTCAGTTGTTAGCCTGTCTGCGCTTAGATATATTTAGGAATGGAACTTGGCAATTGCTCGAATGCCAACCCGCATGGGAAACTAATTGGACTTGGGATTGTTTTATTGCTTTTGCTTGGACAGCACAAAATGGACAACGGGCGATGGTGGTGGTGAATTATGCGGCTAATCAGAGTCAGTGTTATGTTAAGCTACCTTGGTCAGATCTTGCTGGTAAAAGGTTCGAGTTAAAAGATTTAATGAATCCGGTTAGTTACGATGTCTATGGGGATAATTTACTCTCCACAGGATTCTATTTAGATTTATCAGCTTGGGGCTACCATGTTTTTCAAATTGTAGAGAGTATTTAAGAGTTGACCGAGAAAGGAGAGAAACTAATGACTAATGACTAATGACTAATGACTAATAACTAATAACTAATGACTACTAACTATTCAGTTGCCAGCATTGTATTAACCAGTTTTCTAGCATTTCTCTAGGAGCTAAAAATTGATGGAGAACACTTTGTAGTTGAATAGCGGCATAAGCGTTATCTACCCTCACCCAAAATTTTCCTTCAGGTGTCCAACCACAAGAGATAGCAAGGGACTGTAATCTTTTAAATATTCGACTATTTATTTGAGGAGGAACATCAATTAAAACTTTGGTTTGTGGAGATAGATGTGTCTGATTTAAGGGTGTAAACATTGCAAGCCTCGTAATGATTTCAGGGTTGGCTATTCGTTTTCTTGCTCACCAAGGGAGTTTATTTTCATTATCTACTTATTTATATCGATAACCGATCTAATTTCTTAAAAATGATAGTTTTGATACACTATTCAAGAATTGTAATAAAACTATATTTTTAGCTGGTAAAACAACCTAAAAGTTGTTTTAGTTCGGCGATAGTAAATAAATATTATTTTTGAATTTAAGCAGCTTATTATAATAGAGCGATAGTCATGCGACTAAGGACAGAGTTTTCTAGCTTTAGGTAACAGTAAATAAGTTAGGTATATTACACTAAAATATATATAAATGTATGAGAACCTTTCCTGTTACTAAATAAATCTTCATGGCCGCCAAAGTCAATAAATCAGCTATAGTTTAATTAAAAAAGCTCATAATATAAATATTTAGTGGGATTGAACATTATGACTAAACGGGCACTTTTAATGGTTAACCGCTATGCTCGCAAGGGACAGAAAAGCCTAGCGCAGGCAGTTGATGCTTTAAATGAACTAGATTTTGAGTTAATTACTGTACCCATCAAGAGTTGCCAAGAACTTGCAGAATCAGTTCATAAGTATGGGCCCCACGTAGATACAATAATTGTGGGAGGGGGAGATGGTACCCTTAACTCAGTAGTAGATAGTTTACTGGAACAGCAACTGCCTTTAGGAATATTACCACTAGGTACAGCTAATGATTTAGCCCGTACTCTTTCTATTCCTCTATCTATCCCCGAAGCTTGTAAAGTAATTGCACAAGGCCAAACAAAATTAATTGATCTCGGTTGGGTAAATGGGAAATATTTTTTTAATGTCGCTAGTATGGGACTCAGTGTAGACATTACTGAAAAATTAACCAAGGGAGCAAAACGGCGTTGGGGAATTTTAGCCTATGGATTTACTGCGCTACAGGTACTAAGTCAAACTCGTTCTTTTTCTGCCGAAATTCGTCTCAATGGAGAAAATTTTCCGGTCAAAACTATTCAAATAGCCGTCGGTAACGGGCGTTATTATGGAGGAGGGATGACGATAGCCCAAGAGGCCACTATTGATGACCAAAAACTAGATTTATATAGTCTAGAACTTAAATCTTGGTGGCAAATTTTTCCTTTATTATGGAGTTTTCCTCAAGGACAGCATGGGTTACTGCCTTGGGTACGAACTCTCAGAGGAGAAGAAATCGAGATTAATACTCGTAAATCTCTGTCCATTAATACTGATGGAGAATTGACCGCTTCTACGCCTGCTAAGTTTCGAGTCATTCCTAAAGCCTTGTCGGTTTTTGTGCCAAATATAGCTGAAGCCGCTACGGATTAATGATTTGTCTTTTGGATGAGAGCATGAGTGCTATATAAAAAATTCCCTCCCCAATATAGGGAGGAATGAAGTTAAGCGAATTAAATCCAACGCTGTATCAAATTTTCAACCAATGAGTTTTCTATCTCTATTTTCTGTCTCGAATTAATTTGCGTCAGTCTGAATTCTGACTGTACCAATTGGGAGATTTCCTACCTGTGGATCAATCACTTTACCCGATACTTGATAAAGCCAAATATTGTTCCATTGATCAATATGAACATCTTTCAGCTTTACTGATAACGTCGTTGAGGTTTCTACCGGTTTAGCAAAAGTGACAACGGCTTCTTTCGTTTTAGTGTCGATCAAGGCATGGGTTTCAATTGGTTTACCGAATTCATCCTTAACTTGGATATCTTGAATGTTATCTATTCCATCAGGAAGTGTAATCAAAAGCTGGCTTAATGCTCGTCCTTCGACGCGCAACTTAAAGTAATGATTAGCTCCTTGAACTCTTCCAAGACTTGGGTAAGCTACGCTATTAGTGATGTAAATCCCGTTGTCTGTTGGTAGAGAAATGGAATTGATAGCACTAGCGGCACTTGCTAGAGTCAAAATTCCAGATAACACCGTTAATCCGAGCAGTTGTTTCATTGGTTTTTTTGGGGGTTTAGTCTCGTCCTATTTCTAATAATAACAATATTTAATATAGAGCGATCACAAATGTTATTTATACTTATCAAAAATGTTACAAGATGATGATATTTAACGAGTTTAGCTTTAGGATCAAATAGTTTACATTACAGCTTAAATAGTGATTTACTGAGCATAATTTCTTAGACAATCAAGTAAATATTCACTGATAAATTCTCTTAGCTTCTAAGCTGTAGCAAAAGGCACAAATTTTCCGAAAGACTTTTCAGCTAAAGCGGCTAATTAGGTTGAGGCTTTGAAAATCGAATTAGCAAGAAGTAAAATCCTATAAAAATGACAACGGCAAGCATACCAAAGATTAATGAACCTTCTCCTTCATGCCAGTAGTCAAAGGCATCAAGTTGATCTGATGCAACCAGAATGGCCATAAGAGCAACTCGAACTGCGTTAACGACAAATCCTACAATAACGGCTACAATCGGCACAAAAAGATTGTAAATCCGTCGAAGGGGAAACAAGGTTAGAACGATAGCGGCTATACCTAACAGATAAGCCATTGCTTCTAATCCAGAACAGCCTTTAACAACTGTTACTCCTCCTGTAGGCAAATTAATATGAATTCCTTGGAGGGAAACATCATAATTTAAGCACTCAAGGATAAAAGCGGAAAACTTAGCAGTTATTTCTGATGGATTGGTTAGGGAGGACAAGATTAAACTTGGGATACCCAGGAAAAAGAGGATAATTAATTCTCGCCAATATTGTTTTAATCCCCGAACTCCAGAAGCGATCAAACTTAAACCTAAACCGAACATAAACGGTGAAATTCTTAAATAAGGGTTTAAATCTGTTTTATGGGGTGACAAGGGAAGTTTGAATAGGAGCAAACCAATTATCAATACACCTAGAAGTTTAGATAGGATATGACTTTCTAATTTTAGGCTGTGACGTTTTTCCCAGATTAAAGAGCCAACAACCAATAAAAATAAGCCGCTCATCCCTAAATGAGCAGTGTCTCCTGCTTTCGACAAAAGAGTCATGTAAATAACAACTAAACTTGTTGCTAGGGTTAAAAGCCAAAAGTAAGAAGTTTTGATGAGTTTGACTGGTAAATCGTGATAATTGTTCATGTCTATTGCTTGATTGGATATTTTGAAGGGGATGTAATCAGCCGAACAAGTACAAAATTAGGTTTTCTCTTTGTTTGATTTCTTTCGTTTTGAATACTCTTTTTTGAAAACGGGCAAAGAACCAAGAACTGTTATTGTTCCGAGAATAGTTAAAGGTTCAGGAACTTGTTGATTACCCTGGTTATTGGGTGGATCAGGTATAGGTGGTTGCGGTGGCACGAATGGTAAAGGTACTGGGTCAGGTAATGAGCTTGGTGGCGATGGTTCTGGGTTAGGTAAAGGTACTGGGTCAGGTACTGGGTTTGGCCATGGTAAAGGTTCCGGTTGAGGTTGTCCTCCTCCTTCGTTTTTTATATATAGAGCGTAAGCAGGGGAATTGATTAAGTTACTAAATGAGAATAAAGCAATGATAGTAATGAATAAAGTTTTGATCAGCTTAGTTTTCATGAATTTGTCTAATCTTAAGTAAATGACCTAATAACTCTATAAGCAACCAGAACAATAGAGAAGTTTTGAGATCAATCCCTTTTTCAATAAATTTAAGGGATTAATCTCAGTGTTTATGACCTCAAGTTATGACTTATCTTTGCCTTGCTTTTTTCGTTTGGAATATTCTTTCTTGAGAGTGGGTAAGGAACCTAGGGCTGTTACTGTGCCAAGGATAGTAAGAGGTTCGGGAGTTTTTGTGTTGCCATTACCGTTGTTGTTACCGTTATTGTTGCCGTTGCCGTTGCCGTTGCCGTTGTTCTTACCGTTGTTGTTACCGTTGTTGTTATTATTACTAAATGGGCTACAAATGGTAATTGGACAATTAATTGTAATTGTAGTTCCGCCTCCACTACCTCCACTATTTCCATTCCCTGAATTTCCACTCGTCTGAGTAGTTCCGCCTCCACTACCTCCACTATTTCCATTCCCTGAATTTCCACTCGTCTGAGTAGTTCCGCCTCCACTACCTCCACTATTTCCATTCCCTGAATTTCCACTCGTTTGAGCAGAAGCAGGAGCTTGAGAAACCACGCTAGACGACACAAATAAAATCGTAGAAAGAGCTAACGATTCTAAAAATTTAACTTTCATGAAATAAACCTCAATGTTTTCAGCGTAGCAATTGTGTTGATTACATCATTCGCTATAGCAGCCTTACCCATTTCCCTCAACTAAATTTAAATTAGTCAAAAGAAGATAGGCCGAAAGAGATCGATCTCTCTAACTTTCCCAAAACTGCTATTAAATGTGGTATATTGATCAACAAGATGAATTAAAAAGTGGCTCGTTCATAATTTGTGATCGAGCTTACTTTATTTTTACTGAGAGTTTTTTAAAGAAACTACTCGTGAAACCCCTTAATACAGTAAATTTTCTTAAGAGTCAATGTAATTAAAACATGATTTTTAGCCAAGAAAAGGCAGATTTAATATTTTTTAATATTTTTTCGATGATATATAGCATCAACTATAGCAAAAATTAAACTAGCCTCAGTAAATTCAAAACAATTATTTTTTCTCATAAATTTAGATATAAGTAATTAGTTAGGTTTTGATTAAACATAAAACCGAAAGCGGTGCGTTACGCTTCGCGCTTCACACCCTACGGTTCTACGGTTCGAGATTCTAATTTATATGCGACTATTTTTTATGAATGAGATGTCAAACTATTGACTTTATTAATCAATTCATTAGTAGAAAAACCTTTGGTCAAGAAACCATCAGCCCCTAAGCGCTGTGCTTCTCGGTTCCATTCTTCGGATAGACGAGAAGAAATCACCAGAATTGGCATAGTTACCCCATCATTTCTCAGGCGCTGAATCAGAGTAAACCCATCCATATTCGGCATTTCCAAATCCGTAATCATCAATGCAGGAGTCGGATTATACTGTAACCAGTTCCAAGCCTCCAACCCATCAGCACAAGTTTGTACAGGATGCCCATAAGCGGTTAAAGTAGCTTCAATCCGTCTTCTCATCAAAGCCGCATCATCCACCACCAAAATCATCTGAGTGGTTTCAGTTTCCAACTCGGTAATGGTAGCCGCACCGGCTTTAGAAAGGTTGTATTTCGCGTCTGTGCTGTGCAACGACTCAGCCAGAGTGGCCCCATCAATAACGGGAATTAAAGCCCCATTAATCTGTAAACTCACTCCCAACAACCCCAAAGGAGACACCAACGGAGACGGTAAAGGATTAATTAAAAAGTCCACCTGTTCGCCCAAATCATCCGCCAGTAACCAGATCCCCTCACGGTCCGAACCGGCTCCCACACAAATTCCGATCGCCGTCTCGGAAATAGGATACTGAGAAGAACGACCTAACCAATATTCCAATAAATCTACACCCGGCACGGTAAACGAACCATTCGAGACATTCATAGAATAAGGAAGACTCGGATCTGTGGGTTCTACACTTAAACTACTCCACAAACTAGACCTGATGACGCATTCAACCGGAATGGCAAAAGTCCTATCACTGCGGTGCAGTAAAACACAGGGAACCAACAACCGAGGCGTAGGAAACTGAATCTTAAATTGACTTCCTAACCCCAACTGAGTCTCTAACATCATCTTGCCATTTAAACTATTGACCTGTGTGGCCACCACATCCATTCCCACACCGCGCCCAGATAATTCGCTCACCGTTTCCTTAGAACTAAAACCCGGCTGAGATAAAACCGCCAGCAACCCAGCAGAGGTATCAGTATTGGTCAAAGGTAATCCCGCCGCCTTAGCCTTAAAAGACACTTTATGAGGGTCTATGCCGCTACCATCATCACAAATGCTCAATAAATATTGATTTCCCCGCCTTTGCAGGGTGAGTGTAATGGTACCCTTCTCGGGCTTTCCTTTTTGAACACGCTCAGGGGTATCTTCCAAACCATGATCATAAGCATTACGGATTAAATGTAACAACGCTGGTTCTAAAAGAGACACAATAGCGGCATCCAGTTCAATATCTTCCCCTTTTACGACTAATTGAGCCGGTTTGCCGTAGCGGTTTGTCAAATCTCTAACAATAGCTCTCGCTTTAAAAGCCAATGTTTTAAAAGGAATCACCCGGGTGGCTTCTATACTTTGTTCTAAATTAAGAATATTACGCTCTAAAGATTGAAAACTTTCATTAGTAGTAGTGGTAATTTTGCTCGCTTCAGCGCCAAGCTCAGATAAGCGTAATGAAATTTCTAAAAGTCGATTAATCGTTGTATAACCCTGTCTATATCTTTCTAGAGCAATGCCGCTAGAGTCTCTCGAATTACTCAGGTCATTCATCAAAGCATAATCATCTTGAATTTGCCGAAGCCTCGTAATATAATTAACGCTTTCTCTAGCAATAGAAAATAACTTCATTAATTGACCAGAAAGACTATGATAAAGCCCGCTTGCCATACGAGCAGATAGTAAAACTTCTACTAAATGCTGAGAGGTTTGATTGGCTCGACTTAAGGATACAGGAATTTGAATATTCGCCTCAGTTTCCGGCTGTTTTTGCTCTTTATGAACCACTTCAACCGGAGCCGAGATTGCCTCTACAGGAGTTAGCGGTAAAGTTGGCAAAGCCTCTTTAATCTCATCAACACCGAAATCTAATTCCTCTTGTTCCGGCAGTAAAGAAACAGTTTCTTTTTCTTCTATCGCTTCTATTATCGAGTGGATGTTTTCTAAATCAACGCCTAATAAACTTTCTTCTTGTTTTAACTGTTCTAAACTTTCAACTAGGGAACCTAATCCGTCTAAAGTCTCACTAACTAAAGAAATATCTCCTAAATTTACGGTAAGATCGGGTTCGATTTCCGGAGGCGGTAAAGAGGTTACAGGCAACGTTTCTATATCCAGATCCAAAAGAGAGGAAGGCATTAACGTCTCTATAGCCTCAGTCAACCCTTGTAGATCAAAACTCCCAGGAACTTCAAAATTCATCTCGCTCTCAACGGGCAATATTTCTTCTTTTAAAGCCTCTTCCTCCAGAGATATATCAGTCACAAAATCTAGTGAGGCATCAGTTAATTCATCCTGAACGGGGTTAACTTCTTCTGTTGGTTCAACCGCAACAATTTTTCCACTATTAATAGCACAAGCCTTCAGTTTTTTAAAATATGCAGGCCATTGAGATATCCAAGTGCCAGAATCTTCATTACTCAATAAAACTTTACAGTCTGCTAATAACTGACTCCAGCCGGTAGCTAACTTAATATTTCTGCCAATTTCTCGCAACTGATTCAAAGTTAGCTCGGCAGTTTCAAACAAATTTGCTGGAATAGGTTGTCCTGGCTGTAAATTTTCCACTCCCATTTCCAATTCTAAAACCACCAAATCAAAACCCTGTTGAGCAAATTCCTGATGTATAATTGTTTGAGAATTCCACTCGGGTAAATATTGCTTTTGAATCAGAGAACGTAGTTGTTCTATACGCGACAAGGTGGGAAAAACAGCTTCTTTAGCCGCTTCTCCAGTAGCACTAATAGAAAGGGTACTGGTTAATAGTTCTCCGGCTTCGGTTAAATATTGGCCCAATTGACCATCTTCTAGAGGAGGTGCTACTTCTAAATAACGCAAATCGGCTAACAAATCTTCTAGCGCAATCGCCACATAAAGAATCGCATCAGCCCCAACAGTAACCGCACCACCTTTAATAGTATGAATTGCCCGATAAATTTCTTGAATATCGGTTTTCCAGTTGGGCGGATTTAATTGTAAAACTTTAGTAATATAATTTTCTAGATAAGTTTGAGTATCAACCTCAAACATTTGGCGCAGTTCTTCTTGTAATTGTAATTCAAATAGATCGTCTGTCATATCTGTTCCCCGTTATTAGTTATTAGCCAGTAGTCAGTATGGCACTCTTTTTTTTGCCTATTGTCATTCGTCGTCGTTATTAGTCATTAGTTATAAATTTTGAGAGATTAATCCTAGTTTATTAGCTATTATTTATTAATGATTACTTAATTTTTTTATTCTAGACTAATGACCATTGACTAATGACTAATGACTAATAACTAATGACTAGGTTCTAAAGAACTTCACTCTTTCTAAAAGTTGGTTCGCTAATTGTCCTAGAGTTCCCGATTGATGACGAGTAACAGAAGCAGATTGTTGGGTTTCATTAGCCTTCAAGGCAATATCAGTTACAGCGCTTAAGGTGGTTTGTGCCGCTTCAGTAATAGAACTAGCCGAATTCGCAACTTTTTGCTCAACTTCTAGAAGTTTCTCAGTGACTGATTTAATATTGTCAAAAATCTGAGTAGACTGATTGACTTCTGTGGTAAAGTTATTGACCAACTGGTTAATATCTTGAACATCTTGATTCAACCCAGAAGTGACAATCTTTAATTGGTCGGTACGCTGTTGCAAAACTTGTAAACCTTGGTTAGTTTCTTTCGCCAAACCATTAATTTGATTAGCAATAATTTCAAACTCCTTAACCACCATCGTAAACTGTTCAGGGTCTTGCTGTCCGGCAGCCTTAGAGGCAATAGTAGAAGCATTAAAAGCCAGAACCCTCGTTAAAGCCGCCACCCGTTTTTGGTCTCGCACAAATTCTGAAGCCAATTCCACATAATCTGATAGCGTTTCTGCTCGTTTAATAATCTGTTCCCGTCCCTGCTGCAATGCTCTAATACCCTCACTCATAACCATCATAGAAGATTGCCCCACCCGGACAATTTCTGCGGTTTGCTGCACGGTTTCGCCGTTTTCAAGCACTTGAGCGGCTGTTTCTACTGAAAGCAGGTTAACATTATTCATCAGATTTTCTACGGATAAAACCGACTGACTTTGAGTTTGCGCCCTAGCGGCTGTTTCTACAGCCAAACGTTCTAACTCAGCAGTCCCCAAAGTCACTTGTTGAGCCGTTTCCAACACCTGAACAATAATCCGGGTTAACTCTTCAATTAAACGATTAAGCGTATCAGCCACTAATCCTGTCGCTCGTTCATTAACTTCAGCTTCAACCCCTAGCTGACCTTCTTCGAGGGCAGAAACCACATCCAGAAGATTTCCCACATCTCCTTGTAGCAAGTCATTTTCTTCTTGAATGAGCTTTTCTTTTTGTTGTAGTTCAGTAGTTTTAAATTCTAAATCCTGATTAAGTTTTTGCAGAATCCGTTGAGACTCTTCACGTTCTTTAATATCATTTCTAACCTGAATACCAATCCCTGTCCAAGAGCCAATCAAAATGGGAAAACTAATACCCGCAAAACACAGCGACCAAAATAAGCGATCACTATAAAGTTTAATCTGATGATTCGTTTGCTCGTGAATTTCCGCCAGAGCTTGTTCTAGCCCCTTAGAGTAAATATTTTTTTGAATTTCATATTCTGAACCCATTAACAAACTAAGAGCCAACTTTTGTTGTCCTAAACGCACTGAATCAAAAGCTTGATTCTCTAACTTGACTAATTTGTCATTAGCGTCCTTGGTCTTCTCAGTTTCGTCAGCAAAATCCGGTGCGAGTTTCTCTATATTTGTAATAGTCTGATCCAAAATCGGCTCATTCTTGCGATAGCGATTTTCCCATTGAGTGTCTCCCGTACTAGCGGCCATCCGAGCGGACATGGTGAGAACTTCATCGAGTCGAGCGATTTCGCCGCTAAGAGTCTCAAGTTTAAACTGCTTAGCAATATTATCTTTAAATCCTCGGTAAGCCGACCAAATATTCCAAGCCGAGCCGCCTAGCAAGACTAAACTAACAGCCACCGAGACAGCGATAGTCTCAACCAAATGTTGGCTTATCAAATTGGTCAGTGGATGACGAGTTTTTGTAGGCACTGAATCAGGAGCAGACAAATCTGGGTAACTTGCGGTAATCATAAGCTTCTCTTCTTCTGGCTTTTTTTAAATGAACAATTGAGTGGTAGGATATGAGTTAAAAACCGCCTGGGATGCGGAATTCCCAAAGTGTGACTAAACAGCTTCTTTGGTGACATCAGCCATCAAAAGTGCATCCTCATGGGATGGGGCTTCAGGCAATTGGAAAAATTGAATCGTAGCCAGCATTTGGGCAGACAAATTTTTCATCACCTCTGATTGAACCAAGCTATTTTGAGCCAAAGAAGCCGTAGTTTGGGCTAAACCGGCAATATTTTCCATCGCTTTTACAGTTCTAGCGGTAGCGACCACAATCTGATGATTGGCATCTGTAATGGCATTACCTGCGCCCATAGCCTTTTCTGTGACGACTTCTACCTGTTCAAATAGAGCGTTAGATTCTTGTACCCCTTCTCTAAAACCGCCTACCAAACTTCCCAAATTTTGTACCTCAGCATCCACAGAAGACACAACCGTATGAATTTGTCGAGTGCGTTGTTCTAGGACACTCAAGCCTTCAGAAGAACTAACCGCCAACTGACTGACCTGTTCGGCAATTCCTTCAAACTCTCGAGCTACCCCAACCAAAGCTGTAGAACTCTGTTGTCCTGCGGCTCTAGCCGCCACCAAAGAAGCATTCAGAGCTAAAACTTGGGTTTGTTGAGCAATTTCGCTTTGTTCAGCCACAAACTGATCCGCTAACCCTACGAATTCCCCCAGAGTCTTCATCTGTTGGATAATACGCTCACTTCCACTCTGAAGCACTTCGATCCCTTGTCTTAATTGTGAGATCGCATCGGTTCCACTATTGACGACTTGTTTTAACGTGCTTAAAGAATCCAATGCCAGTTGAACTTGTGCAGAAGAAGCCCCCAAAGCGGTTTGAATATTTTCTGATAATTGCAAAATTTGGCTAACCGAACTCGACTGTACCTCTGCTCCATCGGCTACTTGTTGAGCAATTTGTTCACTCACAGAGGCTTTTTCCGTCACTTGCATCGCAGTGGACAATACCTGTATCAACACCTTAGCCAACTCTTCAATCAAGCGGTTAAAGGTATCACAGACAAGACCCGTTAAGCGGTCATTAACTTCTGCTTGAACGGTTAACTCACCCTGTTCTACGGCCGACACGATATCTAATAAATGAGCAATATCATTTTGTAGCACTTCGTTTTCCTGGCGGGTCGCTTGTTCAGCCGATTCTAGGAGTTGTCCTTTTTCTTCTAAGTCTTGGTTGAGTTCGAGCAAAGCATTTTGAGATTGCAGTAAGCCTTTTTGAGCGGTATCCCGTTCTCGGATATAGGATTTTACTGCCCAAATGACTGCACCCCAAGAGATGAGCAAAGTGGGACCGCTAAAGCCGGTAAAGATTAACGCTAATAGTAAATTCTGCCCATACTCAAGACGTTTTTGTTTAACTTGGGCTTGAATTTTGTTAACAACTCCATCAATCCCTTCTTTATAAATGGCTTTGTTGGTATCGTATTCAGCAGAGAGCAAGACTTGAAGAGCCTGTTGTTGTTTTTGCTCTCGAACTAGGTCAAAAGATTGGCTTTCTAAGGCGATTAATTTTTGGTTAGCTTGGTCGGTTGTGGCAATATCGGCTTTATAATTGGGAGCAAGCTCGATGACTTCTTTAATGGCTTGGTCTAGCGGCTGTACGTTGTCGTTATAGCGTTTTTCCCATTTCGAATTGCCGGTGCTGGCAGCCATCCGGGCGGACATGGTTAGCACTTCATCTAAGTGAACAATCTGATCGCTGAGAGATTGCAGTTCAAACTGTTTAACGATGACGCTGTTGAAATTTTGGTAAGCATTCCTGGTATTCCAGGCAGAGACTCCAAATAAGGCTAAACTTACCGTCGCGGCTCCTCCCAAAAGGACGACTAAGTTTTTATCTACCCAAGCTTTGAGGGGGTTGGGAGGCTTGGATAACGTGTCAGAGACACCTAATTGAGCGGTGGATTCGGTGATACCCATGATTCGTTTCTGTAAAAGTTAGCAGTATAGCAAGAGGCTAGAGGCTCTCATGTAAATCTTTGCTGTTACTCGGTTTTAGTGTTTAAAGCGGCTCTTTTGGGCCAAGGCGGTTGGTATACCATTGCCGAATAAGGCCGACAGATAAGAAAAATGAATGCTTATCAGCAATAGTCTGATGGGGTCGTATATAGACAAGGATTTTAATAATGCTTAGGTTCAGAGCTTATGCTAGGTGGCTTCAACAGCAATGATACAGGCTCCAAAACCTAAGACTAATCAAGTTAGCTTACGCTCAATTGCCAGTGTTGAGGTTGCCACAGTTCTTCGGAGAGGACTAAGGGTTGAAAAAGCCACATTTTTTCTTGATTAACGGTTATGGGTGAGTGATTAGGGAGATTACCAGTCTTTTTTAACTCTGGTGGAATTTGATCACTCCCTTGACTCCCTAGCAATTGATCAACTACTATCCCAATCCCTTTTAAGTTGCCCGTATTTTGACTTAAACGCACAACTTTTAACTTTTCTTTACCTAAACGAGGTTTCCCTAAGAGTAAATGAGACAAAGACACTAAGGGAATGATTTGCCCTCGATGCTGAATACAGCCTAAAATTCCCTGGGGATAAAAGGGCAAGGGCAGTAGTTGTGATGTTTCAATAATAAGAATTTCTGTGACTAAGTTTGAGGGGAAGAACAGGGTCACCTCTTCCAACTTGGCCAAAATAAAACGCTCTTGACCCTGATTTGTCTTGATTGGAGAGGATAAAACAGACATATAATCTTGACTGATGAATTGGTCTATGACTTTAAGCGAGAGGGACTTTTTGCAACACTTCGGTGAGCGTTTCTTTGGTGACCGGTTTGACTAAATATTCGTCGGCTCCGGCTCTTTTAATTCCGTAATTAATTTCTAAAACGGTTTTTTTAGAAGAGCAAAAGATGACATGTTGTTTGGCTGTGGAATCATTAGAACGTAAGGCTCTTAAAAATTTATAGCCATCTTGATTGGGCATAACAATGTCTAAGAAGAGAGCGTTATATTGCCCTTGAGATAGCTTATCGATCACGCCTTCGGTATCGCTACAAACTTCGGTCTCATGACCTAATTCATGTAACAAAGAAGATAATAAATGACGGTCAACATTACTATCATCTACGATCAGAAATTTCATGGTTTTTCCTCTTAATAAAGAATAAGTTTAGGGGGGTTAGACCTCAGTTTCATCAGTAGCATTGCTCAAGTTGGGCAACAGCTTTTTTAAATCGTTTTTAAACTGAGTAATTTCTTCTCGACTACGAGGTTTTGCTAAAAACTGGCAATTAGCCCATTGCGCTCGCCATTGATTGGTCATAGAGTTTTCAGCCGTTAACAAGACTAAAGGAATTGAAGCTAATTCTGATTGACGGCGAATCTGTTTAATTAGATCAAATCCTGACAGTCCAGGCATATTAATATCTACAAAAATCATTGACGCTTTACAACGCAACAATTGCTCAACTGCCACTAGGGGGTTTTGGCAAGTAAGCACTCGATATCCCCAACTACTAACTAAATTTTTAAATTGTTTGATAATTAAGGGTGAATCATCCACAATAAAAATTTCTGGGTTGGCAGTGGGAAGAAGCTCGAGACACACCATCCCATTGCTAACTAGCTTTAAAAAAACTTTAGCAATCTCTAAGGGATCATTCGCCATTTTTTGGGCGATTTCTTCTAAAGTTTTACCACTGGTCACTAATTGTTGAACTTGCTGCTTTTGGGCTTCTGTTAGATTAGCCTGGGCCATAGCCGCAGGGATGAGAATGGGAGTACATTGCATCGTAGGAATGCGGGTTTTGATGATTTCCCACTCGGTTTGTCTTTGTTTGCCGCGAGAAATTAACTCCTCTAATTTAAATCCAGGTAGTTGAGCTTGAAACACTAATTCAGGTTCTGGGATAAATTCTGCAACCCCTGAACAGTTAAATAAAAATAAATCAAAATCGGATAGTAATTGATGATGAATGGCATGAATCACCTGCTCATGGGTGATTATCCCGGCTTTCTGCATTTTTTTAATAATAGTGCCAATTTGCTCTTGCTCTTCTGGAGAAGATTCCTCAATAAGCTGCAAAATTTGTTTTTGAGCTTGAGCCGTTCGCAAGGGAGGCAGAAAACGCTTAAGCAGAGTGAAAAAATTCGACCAACTGAGACGTTCAATCCCAGAATAGACGACTCGGCTTTGAACTAGAGTTAGATACCAAGTTGGATGCTGAAGTCCTTGGTCATTAAAAGTGAGTTGAAATCGCCAGCTACCTGTAGTTACCTGTTGGGCAGTATTGAGTAGTTTTTTCGGTAACTCCTCTAGCTGAAATGAAAAGTTAAGGTTTGTTATTGTGTTCATAAACGAACCTATTCACAGGGGTTTGGAGAATCTTGGCTTCTAGCCTTGGTTTTTTAGTCGATAGCAGAGCTATGAGAAATACACCTCCATTGAGACAACGTGTTTTTTCTTAACTATTAATTCTTGCTCAATAATACAATTTCTTCCTAAAATCCAGTGGGAAGCATCTTAATAGGATAGCGATAAGTGAAAGAAGTCTTTTAACGATTAGTAGCTCCTCATAGTGGAAAGCGTTAATCATGCTTCTACTTAAATCATACCCAAATTATTCATCAATCCTACCAACTTAATTGTTTTTAAAATTTTCTCGGTAAAATCACGAACTTGATGGCTGTGGGGACTGCTGATGGATGACTATGTATGGTAGAATTAACGGATGTTGATAACTTTTAAAAGTATTTCCCCTCGGCTAATCGCTCTTTTTTATCTTCCGATAGCTTAGTAATCTTAATCAGTCAATATGGCAAGGCATTATATTGAGGGTCGGCTTTCTCATGATGTTGTGGAATTTGAACCCAATGGTTCTGCCGCAACATTTACTGTCTATGTACAAAACTTAAGTGAAGAGTTTGCCTCGTTTCGAGTAGAATTATTTGCTCCCGGTTGTGATCCCAATTTAGGTCATCGCTGGTACAAACTTTATCCGGAAGTTTCTACGAAAAAACCCCCAGGAGATACGACTGATTTTGTGGTCACCATTAGCGAAACTCCTATCCCAGGCGCAGAAATCATTAATATAACCGTACAAATTTCTTCAAACGAGTTTCGGGATATTCAAAGACTTCCCCTACGTCTAAAAGTTAAACCGGGTTCAGGACCGACTCGTTTACAAGTAAATTTACCGATCCGTCATTTCTTGGTTTATCCTCGTCAAGTTATCCAAATACCTGTTCAAGTTTTTAATCCTAATCAAAGCAACGTGGATGTTGTTTTATATTTTTCAGGATTAAATGCTAATTGGCTCTATGAAGGTGACCAACGTAGAATTTTAATTGGAGCCGGACAAACCGGAGAAACAAATTTCTCTTGTCAACCGCCGATTGCTCTCCAAGCTCCCAGTGGAAAATATCCTTTTAAAGTAGAAGCTTATCTATTTAGTAATGTAGCCGGCTCTGATAGCGGCGTTTTAGAAGTGGTGCCGGTGGGAACGATTATGTTTACTTGTTCCCCAAAACATTGTTGGATTCCGTCTCAAAAATATTGGTTTCCCAGCTTAAAATCTGAGCCAGGGATTTTTCAGCTTCAGTTTAAAAATGTCAGTAATTTAGCACAAGGTATTGCAGTTCAAGTTCAAGGAAAAGATGTTAAACGATGTGATTGTGAAGTAACGCCCCCGCAGATCAGTATAAATACGGGGGAAACCCATCAGATGACTTTTAAAGCCAGTAAAAAAAGGCCTTGGCTCGGATTAACCCAAAAATTTCAGTTTCAGTTAATCACCGCACTCTACGATCAACGCTTAGGTAAAACTGATCCTCCCACAGAAACAGTAGAGCTATATTTACAGCCAATTTTACCCGTTTGGTTACAATTATTAGCGGCTTTATTATTATTGGCTTTATTGTTATTACTACTTCCCAGGGAGTCTCATACAGGCCCAGTCAATGCAGTTCAATTTAGTGGGGTCATTAACCCTATCTTAAGCGGTTCAGACGATCAAACGGTTCGCGCTTGGTTGGCCACTCCGGATAATCTATTGTGTCGCGGGTTGGGATGGCAGCGATATTGTGTGCAACCTCGGGGAATTTTAGTGGATAGAATCACCGATGGAACCGATAAAAAAAGTGTACAGGTGTTGCAATTTCGTTCAGAAAAAACCGATCAGGTGGCGGTAGGGTTGGAAAATGGGGAAATTTTACTCTGGGATGTGCTAAAAAAAGAAAAAATTCGCTTGTTTTCTCAACAAAAATCTGACCGAGTTTTTGCCCTAGTTTTTACCAAAGATTCTCAATATCTATTTAGTGGGCATGGTTTAAGCTTACGCCTGTGGAAGTTAAACGGCGATCAAGTGACCCCTTTGGCAGAAAAACAGTTAGGTTTTGCCATCTATACCTTATCGTTAAGTAAAGATGAACGACAATTAATTGTTGCCGGCCGTTATAATCGAATTTTAATCGGAGACTGGAGGGTGCGCGATCAATTACCGCAATTTCAAAGCCTTGAATATCCCTCGGGTTCTCAAAATGATTATATATATAGTATTGCTGTGGCCAATAATCTTTTAGCCACTGCTGATAACCAAGGCTATATTAGATTATGGGACCTAAAAAACTGCTCCAACAAAGGCCCTGAACTACTCAATTGTCCGTTACTCGATGAATGGCAAATGAAGTATTCTAACGGAGAACCCATGCCTGTACGTTCAATAAAATTGAGTGAGGGGGTCGGTACTAACGCGCGGGGGGACGCTAATGAAGATGGCGGCTATCTAATTGCTGCCGGGGATGATGGTAAAATTGTCTTATGGCCGTTAACGCCGAGTGGTTCTAGACAGCCGCAATTCATTGAAGGCAAACTCATCGCTAACTATAATCAAGGAATTAACAGCATTGATGTAAAAATAGAACGCCAGCGCTTACTGATTCTGAGTGGCAGCGATGATAATCAAGTAAGGTTAAATGTTTATCCCCTAAATTAGGAACTAAGAAGTAGAAAATAGGCAATAGGGAACAGGAAACAGGGAACCCATGACTAATACTAATGAGCGCTTTTCAAGAGTGCCCCTCATGACTAATGACTAATGAATAATGACTAATTTTGAACCCTTTGCTGTTATTATCAATCCACCGCCATCGAGTGTCCTGCAAATTTATCCAGGACAGACAAGCGAATTAAGTATAGTAGTCAATAATCAGGACCAAGACTCTCAAGGGATAGTTGTTGAAGTATATTTGGATATACCAGAACGTTTACGTCCTTGGTGTAACGTTAGTCGTACCAGTTTTAATTTAGATGGGGGTAGAAGTCAATCAGTAGAGTTTATTTGGCAAATTCCCACAGAAGCCATTCCTAATCGTTATCGCTATGATTTAGTTGTAGACTCTCCTAGCTTAAGAGCGCCGTTACTGTATACTCTAGAGCTAGAAGTTCTAACTCCTATTCAAACGCCAGTTACTAGCAAAGACCCCACTTTAAGGATTGAACCTCAAACCTCTTCTACTAATCCCATAGAATTAAAAACAAAACCCTTAATCATTCAGGCCTTAGTACATAATCGTTCTAATTTGGTGGATGATTTTCGGCTTACCTGTCCCGATTTAGATGACACTTGGTACACGGTACGTTATCCCGAAGGTATTCAACAACAGGGGTTAATTTCAGGGGGAAATAAATTAAGCTTAAACCCCAATACACAAGGACAGATTACCCTATTACTTCATCCTCCTGAAAATACGATTTCTGGTCATTATCGTCCTACAATTCGCCTTCATTCTACTGTCAAGCCAGATTTATTGTTACAAGATATTTTTTATCTTTATATTCCTCCTATTTATCAAATCAACTTTCAGATTCAGACTATTCGAGAAAAAATTAAGCAACAAGCAGCCCTTTATCAAGTAGTAGCCATTAATGAAGGAAACACGATTCGAGAAATTAAGTTTAAACCTGGAAGCGACGATGAAGCCGAAATTTGCCAATACCAAATAGACACTTCTCGTTTAAAAATTCCTCCTGGAAAAACCATAGCAGTAGGCTTAAAAGTTAAGCCGACAAAACGTGCGGGCCGTCCTCTTTTTGGTGCGCCTAAACCGATTAATTTTAAACTGGATGTAGAAGATTTACATCAATTTCCTTTGCCGGCTTATTTACCCCTAAAAAGCCTGCTATTGCTGGAAGCCCGCCCAATATGGCAACTATTACTATTACTTTTAAGTGGTGTCATCACCCTTAGCGGCTTGGCTTTCTTGATTTGGTGGCTATTTTTTAAACCGCCTATTTTACCCGAAATTGTTTCATTAGAACCCACCGAAAAATCTTATAAATTTGGACAAGAAATTAAACTCAACTTAGATATTAGTAATCCTCAACGATTAAAAAAAATTAGTTTGGTGGGAAAAAATCCTCAAGGAGGACAAGTTATAGAACCATTAATATTTACCATCGAACAATTGCAAAAAGATGCTAGATGTCAATTGCTTTCTTCTCAAGAAGAACATCTAAGCTGTAAGAATATTTCCACAGGTGCTAAAGAACCAAATAGTTATATATTTAATTTAACTGTCTGGGGTCAAAAAAGATGGAGAGTAGAAGAAGTCGATAAACAAGATTCTCCTGTCATCACCCTTGCACCCCCTCCGACCCCGACTATTAGTAATGTTGGCTCTCCTAAAAATCAATATGTATTACCTGCAAAAGTTGATTTAAAATTTGACATTTCCGAGCCGCAAGAACTTGAAAGAGTTGATTTGATTCAAAATGGAGTGGTTTTTGCTAGTATTATTCCCAGCGATCTTAGTAAAGTTTGCAAAAAAGCCGAAGAAAATACGCTGAATTGTTATATACAAATTCCCAATTTAGAGCCAGGAAATTATATTCTTTCTGTGGATGCTGTTCCTAAAAATTCTCGTTATGTCAAACCTCAAGGACCTGTGGATGCTAAAACGCAGGTAATAGTACAAGCACAAAAAATCCCGCTAAAAATCAACGTATTTACACTAAATAATAAATCTAGCTCCCCGATCATACTTAAACCGAATCAAAATATCAACGTGATTTGGGATGCTACTGGGAAAAACGTTAAAGTTACCATCTCAGTATTGGGAACACCCGTTGCGGAAGACCTTCCAGGCAAAGGTAAGCATCTAGTTTTATATGAACAATTACCCATCAATGAATTGCCAGTAGATCAACTTGTTCCCGTTCAATTAATGGTTACAGATGCTGATGGTGCCACAAAAAATAAAACGCTATTGGTTAAAATGGATTTACCCAAACCTTCTCCTACACCTTCACCTTCTACTCAAAAGCCTTCGCCTTCATCCTCGCCATCTTCAAATCTGAAAATATGGTAATCAATTTAGGAAATAGGCAACAGGGAACAGGGAACAGGGAATAGGAAATAGGGAACAGGGAATAGGGAACAGGGAACAGGGAATAGGGAATAGGGAACAGGGAACAGACTAATAACTAATGACTAATGACTAATGACTAATAACTAATGACTAATGACTAATGACTAATGACTAATGACTAATGAACAATCATGAGTGGCAAGACCTTAATAAACGCTATCTTTTAAATGCTCTAGAGAAATTGCGGCAATTACTAGAAGCAAAAATTAAAAGCCTGGAAACCGATGAACCGGTCGAAATTTCTCCTCTCAATTTTCCCGTTCCTCCTGCATTAAAACACATTTCTCAGCAATTCAGACTATCTTCATTTGAAGAAAATATCTTGCTATTGTGTGCCGGCATGGAATTTGATGGCGGGTGGGGTGTACTCTGTGCTAAGGCGCAAGGAGACTTACAAAAACCCTATCCTACCTTTAGTTTAGCCTTGGCAACTTTACCTAACCCTCATTGGAATGCCTTAATTCCCACTGCGCCTCTACGACAATGGCGGCTTTTAGAACTTGGTAATAGTAATAGTATTACCCAAGGACAATTATGGCTTGATGAGCGTATTACTAACTATTTGGCGGGAATTTCTCATCTAGATGAACGATTAATTGGCTTAGTAGAACCTGTAGAAAATTCTCTTCCCTTAGTTCCTTCTCATCAAAACCTTGTTGAACAAATTATCAAAATTTGGACTCAAGAATCTCAAGGAGCCTTACCCATAATACAGTTATGCGGCAACGATGGATTAACTAAACGGGCTATCTCAGCATCAGTTGCCCAAAAATTAGGACTAAATCTTCAGATTCTTTCTGCTGAAATTTTACCGCTTGATTCGACGCAACTCAATTTAATTCAATGTTTGTGTGAACGGGAATGGTTACTTTCTGAAAACGCTCTTGTCCTAAATTGTGATTATTTAGACAATACCGATGGGATTAAAGAAGGATTAATTGCCCATTTTATTGAAAAAATTCACTGTCCTTTAATTGTTAACACTCGAGAGCGCCGCTTTCAACGAGAACGCCCCCTAATGACTTTAGAGGTAGATTATCCTACCACCTCTGAACAAGAGGCACTCTGGCAAAATATGCTCTTAGATACTGAGGGAAATTTCAACGGACAAATTAAGGCTTTAGTCACCCATTTTAATCTGAACGTCTCCACCATTTCTACAGTCAGTTGGCAATTTAAAAATGTGGTCACTGAAAACAGTGAGCCTAGCGAGATTTCCCATCATATTTGGGAGATTTGCCGCGTTCAATCTCGTCCCCGTTTGGAAGAATTAGCTCAACGAATTCACTGTCATGTTCTCTGGGAAGATTTAATTTTACCCGAAGAAGAACGACAAGTATTGCAGGAAATTACTGCCCACGTTCGTCAAAGACTTTTAGTTTATGAACATTGGGGATTTAAAAATAAGAGTAGTCGAGGACTGGGAATTAGTGTCTTATTTGCCGGAGGGAGTGGTACAGGAAAAACTCTTGCGGCTGAAGTATTGGGCAATGAATTACGCTTAGATGTCTATCGAATTGATCTCAGTTCAGTGGTGAGTAAATATATTGGAGAAACTGAAAAGAATTTAAGAAGAATTTTTGATGCGGCTGAAGGGTGCGGCGCGATTTTACTTTTTGATGAAGCTGATGCCTTATTTGGTAAAAGATCTGAAGTTAAAGATAGTCATGATCGCTATGCAAATATGGAGGTTAGTTATCTTTTACAACGAATAGAAGCTTATCGAGGATTAGCCATTTTAACAACTAATCTTAAGGATGCTATCGATCAAGCTTTTCTGCGTAGAATTCGTTTTATTGTGCAGTTTCCTTTCCCTGATGCTACTCAAAGGGCGGCAATTTGGCAGACGGTATTTCCCCCTCAAACTCCTACTGAAGGATTAGATTTTCAGAAGTTAGCCCGCTTAAGTGTGGCCGGAGGCAATATTCGTAATATTGCTTTAAATGCGGCTTTTTTAGCGGCTGATGCTGGCGAGGCGGTTCAAATGAAGCATATTTTACAGGCGACTAAGAGTGAGTATATTAAGTTAGAAAAAACTTTAACAGATACGGAGATTAAAGGTTGGGTGATGGCTAAATAGATGAGCCTGAAAAAGTGAAAATTTATTGAGCTTTAATTTCTGTCCAAGCTTGATCATAAAGGGCTGTTGCTTGCCCTACATTTTGCAGAAAAGTAAGTTTTTTTCTAATTTCGGCAGGCGGATAAATACCGGGATTATGGCGATCTTTTTGATTAATTAATCCTTGGTCTAAAGCGGTCTGATTAGAGGTGGCATAATGCACAAAATTAGCATTTTTAGCCGCCATTTCCGGAGCCGACATAAAATTAATAAATTTCTCAGCTAATTCTTTATGAGGGGCATCCTTGGGAATACAGAGATTATCAATAGATATGAGTGACCCTTCTTTAGGAAAAGCATAACGAAGTTTGGGATTTTCTTGCACTCTTTTGAGAATATCCCCATTCCATTCCACAATGATGGTTACCTCTCCTTGCTCTAGTAAGTTCTCTCCATTATCTGCGGCAAAGGCTGCAATATTCGCTTTATGTTCTAATAAAAAATTTTTCGCTTGTTCGATTTCTTGAGGATTTGTTGTGTTTGGACTATAGCCTAAATATATTAAAATTACACCTAACATAGCTCGCGGATCATCATTAACGGCCACTTGTCCTTGATATTTCCTGGAAAAAATTTGTTGCCAACTATCAATTTTTTCTCCGGTTTTTTCCCCATTATAGCCCAAGCCTAACGCGCCCCATACATAAGGAATACTATATTGATTTTTGGGGTCAAAATCCTGGTCAATAAGTTGTTTATCAAGATGCTTAATATTAGTAATATTTTGCGGGCTAATTTCTTCTAATAAACCTTCTTTGGCCATGATTTTAACATAAACGTCTTGAGGAAATACTAGATCATATCCAGGATTTCCGGCTTTTAGCTTGGCATAAAGCGCGTCGCTAGAATCGTAGGTATCATAATTAATTTTCGCCTTAAATTCTTGCTCAAATTGTTGTAAAACTTCTGGAGCAATATAGTCTGCCCAGTTATATATATTAAGAACGGCAGAGTCGGAAACATTATTAGTAGAAGTATTGGGCTTGCTCTGGCATCCTAATATTATTAAAGTCCCGAGCAAAAACAAAATTAAAAAGCGGCTAATTTTTTTCATCTGGAGCATCCGATTTTTGTCATTCTGAACCTGATCCTTCCCACAGCGAGGGATGACAAGATCAGTTGGGAGCTTCCATTGGAATTCTCACTTTTCATAAGCCCCTTCTAGAGAGATAATAATTTAAGTTGCTGTCATTTTAGCTTATTTTGCCTCAAAAACAATAAAACCCCCGAAACTATCCGGGGGTATGCAGAGGAATTTTAATTAATCATTAGCCAACTTGTACCTTGACAACTTTATTTTTTTCTTCTTCTGCTTTTGGTAGAGTCAGATTGAGAATTCCATCTTTATATTCAGCCGTAACGTGGCTATTATCCACATGAGCCGGCAGAGGAATCACTCGGCTAAACTTGCCGTAACGAAACTCGGTGCGGGTTACGCCATTGTTTTCTGTCTTGTTTTCTTCTTTGCGTTCACCGCTAATAGAAACGCCATTTTTGCTAACTTGAATATCTAGATCTTCTTTATTCATTCCAGGAAGTTCTAGTTTAAGATGAATAGCTTCCTCGGTTTCAGATATTTCAGCCGCAGGAATAGCATTTTGTTTCCCAACAGTAAGACGAGATTCATCAAATAAGTGGTTTAGCTGATGTTGTAAAATGTCCATTTCACGGAAAGGGTTGTAGCGAACTAAAGTCATTACCATAGCTGAGTGTCCTGTTAATTAGTTGAATCATCTTTAACTGTTTTAATAGTAACTAAATTCCAAAACTGATCAATTCGGTTTTAGGAACTTAATTAAGGGTAATTCCCGAATAATACAGAGGATTATTTAGGGTGGAAAACCTAACTTGTAAGGTTCGGTTAAGTACCTAGACATGGACATAACTACAGGAAAGCAAGGATTTGCCTGAGTATCTCTTGCCTATTACCTATTGCCTGTTCCTGCTGTCTTAACCGCCAAAGCGGCTGCTATATGAACTTTCTCAACTTTTTTTATCATTGCATTACAAAGTTGAACATTGTCGAGAAAAAACCCCACATATAGATTCCAGGAGCCATAAGAATAGGCAACTTATGAAAGGAGCGCTTTATGAGTAGTTGTGTTTGTTACTGGAATCTTATTCGTCGCCAACAGCCTAACGTCCAAGTTAGACTGCACCGGCCTGAACTTTGTTCATCAAATTGTCAAATCAATTTAGGACAAGCAATTTGGATAGCGTGTAATCTAGAAGACAAAGACTTAGAAAAACGATTTGTTCCCTTTCTTGTCTAAATAAGAATGAATAGGAATAATTGCTCTGAAAACTTTCTATTCTTTACCGAAGACGCTTAAGTCTAGTTCACTGGCTGCATCACGGTCTAAAAATAGAGTGGTATGAGGATGAAGGCGTAACCCAGATGCGGGACAACTAGAATTAATTGTCCCTGTCAACATTTCTTTAACAATCTTTGCTTTACTTTTTCCAAATGCTAAACACACTATTTTTTTAGCTTCTAAAATCGTGCTAAGGGTTAAAGTATAAGCATATTGAGGAACCCTTGCCAAACTGGGAAAATATCCCTGTTCAACACCAGTTAAACGAGTTTGTTGGGCGAGTTTGACGATTTTAACCCGATAGGGATCGTTAAAATTAGCTACCCCAGGTTCATTAAAGGCTAAATGACCGTTATGACCAATTCCCAAAAAGCATAGATCAATGGGATGTTGTGTTAACAGATGAGTATAGCGATCACATTCTGCCAACGGTTCTGCGGCTTCTCCTTGAATGCCATAAAAATGCTGAGGATTAATCTGCTTAAGGAGTCTTTCTTGTAGAAAGTAGCGAAAACTAGCGCTCTCATGCGCTTCAATCCCTAGAAATTCATCGAGATGAAATAAAATGATGCGGCTCCAATCAATTTCAGCAGTAGCCGCTAGAATGTCAAGTAATTCAATTTGTGAATTGCCGGTCGCTAATACAAGAGTTGCGGTTTGTTGTTGAGATAAAATTTGTTGTAAGTATTGTATTACAGATTGGGCGGCGGCGTGGGCTAGGCTTTTTGAAGAGGGACAAAGACATAGGCAGAGAGCATCAATATTGAATGCTTGAGTCACCATTGATTTAATTCCCGTCAATTTCTGAGTGGCTTTCATCATTTTAAGCTGTTACACCCCAAATTGCTTGTCTATCTATTGTCTTATTGTTCTTTAATTTGAGTGGTTATAGGGAAGTCATTGAGAATCATTTTTTTTTATTTACTTAGTTTTACGGTTTTAGTATTTAGTAATTTTTGATACTGTTTGTAGAGAGCCAAATTGATAAACTTTGCAACGGAATAAAAATGATAAAAATCTAAAAAAAGCTTCTAGGGTTCCGATTTCCTGGAAATGTCTGGTCCAAGAGAAGCGGGCTGCCTTAAAAGAATTATTGTTACAAGATAAATATTTAGTAGGTGGCTACACGGCGGGAAAAAAACCCGGGAGGAAAGAGAGAGTAAAATAAGATAGCTCTCTAGATAATCTCTCTGGGATTTTTGGCATTGTTTACTTTTTTGGATGAATCCTACTGACAGGAGTAGAAAATGAGTTCCAATTTCTTTCAACCGCCTAATGACAATACTCAAGGTAATTCAAGTAACGGTCATTCAACAGAGGCCCAACAAGGATTAGAAAAAGAAGCAAAACTTCCCCTGACTGGATGGCAACAGGAAGTCTCTACTGGATTAGAGTATGGATTAGAAGCGGCTGACAGTATTCGTGATCGCACGATATCAACCTTTTCTCGCGGGGAACTTCCCCATTATGCTGGCATTAACACCTTTATGAAAGCTCCCTACTTAGAAGATGTCCGTCGAGTAGGAGAGTACGACGTAGCGATCATTGGTGTACCTCATGATTCTGGGACAACCTATCGCCCAGGAACCCGTTTTGGCCCGCAAGGGATTCGCCGGATTTCTGCTCTTTATACTCCTTATAATTTTGAATTAGGGGTTGATTTGCGTGAACAAATAAAGCTGTGTGATGTCGGAGATATTTTTACCATTCCCGCCAATAATGAAAAATCCTTTGATCAAATTTCTAAAGGAGTCGCTCACGTTTTTAGTTCGGGGGCCTTTCCCATTATTTTAGGAGGAGATCACTCCATAGGATTTCCGACGGTGCGGGGAGTGTGTCGCCATTTAGGAGACAAAAAAATCGGCATCATTCACTTTGATCGCCACGTAGACACCCAAGAAACCGATTTAGACGAACGGATGCATACCTGCCCCTGGTTTCATGCCACCAATATCAAAAATGCGCCCGCAAAAAATCTGGTGCAATTAGGGATAGGCGGCTGGCAAGTCCCCCGTCAAGGCGTAAAAGTCTGCCGGGAACGGGCAACCAATATCTTAACCGTAACCGATATCGTGGAAAGGGGATTAGATGCGGCGGCTGAGTTTGCTATAGAACGGGCAACCGACGGAACCGATTGCGTTTGGATCAGTTTTGATATTGACTGCATAGATGCAGGATTTGTTCCCGGTACCGGTTGGCCCGAACCCGGGGGATTATTACCTCGAGAAGCCCTCTATCTGCTAGGTAAAATCGTGCAGCGAGTTCCCGTTTGTGGTTTAGAAGTGGTGGAAGTGTCTCCTCCTTATGATATCAGTGATATGACCTCGCTGATGGCCACTCGGGTGATCTGTGACACGATGGCTCATTTGATCCTCTCCGGTCAACTTCCCCGCCAAGAAAAGCCTGCTTACATTCATGCTGAAGATCAACCTGAAACCGTCGCTTGGAATTAAACCATGCACGAAACCGACATGACTAAGGCCCTAATTGTAACTGTAACTGACTGGTGGGAAGCTCAACCTGATCAGCCCAAAATTTCCCACATTCATCTGATCGTTGGGCAATTTACTTGTGTGGAACCAGCTAGTTTACAATTCGCCTTTGATGTTCAAACAAGCAATACTTTTTTAGAGGGAGTCAAACTGGTTATTAGAGAAACTCCCTTAATTGCTTTTTGTCATCGCTGTCAACAGGAGTATCGCCCGGCCATTGGCATTGCTTATGCTTGTCCTCAATGTCGATCGCCAATGGAAGATATTCGTTCAGGACGAGAACTCAAAATAGACCATATACAATACTCAAACTCAAGTGAAACTTATGCACCAAACCTTTGATGCAGCCTTAGAAATTAACTTGCTCCATGCTAACCAACAAGGAGCCGACCATAACCGAGAACATTTTGATCAATGGGGAATTACTTGCTTTAATATCATGAGTAGCCCCGGAGCCGGCAAAACCGTTTTATTAGAAAAGACTCTTTCTCACCTCAGCCAAGAGTTAAAAATTGCCGTCATTGAAGGCGATATGACCACAGAATTAGATGCTGATCGCCTTCGTCTGTATGGGGTTCCGGTTATTGCCATTAATACTGGTCGTTCCTGTCATTTGGACTCGAAAATGGTAGCGGGTGGAATTCATCAATTGGCTCACCAATATAACCCTTCAGAATTTGATTTAGTTTTAGTGGAAAATGTCGGTAATTTAGTTTGTCCGGCAGAATTTGAAGTAGGCGAACACGCTAAAATTGCTCTTTTGAGTGTAACAGAAGGAGAAGATAAGCCCTTAAAATATCCAATTATGTTTCAACAAGCCGATTGTTTATTGATTACAAAAATTGATTTAGCGCCTTATTTAGATACTGATATTGAACGAATTAAAAATAATGTTCGGCAGATGAATCCCCATGTAACCATCATTCCCATTTCTGCTAAAACTGGGGAGGGGTTAAATGTTTGGTTTGATTGGGTACGCGCTCAAATTCATCAGTCATTAGTCATTAGTCATTAGTCATTGGTCATTAGTCACTGGTCTTTCGCCGGTTAAGGGTTAAGTCAAAAGAACTCATAACTAAAATTGTTAGATAAGTTATGAAACAGCGAGCGCTCATTCTTTATATCACCTTATTTTTTGTTACGCTGACCTTGACTGTCGGTTGTGTTAATCCGGCTATATATATTAAAACCACCAACGAAACTAATACAACTATTTCGGTTGGAGAGGGGGCTGTTAGATTAGGATTTAGTGCTTGGCCGGGTTGGTTTCCTTGGGAAGTTACCGATCAAAAAGGCATATTTACAAACAATAGTATACCCGTCGATCTCAAATGGTTTGATGGCTATCTTGAATCGATCAACACTTTAACCGCTCGGCAAATTGATGCTAACAGCCAAACGCTAGGAGATACAGTTAATTCTGTCTCAGGGGGAGCCGATCAAGTTATTGTGTTAGTTAACGATAACTCTACAGGTAATGATAAGGTAATTGTTCGAGATGGCATCAATTCAATTACTGATCTCAAAGGAAAAAAAGTAGCGGCTGAAGAAGGTACAGTGGATCATTTTCTGCTATTATTAGGCTTGAAAAAAGCGAATTTATCTCCTAAAGATATTGAATTTGTCCCTTTAGAAACCGGGCAAGCCGCCACCGCTTTTGTGGGTGGACAAGTAGATGCTGTTGCTGTTTTTGCGCCTTTTACTACTCAGGCTTTAAAGCGTCCTGGGAGTCGAGAGCTTTTTAGTTCTAAAGACTTTCCGGGTGCAATTTCTGATCACCTGGTTTTTACTCGCCAGTTTATCGAAGAAAAGCCGGACCAGGTTCAAGCGATTGTAAATTCATGGTTTGAAACCTTGGATTATATTAAAATTAATACAGAGGAAGCCTATAAGATTATGGCGCAACGAGCGGGAGTGCCACTGGCGGAGTATCAAAAATATGCTCAAGGAACTCGACTTTTTTCTGTTGAAGAGAATTTAAAAGCTTTCCAGCCCGGAAACGACCTCAGTTCTTTGAGTTATGCTGCTCAACAAATGAGTCAATTCTTGATCGATGTGGGTTTAGCCAAAAGTAAACCCGATATTAATCAATTATTTGATGCTCGATTTGTTAAAACTTACGCTCAAAAACATCAGCAATGATAACCAATCTCAGAGCGGCAATCGGAGGGAATTATATCATAAATTGGGTACTTATAAAAATGAGTCGAATTTCAGGAACTATGACAACACAGAGCCGCTCAAAAATTTTACGTCGTACCGTTTTATGGGAACTGGTTGAAGAGATCCCTAAACCCATTTCTACCCTATTAATTATTACTTCTATTGCCGTTCCTATATTTTTATGGTGGTTAATTACTACTTTCGGGAACATAGACCCAAAATTTTTACCGTCACCCGCTAAAGTGATGGAAGCATTTGGGCGGCTTTGGAGTACCCGAGAGTTATTAAAAGATACAGTAGCTAGTCTTTGGCGTGTGGGAGTAGGGTTTTTCTTGGCCTCTATTTTATCAATTCCTCTGGGTATCTTGATGGGCAGTTATGCCACAATTAGAGCTTTGTTAGAGCCGATCTTTGGACTAATGCGCTATATGCCGGCTCCGGCTTTTATTCCTTTATTAATTTTATATTTAGGCGTGGGAGAAGAACCGAAAATTCTCCTAATTTTTATTGGGGTATTTTTCTTTAATGCCTTGATGGTTATGGATACGGTTAAGTTTGTCCCCAAAGATTTAATCGAGTCAACTTATATGTTAGGGGGAAATCGTTGGCAAACCTTAATTCAAGTAATTTTTCCCCATGTTGTACCCGGAATTATTGATGCTTGCCGCATTAATTTAGCGGCGGCTTGGCAATTAGTAATTGTTTCTGAATTAATTGCTTCTACAGAAGGGTTAGGCCGTCGGATTAGTGTAGCAGGCCGTTTTTTAAGAACCGATGAAATTTTTGTCGGGTTAATTGTTATTGGTGTGATTGGGTTGTTTTTTGACCTGCTTTTTCAATATCTGTTGCGCGTTTCTTGTCAATGGGCAACTCAAAAGCGTTAATTTATTGATAAGTTTTGTAAAATTTTAAGAAAAATTGTTTACGTTCCAGTGAGTTTTAAGGAGTTAAGCTATGTATCTACAAATCATCAATCTACATAAACATTTTGCCACCAAACAAGGAAATTTAGTGGTTCTCAAAGATATTAATATGACCATTAAGCAAGGAGAATTTATTTGTGCTGTGGGTGCTAGTGGTTCAGGAAAATCTACTCTCTTGCGCCAAATAGCCGGACTCGATAGGCCTACGGTGGGAGAAGTGAAAATTGATGGAAAACGAGTTACAGGACCAGGTCCAGATAGAGGAATGGTTTTTCAGCACTATACGCTTTATCCTTGGATGAATGTTCAAGAAAATACAGAATTTGGCCTAAAGTTACAAGGTTTTTCTCCTCGAGAACGACGAGAATTAGCTAGTTATTTTCTTAATATGGTAGGATTATCCAATTTTGCTAAATCCTTACCGAATCAGTTGTCAGGCGGCATGAAGCAGCGTGTAGCTATTGCTCGTGCTTTGGCTTCTAATCCCAAAGTGTTATTGATGGATGAACCGTTTGGCGCTTTGGATGTTCATACTAAGGAGTCTATGCACGAGTTTATGCTGACTCTTTGGGAGCGCACCAATATTACTGTTTTTATGATTACTCATGATGTGGAAGAGGCGGTGTTTCTTTCTAATCGAATTTATGCGCTTGGCGCTCGCCCGGGTACGGTGAGAAAGGAGATTAAGATTAATTTACCCGAGCGTAGTCATACTGTTAAGCGGCATTCGAGTTTTCATAGTTATCGCGATGAGTTGATGGATTTGATGCGGACTCATGGCCAGGAGGCAATGGCGGCGGCTTAAAAGATTATTTCGCGGTTATGAGCAAAGCCGCAACAAGGACGCTGAGAGATTTTTTTATCGAAGATTTTGGGTTAAAAACCTCCCCCTTCTAGGGGGACTTTGTAAACGGTTACTACAGATAACAAATTTATCTATTATTTTCTTTTATGTGCAAGTAATTAGAAGGGAATATCGTCTAGTTCTTTCTCTATTGCTTTAACTCTTTCTTGTAGCTGAATTGCTAATGGATAATCATTTAATATAATGGCAGCATCAGCCGCTATATTACAAGCGTTAAATTGAAAATTCATGGGAATTTCTTCATCGTTACATAAAGGTAAAAGAATTTCAAGGCTTTTTTGATATTCTTTATTTATTACTAAAGTTTCTCCATAAATTATTTTTTCTTCAACATTTAATTTATTTTTTTGATAGAGTGGTTCTATTGCTCGAATGGCATTTTTTATAAATCGTTCTGCTTGATGCTCAATTTTAATTTTTAATTGTCTAAGATATTCTTTTCCTAAAATTATTTGAACTTCCTCATCGTCGGGTAATAATTCCAATAACTTCCAGCAAAAAATTTTCATTTGCGTTGAATTTTTAGTTAGTTTAAAAAAGCGCATTGCCGTTCTATAAATTTCGGGATGAGGATAGATAGCCGCTAATTCTAAAATCTGCTTTTCTGCTTCTTCTTCTGGCAGGAAAAGAATTTTTTGAGTAAAAATTTCTATTTGTTTTAAAATATTGGTTTCAGCTAACTCTATTTGAATAGCATAAAATAATTTTACGTAATTACTGACTAATTCTTCATGACTGTCAGACTCAGTTATAGCAAGAAACTCTTTTTGCTCTAAAGCAGGACAAGAAAACAAGAAAAACAGTTTGTTATCCTCAATATCAAACAACTCACAACAGTCTTGCTTAAACCCCATCAAATCATCAGGTTTAGGAACCCGAGAGACAACTAATTTAACCTCAATAGACTTCCCCAACGCTTTAGCAATTTGACTTTGTTCAATTAAGTTTTTAATATGCTTTGTAACCCGAATACTCTCCGAACTCAAAGAAGAAAGCATAATCACTTCATCCGCAAGTTGTTGAGTACATAACCCTGAACTCTCGGTTATCCCTGTTCGAGAGTCAATAATCACAAAATCCGCTTGTAATTCTTCCTTAATATGCGCTAAAAACTGTTGAAAAAATGCCACTCCTTCTCGTTGAGAAAAAATAATTCCCCAATCTAACTGGCTTAATTTTTTATAATATTCTTCAGTCAAATATTGACCGGCGGGAATTATCCACAAAGAAGCCGGTTTTCCGGTTTCAGAAGCTTCTAGAGGAACAGAAATACAAAGGTCTTTAATATTTCCTAACTCTTCGTTGTACTGCTGATAATGCAGGATATAATCTAAAACACCTTTTTGAAAGTGCGGCGGTTCAGGTAAATTAAACTTCGCGTCTATACCAGGTGCTTCTAAATCAAAATCAATCAGAACTGTTTTTAATCCCAACTTAGCTAGATAAACTGAAAAATTAGCCGCCGTAAGGGACCTTCCTACACCTCCTTTATAAGAATAAAATGTAATGGTTTTCATGAAGCAATCCCCCATAAACTGTGAGTCTTTTTAATAATCTCTTTTACTTCTTCACATTGCCTTTTTTGTTCGGGTGAAATCGATGGGAATTCAGGGGGTTTTGATGCTGGTGTAGAAGATAAATTTTCAGGAGGGTTTAAAACTGATGTAATTGCTCCTTCAATTTCTTCTTGTTCTTTTCTTAAATAAGCAGGGATGACTTGAAATTTTTGGTCATTGAGTAAAATAGCGGCTTCAAAATCGGCTGCTAACCCATCTAAATAAGCTAAAACTGATGCAAAAGTATGGTCATTATTAGCACTTTCTAGTTTAGATACCCATCCCTGAGTAACTCCCAACTTCTGCGCTAATTCTTTTTGTGTCATTCCTACCCGTTTGCGAAGATTCCGCATCCCTTGGGTTAACGCGATCCTAAATAGTTCTTGTCGTTCAATTAGACGGTTTTCTGGAGTGTCGGGAATAATATCATCTAAAAAAGCTAAAACATCATTGTTGTTATTTTGAGTCATTTTCGCTTTCCTCCCTTTCTATTACACTATTTAACCGTTTAACAGCGATGGCTATTTCTTTGGTAGGGGTTTTTTGCTTTTTCTTCTTAAAACCATGTAGCAATATTAAACGTTTACCTGTGAAAGCACAAAGGAAAATTCGAGGGTTATTAGGGGTGTTGTCTAAGCGTAATTCATAGAGGTTATTTTGTTCTTTGATTTTACTGAGAATATCTGATCGTTCTCTTAATAACTGTAATCCCCAAGTTTTCAGTAATTTCAGGCGTAGTTGCAACTGCTTCAGTTCCCCTTCAGTTAAATTAGCTTCTTTGAGAAACTTTTTGACTGGTTCATTTGTATCAAATTCGCGGTAAAACTCAATTTGCCATTCTTCATCCACTCCTGAACTCTCCCCTTATATTATTACATATTTAGAATAGTTGGCCAAGTCTGAGGATGTACCAAGGAATTCTATAGGCAGGATGGGTTCTGAAGAGGCCTTCTCCTATCGGCAGATTAGGAATATTTTTCGGTAACTGTTGCATCTGAGCTTTGATGAAAGACTTCGCTCAATATTCTAGCATGGAATATTTTAAGAACTATATTCTAAATTTAAAATATTTAGTCTATCCATCGGTTTCAAGACTCTAGCTAAAAGAAGACAAGGAAAATCCTCTCCTTGTCCTCTTAAATGGGTCTTCTAGATAACTGTCCCGTCAGGAATAGTGGCGTTTTTCATGACCACAACAATACCATTGCGGATTAAAAAACCTTGATCTTCACGGTCAGCTTCTTCTATGCGGTCTTTATTGATAATTAACACATTTTTGCCAATGTGAGCGTTTTTATCAATAATTGCTCGACGAATTGTTGTACCTGCGCCAATTCCTTGAGGAACTTTACCGGCTTGGGAAGCCGCTTTGCGTTGTGCCGAGGATTCGTAAAAATCTAACCCCATCAGCAAACTATCTTCAATGGTACAACCGGCTTCAACCCGAGCGCGAATCCCGAGAACAGAATGGTGAATGCGGCATTCTTTGAGAATACAGCCCTCACTAATCATCGATTCTGTAATGGTACAGTCGACCATTTTTGTCGGAGGCAAATAACGGGCACGGGTATAAATGGGGGCTTTTTCATCATAAAAGCTGAAAGCTGGGTAAGGCTGCTGAGTTAAAGCTAAATTCGACTCATAAAACGCCTCTATCGTCCCAATATCTTCCCAGTAACCCTTAAATAGATAAGCCTGAACATTATGATCCGCAGATGCGGCGGGGATAATTTCCTTACCGAAATCTGTTTGTTCTAAGTTAGCTCGTAGCAACTTACCTAAAACATCTTTCTTAAAGACATAAATCCCCATTGAAGCAATATAAGGGCTTTTTCTAGCCTGGTCTGGAGATAAGCCTAAAATAGTAGTATCCACCTGCATTTGTTTGAGGGCATCACCTTTAGGCTTTTCAGAAAAGTCAATCACCCTACCGTTATCATCAATTTTCATCAAACCAAAACTCGATGCCCGTTTCTCATCAATGGGAACAACTGATAGGGTAATATCGGCGTTGGTTTCCCGATGACGTTGTATAAACTGACGGTAATCCATTCGGTAAAGATGATCCCCCGAAAGAATCAGATATTCGTCTATATCCCATTCTTCCATCAGCCAAAGATACTGACGCACAGCATCAGCCGTTCCTTGGAACCAACCCGGATTTTCCGGTGTTTGTTGGGCTGCCAGTACCTCAACGAATTCGTCATTAAAACCATTAAAATTATAGGTTCGGGACAAATGACGGTTGAGGGATGCAGAATTGAATTGGGTCAGAACGTATATTTTGGTAATCTCTGAGTTAATGCAGTTGCTTACAGGAATATCAATTAAGCGATATTTACCGGCTAAGGGAACTGCGGGTTTTGCTCTGAGTTTGGTTAAGGGATAAAGGCGTGTTCCAGCACCGCCTCCAAGTATGATAGATAAGACTTTTTTCACGAATAAAACCTCGCGATTGCCTGTTACTGTTACCTCTCAAGTCAAGTTTAAGACTCTCTGGCAAATCTAGGTAGGGGGGGATGGCATCAAAAGACAGAAATTTACAGCAAAACCCCTCACAGCAGGATTTTTGCATCTGTCTCAAGAGGAAAAATTTTTACGGTGAAACAAAATTTTAGTAGAGTTAGTCCAAGAGCAACAGTGGATGACTCATAACTGACAACGAACTCCATGCGCTTTCTTGGCAAAATTTCTCTGTGTCTAATCTTTCTAAGTTGCCCCTATATTTTGCCTTCCTCCTCCCAAATCAGTCAATGTCACTGGATGGCATGGGGAGCCGGTGAAGCACGAGAATTTGGTTCTCAGGGAACTAATGGTAAAAATGGTGAACGGGGACAAAATGCTCAAAATGCAGACAGTACCACCGTTTTTGCTGATGGTTCTCCCATAAAGCTCAATTTAGCGGGACAAAATGGCAAGGACGGTAACAACGGACAGAATGGGACAGATGCTAAATGTCTTGAACAACCCCAAAATGTGACTTATGATCTACGTGCGGCTAATGGGGGTAATGCCGGCAATGGCGGCGATGGCGGTGATGGGGGAAATGGAGGAGATTTAACGGTTTATTCCACTAATATAGCTAACCTTAAACAAATTACGGTTAATGCTGTGGGGGGTACAGCAGGACAGCCCGGCATAGGGGGTACAGGCGGTAAAGGATGTCGCTGTAGTCAACCCTATTGGACAGTAGAAACCTGTAAAGGAAAACCCGGTGATGCGAATTATCGTTGTACTACTCAAACCTTTCGCTGTCAAAATGGGCTAGATGGAATTAATGGAACTTCAGGAAGAGTGGGGCGAGAAGGACGTTTAGGACAACTAACTTTAATTAACCTGAATCGTCCTCTAGTAGATGATAAACCAGGTGCCAGCGTGGCTCTATCGGAATTGAAAGATAGAGGCTTTACCTTATCAAAAAATAAATGGGAAACTCTTACGGGTGCTTTAGCTTTATTTGCTCCGGGTTCGGTAATTGATGATCAATATCGGTTTTTGGTAGAACGATTAGAACATTCTTTTTTGTTGATTTGGAATGCTCCCCAATCTTTTGAAAAATTTGCCGCTCAAAAAATGTCTTTGAGTTTAGAAAATAATGGACAGATAAAGGTTAATCCTCCGGCACAAATCTGGCTTGAAGCAACAACTCAACAACAAAATAATTTTACTCAGTTTATTGTTTACAATGCGATTTTAGAAAAAGAAGCCACCGAGTTAGTCAGTGAAAAAATTACGGGAAATAGAACAGATTTTCAGTTAACGTTGGAAGACAAAGCCAATTTATCCAATCTCATTTCCACAAAGTTTTTGGTTAAATATCGTACCACTCGCTCTGATCCTCGTTTTCGTCCAGTGTCAGATTATCGCACTCGATACGAAGGACCTATGCCGCCAGAATTGCTCCGTTTTCAAGGCAATAAATTTACCTTTGAGATCGGAAAATTACCGATTGATCCTGAAGATATTAAACCCGGACAAGGATTTGAAATAGAAATTATCGCCACTCGTTCTTTCGGGGGTTATTCCAAAGAGCAAACTATTGTAGTTCGAGATGTGATTCCGGGTTTGAAGTAATCCCATTTTCTCTAAAATTGCTCTCATTGCTCCCCCCAACCCCGCATGAGTTCGGTCTTGCTCAGTTTGCGCTAATTTTTGAGAAATCTAAGTAACTATACTCAGATATCCGAACTTGAATGATCAAATTTCCTATGAGATGATATTTTTACTCACTTTTTGGGAATGCTATAACTATTAGAATTTTTGAGAAAAATTTTATGACCTTAGCCATTTTTTTTATTAATCTTGCTCAAATTGGCATGATCTCAACAGCCTTATCTTTAGTCGCTCTACATTTGTTAAAAGTCAATTTATGGAACTACGATGATAACGAAGTGGTGAAAATTTTTGAAATAGTCAGAGTGATGGGACTATTTCTGATTATACTTTCGATTATTCTCTTTTTTACTATCGCTTTTATCAGTACCTAAAAGACTATTCAAAACTCGGTAAACCCGCTAAAGCCATCGCGATTTCTTGAGGATTATACTCACTATCTTGAAGTTTACCGGCTTGATAATCAATATAGGCCTGCATATCGAAGTGACCATGACCACACAAATTAAATAAAATCGTGCGGCTAATGCCTTCTTCTTTACAAAGCAATGCCTCATCAATGGCTTTTCTCACGGCATGATTAGCTTCTGGGGCGGGTAAAATTCCCTCCGAAGAAGCAAACGTCAAGCCGGCAGCAAAACAGCTTAATTGAGGATAAGCGCTACATTCAATCAAACCTAACTGAACCAAATGGCTGATTAAAGGAGCCATCCCATGATATCTTAACCCCCCCGCATGAAATCCTTCAGGAACAAAAGAATTGCCTAGGGTGTGCATTTTAACTAGCGGGGTTAAATGGGCAGTATCGCCAAAATCATAAGCATATTTTCCTCGCGTTAAAGTCGGACAAGCCGCAGGTTCTACCGCCATAAATTTAATCGGTTTTTGGCTTTCTCCTCGCAATGAAGCCCCAAGAAACGGAAAAACCAGTCCGGCAAAATTGCTTCCTCCGCCAGTACAACCAATAATAATATCCGGCTCATCTTCTGCCATCTTTAACTGTTCTATCGCTTCTAACCCGATCACGGTTTGATGCAGCAACACGTGATTTAATACGCTTCCTAAAGCATATTTTGTCTTAGAATCTTGGGCGGCTATTTCAATGGCTTCCCCGATAGCAATTCCTAAACTCCCTGTACTATCAGGATATTGGGCTAAAATTTCGCGTCCGGCTGCGGTTGTCTCACTCGGACTGGCTATCACTTTCGCCCCATAAGACTCCATCATCGCGCGGCGGTAGGGTTTTTGGTGATAACTCACCTTGACCATATACACTTCGACATCCAGGTCAAAAAACATCCCCGCTAAAGCTAGAGAACATCCCCATTGCCCGGCTCCGGTTTCAGTGGTTAGGCGTTTTACCCCTTCGATTTTGTTATAGTAAGCTTGAGGAATCGCTGTATTAGGTTTATGGCTACCGGTGGGGCTAACACCTTCATATTTATAATAAATTTTAGCGGGTGTATCGAGGGCTTTTTCTAAACGTCTGGCGCGATAAAGCGGCGTAGGTCGCCACTGACGATAGATATCATAAACCGGTGAGGGAATATCTATATATCTTTGCTGACTAACCTCTTGTTCAATGAGGGCTTGAGGAAATAAGGGTTCTAAATCAGCCGGTGTGATGGGTTGATGGGTTTGAGGATGTAGAACTGGGGGTAAAGGCGTAGGAAGATCGGCTTGAATGTTATACCAAGTTTTGGGGAGATGGTCTTCGGATAAGGTGTATTTGATCGTGTTCATCTGGTTTGTTGAAGATGGTAATTTAACAACAATATTTTTCTACACAACGGACAAACATTTCTACTCCCATTCCTAAAACAGTTTCATCAAAATCAAAACGGGGATGATGATGAGGATAGGCTAAACCTTTTTCTGGGTTAGCTGATCCTAAAAAGAAATAACATCCCGGCACTTGTTCTAGGAAAAAAGACATATCTTCACCCCCCATTGTCTGACATTCTGGAACAACTCCGATAGGGGTTTCTACTACGTCTAAAGCGACAGACCGAATTAAATCTGCTATTTGGGCGTTATTAATGACGGGAGGATAGAGTCTCCAGTAGTCTAACTCATAACTGGCCCCGTAACTTTGGCAAATGCCGCCGATGATCTCGTCTAGGCGTTTAGCAAAATAGTTTTCAAACACAGGATTAAAATAGCGTACTGTGCCGCTCATTTTGGCACTATCAGCAATAACATTGAGGGCTTTACCGGCATGAATTTCTCCCACCGTTACGACGGCTGATTCTAAGGGGTTAATATTGCGGGCGACAATGGTTTGCAAGGCATTGATAATTTGAGCGGCAACCACCACAGAATCAACGGTTTGATGCGGCATGGCACCATGTCCTCCTTTCCCTTGAATCTGAAGGCGAAAACATTCTACTGCCGCCATTAATGCACCTGTACGCACTCCTAGGGTACCCAGGGGTAAATTATTCCAAAGATGTAATCCGATGATGGCATCTACATCCGGATTTTTTAATACCCCTTGTTCGATCATCGGTTTAGCGCCGCCTGGGCCTTCTTCGGCCGGTTGAAAAATGAATTTTACAGTTCCTCGGAAGTCTTGACGATGTTGGGAAAGATAATAAGCGGCTCCCAGGGCGATCGCCGTATGTCCATCATGACCACAGGCGTGCATAATGCCATGATGAAGAGAACGATAAGGCACTTCATTTTCTTCTTGAATGGGTAAAGCATCCATATCAGCACGAATGGCTAAGACTGGCCCGGGTTGGTTACTGTCAACGGTTGCGACTATGCCGGTTTTAGCGATACCGGTTTGATGATTAATTCCCCATTCCTGTAGTTTTTGGGCAACAAACTGAGCGGTTAACACTTCTTTAAAGCCTAATTCTGGGTGTTGATGGAGTTGTCGCCGCCATTGGACTAATTGAGATTGCAGGGAGCGAATTTTGAGGCGAATCTGAGATTGATTAAACCCATTGGTGGACGACGTTAAAGTAGATATCATATTGCCTGTGGACTGCTGGATAGATTGATGTTATTGCCTTTAACTTTCCATCTTACAAGCTCGGTGACCAATTTGTCTTTAATAGGCTCTAGGAAGTCGGCACTTTTGCCATTGAAAACCTTTGAGGAAAAATGCCAAAAAATCTGCATGAGGGAGCTAAATATTGTAGATTGTTTGAACTAAGAAAATCCTTTTATTCTTCTAATGAGAATTTAGAAAATCAAGGAACGAACAATCATGGATGGCTGTAAATTTTGTGTGGCGGTTGGAATAGCACTGGCGGGCTTTTTTAGCTTTCCATCTTCCCTCAAAGCAGCCTGGCTCTATGATGAAACGGTGAACGGAGATCTCTCGGGAAATCGTTTATCACCCACTCATCTACCTGACTTAGCGGCTGGGGAGAATCTGCTCCATATTATTATTAACAATCAATCAGCTAATTCTACTGACAAAGATTTAGATTATTTTACCTTAACAATTCCGAAAAATTTATCCCTGACTAAACTCATTTTAACGGATTATGTTTTAGGAGATGATGCGGCATTTATTGCCATTGAAAAAGGTTCAGTTATTACCGAAGACCCGAAAGCGCCTAATCCGGGAAATCTTTTAGGATTTGCTGAAGTGGGAACAAATCCGGCCCAGAGTGTTGTTAATATAGGTGAGGATCTGTTGCCTTTAATGGGGCTAAATCAAAATCGTCCTGACCTTCCCAATGGCTATCCATCCCCGAATCCTCAAGGTTTTATTCCTCCTTTACTATCAGGCGACTATGCTTTTTGGGTTCAACAGTCATCTTATACTGAGCAACCCACAGAGATCACTTTGACATTTGTTGCTACGCCTGTTCCAGAACCCGCTTCAATTGTGGCTTTAATCACAGTGGGATTATTAGGGACTTTTGGCAAAATAAAAAGCTCATCATCTAAAATGTAAAAGCAACTTAAAGATTTAAATTATCAATACTCACAATGGAACAGACTGCCTTAAATGTGATCGCTATTAGCATTTTTGCTATGACTCTTTCGGTTTTACTCGGCCCTTTGTTCCATATTTCGCCGTTTATTCCCGCCGTAACCACGTTAAGCGTTTTAGGATTGACAACTTTGGATGGTTTAGCTTGGAATGGTAGAGGAATCACGATTTTATTAGACATTTTATCGGGGGAACAACATCGTCAACGAGTCATACACCATGAAGCCGGACATTTTTTAGCCGCTTACTTTTTAGGCATTCCGGTGACGGGATATGCTCTTTCGGGTTGGGAAGCGTTTAAGCAAGGACAACCCGGGCTAGGAGGGGTGATGTTTGACACCACTGCTTTATTAGAAAAAAAAGTGAATTTTACAGAAATGCCTTTAATTTTAGATAGATTTTCTACCGTGTGGATGGCGGGAATAGCGGCAGAAACCTTAATTTATGGAGAATCTAAGGGAGGAGAAGAAGACCGACAAAAGCTTAGAGCCGCTTTACAGTGGGCTGGTGTTTCTCAAAACTCTTATCAGCAAAAAGAACGATGGGCATTGCTACAAGCCAAAAATTTAATTGAAAAACATCGATCTTCTTATGAAGCCTTAGTAACAGCGATGAAACAACGAGCATCTGTTGAGGAATGTTCTCAAGCCCTCCATGCCCACTGGCAATAAAACGGGGAAAAACTTGACCTCCCCGCTTCCTATGGTCAGCACTCCTGCCTCCTGCTCCCGCTACCTCTTGCCTCTGGCTTCCTGTCCCCCTGGGTTACCTGCCACTGTTTGAGTGCCAGTTGTGATCACACTCAGGGAACCCGCCAACGGCACTGGCATCTCCTGTTCCCTGTTTCCGTCCTGAAGAACTTCTTGAAAAATTTCGATAATGCGATCAGTTTTTGCCACCCAATCATAATAATTGGTTTTCACTCGCTCAGTTCCTGCCTTACCCATTTGATCACGAAGTTCTGGAGATTGTGCTAAACGCAACATTGCTTGTGCTAATCCATCAATAAATGTTTGTATAGAAGAGGGTTCTACAAGAATTCCGCACTCAGGGGTCACATAGTCGGCAGGTCCAGCCCATTTTGTAGTAATGACAGGTATTCCTAAAGCCATAGCTTCTAATAAAGCCGTTCCGCCACATTCTCGCAGAGAAGGCATGACAAAAACATCACAGTTCCGAACAATTTTTATACTTTCTGCCTGGGTTAACCAACCGTGAAAAATAATGCGTTGCTCAAGATTTAATTCTTTGACTTTTGCTTCAATCTCTGGACGAAGTTGCCCATCACCGACTAATTCTAAAATCGCATCAGTTTTGGGCGCAACCTGCTCAAATGCTTTCACGATAAATTGAATCCCTTTCCAATCTACAAAGCGTCCAGAATAGACAAAACGAACGCTTTTCTTTCCTCTTTCTTGAAGGGTAGTATCTTCATTTTTTAGCTGTAAAACTGATAAATTTATTCCACTTTCTATGACTTCATAAATTTTACCTCTGACTCCTACAGGCAAAGCTTTTGCTGTTCTTTGATTGGCGACAATTAAGGCGGCTGCTTGTAGCTTACCGGGAATAAATTTATGACAAATTAATGCCAAATATCGTCCTAATTTTATCGTGAAACCCGAAAATTTAGAATCCATAAACTGAAAAGCCGGTGGGAAGTTTAGCCCTCCACACAATGGCCCAATAACAACGGGAACTCCCATATCATACATAAAACTAATTCCTTTAGGTGTAATAGGAGACGGTTCAAATACTAATTGGATATTTCGTTCATGGATTATTTGTTTAGCCAATAAACGAGTTTTTTGCTGAGTAAAAAAGTGTATAAACTGACCAAAAATTAAATCTTGTATCCGATAAGGAAACCAGAGGCCAGTTTCCCAAAACATTTTCTGAAAAGGGTTATCTTTAATAAAATAACAATAATGTAATTCTTCAGGGGAAAAGGACTCTCTCAGTTCGGCTTCAACCCTTTCATGGCAGATTAACCAAGTTTCAATATTTCTGCTTCGCAAAAGCTGAAAATAGTATAAGGGAAGACTTGATTCGCCCCCCATGCTCAGAGACACATTTTCTGCAACGATAAGAACTCGCATTTGAGAAGAGTTATTCCCTTGATAAAAGCCCAGTAAATTGCTCACCATTAATTGATCCTTAATTATAGTTTTGACCACTCAGCTAGATGGAAAAATAAGTAATTGCTCTTTAACTTTACTTTCAAGCACCAGACCATTGAGATTGGATGAATCGTACCGCAATACTCCGAGTTCAATTGTTTTTAATCAAGTGATTAATATACAGGAATATATTTTAAGCCTTTAACTAATAAGTTAAAAGTCGAACACTTGTTTATTGTTATCTGTGATTGCTGAAATCTTAAAATCCTAAAATCTTCATATATTTTAGCGCGGCAGATTCTAATGTAAATTGTTGAAGCCATGAGGAATCTACTGATTTTTTTTGACCTGACAAAACTTTGACAATGGCTTGAGCTAAAGCATTACTATCCCCCACAGGAACTAACTCACCGTATTTTCCCTGAGCTAAGATCTCGGCAGGTCCACTTGGACAATCGGTAGATACCACAGGAGTACCTACAGCCATCGCTTCTATAAGCACATTCCCTAAACCTTCCCAAGCTGAAGACAACACAAATACAGAAGCTCGAGCCATGTAAGCATAAGGATTATCGACAAAACCCCCAAAGGCGACTTGTTGATCTAATTCCAACTTTTCCACTAAAGCTTTTAACTGAGAGTGTTGGCTACCTAGCCCGAGAATTAATAATCGAGCAGGGATGCTTTCTCGCACTTGTGCAAAAGCTTTAATCAAGTTAGCAAAATCTTTTTGCAGTTCTAATCGTCCTACTCCCAAGATTACGGGTAACTCTCCAGGTGCTAACCAAGTGTGATTAACTTTTTCTTGGGCTTTTTGGTGAATAGTAGCAGAAATTACAGGATTATAAATAGTTTTAATTCGCTCGCTGGGCAAGCCTGTGATTTTGACGAGATCTTCTGCTACACCCATTGAGCAACTCACAATCCCATCTGCCCAAGGATATACAAGTTTGATCCATGAAGGAATCCAATGTCTAGAGGATAAGAGGGGTTCATCCTGTGTTTCTACAGAGATTGTATTATGCTCAGATACCACCACTCTTGTGGATGTTTTAGCAAAGCGTTTAACTAACAGAGCTATTTCGTTAGTAAAGTGATAAGCTGTCAGTAAAGTATCTGGTTGTTCTTGCTGTAAATATTTTAATAAGCGGGTAAAGCGGCTAGGAAAATTAGAAACTTTTAAATCAACTATTCTGGCTTGGGATGGACATTGAGATGCTACCACAGGAAATCCAAGGGTATTAAGGACAAAATCCACTTGAATATCATACTCAATTAACATATGAGATAAATTGATCATTGCCCGTTCAATTCCACCGTTATAAAAGGAGGGAAGATAAATAGCGAGATGCTTACCTTTTCCTTGAGACATAATTACTTATTCCTCCGCTTTTTTATTAATGATATTGATGAAAACCCCGCGTCTTTCCCAAGCTTCTTAAAAGGGGGTTTAAATTACCTTACCACACAGACAACTTACCAGCATCTTTGAAGTTCTACAGGCGGCTTGTGGCCTGCTGATGATGAAAATTTAGCCGCTTGAGTTGACTCCTCCTCACCCCTCGCCGTGCCAAGAAAAATGAGCTTTGAGGGACTTTGGCAAAGGAACGGGGTTTAAATAACTTTAACTAAAGTTTGATGACTCTTTAAAAAAGGTGATCTCTATGGGGAAAGGCTTAAAGGATTAAGGTTAAAAAAATTTCTAATTTTAGTTTTAAATCATTTTATTTTAAACATGAGTTGACGAGTCTAATTACTTCACGATCATCCCCTGACGATGGCTTCTTTCTTGACATTAAGGCTAATGAATGACAAGATGAGATAGAAAGCCTATTAGATCTAAACTCTCTTGGTAAATTATTGAGTTAAGTGTTATAATTTAATATTTTTTGTAGCATAATTACAATCTAAACAAAAATTAATGAACCGTCGTTCCCCAGTTTCACCGACATCCAACTCAAACCGAGGATTTTTATCAATTCTCCAAAATCGTCGATTTTTAATTTTTTGGATAGGAGAGGGTCTTTCGCAACTCGGGGATAAAATTTATTTAATTTGGACAATAGGACTCATAGCTCATTATTATCAAGCCGAGGGTCAACCGATTAGCGGCTGGGTATCAGCTATTATGATAGCCTTTACCATTCCCGCTTTTTTATTTGGGACAGTGGCTGGAGTGTATGTAGATCGATGGCCAAAAAAGCCCATTTTAGTTAATTCTAATCTAGTGCGAGGATTGCTCGTCTTTGTAGTTCTACCTTTATTGTGGGGATTTGACGGGCAAACCCTCTCTTTGCCGGTTAACTGGCTGCCTTCTTATCTACGCTCTTGGCATTCGGGTATTCATGAAACTTTTGAACTACCTACAGGGTTTTTAATTCTTCTATTTTTTACTTTTATTAATTCTACCATTACCCAATTTTTTGCCCCGGCTGAACAGGTAACCATTCCTTTAATTGTTAGGCGGCGTGATCTTTTAGGAGCCAATTCTCTGTTTACCACGACGATGATGGCGATGATGATTATCGGTTTTGCTATCGGAGAGCCGCTTTTAGAAGTGGGGGCAAAATTATCAGAGGGAGTCGGTTTGTCAGAGCAACTGGGAAAAACGGCTATTGTGGGCGGTGCTTATGTGCTGGCGGCAGGAATTCTCACTCAACTGAAATTCGGGGAAAAGCGGCTCGATAAAAAGGAAAAATTACCCCATGTTTGGCAAGATATTCAGGAAGGAGTGCTTTATTTAGGAAAAAATTCCGTAGTCCGCAATGCTTTAATTCAATTAGTGATTCTCTTTTCAATTTTTGCGGCTTTGTCGGTATTGGCAGTAAGAATTGCAGAAACAATTCCCGGCTTGAAAGCGGATCAATTTGGCTTCTTGTTAGCGGGAGCCGGTACAGGAATGGCTTTGGGGGCTGGAATTATCGGCAATTGGGGACAGCGCTTTGATCGCACCCAAATGAGTTTGTGGGGATCACTAGGAGTTAGCCTATCTTTATTAAGTTTAGCTTTATCGGTGGACAGTCTGTTTTTAACTTGGTTGATGACTGTATTTTTAGGAGTTTTTGCCGCTTTTGTGGGTGTTCCTATGCAAACCGCCATACAAGAAGAAACCCCTGTGCAACTACGGGGAAAGATATTTGGTTTACAAAATAATGCAGTTAATATAGCGCTTTCTTTACCTCTAGCTTTGGCAGGAGTAGCAGAAACTTTATTGGGAGTGCGCCCGGTTTTAGTGAGTCTGGCTTTATTTTCACTGACTGGAGGACTACTCTCTTTTATTTATAAGCCTGTTAAAAAATAATTCTTTGGGGATTAGTAGTACCTCAGAGAGTTATTTAGGACTAATGGTGTATAAAAATACTATAATAAGCTAAATACAAAGATAATCAAAATCTTTCCCCCTAACCTCCTCTGTGATCCCCCCTACCCCCGTTATTAAGAGGGGAGGAGACGAGCAACAAACAAGGTTAGTTGTCTGAATGCAACTTTCGATAAACATGAGTATTAGATATTACTCAAAGCTTAATTAACCCCAAAAATATTTCGTTTAAAACCCTGTGGCACAATGATATCAAGACATTCAATCGAGGAAAGTTCAAATCCTTTAGCTAGGTTAAACTATATCCCTTTGCTGGATGAGGTTTTAAAAGTGCTTAAAAACTGGCAAATTTTTAAGTTTTCTGAGAATGACGATAGGCTTTTAATTTCTGCTTATAACATTGCTTATAAAATAGCCATAAAACCCAATCAGCCACAACTCAATCCCTTACAACAAAATTTGGGTATTAGAGCAGCCACAGTCAATTTTATTTCAGACACTGAATATTATTCTAAAATTAAGGAAATTAAAGAGGAATTGACAAAACAGCTTCAAAAGGCTTGTGGAGACAAAAAACCTCAAGATTGCTTGGAAAATATTTGTACACCCTTATCAAACTTTAATAGTAAAAATAATCAAATAGAATTACCCTTTAGTTATCCTTTTAGTAACAATTATAATTTTATATCTCAGCGTTTAATTATTGAAAATAGTTCTCTTTCCAAAAGACGGAAAGGCAGTGACTCAATAATAAAAGCTCATGTTTTGAATGTCAAGTTTCAAGGGATATCACAGTTTAATGATAATTTGCTGAATAGTCTTAGAGCTTATATCGATAAAATCGTTCAGTCTGAGTCTGATGATTTTGATAGCGAAGAATTGAAAGAAGTTTTAACAGATGTTCTAGATGAAAACTTAAATCGAAAACAATCTGAACTAACCGAAATCAAAAAAATCATCGATACCGAATCTCTACCGAGGCTTCTGCGAGATATTAAAATAGACTATTTGGATTATTTAAAACAAGAATGTGCAAAAACTAATTTAGGTCAAAATCACCCCGAAGGTTTTCAATGTTTGGAGGCATTAATTAATCGGCTGAGTAGATTTTTAGATTATATTAACAAATCAGATCTAGAGGATTCTCATTATGAAGTAACTTATTTAATGAATGAAGGTGACGCTCTTAATCTAAGAACAGCTTTTTCTCAAGCAGATGCCTTTGATAAGTTGCCTATCATTCCTCAGTATGAAGGAGTGATAGGCGAAAGTGTAGATAAAGAGAGAGGAATTAAAGAATTTAACTTGGGTCTTAATTTAAAATTTAACAATTCTGTAAACACTTATAGCGAAGAATCAGTAATTGATTACTACATGAATGAAATTGACCCTAAAAATAAACGTCACATCGATCAATTAGACGATCCAGGTAAAGCCAAAAATTTCAAGAAAAAGGTTTTAATGATTGCCTGTCTCTACTATTTTATTTTTGCGGTTGATGAAGATGGCCAAATCGCTGACAAAGATTATGATCCGAGTGTTCAATTTGAAGCAGAGGTTTTAAATAAATTAAAACCCGGTGCAGTTTCAGATGAAGAAGTAAAAAGTTTGCTAGAACATATAAAAAACTTGATATTAAATTCCCAGACTTGGCGAGTTCGTGAAAAGTTAGACTCGTTAAAAAAAATACTACAAGATTTTCTCAAGCTAAAAGAGATATTGTTACCCCATTCAAAAACAGTTCAACTTTGCCTAAACAAAGATATCCTCAAGAAAACCAGCCGCAAAATTATCACTTCTCATCAATTTTTTCGGATGAATCTTGAAGAAAATGATACATTAAAAGCCAAAGCACAAGAAGCTTTAGCCTATATGGAAGTAATGCCAGACGAAGTTAATCCGCAATCTCTTACTTCACTATCTGTTACTTTTACTTTTGATGATGTTCGTTACTTTAAACAAGATGATAAGCAAAATTTTTCGATGAAGTATGATCTGAATGGAATTAAAGCTTTGCCGGTAGTTTTTGTTCCGGGTTTAAGAAATATTAAAACTAAACAATGGCAATATCATGATATGTATTTAAAAGATTTTCAAAATCAAAAACTGATTTTGATTAATTATAAGCCTGAAGAAGTTCAAGAGCAAATTTTCGACAATAGTCAATCACCAGAAGCAAGAATATATCGACAAGTCTTTACTTTATTAACTTACTTGTGCATTAGTGTTTGTCGAGAGCCAATTATTTTAGATAGTCAAAAAAATGAAAAATTATTTATCCCACTTTTTAGATTTCATCTTAAAGATATTAACCTAGCAGCAAAAAAAGTAAAAAGAGAAAATAAAACAGCAGAAAAGGTGATAACTGAGACACATGAAAACGAGGCAGCAAAAGAAATAACAACAGAAGATGAGGAATTTCTTTCTTCTTTATCAAAAGCCTTAGCTCATATTTTGCGTCGAGATTGTCTTGCTGATGCTCAGGGACTTAATGTTAAAGAAGACAAAAGTTTTACATTTCGTGTACAACAAGCCATGTCATCATTATATTCTTTAATTCCCAAAACTTTTGAATTTAAAGGAGGATATAAACCTCAATTAGATAAACTAGCCATGATTGTTGTTTCTAGTTGGCTGAGTGATGCTGTTTGGAATGAAAGAGATAAAGCGGATAGAATTTCTAATATCTATGGTGAGATTACGGTAATTAATCGAATATCCGAGACAACAGTAAAAATTGAACCTCTTAAAACCTTTGCTGATAATCAACCCCATTCTAAAATCTATTCAGAACCGGAAATTGTTAGAGATGAAATACTCAAGCTTTACGAAAAGGGTTATCGAGATTTTCTATTTATAGCAAAGGCTCCTTATAGTAGAAGCTTAGGCATAACTAAATTGGAATCCGATCCAGACTCATTATTTTTTATGGATCAGAAGGTAATACAGTTTCTTAAACAAGGGAAAGAAGATATTAAACTTTATCCAATATTTATGGATACTTATCCGGCTATTAATTTGACTAAATCAGAAGTCGATTCTTTGTATATTCCTGATACTGAAGAACTAGAAAAATTATCGAGAGACAAAAGCCAACAAACGAGAGTATTTCTTAATCTTTTTACCGGACGTACTATAGATAAAAAACGAAGATTTTATAACAGTGTCGTCTGTTACAGCAGTTTATTAAATATTTATGATGTGGCTGATACTAAAGTTATTATGCAAGGTCTTTTAGATAAAAATTCGCCTTTACAACAAACCCTAATACAGTATATTACTTTATTTCACTTTTCTCGCTATGAAATGAGTCGAAACCTAGCTTTTAAGCTTGATCCTTACAGTAAACTCATTGGTGATAAAGGTATTGGTACTGTTTCAACTTATAATTATTCAGACAAAAACGTCAAATTTAATAACCTAGCCTTTTTGACTAGCATCAGGAGTGCGCTATATGGAAAATAGTTTAGGTATTAACTTAGGATTTGTCTTTGAAATTAGTTTTAATATTGGCATCCTGACTTATTTTCAGCACTCCCAATTAAAACATTCTTATGGAAATGTTTATATAACGCCTTTGAGTCAATTATCTCTAGCTAAAATTCAAAAAGTTATCGCTCAAGATTATATAGATAAGTCTCATAAAAAAATTATCGGAGATTGGGTAAAGCTATTTATTCAAAAAGGATGGACTTCAGGATACAACTTTATTAGAGAATATATCGATTCAGCTACCCCTAATAAAAGTAAAATAGAAATTGTTTATTTTCAATGTAATTTTCACAGCCACGAAAATTCTTTTGGACTAATAGATAGGGATGAAATAGAGTGCTACAAGGAAATTTTGGAAACTCATGGGTTTGAAAATGTAGATATTAGCCGCTATAAAGAGCGTGGTGAATTTCTCAAAGCGGATACTCTTTTAGTGATTCGATATTCAGGTAAATATGGAATATTGGTAGTGGATTTATCCACTTTTGCCAATTCAGCAATTAGATCTATAACTGACTTAAACAACATTCAAAGCTTGCATGACTCATTGCGTACTGAGCTAAATTATGTGCGCTCTAAATCTAATTTTTGTGGACTGGGTATTGATACCGGCAATAGTGGGGATAAAAATAATAAACTGAACGAAATTTACTCTAAAGAATTATCGCAATACTTTTCGGCTTTCAAGACTAAAGATAAAGAAGCCGCTAAAGTTATTCAAGCTTCTAGTTATGCCTGGAGCTTTTATCAATTCTTATTGTCATATAAAAAAATCTTGCCAACTGATCCTATTAAATTTAACTGCTTTGGTTATAGCGATCGGATGGTTAATGGTATTACTATAATTAAAGACAAAGATGATCATCAAGACAGTCTTAGTATCTTAAAAACTTGTCACCTAATTTACAAACAGCAAACTTTCCAAGAAATTGATGACAGCCGCTATCGAGTTCTTCAAGCGATTAAAAGTAATGCGGCTATGAACTTTCAAAATGGCCGAAAATTTGTTAAGGAAATAGTTGAAGCTAAAAGGGATACGATAAATTATATTCAAAATACTGAAATATTTGAGGCTGGAAAAGACTTTTTTAATACTGCTGGCTTGATTCCTGAATCTATAAAGCAATCATTGCAACTCACAAAAACCGAATTGCGAGATGCTCATGCAGAATTAATATATCGAGCTATTCTTGATAAGCAACGACCATTATTATTTCTAACTGGCAATCCAGGGATTGGAAAGACTACGGCTGTAGTAGAGCAAATTATTAAACAGTTAAATGAAGGTTCTCTTCTAATTTATATTAGTCCCCGAGTTCAAGTTAATAGAGACATTATTGAAAAATTTAGAAAGAACAATAGCACAGAATTAGTTTCTGATGATTTAATTTGTATTAATACAAACAGAAGAATTCTTGACTATGCTAATGGAAGCTATGCGGTAGAATATTATAGCAATAAAAAAAAGGGAGATAATTCCCTAGGAAAGGTTAAATTTTTAGATGCTGAAATTCTAAAAGACAAAGTGCTTGAACTGCCTAATCAATCGGTTAGATATGCCGATAATCTCATAGAATTAGAAAAGCCTAATCAGAAGGGTGTTATTGCTAGTTTATGTGAAGCCATTCACACCTGTATTATTAATCCAGAATTACCTAATAATATTATTGCTACGGCTTCTATTCAAGCTCTCAAAGAAACTAGCTCTGGAAACACTTTAAAGCATTTAAAAAGAATTTTTGATAGTGCTTATAATTCTAAAGGCAAGCCTCCTGGTATTATTCCGCAAAAAATGAAAGAAATTGCCAGCCGTATGAAAAATATTTTCATTATGATTGACGAAATTACAGGTTCGCAGGAAGGAGTTGCTTTTCTACATGGCATTTTAGATTTTTTAGAAGAATATAATTTATTTAAGCCTGAATATGGCTTTAATGTTAAAGTGATTACGGCTGATGCTTCTTTAACTATCCAAGATGTAGTTAAGCATCATCTCTCTAATAAGCAGGTTCAGGGAGACAAAATATTTGTGAGGCAAGTTTCCGACTCAAGACATCAATGTTTGTCAATTGAAGAATTTAAGTTTTTGGGTATCCCTGCAACTTTTATTAATGCTAATTCTTATCCTGCTTCTAAACTGACGGTAAACTATCACATATTTATACAGTCCATAAGCTCAGAAATAATTGATGAAAACAATTTTATTTTAAATCAAAAAATTCTGCAAAAGATAGAAGATGATATTTTAAACTTATTAAATGTAAATGATGGACAAATTATCGTTTATATTCAAAACAAAGATAGTTTAAAGGAATTAATCACTAAAATTTCTCAGCAAAGACAAAGTTTTAAGCTTTATAAAGAATATTTGGAAATACACGCCAGCTTATCAGATGGGGAAGAAGCTAATATTCAGAAACACCAAAATGAAGTCAAAGTAGTCTTTATGACGGCTTCTGGATCTCGCGGTTTATCTTTTCCTAATGCTAAATATATTCTTGTTGAAATTCCAGGTTTTCAAATTGAACAAAATTTGATGGAAATTATACAAGTGATTTACCGAGGCAGAGGAGGCGAATTAGATAAAAGCGAAAAACATTTAAGTTTTTACTTATCAGAAACAGCTATCTATTACCCCAAAAAATTAGATGAGGATGAAAAGCCTTTAACTGCTGATGAACAAGAAAAATTTGCTAATCTCTCATTACAAGAAGCTTGCTTAAATGTATTAAATATTTTTATTATCCTTAAAGCTTCTATTCAGACTCGGATTATGGGATCAGGAAAAATAGGTCAAAAGCCTTATGTGATTATTCCTATCGGAGGTAAAGCGGTAAGTCAAGCGGGAGAAACATTTCTTGGCGCATTGGCTAATTTTTTAAGAGAAATTGCTAAGGAAATTCAAAAACATCCTGAAGATTATTTACTAAAAACTATAAAAGAAAAGTTGTCGGTATTACTGGCTGTTCAAAAAATAGAAATTAGTCCTAATAAGGAAAAAAATCTTACTGTGGAAAATGAAGAACAAAATCAACAAGTCTCCTATTTTTCAATAGGATTTAAACTTTTACAACAAATAGAGACAAGTCTTGATAAGTTGCTTAAACTACCACCTATAGAAAAAACTTATGTTAGAGGCAGTTTACTAATTGTGCCGTTGTCAGACAAATTTGTCAAAGAAACTAATTATATAGATTTAGATAAAATTATTGACCCAGCAAAAAACCAAGAGTTTATCAAAAAAATTGATCGGTTGATTTATAGTGATAATAAATATTCAAAACAAATTACTAGCGCTGCTTACTCTTTAAAAAATTTAGCAAAAACGCTTTTTAATGAATTGGAACGTTCGCAAAAACTCACTCAAACTTCTCTTTCTTCAGAACGTTATTATGCTTTGCCTATACAAACTTTTATCGCATTTCAGGCTTTTGAGGACTATTTTGAAGATGAGAGAAAAGTGTATAATTTTCCCTTCAGAGAGCTATTAGCTAAGTATGTTTATACCTTGGGATTAGCCTATAACATCTTACCGACTGACTCTAATTATCAAAATCTTCCCTATGTAGTTTTTAACAGTGGCGCAATGGCTCAATTGGTAAAAAGCTTATTCAATGAAAATCAAATATTTCAGTCAAAAGAAATGAATATTTTAAATTTAATACTTTCCCAAGAAGATTAATATTAAAGTTAAATCTTCTTAAAATCCTTCAAATCTGAGCGTAACCATAAACCCAAGGCAGGGAAATATAAAAGCATGAACCCAACGGCATAGGTAAGTATATTTACTCGATAGCCAAGGAATTTTCTTAAAATTGTCATCAAATCTTAAAAAAAATTTTACCTGGAAATGTTAAATAAAGACCCATATCTGATGGTAACAAATGCCTAGGCATGAATCTTAATTAATTGTTACAGATTCATCATTTGTCAGAAAGCACTTTTTATAATCAATTCAAGCAAACTTTTTTGAATCATGGGGAAAAAATTAACGAAAAAGAACCAAAAAGCCTTATGTTGCCACAAAAGAGGACGATGTTCCTAGATTATTAAAAGAAGTTAAAATTGAGAAGAGCGATTAACCTAAAAAACGCTTTAGTCAACCCTCCCCAGAGCGAGTTTATATAGCTGTCGCCACAGTAAAAGAAATATCAGTTAGTCAACATCTGGGGAAACAACCCCATCAAAAATTGGGAAAAAACACACAGGTTTCTACTTAAACGACTCATTACTTAGGAGGCTTTTACCAGCATGAAAATAGCTGTTCCCAAAGAAAAAGAAATCGGAGAAATGCGAGTTGCTCTGGTACCGGATATAGTCGCTCGTTTGACGAAAAAAGGCTTTCAGGTGCTAGTGGAAACTCAAGCCGGAGAAGCGGCTCATTTTCATGATCAAAGCTACATAGAAGCTGGAGCAGAAATTATTGCAGATGCCAAACAACTGTGGCAACAAGCTGACATTTTGCTGAAAGTGGCACCGCCCGGCGAATTCGATGGGGAAGCAGAAATTAACCAACTCCGTGCAGGAGCCATTTTAATTAGCTTCCTTGATCCTTTAAGAAATCCTGAAAAAATCCAGCAAATTGCTCAACGGCAAATAACGGCTTTTAGCATGGAATTAATTCCCCGCAGCACTCGCGCCCAGAGTATGGATGCTCTATCCTCTCAGGCCAATATTGCAGGGCATAAAGCCACCTTATTAGCCGCCGCCCATTTACCGAGAATGTTTCCCATGATGACTACGGCTGCCGGTACCATTCCGCCAGCAAAAGTATTAGTCTTGGGAGCAGGAGTAGCCGGATTACAAGCCATCGCCACAGCGCGAAGATTGGGAGCCGTAGTAGAGGCTTTTGATATCCGCCCAACGGTTAAAGAAGAAGTGCAAAGCGTCGGGGCTAAATTTATTGAAATTCCTCTACAAGAAGAAACCAACGCCGGCGGAGGGTATGCCAAAGAAATCTCTAACAATACCCAAGAGATTATCAGGCAAGTGTTAACTGAACATATCAAAAAAGCCGATGTGGTGATTACAACCGCACAAGTTCAGGGTAAAAAAGCGCCCCTGTTAGTCACTGAAGAAATGATTGCCCAAATGAAACGGGGATCGGTCATCGTGGATTTAGCCGCCGAACAAGGCGGAAATTGTGCCCATACCGAAGCGGGTAAAGATGTTCAATATCATGGGGTAACTATTATCGGACCGGTGAATCTGCCGGCATCTCTCCCTATAGATTCCTCTCAAATGTACTCGAAGAATTTACAAACTTTGGTGGAATATCTCGTTAAAGATGGGAAAGTACAACTTAACTTTGACGATGACATTATCCATAGTGCCTGTGTTACCCATGCCGGGGAAATTATGAACGCCAGAATTAGAGATTTATTACCTCAGTCATCAGTGATTAGTCATTAGTCATTAGTCATTAGTCATTAGCCATTAGCCATTAGTGATTAGTCATTAGTGATCAGTCGCTCTAACTATTAACCATTAATCATGAGTCCAGAATTATTAACCGGCCTAGTTGTTTTCGTTTTAGCCTCTTTTGTTGGCTTTGAAGTGATTAATAAAGTTCCACCCACCTTACATACTCCCCTTATGTCTGGGGCGAATGCTATCTCGGGAATTGCGGTAGTAGGTGCATTACTGATCTCAGGTCCGACTGAGTGGAATCTGACTGTAATTTTAGGGCTGATAGCCGTCATTTTAGCGATGATCAACGTTGTAGGCGGCTTTGTCGTTACAGATCGAATGCTGCAAATGTTTAAGAAAAAGGAGGCAAAATCGTCATGAATAATACAGCAATTGAACTAGCGTATTTAACCGCCTCTGCCCTATTTATCGTCGGCTTAAAACAACTGGGATCGCCGGCTTCTGCCCGTCAAGGTAACCTTGTGGCCTCAGTAGGGATGTTAATTGCCATCGTTGCCACGATGTTAAATCAATCGGTATTAAATTATCAAATGATTCTGGTGGCGGTCCTGATTGGTTCACTGATTGGAACCCTTACCGCCCAAAAAGTCGCCATGACAGAAATGCCCCAGATGGTCGGTATTTTTAACGGCTTAGGCGGTGCGGCAAGTTCTCTAATTGCCATAGGGGAATATTGGCGGCTTCTCGGTACCGGTGAACCCATTACCTTTGATGCTACCCTAATTGCTATTTTGGGGATCTTGATTGGCGGCGTTACTTTTACTGGTAGTGTGTTGGCTTTTGCCAAGTTACAGGGATTAGTCAGTGGTTCTCCGGTCACTTTTCCCTTTCAGCAACCCTTTAACGCCCTGTTAATGGCACTGTTTTTGGCAGGAAGTGCCTATCTCTTCTTTGATCCGAGTTCTATCGATGTTTTCTTGTCTTTAGTCGTGCTTTCCCTGATCTTTGGGGCGCTGTTTGTGCTGCCCATCGGTGGGGGAGATATGCCAGTAGTGATCTCGTTGCTAAATTCCTATTCGGGTTTAGCCGCGTCTGCTGCCGGTTTCATCTTAATGAACAACGTACTGATCATTTCTGGCGCTTTAGTGGGCGCTTCGGGGATTATTTTAACCCAGATCATGTGTAAAGCCATGAATCGATCCCTGTTTAGCGTTCTGTTTGGGGCCTTTGGGGGTGAAAGTACCGTTGCGGCTGGCGGTGGTGCCCTCGAACAAGATAAAGTCGTCCGGGCGATTGATCCTGAAGAAGGAGCGATGATGTTAGGCTATGCTCAGTCTGTGGTTATTGTTCCCGGTTATGGGATGGCAGTCGCCCAAGCACAACATACGGTGCGAGAATTGGCTGATCAGTTAGAGAAGATGGGAGTAACGGTTAAATATGCTATTCATCCAGTGGCAGGAAGAATGCCCGGACACATGAATGTGTTATTGGCAGAGGCCAATGTGCCTTATCCGCAACTGTACGACATGGATGATATTAATCCCGATTTTGAACAAACCGATGTGGCGCTGGTAATTGGGGCGAATGATGTGGTTAACCCGGCGGCGCGGCATGATGCGGCTAGTCCAATTTATGGGATGCCCATTTTAGATGTGGATAAGGCTAAACATACCATTGTGATTAAGCGGGGTATGAGTACGGGTTTTGCTGGCGTTGATAATGAGTTGTTTTATAAGTCGAATACCTTGATGCTGTTTGGTAGCGCTCAAAATATGGTGTCTCAATTAGTTTCTCAAGTGAAACAGTTGTAATGTTCAGCTAAGAAGTTTTAGGGGTGTTAGGGGTTATTTTCTAACACCTATTAATTTCTATTTATCTATATTTCATCAGACTCCGGTTCTAAAATAACATCCTCATAAACTAAAGCTATGGGACAGCTAAAATTAATACTGGTTAACTGTAACTCATCCTCTTCCCCATAAGTCTCAAGTTCCCACAACCCTTTTTCATTCAAGCGGAAAACCTCAATCATCTTTTGCTCGGTACTGATCAACACATATTCCTTTAAACTAGAAAGGCGGCGATAAGAGCGAAATTTTTTACCCCGATCAAACCTTTCTGTACTCGGAGAAAGCACTTCAGCAATGACAGAGGGATACTGTAAATGTTTAATAGCCGTTTTATCTCTTTCATCGCAAGAAACCACCACATCAGGATAAAAGAAAGGCCCAGCCTCAGAAACTTTTACCTTACCATCTGATATCTGTACCTTACATCCCCTACCTCGGACATGATTTTTTAAAATAGAAGCTAGGTTAAGCGCAAGATCATTATGAGGAAGTGTCCCCCCAGTCATAGCGTACACTTCCCCATCAAGATATTCATATTTAATCTCTTGTTGTTCTTCCCATTGTAAATATTCTTCGGGGGTCATATATTGGCGGTCGGAAATGGCGATCATATTTTTATACCTTGTTTTAAAGGGAGATTTAGGTTCAATTGTATTATTTTTTTGGGAAAGATTAAATGCTGTTAAAAAACGTCACCGTAGGTAATACGGGAGCTTGGTGTGCCCTGCGTTTTCAAACCAGGGAGGAAGCGCGACTCGGCTAATTTATTAGCCGTCAATCCTTCGCTATCGCTCAGGACAAGGTTTTGGAAGTCGTTTAATATAATCTCTTATAATTTCTGACTTTGAGTATCCTTTTGATTTTGCATAAGCTTCTAAACGCTCCATTTCTTCTTTTGTTAACCTGACTTTTAGTTGCTCGTCTCTTGACATCGTGTATCCTTTAATGGTACACTACTATTATACCTGAAACGCTAAGACACTCCCGACTAGAGAAACAGCTAATGCAGTAGGGTAAGAGATGGCGAGGATCTCGCAAACCAGTCAAGAGCCTTGACATTGTACAGTACGGCTGCATTGGTTAAGGTATCGAGGTCGTCCGATGATTGCATCGGTTGTAGAAACAACATTGGAACTTGTCATGTTTGGCGAGGAAAGAATGTAAGCCGACCTAGAGGTTCAACGCCAAAACCGCTACTCCAACAATACCGAGTGTGTCGGAGATGGAGAGTTAGGGCTGCTGAAAATTCCAATCTGAAGCGGAGGGCGAATGCCCCGCTACTTCAGTGCGGGGTAAGCTTACCTACAACACACATTTGCCAAACTCTCTCGATATACTAAAAACATCAAGTCAGAAAAACTTACTCTGACCAGTGCGGAACACAGTGAAACACCCCAATCTATAACTCCCTCAAACTCAGAAGGTGAACCATGATTCATCACATTTCTATCCCCGCACAAAAGCCGCTTCAAGTTGCTAACGCCTTAGCAGAAATCCTCGAGGGCGAAGTTCATCGTTTTCCTCCAGTTCCCGGTTCTTATATGGTAATGATTGACGATGGTCAGGGTACAGGGATTGAAGTTTATCCCCTCGGAACACAACTTGCACCGGGAAATGGAATTCCTGAAATTACCCAACAAGAAGCGATTCCTACTTTTGTTCCCTTTCATGCTGCCATATCCGTTCCCCTTGAACGTGAGCGCATCGAAAACATCGCTACAAGAGAAGGTTGGCGCGTGCAACAGGGGGATCGTGGCGTTTTCCAAGTGATAGAATTATGGGTCGAAAATTGGTTCATGCTGGAACTTTTAACACCAGACTTTGTTCCTTCATACCTAGAATTTAGTCAACCGCAAAACGTTGAACAATTATTGGCAGGACCCATTCAAGCATAAATAATTTTCTCTACTTCTCTGACGTTGGCCAGCAATTTAACAACGATGTAACCCACTACTGAATATGACAATTTCATCGATCGCTTTTCTCACATTTATTGAAGATTGATCGGTAGAATTAACGATAATACTAAACACCAAAGGCTGATAATTGGGCACATTTAAATAACCTGATAAAGCCGAAACTCCGGTTAGAGTTCCTGTTTTTCCTTGTAAATTACCAGCAACAGCCGTGTCTATAAATCGACCTTGTAAGGTTCCTTTTTCTGCCCCTACGGCTAAGGAATTTCGATAAATTTCTCCTTGTAAACTTTCGGCCATCAATTCCAAAGTTTCAACAATCGCTTCTGGACTGACTAAATTTTGACGAGATAATCCCGAACCATCTACTAACTTAAAACTATCGGCTTCAACGCCTAAATCAATTAAACTTTGTTTAATGACATCTACCGCCGCCTTATCCCTTGACTGAGTGGCTAAAATTTTAGCAATTGCTTCAGCATATAAATTATTACTTTCTGTGTTAGCTTTATCCACTAACATTATTAACGGTGGCGATTCAACAAAGGCTAATTCTTTTCCTTCTTCAGCCGCCGATGAATCTTTAACGATAGTTGCTTGATTAATTTCAATCCCTTCCTCTAATAACACTTGACGAAAAGATTCTAAAAAATACCTAGCCGGATCAGGAATAGCAATAGTCGTTGTATCGGCTTCCTGATCAACCGCTAACTGCCCAGTAATTTTGAGGTCTAATTGAGTAAAACTGCGGTTAAAATCAATAGTATTTTTTGTGCCTTTAGGCCCAGTAATCGATTCATTTTCTACTTGCCATTGTCTAGCCGCCACCGAATCTAACCATTCTAACTGAGTGGGTTCATCCACTTGTTGAGGGATTAATTTAATCGTGGCTGCATTTTCATTGAGAATCAAACTATTCACCGAAGGAGCGATATTAAACACCAGATCCGACCATTCCCAAGAAGGATTAAGCGGCAATTCTTTAAAATAACTATCATCAACAATTAACTGCTCAATGTAGCGAATACCCTTTTGTTTTAACTGCTGTGCCAAGAGTTTTAATTGTGCAGTCGTCAAAGACGGATCGCCTCTACCCACAACCCGTAAATCTTTTAAACGAGGAGGTTTACCCACAGCATAAACCGAAGTCCGAATGCGAAAATCAGCCCCTAATTCACGTAAAGCCGCAGCAGTGGTTAATAATTTCACATTAGAAGCCGCCACAAAATATTTCTGCTCATCTAAACCATAAAGCCGTTTTCCATCTTTAAGGGTTTTGATGAGAATACCCCAACGAGATCGCCGCCATTCCGGACGAGTGATCACCTCCTCAATAGCCTCTCGCAAATTGGCCGGACAAATCGGCTCGGCTGTCGCTACACTAGAATTAGTTGAGGGAATTTCAGCTAAAACTATTTGCTGAGGAAATTGTACTCCTACCAACCAAACAGCACCTAATAAAAATGCTCTCCAAAATTTTGCTTGAATTAGCATTTAACCTCTTTAGCTCTCTGCCTGAGATGAAAAAATAATAAAATTAAACCACATAGAAGGACAGTAATATCATGACTTATGACTTTGACTTATTTGTGATCGGTGGAGGTTCCGGAGGAATAGCAACCGCCAGACGTGCAGCAGAATACGGAGCAAAAGTCGGGTTAGCAGAATTTAACCGCTTAGGGGGAACCTGTGTTAACCGGGGTTGCGTCCCTAAAAAATTAATGGTTTATGCTTCCCGCTTTCCGGATATTTTTGAAGAATCTCAAGGATATGGTTGGAGTCCGGTAGAGAGTCATTTAAACTGGGAAAAAATGATCACCGCCGTCAATAATGAGGTGGATCGCCTCAACGGAATTTATCAGCGTATGTTGGATAATTCTCAGGTCCAACTCTTTCGTAATTATGCCTGTTTAGTTGATCCTCATACCGTCGAAGTAGGAGACACAAAAGTCACGGCTGATAAAATTTTAATTGCGGTTGGGGGTCATCCGCTTAAACCCGATATTCCGGGCATAGAATATACTATCGTCTCTGATGATATGTTTCATCTGCGTGAACAACCGAAGCGAATTGTCATCCTTGGGGCGGGATATATTGGAGTAGAATTTTCTTGTATTATGCACGGCTTAGGCACAGAAGTTACTCAAATTATTCGCTCAGATAAAATTTTACGGGGATTTGATGAGGATATTCGTTCTACCATTCAAGACGCGATGCAAGCTCACGGGATTCGCATTCTCAATAATAGCCAGCCTACCGCCATCGAAAAAACCCCTGAAGGGTTAAAAGTTTATGTAAAATGTGATGATGGTCATGGGGAAATAGTCGTAGCGGATGCGGTAGGATTAGCCGCCACTGGACGTATACCGAATATAGATAAATTAGGATTAGAAAAAGTCGGAGTAGAAGTCACAAATGGCTCAATCGTTGTGAATGAATATAGCCAAACTTCTCAAGAGAATATTTATGCGGTAGGAGACTGTACAAATCGTATCAATTTAACCCCGGTGGCCATTAATGAAGGTCGCGCTTTTGCTGATACTATGTTTGGGGGAAAACATCGTATTATGAGCCATGAAAATGTGCCCTCTGCGGTGTTTAGTCAGCCTGAAGCCGCTACTGTAGGGTTAACCGAAGCCCAAGCCAAGCAACAATATGGAGAGGATGCTATTCAGATTTATCGCGCTAAGTTTCGTCAGATGTACTACACTTTAACTGGCAAGGATGAAAAAACCTTGATGAAATTAGTGGTGGAAAAAGCCACTGATCGCGTTCTAGGGGCGCACATGGTGGGAGAACACGCCGCCGAATTGATTCAAGGAGTAGCGATCGCGGTTAAAATGGGCGCGAAAAAATCCGATTTTGATGCTACTGTTGGTATTCATCCTACTGCGGGCGAAGAATTTGTCACCATGCGATAAATTTTGTCGGGGCGCTCTTTAAGAGTGCCCTTGTGGGAGGGGAGTTTACTTTTCTTAACTAGCGTGGTCTTTATTTATATTTAGGTACTGATTAGAAAAAAATTCATCATATTTTCATATGGCTGTCAGAGAATGTTCATTTCGTCTGGGTATTGTATGAGAAAGTCAAATTGCTATCGGAGGCTAGATCGATGTCAAAAACTTCTTTACAACCCCCATCCGAAAATTTTAAAAATTCTAATAGTAACGATGAATGGTTATATTATGATAGCGATAGCAGTTGGTTATTACTACAACAATATATAGTATTAGCCGGTGATTCTGTTAAAACCGAAAGCCATCAGAAGAGAATTTGGGTTTGGTTATTGACAACGATAATTAGCTATTTATTGCTTGCAACAGCTTTTATTTCTCTTGGTAAAAATACCTGCTTTATGCAGCCAGATCAATCTGTATCCTATAATATTAACTTAAAAAAATAAGGATCAGGCTGTACATTTTTATAGAAATCTGACCCCCTGTAGTTCAAATGGGCTGATAATAACATTATGGAAAATAAATCTGCGTAAAATTCTTTTTCGGTGGGGGCGGGAGGATTAGCTAAATATAGCACTAAGACCTCACAAACGCTTATATTATTGACTGTAAGTCGTCATAGTTTTGACGAATACTTTGAGTCGTAGGATGATCTGTTCCTAAAGTTCGTTCAGCCATCTCTAAAGCTTCTGTGTAGAGAGATTTAGCTTCATCGTATCTGTCTTGGCTATAGTAGAGTTCTGCTAAATTGTTCAAGCTCAGGGCCACATCGGGATGGTCTCCAGTAAAAATTCGCCTTCTCATCTCTAACGCTTCGGTGTAAAGAGGTTCGGCTTCGGTGTATCTGCCTTGACTTTTGTAGAGTAAAGCTAAGTTGTTCAAGCTTGTTGCCACAGAGGGATGGTCTCCATCAAACATTCGCTTTGTCATCTCTAAGGCTTCGTTGTAAAGAGGTTCGGCTTCGGTGTATCTGCCTTGGTTATAGTAGAGTACTGCTAAATTGTTCAAGCTCCCTGCCACAGAGGGATGGTTTCCATCAAACATTCGCTTTGTCATCTCTAAGGCTTCGGTGTAAAGAGGTTCAGCTTCGGTGTATCTGTCTTGGCTACAATAGAGTTCTGCTAAATTGTTCAAGCTTGTTGTCACATCGGGATGGTCACCCTCAAACATTCGCCTTCTCATCTCTAAGGCTTCGGTGTAAAGAGGTTCAGCTTCGGTGTATCTGCCTTGTATTCTGTAGAGTTCTGCTAAATTGTTCAAGTTCCTGGCCACATCGGGATGGTCTCCAGTAAAGATTCGCCTTCTCATTTTTAATGCTTCGGTGTAAAGAGGTTCAGCTTTGGTGTATCTCCCTTGTATTCTGTAGAGTACTGCTAAATTGTTCAAGCTCGAAGCCACATCGGGATGGTCACCCTCAAACATTCGCCTTCTCATTTCTAAGGCTTCGGTGCAAAGAGGTTCAGCTTCGGTGTATCTGTCTTGGCTAGAGTAGAGTAAAGCTAAATTGTTCAAGCTTGTTGCCACATCGGGATGGTCACCCTCAAACATTCGCCTTATCATCTCTAACGCTTCGGTGTAGAGGGGTTCAGCTTCGGTGTATTTGCCTTGGATTTTGTAGAGTAAAGCTAAGTTGTTCAAGCTTGTTGCCACATCGGGATGGTCTCCAGTAAAAATTCGCCTTCTCATCTCTAACGCTTCGGTGTAGAGAGGTTCGGCTTCGGTGTATCTGCCTTGACTTTTGTAGAATAAAGCTAAGTTGTTCAAGCTCGTTGCCACAGAGGGATGGTCTCCAGTAAAGATTCGCCTTGTCATCTCATAGGCTTCGGTGTAGAGGGGTTCGGCTTCGGTGTATCTGCCTTGGTGATAGTAGAGTGCTGCTAAATTGTTCAAGCTTGTTGCCACTTGGGGATGGTTTCCCTCAAACATTCGCCTATACATCTCATATGCTTGGATGTAGAGGGGTTCGGCTTCGGTGTATCTGCCTTGGTCATCGTAGAGTGCTGCTAAATCGTTCAAGTTTGTTGCCACATCGGGATGGTCACCCTCAAACATTCGCCTATACATCTCTAAAGCTTGGATGTAAAGAGGTTCGGCTTCGTTATATCTGCCTTGGATTTTGTAGAGTCCTGCTAAATTGTTCAAGCTCCTTGCCACATCCAGATCATCTCCAAAGAATCTCTCTTGAGTGACAGATAAGCATTGTTTACCCCAAGGTTCTGCCTCTTTATATAAACCCTGGCCTTCATAAAATCTTTTTAATCCTACATAAACCCACATTAAATCATCATTTTTTATCCATTGACTTAGCTCTCTTGCTGCTACTGCTAAATGGGGAATAATAGGGGTAAGTTTTTGGATATCACTCTGTACAGTTTGCTCTGGGATTTCTTTAGCGATAGCTCCCATTAACTGGCAATAAGTCTCTTTAGCACTGTTGACCAGTTTTGATTCATTTAATTTATCTCTTAAATATTCATGAATTAATGTGTGTATTTCATAAACCTGTTCATTTTTCTCTTTAATCAGGCTAAGTTTAGTTAGTTCTCGTAATTGTTGCTGAGATTGGCTTAGTTCTATCTGGCTTTTATTTCTAATAAAAATTTGAACAATTGAGGAAAAAATGTTTTTAAACTTGCTAGTAGATTTGACGGCGGCTTCACCAAGGTGGGTTTCGATAAATTTCCAAGGAATGGGTTGGGCTTCAAAGAGGCTCAGAAAGCATCCTAGTTGTTTTGTATCTTCTGATAGTTCTTGCCAACTTAACTCAAAAGTGGCTATCACTCCTCTTTTCGCCGTCATTAATTGGTCTTTGGGTCTTTCTAAACTTTTATCTTTAAGTTTTTGCTGTTGCAATTTTTGGTAATAATTTTCAATTTTTTCTCCCGTATCTTCTAGATAACGGGCTGCCAATTCTATACTTAGGGGAAGATAACCTAGCCAGTTGCATAGTTTTTCTGCGTCTTCTCTTTCTTGTTCTATTCTTTTATCTCCTATAAATGAACCTAACAATTTGATAGCTGATTCCTCATCTAGTAGGTCTAACTCTAGAAGGTTAAAATTGTTTCTTAAATTAATATTTCTCGTGGTAATAATAAGTTTAAATTTTTTTGACTGTGGGGGAAGATAATCTTCTATTTGCTCCAAATATTTAACATTATCAAAAATAATTAATGTGTCGCCTTTTCTCCATTTCTGCCAGCAAACTTGGATTCTATCTTTTAATTTTAATTCATTTTCTTCTGGTATTTGTATTTGCAAATAATTTTTAGCAAAATCTAATATTTGTATCCCTACATTAGTTTTTTCTTCTATATTACTTGTTTCTTCAGAAACATTAATCCAACAAATTCCCGCTTGATAATTACGTTCTTCTTCTACTTTGTCCCTATCGGCTAAAGCATACTGTAAGGCTAATTCAGTTTTACCTATACCTCCCATTCCCGTCAAAGTTGAAATGGCTATCCTTTCTGATTCTTGAAGCTGTTTGTCTAGTTTTTTTAAAGCTTCATCTCTTCCCACGAATTGACGAACACCACTTTTAGGCAACTTATAAGGAATTGTTGATGGTTCTGAACTACCAACAGGTAAATTACCAATTATAAAAGTAGGATTTATAGCCCCTCTACTATCAATACCAGTATTAGCAGTTGTAGCAGGGGTATCTATTACTTTTTTGTCCTTAAACTCTCTCCCTCAAAGGTAGCCCCTTCACTTTTTCGAGCATCTATAGCAGTTGTCCCTTTCTCCGCCACGACCTCTTTATATTTTACTAAAGCAGACTTCGATTCTCTTAAATCAAGACCCACAGTTCTCTGTAATTCTTCGGCTGAATTTTGAGGGATATTGTTGATAGCTTCTAATATCTGAGCGATGTTCTCAGCTAGTTCATTATTTCTTGCAGTGTCATCATCTAAAACGCTTTCTATTGTCTGTTTAATAGCATTTTTAGCCACTTCATTATTGGGATTACTTTCTAAGAAAGCAAATGCACTCTCATCTATCTTTTTATCTCGAATAAAAAAACTCTTGATTTTACCGTAGGCAGTGGTTATATTATCGACGATTTGAGTTCCATTCTTAGAAATTTCAGCAGCGATTTGGGTTGATTCCTTCAAAAATTTAGCACCCGTTGTAATGGCGGTAAAAATTCCACTAATAGTAACAATATCCATGACTTACGTTAGATTTAACGATAAAAGTATATAACCAGTATAAATTTAGCCTCAAGGGGTAAGAAGAAGGATTAGTTATTATCCACTTCCCAATCATTTTCCCAGGCAGTTGTAACTTTGAGCCAACCGGCACTCCTGAGAATCAGGCTTTAACCCGAGAATACGTCGCCACATCCAACTGGTATGATGAGCAACATAACAATAGTAATAACGCAAAATTTTAGCTTTTATAATTTTATTTTACTATATTTTGCCTAAAGAGGGCGAATACTACAATAATTATATTTCTTAACTCTTCTGTTGACTATCATACCAGATAGCATTTTGTATCTTAATTAACTTTTTTCCCCACGATGCCGAAAGAGCCTAAATTTTGGACAAATAAGTCTTTAAAAATTGGCCAAGTGGACAAATAAGTCTTTAATGTACAGTACAGTATGGCAAGCGGATGATGGGACTCGAACCCACGACATTCACCTTGGGAAGGTGACGTTCTACCACTGAACTACATCCGCAGCAAAATTTAAGTATTTCCTATTATATCCTAATCCTTTCAACAAAGCAACTGTTCTAGGGTGGCCTCCATCACGGCAGTGGTTTGTCCGGCAACCGTAAATAACAAGGCTTCTCGATATACGCGCCCGGCTGGATGATCTAACCCATTGGCCGCACCACTGGAAACCGCCACCGCCGCCCTAGCACATCGTCCGGCTAAATTAATGGCCCACGCCCTTAAGGGTAAACCTTCGTCATCAAAAGCCCCCTCAATAGCTGTGGCAATTAACATTTTGTGACGACAGGTTTCTAACTCATCGGAAAGTCTATTAAACGCCTCAGCAATAAAAGGTAACTGCTTTTGATAATAAACCCTCTCCACGATATCAAGTGCCGCTTGAGCGCAGCCAAGAGCAAAAAAACCATGATGGAGGACATTTTTGGCATCATTTTCCTGAATAGCATTAGCGGGTTGAATGCACACCACCCGATCAGCCGCTAAAAACCACTGTTTTAACTCACTCCTTACCGTATTGGTAGAACCCACCACGATCAACTCCATCGCCTCACTAAAGCGAATTTGGCCGCCTCCGGGTTGATCCATCTCTCGTAGCGGAATCACCCCATATAAAGCTTGACCATCCGGCAACGTCGCCGCCATAATACAATCATCAAAAAAACCTAGCCCCGTGACCCAGGGAACTATCCCCGATAAAATATAACCCCCTTCAACCGGAGTTGCTTTCATCACAGGTTCACCCGCGCGACGTAAGTGAGAAAACCCTATCCCTAATAAGACTTCCCCGCTTCCCATACGCGGCAAATATTCCTGCTTGAGTGCCTCATGCTCACTCGCTACCAGTTGAGAACCGGCGCTTTGGTGTTGCATTTGTAGGAACGATAAAGCCCCCGAATAGCGGCTGATCAACATTTGAAAGTGACGATAAGTCAGTTCACTTACCCCCGCGCCGCCCCACTCTTGGGGGACTCTTAAGGCCAGTAAGCCGCGTTCACCCATTCCCTGAAGTGCTTTTTTTAAGGCCTGGGGAGATTGATCCAGTAGGTTCGCTTGAGGAGCAATGATATCCTGAAAATAGGTTATTGCTGTTTGTAATAATTGTTCTTCTGAGTTGAGCGGTAAATTAGCTTCTAATTGCATGGGCTGAGGACCTAATCTGATCGAATTCTAGCAATGACTCTATTTTGCCGGCTAAAATCTGCCCACCTAAACTGAACTTACAATTTTTTAAGAGTGAACGACTCATTTCTATTGATAAAATTGTCCAGAAATTAAATAGGAAATTTCTTGTCTCGCACTTCTTGGGAATAGTTTTGTACGGCTTGGGTTATGACTTCTCGTAAGTTAGCATACACTTTCACAAAGGGCGGCTGTTTATCGGTTAATCCTAACAAGTCTGCTGTCACTAATACCTGTCCATCACAGTCCGGTCCGGCCCCAATACCTATGGTAGGAATGGGTAATTTGTTGGTAATTAGTGCGGCTAAGTCCGCCGGAATATGTTCTAATACTACGGCAAAGGCCCCCGCTTGATAGAGGGCATAAGCTTCATCGAGAATTCTAGCGGCTTCATTATCGGTTTTTCCTTGCTTTTTGTAACCGAGTTGATGTACTGACTGAGGGGTTAACCCCACATGGCCCATCACAGGTATTCCTATGGTGGTTAGTCGGGCTACGGTTTCAGCCATGGCCGGATGACCCCCTTCTAATTTAACTGCATTGGCCCCGGTTTCTTTTAAGACTCGTCCGGCTGAATGAATGGCTTGAGAGATGCTTTCTTGATAGCTTAAAAAGGGTAGATCACATACTACTAAAGCGTGTTTGACTCCACGACGCACTGCTGCGGCATGATGTATCATTTCATCAAGGCTAATGGGTAAAGTCGTCTCATGGCCTAGGGCAACCATTGCTAAAGAATCACCGACTAAGATAATATCTACTCCTACCTCATCGAGAATTCGAGCGATCGCATAATCCCACGCTGTTAAGGTGACGATGGGGCGTTGTTGTTGTTTCCATTTAATAATTTGTCCGGTTGTGACTGCCATTGATTTATTTAGTTATTAGTTATTAGTTATTAGTTATTAGTCAGTAGTCATTAGTTGTGATTTTCTATTATTTACTGTAGCTATTGCATCTTTTAGGCCCGAGTATTGATTATTCACCATTGCCTCCTTTCTAAGAACTAATGACTATTGACTATTAACTAATGACTATTGACTAGACTATTAACTACAAGCTAACACCTGATCTCTAAACTGATATCGAACTGATGACGGAGTTACCGCACGGCTTCTAAGATCCGAGAATAATAGAAGCGAGTGCTAGTCATGCTAGTGCGTTGAATTTTAAAGCCGTTATTTTCTAAAATTTTGATAATATCCGCTTCCCGATGTTGATAGGCACGAGTTGTTTTACTGGGTCCAGGGAAAAATTCGCCGATTTTCTTGAGAACAGTTAAACATAAAGTTTTAGGGGCAAAACTGAGAATTAAGCGTTGTTGGGCCAAAGCGGCTAAATGAGAGATCATTTTCTCGGCATCTTCAGTCGGATAGTGAATTAACACATCTAAACAAATCACTGTGTGATACTGACCGCCTAAACTTTCTAAATCCTGTACACTAAAGGTAGGATTATCTATCTCTCCTAACGCTTCTTTGGCCTTTTCTTTGGCTTCTCCTACCATTTTTTCAGAGATATCACTCGCCCAAACTTTTGCCCCGGCTTGCGCTAGGGGAATGCTGAGACTACCTACCCCGCATCCCGCATCACAGATCGATAATTCGGCTAAATTTCCGTCGGTTTTTAACCAGTCAATTACCGTATCGATGGTTTTTTGATGTCCTATGCGGATATCGCGTTGAACTTTATTTACTTCGCCATCGCCGTATATTCTGCGCCAGCGATCAAACCCAGTGGCATTAAAATACTCTTTTACTACGGCTTTGTCGTTTACTGCGTTAGTCATAAAAGGTAATGGTAATAATATGCGAGGACGATTAATTACTGTACCATAAGCCCGTTATCCTTAAAGAAGACAAGTTATCTTAAATAAAAATCTTTTAAGGTTCTGGCTAAAAAATCCTCAGCACGATCAGCTAAAGTTACGTCTATAATTATCCTAGGCAGTAATCGCCACTAATTGACGCTGTAAGAACATGGAAGCCATCTATATTCCTCAACTCCTGAGAGCAAGAGAAAGAACGCTCTCCATAACCATTGATGAGTTTATTTCTGGGTTTGATAGCCTAACCCCCATACGAGGACGAATGATAGTGAAACATGGAGGGAATTTTTTAGAAGTTTCTGTAACCGCAGAGACAATTATTACTTTGACTTGTGATCGCTGTTTACAACAGTATAATCATCGTCTAGCCCTAGACACTTCTGAACTGATCTGGTTAGACAAAAATGATTTTATCCCTGAAAGCTACCCCCAAGAGAGAGAAGTTTCTTGGGATGACTTATCAGAAACCCTTTCGGCGGATGGACATTTTGAGCCGCAAACTTGGTTGTATGAACAATTATCTCTTAATTTGCCTTTAAGACACTTATGTGGTAAAAATTGTCAAAAACCATTAACCCCTGACTCAGAAGCTGAATCTAACTCTGATAGTCGTTGGGCGGCTTTAGCCATCTTAAAAAACCAACTTTCTCAATAAAGAGGCAACAGGCAACAGGCAACGGGCAACAGCTAACAGCGATCAGTTATAGTTATAAGTTAATAAGTTTTAAAACTATCAACGGTTAACTAGCAACGGTTAACTGTTGAGTGTTAACTGTTAACTAAAAACTGATAACTGAAAAATGAGCTTTTACCAAGAGTTTGAATTACTCCTGAGAGCCTGTTACCCTTTAATATACATCCCTACCCCAGAAGAAGAACGATTAGAAGCCGCCATAACTGCTTGTGCCAAAAGCGTTGGCAATCGTAATGTATATATTTGGGATTTTGTCGAGGGTTATCAAGATAATCCTAATAATGAAGGGTTTGGCAGACGTAACCCCTTACAAGCTTTAGAATATGTGGAACAATTGCCTCCTCAAAGCGGAGGAATTTTTATTTTAAGAGACTTTCACCGCTTTTTAGAAGATATTTCTATTTCTCGGAAATTGCGTAATCTGGCAAGAGTGCTAAAGTCTCAACCGAAAAATTTAGTGATTATTTCCCCAAGCGTCGAAATCCCCTCAGAATTGAGCGAAGTTTTGACAGTGGTTGAATTTCCCTTGCCCACAGGCACAGAAATTAAAGGAGAAATCGGGCGAATTTTAGCCGCCACCGGACAATCATTAGGGGATAAACTCTTAGATGAATTAGTACGTTCGGCCCAAGGCTTATCCTTAGAACGAATACGCCGCGTTTTAACCCGTTGTATCGCCAGTCACGGGAAAATAGAATCAGAAGATGTAGAATTGATTCTCGAGGAAAAACGTCAATCTATCCGTCAAACCCAAATATTAGACTTTTATCCCGCCACAGAACAAATATCGGATATTGGCGGCTTAGATAACCTCAAAGACTGGTTACTGAGGCGAGGTGGCGCATTTAGTGACAGGGCGAGGGCTTATGGGTTACCCCATCCCAGAGGCTTATTATTAGTGGGAATTCAGGGAACCGGTAAATCTTTAACCGCTAAAGCCATCTCTCATCATTGGCATTTACCCCTCTTACGCTTAGATGTGGGGCGCTTATTTGGGGGGTTAGTGGGAGAGTCGGAGTCTCGTACTCGTCAAATGATTAATTTAGCAGAAGCACTAGCGCCCTGTGTCCTCTGGATAGATGAAATTGATAAAGCTTTTGCCGGAGTAGATGGAAAAGGAGACGGGGGAACCACTTCACGGGTATTTGGGACTTTTATTAACTGGTTAGCCGAGAAAAAATCACCGGTTTTTGTGGTGGCTACGGCCAATAATATAGCGGCTTTGCCCCCAGAAATGTTGCGAAAAGGACGATTTGATGAGATATTTTTTGTCGGGTTGCCCACGCAAGAGGAACGAGTGGCTATTTTTAGCGTCCATTTATCCCGACTGCGCCCTCACAATCTCAAACAGTATGATATTAATCGATTAGCTTATGAAACGCCTGATTTCTCGGGTGCCGAAATTGAACAAACCATCGTCGAAGCAATGCACATCGGTTTTAGTCAAAATCGAGACTTTACCACTGATGATATATTAGAAGCGGCGAGTCAAATTGTTCCTTTAGCCCGCACCGCCCAAGAACAAATAGAGTTCTTACAAAATTGGGCAGCAGCCGGTAAAGCGCGTTTAGCTTCTCGGGATAGTCGTTTAAATAATCGTATTCAACGCCAATTCAACTAACCTATTAATTTAAATTTTTGATTAGGAATTTTTAAGGAACTATGGGTCGTTTATCAGGTTTATTACAATTTATTCTCGGTTTTTTGTTAGGCGTTTGTCTCTTAGCTGGAGGAACAGCCGCATTAGGATTTGTCTTCTTTTCCCAAATGGTTGCCCCACCTCCAAAACCGCTTTTTGATGCAGAGAAACAAGAAAAAGATAAAAATCCTAAAAAAGAACCTGTAGCTAAAGTTTCTCCTGTTAAAACAGAAACCAAAGTGGCATCAGAACCGGCAAAAGAAGAGTCAAAACCTGAACCTTCTCCTCAAGAACAAGAGGAAAAATTACCCCAAGGCGCTTATAAAGCGACCGTAACTTGGCCTGAAGGGTTAAGTATACGCGATCAAGCCGGTGCTGATGCTAGTCGCATTGGTGGGGTAATGTATAACGATAAAATTATTGTTCTTGAAACTACTCCCGATGGACAATGGCAAAAAATCCGTATAGTGGGTGGGACTCAAGAAGGTTGGATTAAAGCGGGTAATATACAGAAGATAGAATAAATCTAGGTGAGAAATTTTTCTACTAGCCATCCTTACAAAGGGTTAGGACATTTTTCAAACCTCAAATCAATGCAAGAGACGTTGGCGGCAACGTCTCAAATTTTAAGTGCCTAGGTATTTAATCGATTTTAAGAATATGCTGTCGTTGGGAGAGTTCAAGTTGCTTGGGAATGACGATAGAATTTTGGTCATACTCTTAACCTCGTCCTATTGTTGTTCAATTATTACATTGGATAAGTTAATTTTTGCATCTCCCAAATCGGGATTGTTTTTTATGTCTGTAATTATATATACAAAATTCCGAAATGTGTAAAAAATTTTAACAGGATCGATAAATAACGCGCCCAAAGTTCGACTACAATTATTGAAGAAATATTAAAAAAAGATAAAGCTATGGAAGAAAATCTAAGTCAACAACTAGAACCGATCGCCGCCTGGTTTCGCAGCTTAAACATCCCTGAACCGATCACCCACTGGGGACATCCCGTGATGATGTCTATCGTCATCTTAGCGATGGGTGGCTATGCTGTCTATGCAGGATGGCGCGGCAGAGTCGCTACTGAACCCGAAGTCCGGGCTAAAAACCTGGGAATGCACAGTCAACTGATGCCTTGGGTATTCATATTTTTAGGCTTAGGTTCCATTGGCGGCATCCTCTCTTTAGTCATGCAGCAGCAACCCATTACAGAAAGTCCCCACTTTTGGACGGCGGCGGCGGTACTATTTTTATTAGCCCTCAATGGTGGCATTGCTGCCTTTGGTTTTGCCAGCGAACAGAAAGCAACTCTGCGTAGTGTTCACGCCTATTTAGGGATTATCATCGCGCTAATTTTGCTTGCTCATGGGATATTTGGCTTAAAACTGGGACTTTCGATCTAAATAATGGTAATATAAAATTTTTAATGGATCTCCTTTAGTCTCCCCTTGAGATCCCCCTTAACCCCCCTTCTATGAGGGGGGATATTTAATTATGTCGAGGAAAAATAATTGAATGAATGGCACTCACTGGACAATAATCTGTTTATCTTATTTAGTGGGATTATTGTTTACGGGGGTGTTGGGATTTCCGGATTCTCATAGGAGTGGGTTACAGTGGATAGTAATTGTAACAGGAATCAGTAGTTTAAGTCTTTTTTTAGCCGTTATTATCCCTAAACGTTGGCCAACTGCACCAAGAGGAAAGTTTTGGTTAGGCGCAGCGATGGTTGCACTAAGTGCCGTAGTTTATTTTCAGTTGCGGGTTCCCTATCCCAGCCAAAATGATATCTCCCAGTTGCTTAAAAAATCTCCAAGTCAAACCGTTATTGTTGCGGGGAAAGTTTTAACAGAAAGCCGCCTTAATGCTAGTCTTCGGCAATCTTTTTGGTTACAGGTTAATAGCATCACCCAAAAGATAACTCCCCAACAAAGTAAAGAAGAGACTAAAGAAGTAACAGGAAAATTATATGTGACTGTGCCTTTTTACCCAGATAAAAAATATTATCCAGGTCAATCTTTAACCATTGAAGGAATATTATATAAACCGAGTTCTCGCGCTACTCCTGGTAGTTTTAATTTTAAATCTTATTTAGCGCGTGAGGGAGCATTTTCCGGTTTAAAAGGACAACAAATCATCGAAGAGGGACAACCGCCTTGGGGATTTTGGCTATTGAGAAAACGAATCGTTCGTTCTCAAAGTCGTTGGTTAGGAACGCCTGTAGGACCGTTAATTAGTTCGATATCTATAGGAAGACAAGCGGTGGATTTACCTGAAGACATCCGCAGTCTTTTTAATAAGGCTGGATTGGCTCATATTTTAGCCGCTTCTGGGTTTCAAGTCGTTTTATTGTTAGGGGTTGTTATCTTTTTTACCCGTAACTTATCCCCAGACAAACAGTTATGGATCGGCGTTGGGGTTTTAATTTTTTATGTAGGCTTAACCGGCATACAACCTTCGGTCAGTCGTGCGGCTTTAATGGGAATTGGAGGATTAATTGGACTGGTATTAGACAGAAAAGTTAACCGTTTGGGTTCTTGGCTATTAGTGGCAGTTTTATTACTCTTATTTAATCCGTTATGGATTTGGGATTTAGGATTTCAGTTGAGTTTTTTGGCTACCTTTAGCTTAATAGTTACTGTACCGCCTTTAGAACAAAAATTAGACTTTTTACCGCCGACAATAAGCCCGATGATTGCTATTCCTATCGGGGTATCTGTTTGGACGTTGCCGCTATTAATGCAGTCTTTTAGTGTTGTGGCAACTTATAGTATTCTCTGTAATATTATCACTGCCCCTTTGGTAACGGTGATTAGTTTGGGCGGGATGTTAAGCGCGGCGGTAGCGTTACTTTTTCCTTTGGGGGGAAGTGCCATTGCTTGGCTACTTTACTATCCTACTTTATTGCTGATTGCTATTGCCAAATTTTTTGTCAATTTACCGGCGAGTTCCTATGCAGTGGGTAAGCTTTCAGTAGGGGTGATGGTGTTGATTTATGTCGGTTTGTTGGCAATTTGGTTAAATCGATGGTGTCAAAAGCATGGGAAGGTAATTAGTTTATTTTTGTTGACTGTGGTGGTAGTTCCTATTGTTATTAGTCGTTTAACTTTGGTTCAGATTACAGTTTTGGAGACTCAACCTCATTTATCGATTGTCATTCAAGATAGGGGTAGGGTTATGGTTATTAATGGTGGGGATGAAGCGGCAGAAAAATATAGTCTTGTGCCTTTTTTAACGGTTCAGGGAGTGAATCAAATTGATTCAGTTATAGTTTTTGATGAGCAAAAATCCACTCTAGAGTCTTATTTAGGGGTAAAACAAGTTTTAAATCGAGAGCAGTTATTAAAAGATAATAAGATTTCTGTAGGAAAGGTGGAAATTGAGGTAATAAATGTTAAGCCTATGATTGTGCAGTTGGGAGTTGCTGATCACAAGTGGTTATGGTTGACGCAAGGGTCACAGCCGCCTGATGATAGGTTTAGGGAGTCAGTTGATGTTTTATTGTGGTCGGGTAAACGGTTAAATGCTGAGTGGATAGAGAGGGTAAAACCGAAAATAGGGATCGCGGTTTCTCGGTTTGTAGAGGCAAAAACTCGGCGGCTATTTCAATATCAGGGGATTAAGTTATATTGGACGGGGAAAGATGGGGCTATTCAATGGACTCCTAAAGGTGGGTTTAAGACAAGTATAATTACAGAGGATCAAGATATTTAATTCAAAGTAGGTTTGCTTATACAGATGGATTTGTGAGAAAATAACAAATAATAAAGAATATTTTAGGGATGCCTGGTCAATCTACGAACAAGTCACCGCATTAAACTACATGGAGCATCAGGACATTTATGAAATAGTTCATCAGTATATCGTCAAAAATTACCGGGAACCCTTTTCTTTTTTGGAACTAGGTTGTGGGGATGCTAGATATTCTGCTAAAGCTCTTTTAGCAACAGCCATTAGTAATTACACCGGAGTCGATCTTTCTTTAGGTGGATTAAACTTAGCACCTAAAAATCTAAAGAATATTAATTGTATTGTCGAGCTAAAGCAACAGGAGATGTCTGATTTTTTAGAGTCTTGTAATTCAAGCTTTGATTTAATCCTCATTTCTTTTGCCTTGCACCATTTAAGCTCAAAACAAAAGCAAGTATTTTTACAGCAGTGCTGGAATTGTCTTAATTCAAAAGGAACACTATTACTAATTGATGTTTTTTGTAGAAATCAGGAAACTCTACCAGAATATTTAGCCAGATACTGCGGACATATACAAACTCAATGGCAACAAATCCCATCTCAGTCAATTAGTAAAATTGTTGGGCACATTTCCACCAGCGATTATCCTGAATCAGAATCTACTCTCCGACATTGGGCGCAAGAGATAGGTTTTAATCAAGTAAAATTAATTTATGATGGCAAACACGATGTTCACAAAGCATTTGCCTTGATTAAAAATTCTTAGGCTTTATTTAATGCTTTGCTTGCCGTTCAAGTTCGGCTTGTTATCATTTAAAAAGTAGGCTATTTAATGATGGCTATGTCAGTTGTATCAAGTGAATCTATTGAAGTAGATACTTCTGTCCGTTTATGGACGGTTGAGGAATATTATCACATGGCTGAGGTGGGAATTCTAGGGCCAGATGAACGGGTAGAATTAATTGCAGGGGAAATTTATCAAAAGATGAGTCCACAGGGTACACCTCACTATACAACTATTACCCGAACTGAACGAATGTTGCGGCAGGGTTTGGGGACTAGGGTATTATTGCGAATACAAGCGCCTGTTCATTTGAATGATTATTCTGAACCAGAACCCGATATAGCGGTGGTTTATCCTGATCCGATGGATTATATTGAACATCATCCTTATCCTGATGATATTTTATTACTCATTGAAGTGGCAGATAAAACTCTTAAGAGAGATTGTCAGTTAAAGGCGAAGGAGTATGCTAGTGCAGGGATTAAAGATTATTGGGTGTTGGATGTGAATAACCGTCAGTTGTATCTCTTTCGAGAACCGGGACAAGAGGGTTATTCTAGTCAGGTTATTCTTTCAGAAAATGAGGAAGTTTCGCCTTTAGAATTTCCTGAGTTAAAGTTTGTTGTTCGAGATCTTTTAGCCCCTATGATCAGTCAATAAATTCTCCTCATTTCTGACTCTTGTATTCTAATTTTTTAAGCTCTGATTGACTAAATCTCACATTTATGCAAAAATGGGGACAATAAGGTGTATGGGTGAAAGTTGTGACCGTTTTAACCTTAAACTTATCATCAGTAGGTCAGCTAACGGATGAAGCTTTCTACAATCTATGCCGCACTAACCCAGACCTAAAATTTGAATGCACAGAGGACGGAAAACTAATTATTGTGTCACCGACAGGAGGAGAAACGGGAATTCGGAATCGGAGAATTACCCAACGTTTAGGGAACTGGACTGATGAAGATAATAGCGGCGTTTCTTTTGATTCTTCTACTTGTTTCAAGTTGCCTAGCGGTGCTAAACGTTCTCCGGATGCGGCTTGGATTATACTAGAACGATGGGAGTCTTTAACCCCCGAACAGCGTCAAAAATTCCCTCCCTTAGCGCCTGATTTTGTTATCGAGTTGCGTTCTCCTACCGATGAGTTGGATAGTTTACAGGCAAAAATGCGAGAATATATGAGTAATGGGGTACGCTTGGGATGGCTTATCGATCCGATCCTTCGCCGAGTGGAAGTTTATCGCTTAGGAGAGGAGGTGGAGGTTTTAGAGTCTCCCTCGAGTTTGTCGGGTGAGGATGTTTTGCCGGGGTTTGTGTTGGATTTAGATAGGATTCTTTAAGGTGGGTGAGTGTTTTACATTTTAGGAAAATGTTGATTTTAATTTTAATCTGATCTTTCAGATGTTAGTATTGATATACTAAAAATTCTTGATTAATAAAAAAGTTATGGTTAACGTTATTCGCGGTACGACTACAGACAAACCAGTTTCATCACAAAATTTAGCTGATTATTTTGAAAAGCGTACTGATATTGAAGGCACGTTGTATCTGGGATATCCTATTATAGGAACGGCTCAAGGTGGCTATAAAATCGATGCTCTTTTGATTTCTAAACAACATGGAGTTATTGTTTTTCAGATAGAAGAAGGGACAAAGATAAATAAAAATGTTGAAGAAATTCAGGATGAAAGTATAACTAAACTAGAATCAAAATTTTTACAATATAAAGAACTTTTAAACAAACGAAAATTAATGGTAGAGATAGCTGTAGTTACTTATGCTCCTGCCGTCAGAAATTATCCAAATCATATTTCACCAGATGAGTATCCTATTTTAATTAGTAATGAAGATTTGGAAAATTTTATTAATAAGTGTGATTGGAAACAGGGAGAGGATTATTTTGAAAAAGTCAATTCAGTGATTCAGGCGATAACAACCATTAGAAAGAAAAATCCAAGAACCACAACTAAACCTGATTCTAGAGGAACAAAATTAAAACATCTAGAAGAGTCTATAGCTAACTTAGATGAAACTCAAAATGCCGCCGTTTTAGAAACCGTTGAAGGGGTACAAAGAATTAGAGGACTTGCTGGTTCAGGTAAAACTATAGTTTTAGCACTAAAAGTTGCCTATCTTCATGCTACTCATCCAGATTGGCAGATTGCTGTAACCTTTAATACCCGTTCTTTAAAAGGTCAGTTTATCAATTTAATTACTAAATTTACCTATGAACATACTAATGAAGAGCCTGATTGGGAAAAGATAAAAATTATTCATGCTTGGGGAAGTCCAAAAATGGACGGAATTTACTATGAATTTTGTAAAATACATAACATAGAATATTTCGATTTTGAGGCAGCTAAAAAATTAACGCCTTATGAAGGTCAAGAATTTGATGCTGTTTGTAAAAAGGCTTTAACTCAACTAAGAGAGCGTTTTTTACAATACTATGATGTAATTTTAGTTGATGAAGCTCAAGATTTTTCTAAATATTTTTTAAGAATTTGTTACCATATTTTAAAAAAACCAAAACGTTTAGTTTATGCTTATGATGAGTTACAAAGTCTTAATAAAAAAATAATGGAATCTCCAGAATCCCTTTTTGGCAACGATGAAGAAAATAAGCCAATAGTAACTCTCAAAAACTCACCAGGAGAACCTAAACAAGATGTTGTTCTTAATACCTGCTATAGGAATTCCAGACCAATTTTAACCTCTGCTCATGCTTTAGGTTTTGGAATATATAGAACTGGTGGTTTAATCCAAATGTTTGAATATGCAGGATTATGGGAAGATATTGGTTATGAAGTAAAAGATGGAAGACTAGAGGATGGAAAGTTTGTCAAATTGAGTAGAACACCAAAAACTAGCCCAAAATTTCTGGAAGATCATTCACCAATAGATGATTTAATAATATTTAAAACTTTTAATAATAATCAAGAGCAAATTGAATGGTTATTACAACAAATAAAAATAAATCTTCAAGAAGATGAGCTTAGATATGATGATATCATGGTAATTCACACTGAACCTAAGACTACTAAATCTGCTGTAGGAAAAGCTAGAGATTTACTTTTTAAAGAAGAAATTAATTCTAACTTAGCCGGTGTAACTACATCGCAGGATGAATTTTTTAAGGATGATGCTATTGTCTTCACAAGTATATATAGAGCGAAAGGTAATGAAGCAGCTATGGTTTATGTAATCAATGCTCAAGAATGTTATTCAGGAACAGAACTTGCTAAAAAAAGAAATATTTTATTTACTGCTATGACAAGAAGTAAAGCCTGGCTAAGAGTAATAGGTTATGGTGAAGGAATGAAAAGGCTAGAGCAAGAATTTAATCAAATTAAACATCATAATTTTGCTCTTGAATTTACTTATCCTACACAAGAGCAGCGTCAACAAATGAATTTAATTAATAGAGATATAAGTCAAGAAGAACGTAAAAAAATTACTAAACAAAAACAAACTGTAGAATATATTGATAAAATTATGGCTGATTTGCCTGAAGAAGAAAGACGTAAAATAATAGAAAAATGGCAAAATCCTGTAGATTCAGAACAATAATCCTAAATGAAAATTAATCATCAAAATATTTTAAAAGAAGTTAATGAAGTTACCAGCAAGTTAATCTCAGTAGATTTATCCGTTCAACAAAATTTTCCGAGTTGTCAAACCTTGGGTAATAACATTTATCAAATTGCCTACGCCGGTATGAGTGATTTATCTATCGCTTTAAAAAATCTTAAGTATGAAGAAATTTATGATGAACTACATAAAAATAAAAACTATAATATAAAAATGATTGATGGAGCCTTAATACAACTTCTTTATACTTATCAAGGTTCAACTTTAATTGCTCATAGACTCGCTTTTTTTCCTTCTCCTTATTTGGAATCATTTCAGAATGAACCTGAAATTTATATAGAAGATGAAATTTATGCTGATATTTTAGATAAAAATATTATGGTTGTTCCAATTAGATTTGATTATGACCCAAAAAATTTTAAAGAACTTGAACATCCCCACTGTCATTTAACTTTAGGGCAATTTAAAAATTGTCGTATTCCTGTATGCTCTCCTCTAACCCCCAATGTATTTATATCTTTTATTCTCAGTAGTTTTTATAATACAGCTTATCAAAAATATTCTCAAGAATTAAACTTAAACAAGGTTTTATTTGACGAAACTATTACTCAATTAGAAAAGGAAATTTTACATATAGCAATTTTCTAGACTAATAATAATTGATGGTGGGCAAAGTTGGATTTTAAGTTAAAACCTTTACCGAAAGTTATCGCCAACCCTTCGCTACCGCTCAGGGCAAGCTTTGCCCACCCTACAGAATATTTTAGCCCGCGCAGGCGGGCTTTGTTCGTGTAGCCCCACCCTTCAGGGTGTAGGGTTCTTATAAGCGTCCATCCCTTCACAAGAACAGACCAAATTTCTATCCCCATAAGCATTATCAATTCGTCCCACAGCCGGCCAGAATTTATATTGCTTAGTCCAGGGGGCAGGATAAGCCGCAACTTCCCTTGAATAAGGACGGTTCCACTCACCACAAATCAACACTTCAGCCGTATGAGGCGCATTTTTAAGAGGATTATTTTTAGGATCAATCTTACCCTCTTCTATGGCTTTTGCCTCCTCATAAATAGTAATCATCGCCTCACAAAAACGGTCTAATTCCTCCTTAGACTCACTTTCCGTCGGTTCTACCATAATAGTTCCCATCACCGGCCAAGACACCGTAGGCGCATGGAAACCGAAGTCCATCAACCGTTTAGCCACATCCTCCACCTCAATATCTGCCCGTTTTTTCAAAGGATGTAGATCAATAATACATTCATGGGCCACTAACCCTGAAGTTCCCTTATACAGCACAGGATAAAAAGGTTCTAAACGCTTAGCAATATAATTAGCATTAAGGATAGCCACCTTAGTCGCCTCAGTTAACCCTTCTGCCCCCATCATCGCAATATACATCCAAGATATCACCAGGATACTTGCACTGCCCCAAGGCGCGGCAGAAATAGCCCCAATAGTATCTTGCCATTGTCCCTGTTCTCCGGTCAACTGCCCCAGAACTAGGGATACATCCGGTAAAAATGGGGCTAAATGAGACTTAACCCCAATGGGTCCCATACCGGGGCCACCACCCCCATGAGGAATACAGAAAGTCTTATGTAAATTCAGGTGACACACATCAGCGCCAAATTCCGCCGGACGACATAACCCCACTTGGGCGTTCATATTCGCCCCATCCATATACACCTGTCCCCCGTGTTGGTGGATGATGTTACAGATATCGATAATTCCCTCTTCAAATACCCCATGAGTAGAAGGATAAGTCACCATAATAGCCGCTAAATTCTGGCTGTGTTTTTCGGCTTTTGCGCGAAGGTCATCTAAGTCAATATTGCCCTCCTTATCACATTTTACCGCCACTACTTTCATGCCGCACATCACCGCACTAGCGGGGTTTGTCCCATGCGCCGACTCAGGAATTAAACAGATGTTGCGGTCCTTGTCGCCTCGGGTTTCGTGATACTTGCGAATAACTTGCAAGCCGGCATATTCCCCTTGAGAACCGGCATTAGGTTGTAACGAAATAGCATCAAACCCTGTAATTTGCGCTAACCATGTTTCTAACTGTTGGAAAAGTATCTGATACCCTTCCCCTTGAGAAAGGGGGACAAAGGGATGCAATTTACCAAATTCTGGCCAAGTCACCGGTATCATTTCGGCGGTAGCATTTAACTTCATGGTACAAGACCCCAAGGGAATCATGGAAGTATTGAGGGCTAAGTCCTTGCTTTCGAGTTGATGCAGGTAACGTAATAATTCCGTTTCCGAGTGATATTTATTGAACACCGGGTCGGTAAGATAGTCACTGGTACGCTTTAACGCTTCAGGAAATTCAAATTTAGCAGACTTGGCAATTTCTTCTACGGTAAAAGGTAATTCATCTTGTCCGGCGAAAATTTGCCACAATTGGATCACATCTTGTAGGGTTGTGGTTTCATCTAAACTGATACCCACTGCCGCATCATCCAGGAAACGCAAATTAATGTGATGTTTCTGGGCAGTTTCGATCATGGTTTTCGCCTTCTGTTCTCCCACCCTTACATGAAGGGTATCAAAAAACGGTTCTGACTCAATAGAATATTTCAGGTGTTTTAACCCGGTGGCCAGAATAACCGTTAACTGATGTACCCGTGTGGCAATTTGTTTAATACCCTGTGGACCATGATAAACCGCATACATCGCCGCCATCACCGCGAGTAACACTTGGGCAGTACAAATATTACTGGTCGCTTTATCCCGTCTAATATGTTGTTCTCGGGTTTGGAGGGCCAAGCGTAAAGCCGGTTTACCCTGTGCGTCTTTGGAAACCCCAATAATACGCCCCGGTATTTGCCGCTTATAAGCGTCTTTGGTAGCAAAATAAGCCGCATGAGGTCCCCCGTATCCCATCGGCACACCGAACCTCTGGGCACTTCCTACCGCAATATCTGCCCCAAATTCGCCAGGGGGTGTGAGTAGGGCTAAACTGAGGAGGTCTGCCGCAACAGTCACTAATGCGCCGGCTTGATGGGCTTTCGTGATAAACTCGCGGTAGTTGTAGATCGTGCCGTCAGTAGCGGGATATTGAAGCAGCGCCCCAAAGATAGGGGTTTCAAAATCAAAGTTATGATGATCGCCGATAATAATTTCTATACCGAGGGGATAGGCCCGAGTTTTAATAACTTCAATAGTTTGGGGATGACAGCCGCTAGAGACAAAAAAGGCATGAGCATTTTTATTTTTACACAAACCGTAACTCATGCTCATAGCTTCGGCGGCGGCGGTTCCTTCATCGAGAAGAGAAGCGTTAGCTATTTCCAAACCCGTTAACTCAATAATCATGGTTTGGAAGTTGAGTAAAGCTTCGAGTCGTCCTTGGGCAATTTCAGCTTGATAGGGGGTATAAGCGGTGTACCATCCAGGATTTTCTAATATATTGCGAACTATAACCGGCGGCGTGATACAGTCATAGTATCCCATGCCTATATAAGAACGATAAACTTTATTTTTTGAAGCAATAGATTTTAATTGAGTTAAAGCCGCATATTCGCTTTGTGCGGGCGGTAAATTGAGTTTTCTTTCCAGACGAATGGCGGCGGGAACGGTTTTATCGACTAATTCATCTAGGGTAGAAAGCCCTAAAATAGAGAGCATTTGTGCAATTTCTTGGCGGTTGGGGCCGATATGCCGATTGACAAATGAATCTGTAGCGGCTAAAACTGTGGTTGAGGCTGGTTCGGTGGGGGTGATTTCCAAGTTAACCATAGAAGATAATTAGAGATCTTGTAAGGGGTTTAGGCAGGTATTATTGGTGATCTTAACGCAATTTGTTAAGATTTTGTAATAAACTCCGCCAGCCCCCAAAATGCAACATCGACTCACTCCATGATGTAGACAGAGAAAAATAATTCTTGAGATAGATGAATAGTCCCCTGAAATAGAGGACTATTAAGGCAAGTAATATTAAGTAAAAATATTCAGAAAAAGTTAAAAAGTTCTTTGGACTCTGAAAACTTTTTGAGTAGATAGACCAACCTTGTTGATTATTTTTTGGCTTTTAGTCGTTTAAAGAAAGAGCCAAAGCCGAGAGCCGCTCCTGCACCTAAAATGGTAAAGGGTTCAGGAACGCTTGCGGTTTGACGCAAAGTAAAGAAGGCATTTCCGTCAGCATCGATAGGTACATTCAACAAGAAAGCTGGGGCTGTCACACCAGGGTTTTGGACACCTAGTATGCCACTAAGAACAGTGCCATGGTCAAAAGAAATGTAAGTTCCTGAATTGGTCACCTTAGCAAAGCCAAGAGTGCCTCCACTAAATAGATAGGCTAGATCAAAAGGTGCAGATATACCTTCACCATTATCAACGGTTGGCGCAAAAAGATCGCCGTTAGGATCTAATTGAGTAAATTCATCTCCTAATCCTGTCCCTATAGTAATATGAAAGTCGGTCCAGGTAAGCTTAGAATAGTTATAGACGAGCTTTAACAGTTGAATCCCTACAGAGGTATTTGGTTCATATCCTGTCAGTGCAATTCCTACATCGAAAGCACCTAAGTCTGTGGCCCTTTCATACAATGTAAGTGAATTTTCTTCGCTGTTGTCGTACTGGTAAAACCAATTTCCATTGCTTCCTGTTATTGAAATCTCAGCCGCCTGGATAGGTTGAGCCGCTAATGCCAGGGAAGCTAGTCCGCTTGCTAAGACTGTCCCTGAAACAAAGAGGTTAAACTTAGGCATCTTTAATTTGTCTCCAAATTTTCAGTTGAGCTATTTATATAACTCTATAGCCAGGCTGTTAGAGTTAGCGTTAGTATTTGCTTCAATAACGTATAACTTTAGGTATAATTTAATATTTTTTGTCGATATGGAGGGCAATGCTAGAAGTTAGGCATCATACTTTCTTTATTAATTTTTGATAATTTTCCGACTAAAGAAGGTATAGAAGCATTTTTAGAGATGAGTAAAACAAGGGGGACAACTCAAAGTTTAAGAGCATTTCGGGATTGGGTTAGAGATAAATTATAGATTTATATTAATGATTGTCTAGCTAAAAAGGTCTAATTGTCGTGGAAAAAAAGGTCTTCTTATTTCTAATGGAGGTTCGCCAAGTTGATTAGATAGCTTGATTAAAAGTCATCCGCGCCTTTCAAGATGGTACATCCTCTGAAACCATTGTCAGTCGTTACTCAACTGTATCGTTATCCGATGTTTACACCACAATAGGTTATTATCTGCGATACCAAGACACTGTACAAGCCTATCTTAACCGCCGAGAAGAGTTAGCCGCATCTGTCGCCAGCGTTTAGCCACCGTTCAACCGGATTTAAGCTTGATCCGTTCTCGCTTGTGTTATATAAAATCCGGTTGATTTAATTACTTTTTGGCTTTTTGCCGCTTAAACAAAGACCCAAATCCTAAAGCCACTCCTGCACCTAAAATTGTAAAAGGTTCGGGAACAGTTTCCACCGTTAATTTTATGTAATCAACCTCCGTGTCATCTTGAACATAAACATCTAAAAATCCCTTGGTGTTGAGAGTAGCAATCAAGTTACCTGTAGTATTTGGTAGCGCCAAGGGAGAAAGACTACTTAAATCAAGATAAAATGTCTGATCAACTGGTGTTGGTGATGCTGTCCAAGAAGTATTTAACAAACCCGGAACAGTAGAAGTTGATGTCTGATTGCTGCTTGTTCTATTGGTGCTGTTACTGGGTGGACTAGGGTCAATGGTTGATATAGTACCGCTGCTGCTTGGTGTACCGTTGCCACTCCCAAAATAGCTACCCCAACGAACAGGATCTAAATTTCCTAAAGAATCAATAAATAATAAGTGAATAGCATCATTTTGACTCCCTCCTGCACTTGCTCTAACCCGAATCTCTAAATTAGCACCAGTTATGTTTCCTATCAGATTGGAGAAACTAAAAGTATGAATGAACTGTCTATCTGCACCTGGTTGATCAAAATTTCTGATCTGGCATAAAGGATTATTTGTACAAGAAATATTTGAACTAGAGTAGAGATTATTGATGAATGCAACAGCACCAGGACTAGGGTTAGATGGTTCGAGACCATCACTGGTATTGTAAGCATCCATATTCCCTGCGGTGAAAGTATAGGTTGCTGCTTGAGCCGCTTTTGGCATTAAAGGAAGCCAAGTTAGTGCGAGGGCACTAGCAATCCCTATACTCCCCCAGAAGCGAGAAGCAAAAAAACTATTCATAATCATTAAATTCTTCAGTTTTTGCCTATTAAGTTTTAATTACACCCTTAAGTGTATAACCACGCTGTTAGAGTTAAAGTTAGTTTTACGTTGAATAATGTATAACTTGATGTATAATTTAGCTAAAATTTGGCAAAAATTTGAGGGCAACTGGTAAAATTGCCCTTTTAGTATTAACTCCGTAAAGTTACCTTAAACTCCTCAACTAATGCCTCCCGAATCTGATTATGAACCGGGTCAACCTCCGTATCAGTTAAGGTACGATCTCCCACTCGATAAGCCAAACTAAACGCCAAACTCCGTTGACCTTCAGGGACATTTTGACCCTTATATTCATCAAACAATTCCACGCCAGCTAATAAACTTCCTCCGGCTTTTTTCATCACTTTTTCTAACTGGAAAACCGATAAATCTATCGGTGCAAAAAAAGCTAAATCTCGCGCCACTGCCGGAAAAGGAGAATAGGCTTGAAAACGAGGAGTGACTAACTCATCTTTATTAAGCGCCTCTAACAACCGATCAAAACTTAATTCAAAAGCATAAACCTCATCAATTAACCCCCGCTTTTGTCGGAGTTGAGGATGAAGTTGTCCAAATATCCCTAACTGTTTCCCCTCTAACCATAAAGAAGCAGTACGCCCCGGATGAAGACGTTCATCGTTTTGGTCGGGTTGATATTCTACTACTATTTCTAAAGCTTCAAACACACTTTCTAAGATGCCTTTTGCTTCATACCAAGACATGGGTTGAGATTTACCGCCCCTTGTCCAACGGCCCAGAGGAGTCACCTCGCCGCCGAGAATTCCTGCCAGAGAATCTTGTTCCTGTATTCCCTCATTTGACTTATAGAAAATCCGCCCAATTTCAAAAGCATTAAATGCCCCATTTCCTTGAGATTGGTTATACTCAAAAGCATCAATTAACCCATTTAATAAATTGGTTCTGAGGGCCGAATATTCAGCTAATAAGGGGTTAGCTAAAACCACCTCATCTTTTTCGGGTTTCACCAGGGAATATTGCACCACTTCGGTGAGTCCTACGCCGCGAAACAACGCGCGAACTTTGCGCTGTAATTGTTCTTCAAAAGACAGTGCGCCGGGTTCTGTCTTACGGGGAAGAGTATCACAGAAATGATCATAACCATACAAGCGGGCAACTTCTTCAATGAGATCTATTTCTCTTTCTAAGTCCCGATAGCGATAAGAGGGTACTGTCACCGTCCAAACATCAGTTTTAATCGGTGTTAACTGGCAACCGAGATCGGTTAAAATACGTTCTACATCTGCCGCTTCTACAACACCTATTCCGTCGGATGTTTTGACATTACCTAAAATTTGCTGTAGTCTTTCTAAACGCAATTCGATCGAACGAGTTTGTTGATCGGGTCTAGCATCGGCAATCACTTGATGAACCGCCTTACCTCCCGCTATTTCCGTAATCAAAGAGATGGCCCTAGCACAAGCTAAGTCTAACTCAATTTGGTTCACGCCGCGCTCATATCGGGCAGAAGATTCACTGCGTAACCCTTGAGATTTTGAAGACCGACGAATGGTGATCGGATCAAATAGTGCCGCTTCTAAAACAAGATTTTCCGTGCCTTCATAAACCTCGGTTTCTTCTCCTCCCATCACGCCAGCGATGGCAACCGGAACATCATTACTGGTAATGAGTAAATTTTGGGGAACCAGAGAGCGAGTTTGACCATCGAGGGTTTTAATTTCTTCTTTTTCACGGGCAAATCTGACCCCTATACTTAAACTTTTGCCCTTGCCTACGGTTTTCAAGCGTTCCCGGTCAAAAGCATGAAGCGGCTGTCCCCATTCTAGTAATACATAATTGGTGACATCCACCACATTATTAATCGGACGAACCCCTGCCGCTTCTAAGCGTTTTTGTAACCATTGGGGAGAGGGAGCAATTTTAACGCCTTCTATCACCGTACCCATATAAGCCGGACAAGCTACCCCATCATCCACCTCTAGACTTAAACTGCCTTTTTTAGAGGGGATAGATAAGTCGGGGGGTTGAGGAAGGTTTAAGGCCGCACCGGTTAAGGCGGCGACTTCTCGTGCTACTCCCACCATACTCAAGGCATCCGCGCGGTTAGCGGTAGGAGAGATATCTAAAATCACATCATCTAACCCTAATAAGGGACGGACATCAGAACCTAATTCTAAATTCTTTTGTGAAAATATATGAATTCCTTCAGACTCTTTGGTTAATCCTAACTCAGCCAAAGAGCAAATCATGCCTTCTGAACGAACGCCGCGCAGTTTAGCCGGTTTAATTTTGAGATCTACGGCAGGTAAATAGGTTCCGGGGGTGGCGACAGCAACAAAAATATCTGCTCTTGCATTGGGTGCCCCACAGACAATTGTAGAGGTAGACTCTCCTCCGATATCCACTTCACACACACTTAATTTATCCGCATTGGGATGGGGTTCTCGTTTGAGAATTTTTCCGATGACTACCCCGTCCGCTTGTTGACGACGATCTTCTATCTCTTCAACTTCTATACCTGCAATGGTTAAGGTTTCCGCTAACTCCTCTGGAGTTAAGGTGATATCGACTAATTCCCGCAGCCAATTAATAGAGATTCGCATCTTCTCTTTCTTATCAGTGACCAGTTATCAGTTTAACCTGTACTGACCTATTATTCTGTATTTAGGCGATTTAGCCACCCATTCAAAATGAGTGGCAACTGTAGCAATACTCTAGTTTATTAATCTTTTCCTAGGCGCTTTCGCTATTTCAACGAGCCTAGGTAGGAGTCTCATAATTATCAACATTGCATTCACCAGTACGACCAAAATCCGGACTAGCATCACTATAGAAAGTACGAATTGCCCCTTCACGAGCGACAAAAACGTTTTCAAAAGTCTGCCCTTCGTCTGTAATTCCTACTAAACAAGCTATATTTGTTGAGTCTGTATTGGGGTTATCTTTGTAGGTTCTAGCACCCAGTTCTAAAATTTCTTCGGCATCGAGGGTATAAGCATAACCTTTGATCGGGGCGCTAACTTTACGGTCGCCGAGTTGCAGTTCTACACCTAGGGTATAAACTGCTCCCTCTTGAATTTCTGCGTTAGGAATACTCCTGGGTAAAATGCCAGCTAAATTTTTTTGTTGCAAATCTAAGTAGCGTCCTGCAAAGTGTAATCCGCCAATACCTCTACCAGGTTCACCACAAAATACATGATCAAAACCCTTGACCTTAAACCAAACATCGGTTAAATCATCCAGGAATTCATCATCAGAAGTACGTCCTTCTTCTAAAGAACCTCCTACATATTCTTTGATATTAGCTAGAACGCCGGGAAAGTTATTTAGAGTTGATTTAAATTCGTTCTCACTAACGACTTTACCCGGCTGGCCACAGAGTTCAACGATCGCCAGATCAAAATCATTCAATGCACGAGGAATAGGGGTAATGTCTTGATGTTGCCTATTGAACAAACCATCAGAATTATCGTCAAAAAAAGGAATAAATGCGGTTGGTTGGCTGCCGCTTTCCCCAGTGGTAGTTCCCGTTTCTGAAGGATTGCTCTCTGTAGAAGTGGCTAAAGCCGGATTGAGTTCCCCACAGGTTAAAGCGACCCAATGATTGGTTGAATTGGGAATCTTGATGTAAACATAAGTAGGATTATCTTGTTTATTTAGTCCCACTGCTTCGTAGGGGATAGATGTTTCTAAAGGGATGGGATTTTTCCCACTAATGGAAGTAGTACCGTTACAAGGTTGAGTGAGAGTGAATCTACCCGTATAGGGTGTTTGTGCCCAAGCGGCACTCGGTAAAATGATCAGAGAAATTAGTCCGGCTAATAAAGTTAGACAAAGGACAGATTTCAATTTTTTCATGGAAGATAGCAAGGTTGTTTTTTTCATCTTCTGGCTTAAACGAGCAGAGATACCATTTAATAGTGTAAGGTTAATGGTACTGAGGATATATTAACTTTTTTTTTATTAAAGTCAGAGGACATAGATAACATAACCTAAATTTTACCTAAATAAGTTATAAAGGAGTTCCGCTTAATGACCACCATAAATCGACGACAAAACCGCCCTTCACAGGAAGAGATCGAGCAAATGTTTAGGGAATTGGAAGTTATACCTAGTCCCTTAGACCAGCCGGCTATTATTCAACTGTTGCAAAAGTTTCGGGAGATTTATGCTAATGGTGGCGCAGAGTTTGCTCGATTTCAGTTATCTAATCACCCTGTATTTGATTGGTTTTCTTCTCATAATCGCTTAAAGGAGATTAATTTTTTTGACCAATGTATCACCCGGACTGCGGTAAGGGAAGCTTTACCTTCATTAGAGATTGAGACTAGCTTAAAGTCTTCTCTAAATTTAAAAGATGATAGCAGTGCATTTACCTTTGATGGAGAATTAGCCAAGGTTCTCTTCAAGGGCGGCGCTTACAATAAATTTAAAGGTTCTGCTAAAGAAGCGAAAACTTTAGGAGGTAATTTTTCTGCCGCTCTTTTTGGTGATCGCTATGATGAAGTGAAAATTTATGTGAGTTATGAACCTTGGTCAAATTGGTTTGGTGCTGTTGCTTGGGATATGACTTGGTTGGGTATTGATAAGGGTAATAATCAACTTTGGTTATTATCTGTTACGGATACTGATTAATCAATTGATTGCCCCCTGATTAAAGCCTTTTTAAGGATTGGGGGGGATCAAATTTACAATATAAACATCAACCCGAAAATTGCTCAGATGGTCAAACTCATGATACAAACCGCTAAACCTGCACTCTCCTTAGAGGAATTCCTCAAACTCCCAGAAACCCAACCGGAGAGCGAATACCTCGATGGTAAAATTATTCAAAAACCGATGCCTCAAGGAAAACACAGTAGAATACAAGGTAAATTAGTCACAACCATCAATGCTATCGCCGAAACTGAACGCATTGCTTTAGCCTTACCCGAGTTACGTTGTAGCTTTGGAGGCCAATCTATTGTTCCTGATGTAGCCGTCTTAAAATGGGAGAACATACCCAAAGATGACAATGGAGATATTGCCAATGTGGTTGCTACCTCTCCAGACTGGATTATTGAAATTCTCTCCCCTGAGCAAAATCAATCTCGAGTCACCAACAAAATTTTACATTGCCTCAATTGCGGCTGTAAATTAGGATGGTTAATCGATCCTCAAGTGCATTCACTGTTAATTTTTCCACCCCAACAACAACCCCTATTTTTTGAAGAAGAAGATCGACAGCTTCCTGTTCCGGATTTTCTAACACAACTCAATCTAAAAGTCAAGGATATTTTTAGTTGGCTGAAGCTTTGAGGTTTGGATGCTGCCTCTTTAGTTCCTGCACTGGCATTAAGCTCTTTTATGCGTATATGTTCTGAATCTTAGGGCAATTTTATTAAAACTATATATTATCTCTCATTAATTTACTGAAACGCCTCTATCTAAAGTATGGTATTATGGAAGGTGTATCACAGTCTGTTAATGAAGCTTCTCTCGAGTCTAACTACTTTTATAAAAATAAATATCTAAGAGAAGTTGTTAAATTAAGCGAATTTTCGGGCATTATAAGATTAGATTCCAAAAAATCCCTGGGCCAAACTAACCCGCTTTTTGAAATCCTATTTTCACTTCCATTTGGACACAGCAATCTTTGGTGACCTTGCATGAGCTACTGCGTCAATCCTTCCTGTAGTAATCCGAAAAACCCTGATAATGTCGTCGTTTGTCAAGCCTGCGGTTCCAAACTCTTATTGCGCGATCGCTATCAGGTACTTGGCATTCTTGGTAAAGGAGGGTTCGGAGCGACTTTTGCTACTATAGATACAAAAATTCCCAGCAAACCCTTATGTGTCGTCAAACAACTCAGGCCATCTTCGGATGACCCCAATGTTTTCCGCATGGCAAAAGAGTTATTCGTCCGAGAAGCCCAAACTTTAGACAAAGTCGGGGTTCATCCTCAAGTTCCCAGATTATTAGACTATTTTGAAGAAGCACAACAATTTTACTTAGTTCAAGAATACGTTAAAGGCAACAACTTACACCAGGAAGTTAAAAAGAATGGGCCATTTAGTGAAGCTGGTGTTAAACAATTTCTCTCAGAATTATTACCGATTTTAAAATATATTCATGCCCAAAAAGTTATTCACCGAGATATTAAACCGGCAAATTTAATTCGCCGTCAAACCGATAAAAAGCTGGTTTTAATTGATTTTGGAGCCGTTAAAAATCAAGTTAATACCGTAGTAGCCAGTAGTAATTCAGAACAGACTGCCTTTACAGCTTTTGCTGTCGGAACGGCTGGCTTTGCTCCTCCCGAACAAATGGCCATGCGTCCAGTCTATGCCAGTGATATTTATGCTGTCGGGGTAACTTGTATTTATTTACTTTCCGGGAAATCTCCTAAAGAGATGGGTATTGATCCAGAAACCGGAGAATTAACTTGGGAAAGTTGGGTAGAGATCAGCAACGGTTTTGCCGAAGTCCTGAAAAAAATGCTCGAGGTATCTGTTCGCCATCGTTATAAATCAGCCCAAGAGGTGTTAGATGCGCTTGAACTGACAGATTACACTCTTTCCTTAGAACAAGGAATGATTATGGCGGGTAAAGGCGAAGAAACTAATATGCCAACCCAAAGCCGCGCTTCTGGCTTAATCACTAAAGTCAACAATGGCATAGGATCGGGAACGAGGTCCTCATTGCCCAATAGCAGTGTGCGGAATCGTCAAAATTCCTCCATAGTCAGTAGCGGTGTGTCGAGTCGTACTTCTCCGGCCATGCCTTCACAGCCTTTGTCAAGTCACTTCAATAAACATCAACCTCGTAGTAGTCAGATAGATTTTCAGGTGGCTCATACCTCGCATCTGCTCAAGGGACAAAATGGAAACGAACAAGCTGGATTAAAGAAAAAACCTAGATTTGATGCTCATACTCTTTTAAATAATTATGAAAAAGGAAGACGAGATTTTGCCCAACAAGAATTGAAAGCGATTAATTTATCTAAAGCTAAGATCCCCGGGATTAATTTGTATCAAGCCGAATTAGTGAGAGCTAATTTACAATCGACAGATTTATCCGGTGCTGATTTAGGACGGGCTAACTTAAGTCAAGCTGTTTTAAAAAATACCAATTTAGGGCAAGCTTATTTAGGCTATGCTAATTTAGAACAAGCCGATTTACGAGGAGCAGATTTAACTGGCGCTAATCTTAAATTTGCAAATTTAAAAGCCGCGAATTTATGTGGAGCTAATTTATATGAGGCACAAGTCACTCAAGAACAACTCGCTATGGCGAAAACCAATTGGTTAACCGTAATGCCTAGTGGAAAACGCGGATTTTGGTAATGAGGCAACCGCTTAATTGCTATTCGGTTTTAAAAAAGAGTTATCTTCACTAATCGTCAATTTATAGTCAAGAGGTTGTTTCGATTTGGAGATAATCGTCAATTCATAAAAGCCATCTTCAGGCAGCACACCAGACCATTGAGTTTCTTTAGAATCTTCTAATAAATTATTTTTACCTGTAGGAGAATAAATAGAAAAAAGAGTATCATGGTCAGCTTGAAGCTGTATTTTAAAATTTTTAGCAGCAGATAGCCGCACCACATAAGCGTTGCCTTCTCCGGGTTCAAGTCTTCCAGTGGCTTCAGTGGCTAATTGCTGTTCATCGAGTTCCAGTTTTTGATAAATTTTTCCGGAGTCGAGGTCTTGAAGCTTACTATAAATAATCGCATTCCAAACTTGACCAATGGGTTTATCAATAAAATCTTGATTTTCTTGCTCAGGAAAATAATAAAAAAAGGTAGCGTCAGCTAAATCGTAAAGAGCGCGGCTACTGAGATGGAGTTGATTAACTTGCTGTTTCCAACTATCGCGTTGTGCTTGATTATACTGTCCCAAATTTTGGCGAGCCGCTTCACTTAAAAAACTTAATTTATCTAATAACTGTGCGGCAATTTTATCCCACTTTTCTCGCCACTCAGCATCTTCGGGTTTATTAGTCAACATTTTGCCTTGCTGAGAAGGATATTCACTGTTATAAACCTGATCCACTAGGTTGTAAAAAAATTGGCTATTAATCCCCAAACTCAGTCGACGATTTTGAAGATCATTTTTCCGTTGCCATTCTTGATCTGAGATCCCCGAGGAAGGCTTAGACGATGAATTATCGGTAAAGACAGTAGATGTCTTTGAATCTGAACTTTTGTGACCTTGAGTAATTTGATCGAGCCATGTCTTACCGGCTAACCATCCCATCATTCCCGAACCTATACTGAGAAGCAAGACTAGCATCAATTTTCCCAAACAGCCATTCAAAGGGTTAACCGTTCTGGTAGAAGTAGAGGTCATAGTTGAGTTATTTTCAGAAAGCGAGAGGGAATTTAGCTGTGAGGGCGTAGAAGAAGGAAGCGATGAATTGGCGGGTGTTATTGGACTGGGGTGCGGAGCTCGTTCCGCACTCGCTGGCGTTACTGGAGTGACTGGTGTTACCGGTGTGACTGGCGTTACTGGAGTCGCTACAACAGATGAGCCATTAGAGGAACTAGAAGCCACCGACGGCATAACCACAAGGGTCGCTTGGGTTGGATCACTAGAAATTACTGCGGCTTGCACAGGTTGAGATTGAGTGCCTTTGAGAATTTCCAGAACTTCCCTTGCATTTTGGGGGCGTTCGTGCCCATTTTTAGCCAGCATTTTCCACAGCAGATTTTTTAATTTCGGACTCAGCAACAAATCTTGTTTTGGGTCCGTTCTCAGGCTAGTGACTTCAAGTACCTCGCTAGGCGGTTTGCCTGTAAGTAATACCAAGACAGTAGCAGCTAGGGCGTACAAATCACTATGAGGAAAGACGATTCCGCTTTGAATCTGTTCCGGGGGAGCATAGCCCATTTGTCCGAGTTGGGTAGCCACAGCAATCGTCAGGGGTTGACTCGACATGGGATGAGTTCCTGTGGTGGCCAGTTGCTTAACGCTGCCAAAATCGATTAAAACCGGTAATTGATCGCTATGGCGTAAAATGATATTATCCGGACAAATGTCTCGATGAATGATCCCTCTCGCATGAATATAGGCGATCACAGGCAATAGATTTTTTAATAATTGGGTCACTTCCTCTTCAGTAAAAGTTTGACCCTGCAAGGCGCGAATTTTGAGGAGGTCGCCATAGGTTTGCCCTTGAATATAATCTTGAACCAAAAATAGCCGCTTTTGGTGTCGAAACAGTTCTCGGAAACGAGGAATTTGGGGATGTTGCAGCTTATAGAGAACTTTAGCTTCTCGTTCAAAGAGTTCCTCAATTTTTTGGAGTTGTTCAGGATGTTCAAGTTGAGGAATTAATTCTTTAACAACACACAATTCATCAAAGCGATGGGTATCTTCAACGAGATAGGTAGACCCTACGCTACTATGTCCCAACTGTCGCAATGTGCGATAGCGCTCATTTAAGACGACTCCTAAGTGCATGGAATGGTTCATCAAAACCAGTAATAAAAGTTCATTCTACAATATACATAAATTAATAGACGATTTCTCAAGAAATTATTTTCTCGGGTTTCTATAATAAGGCTGTTACAGGAAACGGCAAGACGCGCGAAATATTGGCCATCTCTCGATGAGCAACTGTGGAAAAAAATTGTGTCAGATCAAGCACCGACTTGAGAAAAGCCTTTAAAATCTAAAGTCAGATCCACTGAGTTCTATCCCACGCTCTCACTCGCTCTTGGTAGTGTCGATAGTTTACCTAGTATTAGGAGTTGCTCGTGATGAATTTTCCATCAAGTTTGAAATTTTTAACTTGTTGCGCCGTTTCTTTAATGACTCTAACTGGCATTATTCCCGAAATCCAAGCTCAACCCAAACCCGAAATTCGTTTTATTTGTGGCAATGGACTTGATCCTCAAGATAATCAATATTATCCTACTACCTATGCTTTAACCGAGCGAGGCAAAATTGCCGTAGTCCGTTGGAAATATCAATGGTTTGGTGATCCGGATGTGGTTTTACAAGGTCGTTGTCAGACAGTAGCAAGTACCTTTCAATTTGCCTATGACCAGGGTAACCTCAACTATATTACTAACGATCAAGACCTGAATGGACAACCGAGAATTTGTGGCACTAGCCGCTTTTTTGGTCATTGTGTCACTGTGCTTTTCGGCTTACGTTCTTCTACGGATTCTCTCAAAGTGTTGAGCCAAATTCAACAAGCACTTAAAGGGCATAAGGTTAGTCTGCCCTCTCCTCGTTTGATGGATAAGTCACAAGCGTATATTTCCCTTGATATGAATCAATTTTTTGCCACCGCTCCGGTTGAACCCCAATGATCTAATGGGTGAAGGGGCAAGGTATGCTGCCTGTCATCCTTCCCCTTTAACTCCTCAATGAATTGCTATAGATTATTCTCAATTTCTTTGCCTGTTCAAATAGAGGGTTAGAAAAGGGTCCGACAACTGGTTTATTAGCAGAGTGGTTGAATGTTTGGCTGCTTTCCCAGTTCTTTAATTAGATGAACCAGTTGATGAATAGCTATATCTTTTTGACAGACTCTATCAATAGGTACCGTTTGACACATTACCTCAGTTTGGGGATCTTCTAGGGAAGTATAAGCAATAATTCGGGTATTCGGCGCAATTTGTTTAATTTCCGAAGCGGCACTTAACCCATTGAGAATAGGCATTTGTAGATCTAAAATAATGACATCTGGACAACTCGCTTTGACTTTTTCAATGGCCTCTAAACCATTCTCCGCTAAACCCACAATATCGATTTCTTCATCCTTTGATAAAGAGAGTTTGAGGCTAAGGCGAGTTAGGTCATGATCATCAACAATTAAAACACGAACCATACACTGCCGATTGGTTAATAGCATTGACACTTCCAAACCTTTTCTGTTTGCTTTTCCTGTTATATTTTAGTGTAAAAGATTAGGTCGATTTTGAGGGTCTATCATCCGGGAGATTAAATTAAAGTATAATAATATTCAACTTTCTTAAAAATTGATCATCTCTCTTGAGAAGCTACCTCAAATAATAACTGAGCCTATGATATTAATTGTTGTATTTTTTTCTTGACTGGCTTGCTCTCGAGTAAACCAATGGATTAATCAAGTTTCAATGATAGCCGCTTGTGGATCAACTTGAGCCAGTTGCGCTACAGTCATCTGTTCATAAATTTCAAAAGGTTGATGAATCCAGGGACTTGAAGAAAGATAGTGAGCCGCATAATCGGGTTGAAAGCTTGAACTCGCCTTATGCCAAATGACGGCAGTGCGAATTTCCTGGATTTGATAACGACTTTTAAGCCAATTGATTGTTTGAGAGAGTGTGATTCCCGAATCAGCTAAATCATCAACTAATAGAATACGATTCCCTAACTTGGGAGTGGTCATGGAAAGATGCTCACTGAAAACTAATTTTCCTCTAACCTGATTGCTTGTACCGCCATAGGAAGAGGCACTAAGTATGGCTAAAGGTTGTCTAAACAGACGAGAAAGGATATCCCCTAAGCGTAATCCTCCTTTGGCTAAACAGACAATCTGATTAAATTCCCAACCGGATTGATAAATTGTAATAGCTAGGCTTTCAATATTTTTATGGTACTCTGACCAAGATACATACAAATCTGACATAAACCCTTAAGAACCAATAACTAATGACCAATAACCCTAACATCCATGTTATAAAACCTAAACCCGAAAAACTCAACTTCACCACAAAACTCGCTTTTGGTGCTGGAGATCTCGGTGCGGCTATCACAGCCAATATTTTAGCTTTTTACCTGCTGTTTTTCTTTACCGGTGTGGCCGGTTTACCTGCCGGGATGGCGGGAAGTGTATTAATGATCGGTAAAATTGCTGATGCGATTAATGATCCCATTGTGGGAGTGATGAGTGATCGCACTCGTTCGCGTTGGGGTCGCCGTCTTCCCTGGATTTTGTTGGGGGCTATTCCTTTTGGGCTACTCTATTTTTTACAGTGGCTTGTTCCTCACTTCAGTGACAGTCGAGCCGTCAATAACTGGTGTCTTTTTGTCTATTATGTTTTAATTGGCATTTTGTTTAATATTGCCTACACGGCGGTCAATCTTCCTTATACTGCCCTTACGCCCGAATTAACTCAAGATTACGATGAACGAACTAGGCTCAATAGTTTTCGCTTTACCTTTTCTATTGGAGGTAGCATTCTTTCGTTAATTTTAGCCGGCTTAATTTTTGCGGCTTTTCCTGAACCTCAAGATAACATTAAAAAATATCTAATCTTGGGATTACAGTGTAGTATTTTATCAGTTATACCGGCTTTTTGGTGCGCTTTAAGAATTCAAGAAAGGGGAGCAATCCCAATTTTAAATCAACCCCAAAAAAGACTATTAGGATATTTTTTAATTGGGTTAGGAGGGCTGAGTGGACTTTATGGCTTAGGTAATCTAATCATTTTTAAATCCCCGCTTTATCTAAGTGCTTTTTCTCTGTTGTTAAGTTTATTAATTCTTTTATTTGGCGTGACCTTAATTTCGGCTACACCTGAGACTCATTTAATTGATGAAGATGCGGTCAAAAAACGCTCTGATGAGGCGAATACCCCCACAATTTCTTATCAAGAGCAACTCCAAGTAGCTTTTAGTAACAAACCTTTTTTATATGTGATCGGAATTTATCTATGTTCCTGGTTAGCCGTGCAATTAACTGCTTCGATTCTGATGTATTTTGTGGTTAGTTGGATGGGCTTATCAGAGGCTATGTTTTCTCTGGTAGCGTTAGCGGTACAAGGAACGGCGTTAGTGATGCTCTTTTTTTGGCAGAAACTCAGTGATATATATGGTAAAAAAGCCGTTTATTTTATGGGGATGAGTGTTTGGATTATTGCTCAAATAGGCTTGTTTTTCCTGCAACCGGGTCAAGTGAATTTAATGTATGCTCTAGCCATTTTAGCCGGCTTCGGAGTCTCTGTGGCCTATCTTATTCCTTGGTCAATGATTCCAGATGTGATCGAATTGGATGAATTAAAGACAGGAAAACGCCGAGAAGGGGTCTTTTATGCCTTTATGGTTTTATTGCAAAAGTTTGGATTAGCATTAGGATTATTTTTAGTAGGAATAGCTTTACAAGCGGCAGGATTTCTGGAAAAAATGCCCGATAAGCCTGTGCCTGTTCAACCCGAAAGTGCTTTATTCGCTATTCGGATTGCTATTAGTCCTTTACCCGCTTTGTTTTTAATTGTCGGCTTGGTTTTGGCTTATTTTTATCCTATTACTCGAGAAGTCCATGCTCAAATTCGTTTGCAACTAGAGGAAAAAATGAGAAGTCAACCAAAAACCGAATAAACTTTTGGCCTAATTGAGTTTAGGATTGCTATAGGCCTGAGTTCGATGTAAGGAATTGGCAGGTTTTGCCAAGGAGAGAAGAGAGAATGTTTAGCCTAAATTCCTTTATTCTGACTCTTGCCTCCTGACTCCTGCCTTCTTTAAACTATAAAGTTAGCGGCACTTAAAGCAAGACCTGAATTCAATTGAGCGATTTGCTGTTCGGAACCGGCAGCATTACCGTTGGAATCATACAAAAGTACCCCAGTCAAGTCATTATAGATTAATCGCTGGTCTGCTGTGGTAGCCTCTGAGCCGATCACGAACTGACTAGAGTCTAATGCCGCATTAGATAGAATTCGGTTAACCTCAAAGCCAGAACCTAACTTAAAAACATCGTTGATGACATTAAAGTCTGTAATGATATCAATGCCTTCTGAGGGGTTAACAAAGACAAAGGTATCATTACCGTAACCGCCAGTGAGGAGATCATTACCGTCACCGCCAGTGAGGGTATCATTACCGTAATTGCCGCTAAGATTGTCATCGCCGTAATCCCCATTGAGGATGTCATTACCGTAACCGCCATTAAGGGTGTCATTGCCGTAACCCCCGTTAACGAGATCATCGCCCACAATAACGTCATTAATCGTGGAGAAAGAAGCGGCTGAGATGACAAAGGCATCGGTAGTTCTTTCGGTGTTACGAACAGTGACGCGATTAAACGGTTGCCCATCAAAGTCCAAAGAAACCTGACTCAGGGAATTTGGACCGCCGGTGAGCATCCCCACCACAGTGCCGATTAAAGTATTACCATAGTAAGCATCTATTTGATAGCCAGGGCCAGCTAAGGAAGTATTGTTGGAGTTCACACCTAGGGTGATAGTACCAGCAGTAGCCACAGTATTTTGGTTCATCAATTCCAGGGTCAAACCCACGTCTAATTGCTCAATGTAAGCCCCCCGTGAGCCATCCCCATCAATTCCGCGAGCATCAGAGACCCCCGTATCGTTAGCCACGTTAACCCCAAAACCGGCCTCGGATACCCCAGTCTGATCCACCGCCCGGTAGGCGACTTTGGCTCCTCCGGCCGGGGTAGCACCCGGCGTAGAGGCGGTGAGGATAAAAGTATTATCCACTGTAGCAACGCTAGTGCCTGCACCTACCACCGCCAGAGATGGACCCGCCGTAAATTCCAGTACCGTAACTGGGAGAGGTCCATCGCTATCGCCGTAGAGTAAATCATTACCGTAACCGCCATTGAGGGTATCATCCCCGTAACCCCCATAGAGAGTATCATCGCCATAACCGCCATTGAGGGTATCATTGTCGTAACCCCCCTCGAGAAAATCATTGCCGTAACTGCCGTCGAGCAGATCGTTGCCATAACCGCCGTCAAGAAGATCGTTGCCAATTACGGTTTTGTCGATGATCGAAAAAGAACCGGCTGAGATGACAAAGGCATCAGTCGTTCTTTCGGTGTTACGAACAGAGACGCGATCAAATGGTTTCCCATCAAAGTCCAGAGAAACCTGACTCAGGGAATTCGGACCGCCGGTGAGCATTCCCACCACAGTGCCGATTAAAGTATTACCATAGTAAGCATCTATTTGATAGCCAGGGCCAGCTAAGGAAGTATTGTTGGAGTTCACACCCAGGGTAATGGTACCGGCAATAGCCGCAGTATTTTGGTTCATCAATTCCAGGGTCAAACCCACGTCTAACTGCTCAATGTAAGCCCCCCGTGAGCCATCCCCATCAATTCCACGAGCATCAGAGACCCCCGTATCGTTAGCCACGTTAACCCCAAAACCGGCTTCGGATACCCCAGTCTGATCCACCGCCCGGTAGGCCACTTTGGCTCCTCCGGCCGGGGTAGCACCTGGAGTAGAGGCAGTGAGGATAAAAGTATTATCCACTGTAGCAACGCTAGTGCCTGCACCTACTACCGTCAGAGACGGACCCGCCGTAAATTCGAGCCGGGGAGCCGCACCAACGCTATCGATATCGCCGTAGAGTACGTCGTTGCCTGCACCACCGCTTAGGGTATCGCTACCGCCTTTGCCAACAAGGATGTCATTTCCTGCTCCACCGCTAAGCACGTCATTACCGCTAGTTGGTTCGCTATTAACACTGACAATCCCATTGGGATCATTAGAATTAGATGTATTAACTGTATCTGTCATCAGTAATTTCCTCGATTTTATAATTTTTAACTGTAATTAACTAGATTAATGACATATCTTCCCTAAATTCGCTGATCCTTTCCGTCACCACATCCCATTTCAGCGTGATTACCTACTTGGTAAATTCAGCGATTTAATATGAATAAGTCTATAAACAGAGAATTTTGTTAGTTTAGCTATTAGGTAATAAGTTATTCCCCTAAGCAGAATCCTTTGTTTTGAGTTTGCTTGCTTATTTTTGCTATAGTTTTAGCCTAATTATTTTCTGAACAAGATTATATTTATTTCCTCTATTTAATTAATTTCCTCTACTTTATCATAAAAATTTAGCGGATTTTACTGAAAATAAACCCTATAAGAAAAAAAAAATTTAAAGATTTAGTTAATCTTACCTAAGTAAGTTGCTCTAGGGGTTTTTCTTTGATATAATAATAGTTTTTCTGAAAAGAAAAAAGATAAAAATTGCTATTTATTTTATATTTTTTATTTTATACACTATATTATGTACTTAAGTAAATCCCGATTTTTAAATTTAATTTAAAGAAAAAATTCCTAATGACTTTAAACTCTATATAAGTTTTTGAAATAAGTGGGGATAGCGGCAAGGAAGCCGTGATAATAAATAAAAGTAATGTTAACTATGGGACTAGACAATCAAAGTATGTTTTCAGGAATGTTACATTTCTTAACCCGCGTCGACTTTATTGATTTATGTCTAGGTACTGAATGTGCCAACTAAAAACCTTGTCAAGAGTTCCTTCTCAAGGTAGAAGCAAGAGAGTTTTTTAAAGATTAGATTATAAATAGTTCAAGTAAAAATCATTCTAAAAAACAGGATTTTTACGGTAATTTACTTTAAAAAAAGGATTGAAAAACTATGAGTATTCAAGAAAGAGCAGAAGCAGCCGGAAAAAATTTAGAAGGTAAAGCTCAAGAAGCTGTAGGTCATGTAACCGGCGACCCCAAAGATAAAGCCGAAGGCAAAGCTAAACAAGGCGAAGCGCAAACCCGTCAAGCGGTTGAAGATGTCAAGGACGAAGCGAAGAAACTAATCGACTAATCTTTCTCTGTTTTGGGTAAAACTTTTTTTAGATAGCCAGGGTATAAGCGCAATTTTTTAGCTCTTATACCCTATATTTTTTAAGTTTGATTTGGCTTTTTTAGATTTTTTAAGCTGATAAAGCTCTACCTAAAGATAGTGTTAGAAAGAAAAAACCTCTTTTAATCTATTTATTATGAGAATTCATTAAAACAATTAATAATAATTAAGGAGCAAGTATATGTTACTACGGTGGGCGATCGCTTTTCTCATTATTGCCTTAATCGCTGCGTTCTTTGGCTTTGGAGGTATTGCCGCCAGTGCGGCCGGAATTGCTAAAATACTCTTCTTTGTCTTCTTGATCATCTTTGCAATTACTCTGGTGGCCAGTCTTATGCAAGGACGGAGCATTTAATCAAATTCAAGAGACTGCTTGCAGAGGTGACAAACAGCTTACAAACAACACATTGCTCAAACTGAGCATTGGCAAAAGGTCTAATGTAGATGGTTTTCCAAAAAATTGCTTTTAAATACCAAAATTTACCCCTCTCGATTTTTAGGCTTGACTTTTAGAGAGAAAAGAGAGGGGATTTTAATTTACTGATAAAATCGCGGCTTAGGCGCAAACTTAGAAGTAGGAGAACGGCGAGTACGATGTTTTCTTCTAGTAGTCGGTTTATTAAAACCGTTATCAGTTCTCACAGTTCGTTTGGGACGGGGAACTTCGGCCTGGTTTTCGTAAATATCTAAATATAAGCTTTGACCTGCCGATGCGGCTGCCGTTTCCAAAACAGTGCGAATGGCCTGTAAGTTTCTTCCCCCACGACCATATACTCGACCTTTATCAGCACTTTCAAATGCTAAACGAATCCAAATTCGTCGACTTTGGTTGGCCTGTTCGCAATCTACACTTAATGAATCTGGAGATTCCAAAAAGGGACTGATGAGAAATTCTACTAGCCCAGGATAATCCGGACTAGCATATTCTGCTTGAGAAGAATAAAAAGCTAACTTAGGCATTGACTTGTTCAAACACTTTCGCTTTTCTTAAAATGCTGCGTACAGTCTCAGTCGGTTGCGCTCCATCTTGAAGACGCTTGACGATGGCAGGAACATCTAAGCGAGTTTCATCAGTTCTAGGATTGTAAAATCCCAATTCTTCTAAAGGACGACCATCCCGACGACTGGTACTTGTAGTGGCTACAATTCTATAGCTCACTTCTCTTTTTTTCCCATAACGCTTCAGACGTAATTTGATCATAGTAACCCAAAATACTGCAATTACCGATTATAGCGTATTAATCAAACAATTTGACAAAACAATAATGATAAGACAAATGCTAATATACCTCAAGTATAAACAAAATCTGTTACCTAATTATTAGTAGAGTTATATCATGCTAAAGATAACGGTTAGCTGTTTTAGTGTGTGGTGTGTCGCCTTAAGCTTGGGGACAGTGCCGTGGCCGGTTCAAGCTCAAAGCTTGGCTCAATCAACTCCACAGATAACAGAAGAAACACCCAATGGTGAGCCAACACCAAATCCAGATGAATTGCGTCCCTTAGCCCAGTCCGATAGCCTTCTAAGTCTTGAAGGAGGGGAAAAATTAATGCAAGAAGCCAGCGAAGCGATCAACACTGAAAAGTATGATGTCGCCGCCGCTAAACTTAACCAAGCTCGCCGTGTGTTTAATCAACTATCGAATTATCATTTAAAACTTGCTACTATTTTTTCAGGGATTGATAGAACCGTCGTGGAAGCGCAAAGGAGTAACGCGCTAAAAAGTGGACAACTGCGGGATCAGGCGACTTATCAACTAGCTTTAGTCCATCGCGCGCAAAACAAGCCTGAATTGGCTGTTCCTTTGCTCATTCAAGTCATAGAATCCCAAAACCCAACCAGTGAAATGGGGCAGAAATGCTATCAACAACTTTACGAGTTAGGATTTGTCAATGCCCCTCTTAATGGTGAAAAACCCGCCGCCTCGAGTTCAGCACCGGCTCCTTCAGCCAAGAAATAAGCGGCTTGGGTGTAATGTTTTTTTGATGTCGTTATAGGAGTTTACATGGTTAGCCTTAAACAGGTTGAAACAATGATTCAAGCCAAACTGCCTGATGCTCAAGTTTTTGTCAAAGATTTAACCGGCGGTGGAGATCATTTAGAAGCAACTGTTGTCTCCTCTGAGTTTGAAGGGAAAACAAAAGTCATACAGCATCAAATGGTTTATGGTGCTGTTGCTTCGGCTATGGCTGATGAGTCTATCCACGCCCTAGCTTTGAAAACCTATACCCCTGAAACTTGGCAACAAGCAGGACAACCGGTTTAATCCCCCAGTCACAGACTGTGTTGTAGGGGCAGCACGTTATTACTGCCCCTAGTATAAATATGATTAATTTTTTTCTCCCCCTCTTTGAGAGAGGTAATTTCTCCACTCCCGCAAGGTCTTAGGTGATATGCTTCAGTTTCAAATCCAGTCAGACAGCGAAATTCCCGCCTCTAAACAACTGTTTGACCAAATTCGCTTTGCCATCGCCTCTCGCCAATATCCGCCTGGACATCGCTTACCCAGTACCCGACAATTAGCGATGATTACGGGTTTACATCGCAACACCATCAGTAAAGTTTATCAGCAATTAGAAGAAGATGGTTTAGTAGAATCGTTGGCCGGTTCGGGTATTTATGTTAAAGTTCAAGGCCATGAAGGCGGTTTCTCCTCTCAGTCTCCTATCCTTCAACAATATCCCCAAGCTAGTCAGTTAATACGCAAAAGTCTAGATGATTTACTCTCACAGGGGTTAACCCTTTCCCAAGTGCGAGAATTATTTTTGAGTGAAATTGATTGGCGTTTACGCTGTGGGGCGCAAGTTTGGATAACGGTACCTACGGCAGATTTAGGGGCCGGAAAACTAATGCTCAAAGAACTCGAACAATCTTTAGCCGTTCCGGTTCAATTAGTGCCGCTAGAAGAGTTAACCCAAGTTCTAGCACAGACGAAATCAGGAACAGTGGTCACTAGCCGCTATTTTATCGGACCAGCCGAGGCCATTGCTACGCCTTATGGAATTCGAGTCATTCCCATTGATATTTATGACTACAGCAAGGAATTAGAATTTGTTAAAAAACTGCCTACTGATAGTCGTCTAGGGATAGTCAGTCTCAGTGACGGGATTTTAAGAGTGGCTGAAATCTTAATTCATAGTTTACGGGGAGAAGACTTATTAGTGATGAGCGCCCAAGTCAGTGAAACTGAAAAACTCATGTCGATCGTGCGTACCAGCCAAACCATTATCAGCGATCAAGATAGTTATCCCATTGTCCAAAGGGCCATCGAGTCAGTCAGAGATGACCTGATTCGGCTACCGGAAATTATTTGTAGTAAAAATTATATTGGAGAAAAATCCATAAATTTACTCCGTCGGGAACTTGGCTTAGGGACAGAAGAGACTTAAACTATAGTGAGTCTGTAATGGGTAATACAAAAGCTCATTGACTAACCGAGAAATACAAGAGTAATTGTATTAATTTAACGATGACTATCAATCGCCGAAATTTCCTTTATCTTTTGGGTGCCGGTGCAGGAGCGACCGCTTTAGGAATGTTTCCAGGTCAGACGATCGCTCAAACTATGGCTCAAACAAGCGGCTCAGATGAACCGTTTACCTTACCCCCTCTGCCTTATGCTTATAATGCGCTGGAGCCTTATATTGATCAAGAAACCATGCGCTTTCACCACGACAAACACCATGCCGCCTACACCAAAAATCTGAATGGGGCAGTGAATAAATATCCACAATTAAAGGGAAAAAGTGCCGAAGATTTAATCAAAAATATTAATAGTTTACCCCAAGACATTCAAACTACCGTGCGAAATAATGGCGGTGGCTACGTCAATCATGATATGTTTTGGAAAATTATGAGTCCTAATGCCGGGGGCAAACCCAAAGGAGAAATTGCCAAAGCAATTAATCAGGATTTTGGCAGTTTTGAAGCTTTTCAAGCTGCTTTTAATAAGGCTGGTGAATCCCGATTTGGCAGTGGTTGGGCTTGGTTGATTTTAGATAAAAATGGTAAGCTTAAAGTGAGCAGTACCGCTAATCAAGATAGCCCTTTAATGGAGGGCATTTATCCCATTATGGGGAATGATGTTTGGGAACACGCCTATTATCTTAAATATAAAAATAATCGAGGTCAATATTTACAACAATGGTGGAATGTGGTGAACTGGGATGAAGTGAATAAGCGTTTTCAGCAAGCAAAAAGTTAGTTAATTATTATTAATGAATGGCTAGAGGCGATCAAATTTATGTATATCGAGAGTTGCTCAATTTGCAGGGACTTTATGAGCATCATGGGATTGACTGTGGAGATGATACAGTCATTCATTATCGTAAACCTAGCGAGACAATTGAGCGTACTTCTTTAGATATTTTTACGCGCGGGAATCCCACTTATATTAGGCAATATGCTCAGGGGTTTTGTTTTATTCCTGACATAGTCGTGCAACGGGCACAAAGCCGCTTAGGAGAACAAAAATATAATCTTTTATTTAATAATTGTGAGCATTTTGCTACCTGGTGTAAAACGGGAATTAATGATAGTAAACAAATCCGCGATTTTATCCCAATTATTAGTCAACTGGAAACCTCGAATTTATATGAGCCTTTAAAAGAGGCTTTAGGGCAATCAGATCCCAACAATGCCAAACGTTTATTAAATAATGCTTTAGGCGATCTTAAAGGGGTTTGGGATGAGCTACAGCCTAAGTATAAATTAAGTTTAAAAGAGGTAGAAACTTGGGATAAAGTAGCCAAAGAAGCTGTTAAACGAAATCGAGATGACTTGGCAAGAGCGGCTTTAGAACGTAAACTAGGCTATAAGCGGCGAGCAACCGAATTAGAAAATCAGTTAAAGCAATTGGCAACTATGACCGAAGATGTTTTAACTAATTTACTGAATGTTTAATCAAGGGGTAAAAACTACATCTTAATACCTACATCAATATACGACATTAATATAAAATACAAAACGTAGGGTGTGTTAGCAAAGCGTAACGCACCTAAAAAATCTAATTTACTTAATGCCTAAACTCATATAAAATATAAGGCAATATCCCCCTAACCCTCCTTAATAAAGGGAGAAACAAGTAACGTGGGGTGTGAAGCGCGAAGCCTAACATACCTAAAATAAAACATACTATTAGGGTAGTATTATTGATGTTCAGTATCTTTTTATTTAGCTTAATTTTTTGCTTTATTTGTTGGTTGATTTATAGCAGTAAAAACTCAGTTAATAACTCTCAAAATTTAACAATAAATCAGGGTAAATTATTGGATGGTTCATCTTATCATTTAGCTTGTTTATTAGAAGATGCGCCGCCAAGTTCTTTAAGAGGTCAATTTTATCCATTAGCAACACCGTTAATGACCCCTCTAGCTTGTATAGTACCTCGAACTTGGCAGGATTTTTACCGACAAAATTTAGGTCAACCCGGGGTGAATTATTGGGAATGGCGAGATAAACCTGAATCAAAAAATGTCTGTCAGGAATTAACTTTATTGTTAGACTTGACAGAGCCGAAAGGTTATGCTAGAGATTTTTTAGAAATTTTAGCCGCAGGGAAAAATCCCCTAGCGAGTTTTTATCAGGAAACGTTAAAAAATAAGGGCAAATTTGATCAACAAGACTTTCAAGTGCAAAAGCAAATCTATGTGGCATTTAAACAATGGCATGAATTAGCCCAGCAACAAATCGGACTAGCCGCTTTACAAAGGGTTTATCGGGTGTGTTATGGTGCATCTTGGTCATTAATAGAGGAAATTTTTGCCGAAAAAACCTTTTTAATTTTTTCACAATATTTAATCGATCAATCTGCCCCTTGGTGGAAAGTTTTAGGGGTGCCACCTCGGTCGAATTTTTCACAAGTTGAACAAGCTTATAAATCACTGGTTAGAACCTGGCATCCAGACCTTAATCAGCATCCTTTAGCAACAGATGTTACGGCAAGGATTAATGTTGCTTATGAACAATATCAAGCTTTATATGAAAAGTCTAAACCTGTAACTGTAAGTAATAATAATTTTCAGAAAAATCCCAAGTTATGGGTAAAAATTCGGGAATGGATTACAACAAATCGAAATAAATAAGTAAGTATCTGGACATCAATAAAGCACTCTGTATAAAGAACTGTAAAACGCCCACAATTCCCCCACACCCGGCCCCCATTTCCCTGCACCCTAACCTCACAGTTAACTTGAAATAAGAAGAATGGTTATAAATACAGGTTTTGTTGGGTTCATAGAGATTTATTATGCTAGAATTGGGCAAAAAAACATTTAGGGATGTCATAAGCTTATGGACCCTTTAAGTATCGCGACGATATCTATCATCTCTGCTGTTGCTACTAAAGTTTTGGAAAACGCCGGCGAAAAGGTAGGAGAAACCCTCTACGACAAGACGAGTAAATTTCTAGCATCTCTGAAAAAACAATCTCCTGATACAGTAACCGCTATAGAAAAAGCCCCCCAACAACCTCTAGATTATGGCACAGCTATATTAGAAATCGAGTCGGCGGCTAAAGCTAATCCTGATGTGGCTAAATCTATGGCAGAATTAGCACAAGCGGCTAGAACAGAATCTAATCCTCAATTGCAGCAACAGATACAGGAAATATTAAATAGTTTGAAGTCAGCAAAAAGCTCGCAAAATACCATTAACTGTGAAAAATTGGCAGATGATCTCAAGAATTTCTTCCAAAATCCTATATTTAATGCTCCAGTCACATTTAATTGACTACAGTCGCCCTTTAGGGAACGGGTAAAGTTAACTCCCTCTAAATCTAAACTTTATAGCGGTTCTGTCCATTTTGTAGGACGAGAAAAAGAACTGCACTTGCTGCATGAAGATTTACAGCGAGGTAATTATGTTGCCATAACAGGAATGGGAGGAGTGGGTAAAACCGAGTTAGCTAGTCAATATATTCACCGCTATGGAGAAGCTTATGAGGGCATTACTTGGTTTAATGATAGACAAAAAGGTCTAGCGGCAGAGGTTTTAGAGTATTTTTCTTTGCAGTTAAATTATGAGATTCCCCAACAGTTAAGGGGAAAACGGTTAACGCTTTCTGAACAAGTGCGGGAGTGTTGGGGTCAATATGCGGCTTCTGAATTGCCTATATTACTGGTTTTTGATGATGTTACTAATTTAGATAATCTTCGGGAGGTTGTGCCGAGTGAAAACCGTTTCCGAGTTTTGGTGACGACTCGATTACAATATTTAGACCCGAATTTTATTAGTGAGGTGGGTTTAGAGGTTCTCTCCCCAGAATATGAACCGGGGAAGGCGTTAGAACTGTTACAAGCTTTGTTAGGTAAGAAAGATAGGCGCATTTATAGGGAACCCGAAGCGGCGGCAGATATTTGTCGGTGTTTGGAGTATTTGCCTTTGGGGATAATTTTAGTGGGGGGTTATTTGGTACAAGACCCGGATTTATCTTTAGAGATGATGCTAGGGCAGTTGCAGGAGAGAAAGTTAGCAGAAAAATCGTTACAGGTAAGGGAAAGTCTTAACCAGTATCAAAGGGGTGTTAGGGCGGCTTTTGCTTTAACTTGGGAAGAACTCGATCCTTTGTCTCAGCAAGTGGGAATGTTCCTTAGTTTATTCTCTCCTAAGTTGATTATTTGGGATTTGGTGGTGTGGGTTGCGCTTAGAAAGTGGCACGAAGAGATCGCAAATGAAGAGGAAACAGAGGTTAATGCTGAACTCGACTCCTCCGGAGAAGTAAAAAAAGAAGATAATTATTTAAGTTGGTCGAAGTATGAGTTAAACGAGGGGAAAAAGCGACTCTATCAACGAAATTTGCTACAACGGAAAGAAGAGAGAGAAGGATCTTATAAAATTCATGCTTTGGTGCGGTGGTTTTTACAGGAAAAGTTAGAGGAGTCAGAGGAGATAAAGGGCGTTTTCAGACAAACTTTCGCCATCGCTATGATAAGCGTCGCTAAAATTATTCCTGACTCACCCACCTCTAAAGATATTGAAGATGTTAAAGATTTTATTCCCCATATAGAAGCACTAACAGAAAGTTTAATTGAAGAAGCAAAGGAAAAAAGAGAAGAAAAGAGAATAACTTTAGCATCAGTGCCCGATGAGTCGCTTATCTGGCCTTTTCTGGGAGTAGGAAGGTTTTATCAAGGTCAGGGGTTGTACTCTTTAGCAGAACCTTGGTATAAACCTTGTCTCGATGTGCTTAAAAGTCACTTTGGAGAAGAACATCCTGATGTAGCAAGCAGTTTGAACAATTTAGCGGCACTCTACTCTTCAATGGGGCGCTACAGCGAAGCCGAACCTCTGTACCAACAAGCTTTGGAGATCAATGAGCGGCTGTTGGGGACGGAGCATCCTGATCTGGCAAGCAGTTTGAACAATTTAGCGGCACTCTACTCTTCAATGGGGCGCTACAGCGAAGCCGAACCTCTGTACCAACAAGCTTTGGAGATCAATGAGCGGCTGTTGGGGACGGAGCATCCTGATCTGGCAACCAGTTTGAACAATTTAGCGGCACTCTACTCTTCAATGGGGCGCTACAGCGAAGCCGAACCTCTGTACCAACAAGCTTTGGAGATCAATGAGCGGCTGTTGGGGACGGAGCATCCTGATCTGGCAACCAGTTTGAACAATTTAGCGGGACTCTACTCTTCAATGGGGCGCTACAGCGAAGCCGAACCTCTGTACCAACAAGCTTTGGAGATGAGAGAGCGGCTGTTGGGGACGGAGCATCCTTCTGTGGCAACCAGTTTGAACAATTTAGCGGGACTCTACTCTTCAATGGGGCGCTACAGCGAAGCCGAACCTCTTTACCAACAAGCTTTGGAGATCAATGAGCGGCTGTTGGGGACGGAGCATCCTTCTGTGGCAACCAGTTTGAACAATTTAGCAGGACTCTACAAGGCAATGGGGCGCTACAGCGAAGCCGAACCTCTGTACCAACAAGCTTTGGAGATGAGAGAGCGGCTGTTGGGGACGGAGCATCCTGATCTGGCAAGCAGTTTGAACAATTTAGCAGGACTCTACAAGGCAATGGGGCGCTACAGCGAAGCCGAACCTCTGTACCAACAAGCTTTGGAGATCAATGAGCGGCTGTTGGGGACGGAGCATCCTGATCTGGCAACCAGTTTGAACAATTTAGCGGGACTCTACGATTCAATGGGGCGCTACAGCGAAGCCGAACCTCTGTACCAACAAGCTTTGGAGATCAATGAGCGGCTGTTGGGGACGGAGCATCCTGATCTGGCAACCAGTTTGAACAATTTAGCGGGACTCTACGATTCAATGGGGCGCTACAGCGAAGCCGAACCTCTGTACCAACAAGCTTGGGAGATGAGAGAGCGGCTGTTGGGGACGGAGCATCCTGATGTAGCAAGCAGTTTGAACAATTTAGCAGGACTCTACTCTTCAATGGGGCGCTACAGCGAAGCCGAAACTCTGTACCAACAAGCTTTAGCCATACTCGAACCCATCTTAGGGCCTAATCATCCTTCTACCATAACAGTTCGAGAAAATCTTGTCTTGCTGTCACAGCAACGTACTCGCCGCTACCTCTGGAGTCGTCGCTTAATTAAGCTTGTGGAATTTTTGTTAGCAATTGTGTGTTTACCGTTTTATTTGCTGTGGTTGCTGTTTAAGCAGTTGTTTAGTTTCTTCTTCCGTCGCTTGCGGTGAATAAGTTTCGGCAGTTGAACAATGATAGGACTTACGCACTCTCTACGAAATCATTAGGGTTTGAGATTGTCCGTGATCCTTCGCAAGGCTCAGGATGACATAAAATCCTTGTTTTTAATTGGGAGTGCGTAACTCCTAAATGATTTGATCCCTGAGCAAGCAGAAGTCCGCCAGTGTGAAGTAGAACTTTTTTATCGTACTAGGACTTACGCACCATAACCAAATCACAAGGGTTTGAGATGGTTCGAGGTCCTTCGCACAGCGAGGGATGACATAAAATTGTTGTTTTTCATCAGGAGTGCGTAACTCCTAAGCTAGACCCAGTTGCAACTAATTGGGTAAACTCATCAAAGGTCAAACCAGAAAGCGTCATTGCTTTTCATCTGCTCTGCCATTGAAAGTTAATAAACCATAACTTCATCCCCTATGCTATATACATGATGCTTCATCGCACATCCTCCCTCTAGTTTATCAACATGATTCAATTAAATTACGCAATAACCTTATTTTTAAGCTTATTACTGACTTCTCTCCCCTTCTTATTGTTGGGTATATTCGTTTCTAGTTGGTTACTGGTGTTTGTGGATGAGCATCAACTAGCCGCTAAATTCCCTCATAACCCCATCTTAGGGGCTATCCTCGGCAGTAGTCTAGGGATGATTATCCCTGTCTGTCAATATGGCAATATCCCAGTCACCAGACGTTTATTAATGCAGGGCGCTCCTCTATCGGTGGCCATCAGTTTTTTGCTGGCTTCTCCTACCGTAAATCCTATTGTGCTTTGGTTGACCTGGCAAGCTTTTCCCGATTACGCCAGCATCTTATTCTACCGCCTCTTATTGGCTTGGATAATCGCTTTTATAATTGGTTTAATCTTTAGCACTTACAGAGAAAAACCCGCATCTGCTGAGGAATTGGCTTCTCCTCGTTGCTATTTACTGCCTTCAGGAACCTTTTTACGCCCCTCCGATGAAAGTGAACCCCTACACCGCATCGGGAATTTAGTTTATGAGTACAAAACTACCGCCACTTTTAGAAAATCTTTAAAAATTAGCTTAAGTCTCTTCTGGCAAAATGTGGTTAAAGAAACCCTTGAGTTAGGAGGCATCTTAATGGTTGGATGTGCTATAGCGGCTTTAGCACAGATGTTTCTTCCTCAAGGTCAAATGCTAACTTGGGCACAAGCGCCTGTGGTCCAGATCTCTGTTATGATTTTATTAGGGGTGATATTATCCCTCGGCTCACCGAATAGTGCCGCGTTTCTAAGCTTTTTCGCTCCAACGTTTCTCAAAGGATCGCTGTTGAGTTTCTTGCTGTTTAGTTCAGTTGTAGACCTCAAAAGCGTGTGCCTATTATTTTTTGTGTTGCGATTTAAAGCCGCTCTTTATTTGATAATTTTAGTCCTAGAATTGACGATTTTATCAGCTTTAATCCTCAATTTTTACCCGAGTTAGTAAGATCAAAGACGGATATTTCTCAAGGGTATCCGTAAAATTTCCTATTTTTGTTGGCTAATTATCTTGATCCCTAAATGTAAAGTTTATTTACAACCTGAGAAAAGGTTCCCTCATCAATGCTAAATTAATAATTGAAGCTAGATAAGCTTCCCTGGCAGAATAGCTTGCAAGGTAAATTCATAAAACCCAAAGGAGAAAAACCTGTTAAAGTTAACATCTGTCTCGTTCACCCAAAATAACAGCAATCAACTTGAATCATCATATTTCCTAAAGTGAAAGAAGGGAGCAAAACACCTGAAGAGTAATTTTCAGAGGACTCCAAGAAAAATCAACTTAAAAAAGGAAATCCCTGGTCTTTAATGCTTGATTGCTGTTATTGTTATAAAAACCCAAAAAGATGTAAAGTTTAATTGCAAAATATGCTTGGGTTGAAAAAAAAATGTTAGATTAATAATTGAAGCTAGATAAGCTTCCCTGGCAGAATAGCTTGCAAGGTAAATTAATAAAACCAAAAGGAGAAAACCCTGTTAAAGTTAACATCTGTCTCGTTCATCCCAAATAACAGTAATCAACTTGAATCATCATATTTCCTCAAGTGAAAAAAAGAGAGCAAAGCATTTGAAGGATAATCTTCAGAGCGACTCCGAGAAGACTCAACTATTAAAGAGGAAATCACTGGTTGTTAATGCTTGATTGCTGTTATTGTCATTTAATAACTCTTTTTAAAAGTATTCAAATCCTCAAATAAGCCTGACCTAAGACTCCGAAACGCCATAAGTATTTAAACTCAAAGTTTTTTCACCAGATAAAGCCAAAAAAAATCTAAAATAGATCTAGTAGTGGTTTGAGTGACGTGACCGAATCATCAATCAGAACGATGTGCCGGGAAAGGTTTCAAACTTGAGGAAGAAATAAACCAGCCGCGTACTATTCCTGATGAAGATGTATTGAAGCAATAATTTGTTTAACATTTAAAATTGAAACACAAGTTCATTTTAAATGTACCTACCGACATATCAATAAAATTAACTTATCGCCACCCCGGAAGAGAGTAAAAAGCTTTTCAGTTTCTCTTTACCGGTTTTAAGTGTTAATTGTATTATAGATCAACCCAATGATGGGTATTGTAAACAAATGACATCAGAATTACTCAATTCAAGCAATTATAAAAATAAAGAGTCTGACGAAGAGACAAAACCGACCATCAGTAAATCTTCTAATGGAAACTCAGATCTAGGAGGAGATCCAGATGGTACAACTCGTTCCCTAGCCCAAATTATCCAGAAATTCCGCCAGACTTTAGAAAACCATCGCGGCGATCGCCAAATCGTCGTCATTCAAGATTTCCCCGATCCTGATGCTTTAGCCAGTGCTTGGGCCTATCAACTCATTGCAGAACAATACCAAATCAATTGCGATATCGTATATGCAGGCACCCTATCTCATCAAGAAAATATTGCTCTAGTAAAACTCACCGGACTACCGGCTAAACGTTGGGGAGTCTACACCCTCAAAGATAGAGACTTATCGGTTTATTCGGGATGTGTCCTAATGGACAGTCAAGGAACCACCAGTCAGCTATTCCCCCTCATCCAACAGCATCACATTCCGATCGTAGTGGTGATCGACCATCACAGCAAACAGGGAAACCTCGAAGCAGAATTTATTGATCTGCGTCCTCAAATTCGCGCAACCGCCACCATACTAGCCCAGTATATTCAACAAGGAGTAATAGAATTCAATAGTAATGATAATACTCATGTAAAATGTGCCACCGCCTTAATGCACGGCATCCGTTCAGATAGCAATAATTTGCTACAAGCGCAAGAAGCTGAATTTCTCGCCGCCGCCTATCTGAGCCGCTTTTATGATATACAGTTACTAAATGCTGTACTACAATCGGCTCGCTCTCGTCGAGTCATGGATATTATCGAACGCTCTCTAAAAAACCGTCTGATTAAAAACAACTTCTCCATTGCCGGAGTCGGCTATCTACGTTATGATGACCGAGATGCCATTCCCCAAGCGGCTGATTTTCTCGTCACCGAAGAAAACATCCACACAGCCGTCGTTTATGGGATAGTTCATGACGAAGATGATGACATAGAATTGATTATCGGTTCCTTGAGAACCACAAAACTCACCTTAGACCCCGATGAATTTCTCAAAGAAGCCTTTGGCCATGATGGACAGGGACGTTACTTTGGGGGAGGGCGCTATATGGCCGGCGGGTTTGAAATACCCATTGGTTTCTTAGGTGGATTTAATGAAAACAATCAGTATACCAAACTGAAATGGGAAGTCTTTGATACTCAGATAAAACAAAAACTACTCCGTTTAATTAATCCTGATAGTACCGTGATTCATACTTAAGCTCAATGACACAACTGTATTTAATTCGTCACGGAATCGCCGCCGAGGCGGCAGACTATAGCGATGATCAAAAACGTCCATTAACCGAAAAAGGTCGTCAAAAAACCGAACAAGTGGCTCAAAAACTGCTGCAAAAAGGGATACAGTTTGATTTGATTTTAACTAGCCCCTTAGTGAGAGCAGTTTCTACCGCCGTGATCCTAATGGACGTAGGATTAAGTAAAAAAGTCCAAGAATTTGCACCATTAGCACCCGAGGGAAACCTAGAAACTTGGGTAAATTGGTGGAACCAATCAGGATATAATAATAAAGATAGCTCTCTTGCCCTAGTCGGTCATCAACCAGACTTAGGTAACTGGTCAGAAGTTCTTGTTTGGGGAAAGACGCAAGAAAAACTAATCGTTAAAAAAGCCGGTGTAATTGGACTAAATATACTCGACAAAACAGCACCGATCGGTAACTGTGAGTTATTTTTGTTAACTTCCCCGAAGTGGTTACTCTAGTCTCATAAAGATCTTAAAACTTTTCGGTTAAATCGACATAGAGAATAAATTATAGGGTAAGTTAGCTTCAGATCTTGATCTAAATCCTTGCAACGATACAGGTATAACCATGACGACCGTTTGTGAATATCGCCCAGGTTTGGAAGGCATTCCGGCTGCACAATCAAGTATTAGCTACGTTGACGGACTAAGAGGGGTTTTAGAATACCGAGGAATTAATATAGTTGAACTCGCTCAACATAGTAGTTTTTTAGAAACAACTTATTTACTCATTTGGGGTGAACTGCCCACAAAAATAGAACTAGAAGAATTTGAAAATGAAATTCGCTATCATCGCCGAATAAAATATCATATTCGGGATATGATGAAATGTTTCCCGGAAACGGGACATCCGATGGATGCGCTACAAACCAGTGCGGCAGCATTAGGCTTATTTTACTCCCGTCGTGCCCTCGATGACCCCGCCTACATTCGTCAAGCAGTGGTGCGTCTAGTGGCAAAAATTCCCACGATGGTAGCGGCTTTTCACATGATTCGCCGGGGGAACGATCCGATTCAGCCTAATGATAGTTTAGATTATGCCGCCAATTTCTTGTATATGCTCACAGAGCGAAAACCCTCGGAATTAGCGGCTAAGATTTTTGATGTGTGTTTGACGCTTCATGCTGAACATACCATGAATGCCTCTACATTTTCGGCCATGGTAACCGCTTCTACTTTAACCGATCCCTATGGAGTGATAGCCTCAGCCGTAGGAACCCTCGCCGGGCCCTTACATGGTGGGGCCAATGAAGAAGTTTTATTTATGCTCGAAGAAATTGGTTCAGTGGACAATGTTCGCCCCTATGTGGAGCATTGTATTGAGCATAAAAAGAAAATCATGGGATTTGGGCACCGGGTGTATAAGGTTAAAGACCCTCGCGCTACCATTTTACAAGAACTGGCGATGCAGCTATTTGAACAAATGGGGCATGATGAATATTATGAGATTGCAGTGGAGTTAGAAAAAGTCGTCGAGGAAAAATTGGGGCACAGAGGAATTTACGCTAACGTGGATTTTTATTCAGGTCTAGTGTATCGGAAAATGGGTATCCCCACCGATTTATTTACCCCTCTGTTTGCAATTTCTCGGGTAGCTGGATGGTTAGCTCACTGGAAAGAGCAATTAAATGAAAATCGTATTTTCCGTCCCACTCAAATTTATACCGGTCGTCACGATACGGTTTATATTCCCATTGAAAAACGCTTAACGGCAGTCACCCGCAATGGCTATCAGTAAATTGAATTAAATCTAGTCAATTGCGATCGCTTCAGCAGGGGGCGGTCGCTTTAATTTTTAAGTATTATTACGATTGAGCATTACCCATCTTCTTCGATAACTTCCAGTAGCTGATTTAAAGATTCAGACAAAATTCTCGATTCTTCTGACGTTTGGCGGCTAAATCTTTCCATTTCCTGCACAGATTCTCTGACCAAATCGGAAATTTCTACACCGTTCATTACGGCAACTGAAATAGCCGCTATCAGCTTGCTAAGGTCATCATTCACATTAGCCATTTGCTCAGATGAGGACCGAGTTTGCTCTACTAACTGAGTGCCAATATTTAACTGCTGAAACTCGCTTTTCATCACGCTAGACATTTCCGATATTTGAGTCTGAATATCGACTAACAAGGGCATAATTTCCGCGATTTCCATCTCTAATTGCCTTACGTGCGCGTTAGCTTTTTTAGTGACTGAAGACAATTCTTGAGCCGACTCACCCATGCGGCTCGCTTCTAGTTCAGCCGTCAAAGTTTGCAGTTTTACTTGATAAACGGTGGTATTGAGAAGATTAATCACCTCAGAAAGTTTTCGAGCCGGACGATCTAAAGATTGAAATTTTTCTACGGCTTGTACTAATCTATTTTGAAGCGTAGAAATGTTTTCTAAAAGCTGACTAATCGATTGATCACAAGACTGCACAATCTGCCTAGCTGGCTGTTGAAGCCGCTCTGCTTGTTGAATCAGAGAATTAATATCCTCAACCCAATCTATCACCGCTCGAATTTGATGATGAGTAGCACTGACACACTCCATCTGGAGAGCCGCTTGGGCTGAAAGATTTTTGAGAACCGCTTGGCTTTCTTGAAAGGTTTTTAAAACCTGACGTTGGAGTGTTTCTTGGTATTGAGACTGTTGAAGACGGAATAATTCTGTGCTTTGGTAAGCCTCTTCTACCTGAGCTAAAAGTCTTGCGTGGTCAAGAGCAAATCCCACTTGAATAGCGATCTGGGCAAATAAATCAATTTCTGAGTGCTGCCAATTTCTCGGGCCTGAACATTGATGAGCAATGAGCAGCCCAAACAATTGATCATCTTTGAGAATGGGGGCTACTAAATTGGCTTTTACCGCAAAAGGTTCGAGTTGTTGCAGATGACACTCGGTGAGTCCGGCTTGGTAAATATTATTAGTAGCAGACACTCTACCCCTTTGATAAGATTCCACATAATTTTCAGCAAAACAAGGGTCTTTAATTTTTGCCCACAAGGCTTTCGGAAATCCAGGAACTACCGATTCAGCCACTACCGTTCCATACCAGTCAGCATCAAAACTATAGACAATCACTCGGTCTGTTCTCAGGGCCAAGCGCATTTCTTCGACGGTAGTGAGGAGAATATCTTCTTCTCGAAGAGTTTCTCGCAGGCGAAGGGTAAGCTCAGTAAATAACTGATTTTGCGTCGCTGTGGCATCTACTCGCTGGATAAGCCTAGCGTGGTCAAGAGCAAATCCCACTTGAGTTGCTACCTGAGCGACTAAATCAATTTCTAACTGCTGCCAATTTCTCGGGCCTGAACATTCATGAGCAATAAGCAGCCCAAACAATTGATCATCTTTGAGAATGGGAGCCACTAAATTCGCTTTTACCGCAAAAGGTTCGAGTTGTTGCAGATGACACTGGGTAAGTCCGGCTTCATAAATATTATTAGTAGCAGACACTCTACCCTTCTGATAAGACTCCACATAATTTTCAGCAAAACAAGGGTCTTTAATTTTTGCCCACAAGGCTTTCGGAAATCCAGGAACTACCGATTCAGCCACTACCGTTCCATACCAGTCAGCATCAAAACTATAGACAATCACCCGGTCTGTGGTCAGGGCCGAGCGAACTTGTTCCACCGTCATTTTAAGAATATCTTCTTCTCGGAGGGATTCCCGTAAGCAAAGGGTAATATCGGTAAATAACTGGGCTTGCTCTGCTGCCTGATCCACCTGCTCTAAAAGTCTAGTATGATCGAGAGCAAATCCGACTCCGTTGGCTATCTGGGCGAATAAATCAATCTCTAGCTGCTGCCAGATGCGCGGCGTTGAGCATTCATGAGCAATAAGTAAACCAAATACTTGATTATTGCGGATAATAGGTGCAATGAGACTGGCTTTGACAGCAAATCGCTCTAGTAGCCCAATATGCTCATCAGAAAGTCCTGATTGATAGATATCATCCATAACATCTATTTGGTCATGGGGATATTGGCGATATGCCTCAAAAAAACCCAGGTCATTAATGGTGGTCCACAGGGTTTTCGGCCAGATAGGAGCCACTGATTCAGCAATAAAGGTTCCCTCCCGATCATCCTCGAAACGAAAAATCACCACCCGATCAGTTTTGAGGGCTTGACGGACTTCTTCTACCGTTGTTCTAAGAACATTTTCCTCAGAGAAGGATTCCCAAATGTGGCGGCTGATAGTCATCAGAACTTGAAACGGTTCATCAGCCGCTTCTTGTCTCCATAAAAGATTCGGTAGTTCTGCGGCGATGAGATTGAGGTTAGTTTCTAAGCCGCTCAGTTCGTTTTGTCGGGTTTCATCGGGGTCAACCACTGGCGAGCAATGCAACCGATTTACTAGGCTAGTGGAAGTTTGATAAGATTTTAAAATAGGGCGCAAAAGACGATCACTCAAGGCGATAGCCATCGCAGCACTTACTAAGGTTGTTAATCCCGATACCCATGCAATCAAAGATAATTGTCGTTCTAATGCTTGTTGGGTTTTTTGATTGTCTAAAACATCCACTGGTTTAGCAGGGACAAATTGCTCTTTCAAAGACTGAGTGCCTAAATAGCTCACTCCTGTAACACCTAAGACAGGTAAAGCCGTTAAAACCACCGCTCCCGTTATCAATTTAGCTTTTAGACTCCTTATGCTCATTAATCTTTTGTCTCTTTCTCTTCTCAATCTTCAATTAGCTGACTATCTTAATGCAAAATAACCGAAAAATCTATCTACATTTTTTGGGAAATTTTAGTAACTTTTGTTCTTGAGACTATTTGGGCTTTAATTGTTAAAATCGTAAGTGCTAATTTTCGGGGCTGCCAAAATAATCTGTCTATGAACATTTATAAGATTAATGCCATTTTAGCTGAATTCATGTCTCAAACAGAAGAAATCGAGGGCGTTGTTTTGATTTCATCCAACGGACAGCTTCTCACCGAACCCATCGGTATAGATATTAATACAGCTATGATCCTCGGGGGAATATTTCTTCATCTTGCTCAAAACACTTATCAACAATTAGACACTCAAGAAATTGAAAGTATTAGCCTTCGAAGCGGCGAGGGAAATCTGATTTTTACCGCTTGTTATCCGGAAGTATTTTTGTTAGTTAAATCCAGTAACTCTCTGTCTTTTGGTTTATTAGAAAGGAGAATCCATCTGGCGGCTAAAATGTTACAAGAGCAACTGCAAACAAATGCCGATTTGCCTACAGTGCCGCTTCAGGAAGAACCTTTACCTAAACCTGTGGTTTTTCCAGCTTCATCGGCTTCTAATTCGACAAACATACCCAAAAATAACCGAGGAATTAAAAATACTAGGATTCGCTATCGAGGACTGCCAGTATAAAGCCCAATAAAGTGAACCAGAGGCGGCGTTTTTACATGGCTGTGATCTTAACCACCAATTTTTTCAGTCATAGCAGTTCAAAAGTTCTACTTTTTAGACAAAAGCAAGTTTTTATTGATCCGCAGAAGTTGATAAACGCCTTGTTGATCTAAAAGTTCATAATCTTGAGGAGTTAACCCTAATCTATCGAGATATTTTTGTTCAGTAATTAACAAGATAGTCGGTGAGGAAGCATCATTCAGTTCACTTTGTAAATCCTCAATCAAGCGATGTTGATTATTAAAAAACTTGACATTTTGCCGAGTATAATAGACTAAACTCGGTCTAATAAATCCAAGCAAAACTAACTCCTCTTTGGGTTGTCGAACTTGAGTAATCACAGAGGAAATTTGTCGCAGAGGAAGTTGACTATCAGTATCTTTAATCCGAGCAACCGGCAGGGCAATAAAGCTAATAAAAGCCATAAACCCAATTAAATTTGGTATCCACAACCAGCGCCAATCTCGTCGCCGTAATAACAAAAATATAGTCCCCAAAGTCACAAGTCCCCAGATCAAACCCCCAAGAATGGGCAATCCGGATTGTTGTAACATACTAGAAAATCCCGGTTTTCTGGGGTCTCCATCCACCAAACTAGGACTATAAAAACTCGCTGCCGCAAGGGCAAGTAAAATAATCAGATTAGCAATGGCAGTAGCTTTAAAAAACCTTCTATATTTAGCAAACTTCTTTTTATTCTTTTTATCAAATAAAGAAATCCAAAAAAGCGCCACTAAAATAGCCCCTGCTGGCATAGCTGGCAGAACATAACTAGGAAGTTTGGTAGAAGAGGCAGAAAAGAACAGAAAAATAACTGCAAACCAGAATAGACAAAATAAACCGAGATGAGTTGAACGCAAAGAAGAACGCCAAACATCCCTTTGCCAAAAACCGAGTTGAGTAACCGCTACCGGTAAATAAATTGACCAGGGAATTAACCCCACCAAAACCACAGGAATAAAATAATACCAAGGCCCCGGATGATGACTAACCACACTGGTGAAACGTTGTAAGTTGTGGTAGCCAAAAAACACATCGATATACTTTTGTCCATTGGCCAAAGTCACTAAAATAAACCAAGGAACGGCAATCACTAAAAAAATTAAGCCGCCCCGCCGCCATTTCATTTCTTGTAAAACTTCCTTGAAATTCCCCAGATAAAACAGAAAGGTACTGACAATAAACACGGGTAAAATCAAGCCAATGGGACCTTTAGCCAAGACGGCCAGAGCCATAAATACATAAAAAAGAATATACCACCCATCTTTAGCAGAAAACCCCCGAATAGGGCTTTCTTTTTCTTCTGTTGCATAGCCGAGAAAAAAGGATAAAAGTGCCATCCCCATCGAACTAGCCAGAAACATATCTGATACACCTGTTCTAGCCCAAGCAATCCAAGCGGGGTTAAGGGCGATGATTCCAGAACCTAGCCAAGCACTCAGCCACAGTTTAGAATCGTCTTTAGGACTTTCGGGAGGAGATAAAGGATTAGAAATTCCAAAGTAGCGTAGGGTGTAAAAGCCAAGCATAACTAAGGCCATGGCCATCAAAGCTGAGGGAATTCTAGCCGCCCATTCATTAATTCCAAAGAGTTTAAAAGCGATGGCGATTAACCAATAAGTGAGGGGAGGTTTATCAAAGCGCGTCTCCCCATTCCAATAAGGGGTAATCCAATCCCCTGTCACCACCATTTGACGGGCGGCTTCTACAAACATGGGTTCTGTCTTATCCATTAGCCCAATGCTGCCCAAATTCCCAAAAAAACCAATCCAGCTAATCAGGAATAACCAAAGTAAGGAAAAAATCCAGAGTTTTTTAGATTCTTGCTCCCGGCTTTTTCGCTGATTAGAAGGGGTATCTAGCTGCGCTTTGATCATTTTTAATTTTTGCTAAAAACTAAGATTTTTGATATTTTTTATCGGTAATTTTTAAAAGCCCTATAGAAAGGGTTAATAAAATAAAGCCTAGACTATAACCGCCTAAGATATCTGTAAACCAATGCACTCTTAAATACATACTTGATATGCCCATTAAAATAATAGTTACTATGGCGGTGGCGTAGAAATAGGGGGTATATTTGGGAAATCTAACCGAAAGGATATAAACTAATAAAAAATATAAAAGAAAATTACCAGTCGCGTGACCACTGGGAAAACTTCTACCATCCACATCAACTAATCTTCCTAGGGGACGGGAGCGCCTTATCAAGGGTTTAACCATTTTATCAATTAAGATCAGAACCCCTAAAGAAGATGCTGCAACCACTTGGGCTTCTAACCAATAACGTCTCCAGCATAATATTGCTAAACTGACTAAAACAACAATGGCTGAAGTTTCTGCATCTCCCACCCAATAGAAGATTTTAGCCACATAGATAAATAGCGGCGGTAAACTATTTTTCAGTTGCACCAAAAAATTTTCATCAAATTCTTTTAACTGTACGTTTTTTTCTACGGCTAATACCGTCAGCCAAAGAAAAAATAAACCACAAATTCCTGAAATGATTAAATTAATTTTACCAAAAATCTCTATCCATGAAAGGGATTTTAATTTATGTCTGGTTTTCATGTTGTTGAGCTAATCATTAATTGAATATTGATGAGGTAATACTCCTTTTTTGATCAAGGTTATATATAGGAAGAAGCAGAAGGCAAGAGGCAGAAGGTTAAAAGCTTACTGTTATTAGGTTTGAGGTTTGAAAAATGTCCTAACCGCAAGAGCGGCTGCTATACAATCTGATTTCCTCACTTAAACAGTATATTGGTATTTAAGGCTTTTTTCAGCCTATAGAGTAATGACTGACTCGTTTAAAAAATAGTTTCGTGATCCTTTGCCCGCCATTAGGTTGAGCTTGGTGCGGAACTCGCATTCTCCCCCAGTCTATTTCTGGGGATTGGGTTTACTGAACGCCGATTTCTCGGCCCTTAGAACCAAATACAATGGGATTGTCACTATTATGAGGCTCCCATCCCACATCAAATCCTTTTTTGATGGCTTTTTCTCTAGCAAGGCGAAAAGCGGAAAAACTATCTTGTCGGACAATAAAAGCTAAATAATCTTGTTTAGGATTGAGTTTTTGTAAAACTGACTCGAATTCAGAGTTAGGTTCAGTAAATTGTTCTACTGTCTCACCGACTTTTTCATTGAGCGGCTCATACAACAAAGCATTTAAGTCATATAAACGAACATTATAAGAGTTCGTGGTAACTTGAAAATTCTTTATTTTTTCAACGGACTTAAGTTTGCACTGTTCATAATCTTGTAGCCGCTCAGTATAAGTTTGATAAGCCGAGGCATCGGACGTATCAGGAAGCTTAGGATGAGGACAAGAGGGTAAAGATTTTGTTAACAATCCTAACTGATGCTGAACTTCTTCATCATCGATAAAAATAACCCGATTTTTATTCACTTCAAAAAAGTGAGGTTTTTTGTTAGTTTTAGCTACCAAGGGGGTATGAATAATTTTACCGCCTTGCACGCTGACCAGAGTAATAAACAAACTAATAAACATTAATACACCCACTGTATTAGTGAGAATATCTAAAAATGAGTCTAAATTTTGAGTAGGTAAACTTAAAGTACGATGTTGCCTTCTTCTCATTTTTTTGCCTCAAATTTAACTTTAATTCCTTCTTCAATAGGTTCATAACCCATGTCGATTCCTTGCTTTTCTATCACCTCCCTAATTTCTTGAAAAATATCAAATCCATCGGGACGTACCACCACAATTAAATACTCTTTATTTTTATGATTTTTGACTTTTTCTAGCAAGGTTTTAAATGGAGAAGATGGACTATATAAATTAGCTTTTTTAACTAATTTTTTGCTGGGATAAATAATTACTCCGTCCCCTTTACATTCTATATAATTAGGAAGTTTACTAGAGTTTTTTCCATTTTCTCCTTTAGCGACAATAGTCACTGCGCCATCTTCGCCAAACATTTGAGTCGTTAAAACAATGATTAATAAAATTAGTGTTCCTATCGTACAGGCTAAGATAGACAAGAAAGGAAACAATTCGACTTCAGTAGAAGAACGGGAAAACCGACGACGACGCATACGGGTTTATCTCCTTATTCATCTGACTCAGCAAAGGTAATAATCCGAGGCTTACTTAACTTTTCTAAACTGGGTTTAAGTTCTTTAATTTGTGACATAGCTTCTTTAATGACTTGTTCCACTGGCTCGACTTTTTCTAGGGATTTAATTAAATGATCTAAGCTGGTTTTTAATTGGGTGATATCAGAGAGTTTATAAGCCGCATTTTCTAAAGATTGAATTCGGGTTTCGAGAAGATTAGCCGCCTGTTTAAGTTGCTCAGTCATTTGGTGAGATTGAGTCGTTAAAGCACCGGATAATTGCGTGTAGTTGCTCTTCAAGCTTTCAGCCAGATGATTAATCTGTGTTAGTAAACTTTGGTTAACTTGCTGTTGATTTTCTAGAGAACCGGTGTAATTAACTTTCAGTTGTTCCACTAGATGATTAATCTGTGTCAGTAAACCTTGGTTAACTTGCTGTTGATTCTCGAGAGAACCTGTGTAATTAACTTTCAGTTGTTCTACGAGATTGTTTATTTTTGTCAGTAAATCTTGGTTGACCTGCTGTTGATTTTCTAGAGAATTTCGGTAATTACTTGTCAATTTCTCTACTAAACCATTAACTTGATTAATTAAATCTTGGTTAACTTGCTGTTGATTTTCTAGAGAATCCGTATAGTTAATTTTTAACCCCTCGAATAAACGGTTAATTTGCCCGGTTAAATCCTGATAGGCTTGTTGTTGTCTTTCTAGAAAAGTGGTAAACCCTTGTCTATCCTGTAAACTCAGTTGATTAATTTCATTCAGTTGAGTGATAAAACTTTGATTATTTTTTTGAATTTCCGTTAATTCATTTCCTAAAATGAGTCTTAAATCAGTCACCGCTTGTTTAGCATATTCATGGGCGGGTTCAATCAAATCTTGTGCCCGAGGAAAAGACTCTTGAATGGCTTGATTAACGGCTTCCTTAAGGTTTTTTTGCTCTAAACTATTGCTTTCTTCTTTAAAGCGAGGCAGTAATTCATCGTTAATAAAAATATCAATAGCCAGCAATAATCGAGATTCATATCGTTCGACCAACACCATAGGAATCATCACTAATACACTGAGCAACAAAGCTAATAAGGTGGTATCAAAAGCCACCGCTAACCCACTGGTGACGGTGCCAATACCTTGTTTAATTTGTCCAATATCACTAGACTTTTCTAAAAATCCATTAAAGCCATTCACCGCTTGACTAATTCCTACCACAGTTCCAATAAAACCTAAGAGCGGAATGGCCCAGATTAAAATCCGAGGAAAAGCATAAGAAGATTCTGAACTACTGACATAAAAAGAAGCATCATCTAGGGCAAATTCGCTGGCGGTCTTGCGGCTATTAGATTGACTATAAGCGGCAATGACGCGGCTACAGCGTAGGCCCACCAACGAGTTTTCTCTAGCGAGATTTTTTTGAAAGGTTAAAACTTCTAAAGATTGAGGATTATTAAAGTTAATCACATCGGAGATCCAAATCCGCTTAAGTGAGCGAAATTCCCGATTAATTTTGATTAACTTGATCAGCGTTAAGGTAGCAACAATACAAGCAAACCAAATGGCTAACGGCTGAGTCCATCCTCGATCATAAAGTAAAATCCCCAGATAAGAAGCTCGAAAAGGTAGAACAGCCACATAAATAATAATAGACAAGGCCAAAGCAAGGGTTAAAATAAGCCCAAAACTGACCTCTAATCTCTTTCTTTCAGAATCTCCAGATGTAGGAGAAAAATTAGCACCTCGTTTTTGTTTCATTTTTTAATAGCTCAAGATCTTAAATTGGCGGTCTTTAGTTAAAAGTTATAACTAATCACTGTTAATTGTCTCAGTGTAACGCACCTGCTACTTCTGCAAAAGCGGCAAAGTGATGGAAAAAATACTCCCTTGTCCCGGTTGGGAAGATAAAGAAATATGACCATCCATTCCCTCTACAAGGGTTTTGACGATCGCAAGACCTAACCCTGTTCCTCCCGTACTGCGGCTTCGTGCTTCATCTGCTCGATAAAACCGTTCAAAAATTCTAGCTTGATCCGGCAAAGAAATACCGATACCCCGATCACATACCTGTAAAATGCAGGAGTGCTGTTGTGCTTCTAACTTAACCGTAATGGGCGTTTGAGCATCAGAATATTTTACGCCGTTATCAATGAGATTGTATAACACCTGTCTGAGACGAACCGGATCAGCTTGAATGGTTATAGGATCACAAGGAATGACAAAATCTATTTGCCGATCAGCGTATTTTTGGGTTTTTTCCATTACCTCTTTTAACCAATCATTGAGGATAATGGGTTCTAGATGAAAGTGCATCCGCCCACTATCGGCCCGGGCCAGGTCTAACAAATCTTGTAGCAATTGAATGGTACGATCAGCTTCAGAAAGGGCAATTTCTAAGGCTTCCCGTTGAGTAGCTGTTAAATTATTCCCACGACGCAAGGCGCTTTGAAGATAACCCGAAACAATGGTTAAAGGCGTTCGTAATTCATGGGAAACATCACTAAGTAACTGTCTTTGATGTTCCCACGCCTCGGAAAGACGGTTTAACATTTGGTCAAACGTGTGAGCTAATTGTTTCACTTCTCGGGGCGCATTTTTTAAGTCAATACGTGCTTCTCCCAATTTTTCAGCAGAAATACTTTCGGTTAACTGAGAAATTCGTTGTAAAGGTTGCAGAGAATGCCTAACATACCAAGCAATAGTCACTGTCATGATACCAATGGCGATCACGGTAGCCATGCCTAAATTGATCATCAGACTAAAAAACATGACTTGATCGCCGGTGATATCTTGAGCGATATAAATGTGACCTAAATTGACTCCTTTTACCTTGAGCGAATTAGTACACAGTAACCAGTAACGTCCATTGAGGTATTGTAGCTCGGGTTGAGAGAAAATTTGCTTAAAGGCGAGTAAATTTTGGCCATTACTGCCCATTTTAAGCGGCATCGACTCGGCCGTAATTTGGCCTTGAGGATTTTTTGCCCATAGTAAGGTTTTATTATCGGTTAAATTATCAATGGCTTTTTGCAGTCCAGTTTCTAGGGTTACCATATCGCTGTAAATTTCCACATCATGAGGAAAGCGATCAGTGATGTAGCGAATATTTTGTTTATGAGTTTCTATGAGTATATTTTGCATTTTCCAACTGATCCACACCGCCACAGTTCCTAACCCCAGTGCAGAAACAGTTGCTACTCCAAGGGTGAGACGAACTCGTAACGAGGTAGCATTAATCTGGTGAGGAAGTCTAAGGAGAGGTTGGAAAAGGCGATCAAGAAACTTCATCGATAGTAATAGAAGACAGGGGTGCAACGCTCGTGTTCCACACTGCACGCTCAATATATTAGAGTATGACCCATAAAGATGATTTTTCCTTGATGTAAAGCTGAGTTTTTGCTGAAAAGATGTCAGGCGGCTCGTCAATAGCGGTAAACTTAAGAACAAATAAGAAATTAACATAAAGGGAAAGAAATATGAACAACCGTCCTGTAGGTGTAATTATTCTCGCTGTCTTAAATTTAGTCGGGGGAATTTGGGGGATTATTTTTAATTTAATCCTCTTTCTTTTGGGTGGCCTGTTGCTCACTGGCGGCGTTGTTTCGGGTAATGCCCAAATTACCGGAGGAGGTGCTGTGCTGCTGGTAACCACTGCTGTTTCTTGGTTTATTAGTGTGTTAGCCATCGGCGTTAGCTATGGACTTTTTACCCTTAAAGATTGGGCTTATGGTGTAACATATATTATTCAAATTGTCAATATTTTAATCAATGTGATTCGATTCTTTCAATCAGGCGGCTTTTTTGAAATGACAGGAGCGCTCGTTAACGTGGCGATTGCCGTCTTTATCATATATTATCTGAATCAGCCCAATGTAAAAAATGCTTTTGGTAAAGCTTAATAACCTTAAACCAACAAGTTGTAGAGTGGATTAGGTCTGGGGAGCATTTTAATAATCAACAGATAAATTTTGATCTACGTCCTAACCCATCCTAGAGATGTTTTTGTAGGGGTTATTCGTCCTCGCCAACAACAAACAAATTTTCAGCATCTAAAACATATTCTTTTGTAAAAGGACATTCAACAGGAAAATCTTTTTTAGGGATTCCTGTCTCAGCAGAGGCTAATGATCTAGCTTTTTCATAACATTCATCAAAAATCTCATTGAAGTAAGGCTTTAAACTCGCACTGTCTTTAAAAGCCTTGTTAATCCTTTGACAATGCTCAACAATACTGTATCTCCAGCTATTTTTACGTTTAGAGGCTTGAAATTCCCATTTTAACAAGTGCATTAATAGCTGTTTTAAATTATTGAAGAGTGCGTTTTTGTCGCTTCTTACCATCGCCTCTAAATCTTCTATTAAATTCTCATAATCAATCTGGTCAAGTTGGCGCTCTCGTAATAATTGGGCTGTAGTCAATAGCCAGAGATTGTAATCGGTATCATAAAGTTTTTTGGTCTGAATATCCATACAATTTTTATCCTCTATAAAGTGACAAATTGACTAGAGCCGCTTAACATCGCTGTGATCTAAAATCTTCTCGGCTGGTTGATCACAGGTCTTAGGCGGCTTGACTAACTGTATTTTAGAGGGTGCGGCGTGAATACGAGAAACTTAAATTTCAACTCAACCCCGACAGTAATCGACAAGCTGCCAAATATATACAATAGCCCATATTTTTACCTAAAAAAAATCTAAAAACCCCACCTTAACTCACTCTGATTTCCTCCGGCCTAACCCTCAATAAATCCATAATCTCTTCTGTATAACGATAAAACTCTCCCTGACGTTTAATCTTATAATCTCGTTGGGGGGGTAACTTAATACTAATTTCGCGCTGCACAGTTCCGGGTCGAGAACTTAACACATAAATACGCTGTGATAAAAATACGGCCTCATCCACATCATGAGTAATCATCAAAATTGTGCAACCGGTCTTTTGCCAAATTTGTAACAAAAAATGTTGCATAATTTCCTTAGTGTGTACATCCAAAGCGCCGAAAGGTTCATCCATCAATAAAATTTTAGGACGACAAGCTAAAGCCCGAGCGATCGCCACTCGTTGCTGCATTCCTCCAGACAATTCTTTAGGAAAACACTGGGCAAATTCCGATAACCCAACCACATGAAGATAATAAGAGGCAATTTCCCTTCTTTCTCTCGGGGGAATGTGTTGTAATTTTAAACCAAACTCGACATTTTTCTGAATATTCATCCAAGGATAAAGAGTATAGTGCTGAAAGACCATGCCGCGATCAGGTCCAGGTCCAATGATCGGCACCCCATCCACTAGAATTCTGCCTCGGGTTGGGTAATCTAACCCTGCAATCATTCTTAGCAAAGTGGACTTACCTGAGCCGGATGCACCCACCACACAGAGAAGTTCTCCTATTTCTAGGTGCATATTAATTTCTTTTAAGACTGCTAATTCTCCTTGTTCAGAAGAAAAATCCTTGTATAAATTGACAATTTCTAAGTGCATAATCCCTCACCATTACCATTCATCAATCAACCCTCAATCTACTGCCCATTTACAAGATAAACGAGCTAAAAAACGAAAAGATAAATCAATCGCAAAACCGATCACACCCAAAACAATTAAACAAGCAAAAATCTCATCCGTTTTTAAGAACTTCTGAGCTAATAAAATTCGTTTACCCAACCCCGTTTGTGCCGCCACCAATTCCGCCACCACGACTAAATTCCAAGCGGCTGCCATATTAATGCGAAAAGTATCTATAATATTGGGGATAACATAAGGAATAATCACTTGCCGCACCACTTGAAAGCGATTTCCTCCCAAGGTATAAGCCACTTCAATTAACTCCTTGGGAATAAATTTAACACCATCCATAATCATCAATGTATTAAAAAAGACTGTCCCTAAAAAAATCAGAGCAATCTTAGAAGGTTCATCAATGCCTAAATAGATCATTAAAAGAGGAATAAAAGCCGGGGCAGGCATATAGCGAACTACGCCCATAATGGGTTCAACTAATGCCCGAATACTAGCGAACGCTCCCATAGAAATTCCTAGGGGAACTGCTACTATAGCGCCTAAGAAAAATCCTAAAGAAACTCTTAAAAAACTAATCCAGGTATCTTTTAGTATTAATCCTTGTTGCCAAAGATGAATAAAAGCTTGACAAACATCTAAAGGAGAAGGCAAAAAAACCGGTTTTATCTCAGTGAAATTACAGATTAATTGCCAAATCGCTAGAGGAAGTAATATGGATGATCCCATCAAAAACCAATGAAGAGATCGAGGGATATCTTCTGCAATGCGCCAAAAGACAGTCGGTTTAAGATTTTTAGAAATAGAGCTAATAACCGTCATGGAAAGAGTCAAGTTTATCTTGATGGAAGGTGTCTATTTACACTTTATCCTCAAGATTGTTTACCTGCCAAGGCTTTAACAAAATGATTATTAAATATTTTATTTATGTCGGGTAGTTTCTCAGTAAATTTAAATTTTAAGAGAAAATCTCCGATTTTTTGGGCAGCATAAGGCATATGTTTCATGTTATTACCCGGGCTAAAAGCTTCTAGGTTATCCTCGAGAGTAAAAAATTTAACGCCTGCTTCAAATTTCTTTAAATCTTCTACCGTAACATTAGCACGTTTAGCAAGAATTTCATTGGCTCTTTTAGGATTTTTTTGCATAAATTCACGGATGTCAAACCAAGTTTTTACGATAGCTTGAACTTGCTGAGGTTGTTCATCAATGAATTTTTGAGACACCACTAAAAGATCGGCAATTGCGCCGGGAAAATCTTTTGAACTAACTAACTCTTTACTTCCTGACCGTTGAAAGGCGGTTAACCAAAAAGGAGCGAATGCCCCAACAGCATCGACTTTTCCTGTTACAAAAGATAACACTGCTGCCCCAGTTTCTAAGGGAACAATTTCTACATCTTCTCTAGACATTCCGTGTTTTTCCAGAGCTAACGCTAAGAGAAAATCATCCACAACTCCCTCTTCTACAGCCACTTTTTTTCCTCTCAGGTCTTCAACTTTGTTAATTTCTTCTGAAACGATGATTTTATCATTGCCGGCAGAATTATCATTTACTAAAACTACCACTTCACCATTGACGGCATCAGCCGCAAAAGCTATGGTGTCATTAAGGGTCTGACAATTTCCATCGAGTTGTCCGGCCGCTAGAGCTTGTAAAGACTCTAAATATCCGTCAAACCACTTAAGTTGAACATTGACTTTATTGGCTGTAAATAATCCTTCCTCTTCGGCGATCGCCCAAGGCCACCAACCAACCCACGTACTATAGCCAATGACAATGGGTTTTTCGTTGAGGACTTGATCCCCTCGATAAATTTGACAACCAACTACTAATAACAAACTGAGGGAGAATAACAGGAAAACCGAGAGTATTTGACGAATTTTCAGCATTAATCAACCAGGGATTTACTATAATTTATGTGGCGTACAACTAAGTTACCAATATCATTTGAATTCAACGATCTAATACCTAGCCTAGCAGTAAGTGTCATCAGTGGCGCAATCGGCATTATGATTTCGATCTCCTATGCGGCTTTGATTTTTTCGGGAAATCTAACTAATCATATTGCCGCAGGAATAGGTATTGCTTTGATCAGTGCTGTGGTTTTTCGAGGAGTGATCGCTTTAACCAGTTCTTTTCCGGGTATGATTGCTGATAGCGATGCCCTACCCACTGCTATTTTAGCCATCAGTGCTGTAGCGATTCAAGAGCAAATGTCATCAACATCCGGCATCAATGAAGAGGAAATTTTTTATACGATCATCACAGTTATTGCGCTTACTTCTGTTCTGACAGGTGTATTTTTATTAACTTTAGGACGATTAAAAATTGGGGGATTAATTCGCTTTATTCCTTATCCGGTTATTGGAGGATTTTTAGCTGGCACGGGATGGTTATTAATTCAAGGTGCTATGCAAGTGATGACAGATATTAGCCCCAGTTTTTCTAACTTCTCGGTATTTTTTCAATCCAATATTATAGTTCATTGGCTGTTTGGTTTAATCGTGGGAGCTTGCTTATTTGTTATCTCTCGAACTACCAATCATCCCCTAAGCGTACCCGGTATATTAGCTTTATCTATTATTATATTTTACCTTTATGTCTGGGCAACTGGCGTAACAATTGCCGAATTACAGTCCTCGGGATGGTTATTTAGTCAATTTCCCGAAGGGGGGATCTGGCAACCTTTTAAATTATCAAATTTGAATCACGTTAACTGGATGGCGGTTTTCGGACAAGTGGGAAATTTAATCACTATCATGATTGTTAGTGCTGTTTCTATTATGTTGACTGTCAGTAGTCTAGAAATTGTCAGTCAACAAGATATTGAAATTAACCAAGAATTAGAAGTTGCCGGCATAGCTAATATTATTTCTGGTACCTTGGGGGGAATGGTCGGTTATCAGATTTTAGCTGACTCTGTTTTGGCTTATAAAATGGGGGCTAAAACTCGCTTGGTGGGCTTTTTGACGGCTGTAGTCTGTTTAATTGTTGTGATTGGCGGAGCCTCGTTATTTAGCTTGATCCCTAAACCCATTTTTGGGGGAATGTTATTGTTTCTTGGCTTAGATTTTTTTGGAGAATGGATTCAGCAATCTCGCTTCAAACTTGCTCAAGCAGATATTTTTGTTGTTCTGTTGATTGCTGTTATTATTGTTTTTGTCGGATTTCTTCAAGGAGTGGCTATTGGTTTGATCTTAGCTGTAGTAATTTTTGTCATCAACTACAGTCTCACTGATGTGATTAAACAACAACTTTCAGGAGCCAATTGCCAAAGTAATGTACAGCGTTTTCAGTCTCAAGAAAATTTGCTCAAAAGCTTAACTGATCAAATTCATGTCATTAAACTACAAGGTTTTATTTTTTTTGGCACTGCCAATCACTTAGTGAATCAAATTCGTCGCCGCATGGCTGATCCTCAAAAAATGCCTTTGCGCTATGTTATCTTAGATTTTCGTCATGTAAGCGGCTTAGATTCTTCGGCTATATTTAGCTTTATTAAGTTAAAAATTTTAGCTCAACAAAATAATTTATCTATTCTTTATACCACCATTCCTAACTCGATTGGAAAAAGGCTTTTACAAGCTGATTGTTTAGATGATGAACATAAACTTGCCTTGCTTTTACCTACTTTAGATCGAGGATTAGAATGGTGTGAAAATCAATTATTAGAAGAATTTATTAATCTTCAAGAAAGTCCACAAACTTTAGCTGAACAACTCACTCAACTTTTCCTTAGACCGGAACAAGTGTTTAAATTTATGAAATATTTGATTTGTTTAGATTATTCGTCCGGTGAATTAATTTTTAAACAGGGCGAACCCTCTGATGGACTATATTTTTTA